>NZ_BCPR01000004.1 GCF_016586165.1 Dyella sp. EPa41 | reverse complement strand
ATGCTCAGCTCCCGTACCACCGAGCATCGCGGCAAGCCCGCCATCGTGCGCTTCATGCAGTATGGCGTGCCTTCGTTGGTGGTTCTCATCATCGCGCTCTACGTGCTGGAGGCTTACACGCAGGTTCGCGTATCGGCCGTGCTCAACATCGTTTTCAACAAGCTCGCTGCCGGCGGCGGCGAGGAGCGCACCCAGATGTCCCGCTCGCTGTATGCGGCGATCCTCGACAACGGCGGCCTGGGTTCAGGGCAGGGCGTAGGCGTGAACTACGTCAGCGACCCGATCCATCCCTGGCGATACGAGGTGGTCTGGATCGCCAGCGTGTTCCGCGTGGGCCTGCTCGGAGCGTTCTTCTACGCGCTGCCTTTCATCATCTATGTCCTCGGCGTGGCGAAGCTCGCCTTCGACCGTCGCCTGCCGGCGCACCACAAGTTCCTGTTCTCCGGATTTGTCTGCGCCTTCCTTGCCACGAATACCAATCCCTATATCGAGGCGTTCTCGCTGCAGTGGATGTACGTGTTCCCGCTGGTGCTGTGGTACGTCGAACACTCGTTGGCGCTGGTCAGGGTGAGGCGATGAGGCGCATCCGGGTCCTGCTTTTTTCCAAATATTCGAGGAGGGGGGCGAGTTCGCGGCTGCGCAGCCTGCAGTACCTTCCCCTGTTGCGCGGCTACGGCATCGACGTGGACGTTCGGCCGCTCTTCTCGGATGAGTACCTTGATGCGATTTTTCGCGGCAACAGTCGCGGGGCCATGGTGAATGCGTGGCGCCGCGGCGCGCACCGGTTCAAGGAGCTGATGCGCAACGGCGAGCATGATGTCGCCTGGATCGAAGGCGAACTGTTTCCGTACCTGCCGTCCATGGTCGAGTCGCTGCTGGCGCGATCGGTCAAGCCCTATGTGGTGGACTACGACGACGCGCTGTTCCATCGGTACGATCTTTCGTCCAATCGCCTGGTGCGCGGACTGCTGGGGCGAAAGATCGACCGCGTCATGCGTGATGCCGCCTGCGTGGTGGCCGGCAACAGTTACCTGGCGGAGCGTGCGGCCCAGGCCGGCGCGTCGCGCATCGAGGTCATTCCCACGGTGGTGGATGAGCGGCGCTATCAACCGGTGGTGCACGGGGAAGATCGGGGTCCGGTGATCGGCTGGATCGGTTCACCGCTCACCGAAAACTATCTGCTCGACCAGCGCGAGGTGCTCGAGAAGGTTTGCGTCGAACACGGTGCGCGCCTGCTCCTGGTGGGCGCGAACCCCGCCGTGGTCGACCAGTTCAAGGGTTTCGATCCGGAGGTCCTGCCATGGACCGAAGAGAGCGAGGCCGCCGCGATCGCCCGCATGGACATCGGCATCATGCCGTTGCGCGACGGGCCGTGGGAGCGGGGCAAGTGCGGTTACAAACTCATCCAGTACATGGCGTGCGGCCTGCCCGTGGTGGCGTCGCGCGTCGGTGCCAACATCGACATCGTGCGCCACGGCGAGAGCGGTTTTCTCGCGACCGGCAGCGCTAGCTGGGAGGACAACCTGGTGCAATTGATCGAGGATCGCCCCATGCGCCTGCGCATGGGGCAGGCCGGACGCATGGCGGTCGAGCAGACCTATTGCCTGCAGACGCAAGCGCCGCGGCTCGCCCGGGTATTGCACAGCGTGGGGCAGAGCCGATGTGCGGCATAACGGGCTTCTGGCAGCTGCGCTCGGACGACCGGCAGGTGCTGCTCGAACGGGCAGGCAACATGTCGCGTCAGCTGACCCATCGCGGGCCCGACGACGGTGGCTTGTGGTGCGACGAGAATGTCGGCATCGCGCTGGCACATCGTCGGCTCTCCATTCTCGACCTGTCGGCCGCCGGGCACCAGCCGATGCCCTCCGCCGACGGTCGCTACGTGGTCGTGTTCAACGGCGAGATCTACAACCATCTCGAACTGCGCGAGCGTCTCGCCCGCCACGGCGAGGCCCCACCGTGGCGCGGTCACTCCGACACCGAGACGCTGCTGGCATGCTTTGTTGCATGGGGCATCGAGCAGACCCTGGTGGCTTGCGTCGGCATGTTCGCGTTCGCCGTATGGGACCGCCAGGAACGCGCCCTCACGCTGGCGCGCGACCGCATGGGCGAGAAGCCGCTCTATTACGCGTGGCAGAATTCGACGTTCCTGTTCGGCTCGGAGCTGAAGTCGCTCAAGGCGCATCCCGCGCTTCGGACCGAAGTGGACCGCGACGCATTGGCACTGCTGCTTGCCCATGACTGCATCCCCGCGCCGCACTCGATCTATCGCCATGTCTTCAAGCTTCCGCCCGGCCATTTCGTGTGCATATGCGCCGAGGCGCCCGGCGAGGCGCAGCCGGTCCCGTACTGGCGATGCAACGATGTCGTGAGCGCCGGGCTGCGCGATCCCCTCGACTGCAGTGACGAGGAGGCGATCGACGCGCTGGAGAAGCAACTCGGCGCCAGCGTCGGTGGACAACTGATTTCCGACGTGCCGCTGGGCGCCTTCCTGAGCGGCGGCATCGACAGCAGCACGGTTGCCGCGTTGATGCAGGCGTCCAGCCGGGGCCAGGTGAGGACGTTCACGATCGGCTTCGACGAAAGCGACTACGACGAAGCCGTGCACGCCAAGGCGGTGGCGCGCCACCTGGGTACCGAACACACCGAGCTGTACGTGAGGCCGGAGGACACGCTTGCCGTCATTCCGAAGCTGCCATCGATCTATTGCGAGCCATTCGGCGACTGCTCGCAGATACCGACGTTTCTCATCAGCGAGCTGACCCGGCGCGAAGTGACGGTGGCATTGAGCGGCGATGGCGGCGACGAACTGTTTGGCGGCTACAACCGCTACCTCGCGGCACGCACGACGTGGGAGCGCATGCAGCGCATGCCGCATGTGGTGCGGCGGACCATGGCGTCCGCGCTGCAGGCGCTGCCGCCGGGCGGATGGGACGCCATGTTCAACCTCGCCAGCCCCGTGTTGCCCAAGGGCTGGCAGCTCGCCAATCCGGGTGACAAGGCGCACAAGCTCGCCGAAGTGCTCACGGCCTCGGATGGACGCGCGTTCTTCCTCAACCTGGTGAGCCATTGGCGCAAGCCTTCGGACATCGTGATCGGCGCGAACCAGGCCGAGACGTCGTTCACCGATACACGCTCCTGGCCAAAGGCCGATGACCTTGCGCAGTGGATGATGGCGATGGACGCCCAGAACTATCTGCCCGACGACATCCTGGTAAAGGTCGATCGCGCGGCGATGGCCAACAGCCTGGAAACCCGCGCACCGATGCTCGACCACCGCGTGGTCGAGCTCGCGTGGCGCATCCCGTTGCATCAGAAGATTCGCCAGGGGCAGGGCAAATGGCTGATGCGCCAGTTGCTCTACCGGCATGTGCCGAAGGAGTTGATCGAGCGCCCCAAGATGGGCTTCGGCATTCCGCTGGGCAGCTGGTTGCGGGGCCCGCTGCGCGACTGGGCGGAGGCCTTGCTCAGCGAAAGCCGGCTGCGCCGCGAGGGCTACCTGGAGCCCGGCCCCATCCGGCAGCGTTGGGAAGAACACTTGAGCGGCCGCCGAAACTGGCAGCAATCACTGTGGACCATTTTGATGTTCCAGGCCTGGTTGCAGGAGACGGAAGGGACATTGTCGTGACAGCCGCCCCATAGAACCGCCCGGTGTTTGCCCATGGGAGGGGCAGGACCTCGAAGGGCATGCGCGAGGTGTACGAATGAAGGTCATACTTTTCGCCAATACCGATTGGTATCTCTACAACTTCAGGCGATCGCTGGCGATGGCGCTGAGCCACGCCGGCTGCGACGTGTTGCTGATTTCTCCACCCGGGCCCTACGGCGAGAAGCTCCGTGGCCTCGGCTTGCGTTGGGAGCCGTTGCCGATGGAGCGGCGCAGCCTCAATCCCATGCGCGAAATGGCGCTGCTCTGGTATCTCGTGCGCCTGATCCGTCGTGAGCGGCCCACCCTGGTCCACGGCTTCACCATCAAGTGCGCGGTGTATGGGTCGCTGGCGGCGCGCCTGGCGGGCGTTCCTGTTCGCGTGAACGCCGTGGCCGGCATGGGTTACGTCTTCACCAGCGAGCAACTCAAGGCGCGCCTGTTGCGCCCGGTCGTGCGCGGACTCATGAGGCTCGCATTGGGCGGAGAGCAGGCCCGGCTCATCCTGCAGAACTCGGACGACGTGGAGCTGTTCACGCGTGCCGGTCTGGTGGATCCGGAGCACATCCGCCTGATCCGCGGATCAGGTGTCGATTGCGCGCGCTTCGCCGGCGTGCCCAGCGCCGCGCCCCGCGATGGCAGCCTGCGCGTACTGCTCGCGAGCCGCCTGCTCTGGGACAAGGGCATCGAGGAGTTCATCGACGCGCTGCGCCAGTTGCGCGACCAGGGGCGTCCCATCGATGCATTGCTGGCCGGCATGCCGGATCCAGGCAACCCGGCGGCGGTACCGGAGTCGACGATACGCGGCTGGGTCGAAGAGGGGCTGATCACCTGGCTCGGCCATGTCGACGACATGATCCGGTTGCTCGGCAGCGTGCACGTGGTGGTCCTGCCGAGCTATCGCGAAGGGCTGCCGCGCACGCTGGTGGAGGCGGCGGCCTGCGGGCTTCCGCTGGTCACCACGGATGTGCCGGGGTGCCGCGAAGTCGTGCGCGACGGCGTGGATGGATTGCTGGTTCCCGTCAAGGACAGCGATGCGCTGGCCGACGCCATTCGACGATTGCAGGACCAGCCTGAGTTTGCGCGGCAACTCGGACAGGCGGCACGCCGCAAGGCACATGCAGAGTTCGACGAAGGCATCGTCATAAGGCGAACCATGGAGGTTTACGCGGAGCTTTGCCAACCCGTAGGCGTCGCGCTCCTTCGCCAGTGACACCCTTCCCAGACGGAGATAACAACCATGTCAACCGCATCGAAGGCGGCCAACGTCCTTGATTTCCTGCCCGAGAAGGAGCGCGCGGCGATCCGCGCCGGCGTCAGCACCTACGATTGCACGCTGGGCATCCAGGCGGCCATCGACAGTTCCAGCAAGGTGTTCATTCCTTCGGGGGTATACCTGGTCAAGCAGCTCGACCTGAAGTCCGGCCTCGAGCTGTATGGCGAAGGGAGCGCAAGCCAGCTCAAGGCTTACGACAACTCGCTGCAATGCGAATTCATGATGGTGACGCACGTGCGGGATGGCGGCACGCGCCTGGTCGCCGACAACATGCGCAACATCCACCTGCATGACTTCGTGCTCAACGGCCGCGTGGACGAGTTCGGCTACATGCAGTACTTCTACCTGCTGGCCGTCAACGCCACGTCCGACATGGTGGTGGAGCGCGTGACCTTCCACGGATTTCGTGGCGACGGCATGTACGTGGGATCGGGGACGCTCCATGACACGGAACGCCACAACCAGCGCATCGTGGTGCGCGATTGCCTGTTCGACGGCCTGGTCAAGGCCAATCGAAACGGGCTGTCCATCATCGATTGCGACACGCTGACGGTGGAGGGGTGCACCTTCCAGAACATCGGCAACGCAAAGCTGTCTTCCTCGGTCGGCGCGATCGACTTCGAGCCCGACCACAACTGGAGCATCTACAGGAATATCCGCATCAGCCGTTGCAAGTTCATCGACATCAATTCGGTGAACACCGCCGGCATCACGTTCTTCAATGGACACCAGACCGGCGACAACATACGCGGTTGGACCGTGTCCGACTGCGAGTTCGTGAACTGCTACTGGGGTATCTACGGTGCCACCAAGCCGAAGACCAAGGCCGACCCGCCGGACGACCTGACCATCGTCAACTGCAACTTCGTCAATTCGATCCGCTATGACGTGTTCATCGGCGGACTCAGCAACACGCAGATCAGCGGCTGCACGTTCCAGCGTACACCGCCGGGCTCCGGGCCGGGCGGTGATGCCGTTCGCCTCGGCACCTACGTATGGAAGGCCAGCGACAACGCCGTGCGGGCCGTCGTCACCGGCAATACGTTCGTCGGCATTCGCCCGCAGATGGGAGCGATCGGCATCTACGGCGCCAACGACGTGGTGTGCGCCGGCAATACCTTCGTGGATATCCGCGGAAGTTGCCTGAGCTTTGCCATGGACGATACATCCGACAAGGCGAGGAAGATCCAGAACGTGGTCATTTCCGGCAATGTCGCGCGAAGCGCGCCGCAGGCGAGCGGCGTTTCGCGGGGCGTGATGTCCTTCCTCAGCACCAGCAACGAGATGCGCACCGTCAAGGCCACGCTGTCGCTGGCAGAGTCCTACGAGTACGACAACAAGGTCGAGTCCGGCATCACCAGGATCGCGGCCGGCTCAGCGATCCAGTTTCTTGGAAGCTGACCCGGCGCGCGGCCGGCGAGCCCGCCACGGTGGACTACCGTGGCGGCTCCTGTAAGGCCGAGCGAAAGGAGCTGCCTTCGATGCCCGGCTTGAAGCCCGAGCCGCGCAGCGTGGATGGCTCGATCGTTCCGCGACCGCCGTGGCTGGTCAACCCGGTATTCATCGAGGACGCTGCCGCGACGCCATTGGCACGCGCAGCCCATGGCTTGGATGCCTGCGACAATTCGCGGGCGGCTTCCTGGCGCGACCACAGGCGCGTGGTTGTCCAGATATAGGCGGCCAGTGTCAGGCAGAAGATCATCAGGTTGACGCCCGCAGAGGCGATGCCATGGCTGATCGCGACGCCGATGAAGGCAAACGTGCCTGCCAAGCCGATGAGTGCCAGCAGTGTCTTGCGCGGGCCGAACCCGCAGCCCAGCATGATGTGGTGGATGTGCCCGCGATCCGGCTTGAAGGGCGACTTGCCCTGGCTCATGCGACGGAGCATCACGGCGAGCGTGTCGAACACGGGCAGGGCCACGCACCACAGCACATTCACCGGTGACATGTGCGCCTCGGGCACCTGGGTCATGCGGATCAATACCCAGGCCAGCAGGTAGCCGATGAGCGTGCTGCCCGCGTCGCCGAGAAAGATCTTCCGGCCGGCCAGGCCAAGGTTGGCCACCAGGTAGGGCAGCGAGGCCGTGGCGAGCAGGGCAAGCAGCACGATGGCCTCGTGGAGCGGGCCGAGGCCGACGAACAGCGTGATGGCCGCGATGCTCACCATCTCCAGGCTGCCCGCGAGGCCGTCGATGCCGTCCATCATGTTGAACGCGTTCACCAATCCGATGACGGCGATCACGGTGAACGGGTAACCGAGCCAGCCGAGCTCGATCTCGTAGCCAAAGATCGTGCCGAGCGTGTGGATGTATACGCCCGTCGTGGCGATGACGGTGAGGATCGCGATCGTCTGTATGACGAGGCGCTCCCTCACGCTGAGATCGAAGCGGTCATCCAGGGCGCCAAGCAGCGTCAGCAGCATGGTGGTATCGATCAGTACCTTGATGAACCAATGGAAGTGGCCGTAGCACGCCGCGCCGGCGGTCACGCCCATGAAGATCGCCAGGCCGCCGATCAAAGGCACCTTGCCGACATGCTGCTTGCGTTGCGTTGGGTGGTCGATGAGACCCAGGACCAGCGCGTACCGGCGAAGCATGAAGATGGCTGTCGCTGAAGTGATTGCGCCCATCAGGCAGGCGAAAATCACATGAGTATCTTGCATAGCACATTACCCGCCGCTCTCAGCTCACCCCCCTGTGTCCGTGCGAGCCGGTGGTAAGTGGTGCAGGCTTTGAGCAACGCCATTCCTTGCGGCCTGCACTCCTGGGCCGTGAAAGGTCTGGATCGTTGCTGCTCCTGCTGGAACCGTCGGAGTCCAGCAGCCTGCGTGATAAAGCCTGGTTCGTTCGACACCAGGCTTTAGAAGCTATCACGTCTGCATTGCAATTTCGTGCATCGCGCGATGGCCGTTCAGACAAAGTCGATCAATTTGCAGAAAGCGTCAAAAGTAGGACGAAAACGCAGGGCTGTGCTGATCTCGATGGCATGCATTCATGCAAATACCTCTGTTTTTTAAGGGCCGGTACACGAAGCGGAGCCACCTGGATGGCTCCGCTTGTCGCATCAATGGTTCACGCTGTAGTTGGTGTAGGCGGCCGTGCTGATCACGCTAAGCGACGGCAGGAGCTGGCTGATCACGCGGTTCCAACGGGTGATGCCTGCGGGGCCCACGAAGACCACATCGCCCGGCTTCATCCAGAACTGGTCGCCCAGCGCAAACGCCGCCGGCGAACGTGCATCGAGCTGGAATACCTTGGCGGGCGCGTTCTCGAAGTTGCTCGCACCACGGATCACGTAGACCTCCTTGCCATTGGCGGTAAGCGGGTTGAGTCCGCCGACGCGGCCCAGGGCCTGGGTCAGGTTGATGCTGGCAACGGTCCGGAAGTTGACGGCTTGCGGACGCATGACCTCACCCATCACGTACACCTCCTTGGTGTCGTTGTAGGGCAGGAAGATGCGGTCGCCTGGCTTGAGATAGATGTCCTGCGCCGGGCTGTGCCGTGTATTGCTGCTCGTTCCCGACAGGTCCAGGTGATAGTCCTTGCCGTCGCGGACGAGGATCATGTCACCGAGGTTGGCCTGGTCCGCATTGATGGTGGCGGTGCCGATGGCTTGCCCCAGCGTCAGCGGCACGGCTGTGATGGGTTGCGGATCGGTCTTCATGAAAGCGCCTTGCAGCAGGATGCGCTGGCTGTTGTAGCCGACGACGTTCACGTCAACCTGCGGCCGCTCCACGAACTTGGCCAGTTTGCTCGAGAGCTGCGCGCGCAGTTCCTCGAGCGTCAGGCCCTCGACCTTGATCGAGCCGACATAGGGATAGAACAGCGTGCCGTCCGAACGGACAAGGCGTCCGTTTGCAACGGTTTGTTGCTGCACGCCGGCGGGAGAGGTCAGTTCGGCGTGATCCCATACCGTGATGTAGAGCGTATCGCCCGGGCCGATGCGGTATGGCTCAGGCCGGTAGTCGAGCAGCGCCTGGGGGACGGTTGCATTCAGGTCGCCCTGCGGGGATTGCTGCAGGAGCTGTGGAGTGATGGTGAGCAACTGGATTTGGCTGTTGTCCGTTGGTGTTCCTTCCGTCAAGCCTTCCTTGGTCATGTACTGTCCTGGCACGCATCCCTGCAGGCAAAGCAGGAGTCCGGCAAGCAACAAGGCGGATAGTGTTTTCACGGTCACTGGCTCCTTATTCAGAAGGCCTTCCGCGAGCAACGGTGGACCCTGGGCGCCGCCATACGTCGGCACACCTGAAGCTCGCAATTAAGGTTCAGCTCGGCTGAACGGTCGAAGGAAAGCTGGCATGGGAAGTTTTTCCATGCGTCGCCTTCCGCGTGCATAACCCTGGCTTTGCAGGTTTTTTAGAAGGGCGACATGTGATGCCATAAAAAGCATGAACGCAGCATTACAAAAACCGTAGCTGCCTGAATCATTGCCGCACGATCACATCGTTACGCGCGCGCTATGTATCGTGAAGAAAACGAGATTGCCTTCGATAGCATGACGATACGCGTGCTTCTTTATGTACCGATGCACGGCGTGGCCTGGTCGCCTCGCGCGGCAAGGCCGTGTATCGCGGTTCATGCGCCACATTTGATGGGGCTGCGTTCAGCTGATTCGCGATATCTGCTAAGGCGTATATACGGCCAATGAGATTCGTCGTATAGACGCTCAGCCTGGTGATAAGCGTTGCAATGGACGCCATCACCTTCGGATAGGTCGGTCGGCGGAGATAGCGTATGAAAGTGCTTGTTTGCGGCGGTGCCGGCTACATCGGGAGCCACACGTGCGTGGCGTTGATCGAGCAAGGCCACGAGGTGGTGATCTACGACAACCTCTGCCATGGCTCGTTGTCGGCGGTCGACCATATCCGCCAGCTGAGCGGCGCCGACGTGCGCTTCGTGCAGGGCGACGTACGCGACAAGGCCGCGCTCGAGTCCGTGCTTTCAAGCGGCTTCGATGCGGTCGTCCATTTTGCCGCATTGAAGATCATGAGCGAAAGTTGCCGCCTGCCATTGCTCTACTTCGACAACAATGTTGCGGGCACGATCGCGCTGCTGCAGGCCATGCAGGCGACTGGCGTGCATCGACTCGTCTTCAGTTCGACGGCGGCCGTGTATGGCGACCCCGATGTCGTGCCGATCAAGGAAGACGCCCCCTTGCGCGCATGCAATCCATACAGTCATACCAAGCTGGTGATGGAGCGCCTGATCCAGGAGTTGTGCGAAGCGCGGCCTTCGTTCAGTGCGGCGATCCTTCGCTACTTCAATCCTGCGGGCGCGCATCCGAGCGGGCTGATGGGGGAGGACACGGGCGGTGTTCCCTCCAATTTGATGCCCTACGTATCGCAGGTGGCGGCGGGCATGCAGGATAGGTTGCATGTGTTCGGCGGCGACTATCCGACCCGTGACGGAACGGGCGTGCGCGACTACATCCACGTGATGGACCTGGCCGACGCCCACACCAAGGCGCTCGACGTTCTCAGGGTGGGCGGCTGCCATGTGCTCAACATCGGCACGGGGCGGGGCTACAGCGTGCTCGAAGTCGTCTCGGCCTTCGAACGCATTTCCGGCCGCCGCGTGCCTTACGAGATCGTCGATCGCCGCCCGGGCGACGTCGCCGAAGTGTGGGCCGACCCCTCGCATGCACAAGAGACGCTCGGATGGCATGCGCAGCACGATCTCCTGCGCATGTGCGCCGATGCCTGGCGATGGCAGTCGATGCATCCGCACGGCTACCAGTCCGCGCAGGTGATCGAATTGCGGCAGGCGATGCCATCGGGAAGTTGCCGTTGACCCTGGTCGCAAGACGTCAAGTCTCGAATGGACGTCCCTGGGCGCGCCACGGGCGGCGGCGACGTTTCACGTTTTCCGCAACGCAGCAAGCATGAGCCGCCGGAAACCGGGTAGAGTTGCCGGAGGCATCAGCTTCGGCGATCGACCGGCAACGGACCGACCGCCAGGATCTCATCGCCTTTTTTTTGGCAGTCGTGTTTAGATCGATTTAACTGCGGAAAATCGGCCAGCGATGAAGGCCGGCGGAGAGAGGGCATGAGGCAGGGGCGGTCGGTGGGTTGGCGTGCTCGGCGCGGCGCAAGCGTGGCGTTGCTCTTTGGCGCAGCGTGGTTGCTTGCTGGCTCGCCGATGGCCGGCGAAGCGAAGCAACCGGTGGACGAAGTGAACCCCTTGATCGGCGGCCGCCACGGCGGCAATACCTTCCCGGGTGCCGTCATGCCGTTCGGCATGCTGCAGTGGAGTCCCGAGAACACCAAGGGCACGCATGCGCGCACGGCCTCGCCCAGCGGCTACCAATACGACGCGACGCGGATCCGCGGCTTCAGCCTGACGCATCTTTCCGGTGCGGGATGCCGTGGCGCGGGTGGTGATGTCCCCTTCATGCCGATCACCTTGCCGGTGGCAGGTTCGCCATCGGCGGATCTCGCGGACGCCACTTACGCCAGCGACTTCACCCATGCCGATGAACAGGCGCGCGCGGGCGACTACCGTGTGCGCCTGGCCAATGGCGTGCAGGTCGAACTCGCGGCCGGCTTGCGCAGCGGCATGGCGAGCTTCGCGTTTCCTTCCGGGCAGGCCGCGAACCTGTTGATTCGCGTCTCCGACTCGGAGGTGGGCAGCAGTGATGCGAGCGTTACCATTGATGCATCGTCGCGTGCAGTCACGGGTTCGGTGACCAGCGGCAATTTCTGCGGCTATCTGGCGAAGGCCGACCAGCGCAGCTATTACACCTTGTATTTCGTCGCCGAGTTCGACCAGCCGATCATCGAACATGGCGCGTGGCACGATGGCGACGTGAAGCCGAAGGCGACGACGGCCCGTGGCGGCACCGGCTATGGCGACAAGGGCTTTCCCGAAGCCGGCAAGGGCTCCGGCGCGTGGCTGGGTTTTCGGCCGGGCGGCAAGCCCGTGCACGTGCGGGTGGGCATTTCCTACGTGAGCCTCGCGAACGCCCGCGCCAACCTGCAGGCGGAAGTACCTGCGGGAACGGACATGTCGCTGGTGCGCGGCAAGGCCCGCGAAGCATGGAACCAGGCCCTGTCGAAGATCGACATACAGGGTGGCAGCGACGAGCAGCGCACGACGTTCTATACCGCGCTGTACCACTCGTTGATGCACCCGAACGTATTCAGCGACAGCAACGGCGAGTACCTTGGATTCGACCAGCAGGTGCACCGGCTGGAGGGCGGGCAGCACGCGCAGTACGCCAATTTCTCCGGATGGGACGTCTACCGTTCGCAGCTCCAGTTGCTCACCTGGCTGTATCCCGACGTGGGCAGCGATATCGCGCAATCGCTCTACAACCAGGCCAGGCAGAACAACGGTGAATGGGATCGCTGGACGCACAACAATGGCGGCACGCATGTGATGAGCGGCGATCCCGCGGTGCCGGCAATCGCCGCGATCGATGCGTTCGGCGGCCACGCGTTCGACCTGCGTGGCGCGTATGACTCGCTTGCCAAGGCTGCGACAGAGCCCACCGCACATGACATGTCCGATGACGGATGCAACGTGGAGTGCGTCGGCCAGCGTCCATCGCTGGATCAGTGGCTCTCGCTGCACTACATCGCCACGACATCGCATGCCTGGGGCGGCGCGGCCGAGACGCTGGAAGACGCCACGGCGGACTTTGCCTTGTCCCAGCTTGCCGCCCGTGTCGGCGACCATGCCGCCGAGCGGCGGTTCCTCGCGCGTGCGGGGTATTGGCGCAATCTCTACAACCCCGCGGCCACGCCGGAAGCGGGCTATATCCAGAACCGCAATGCGGATGGAAGCTGGCCGGCCTTTGCGCCCGATACCGAGGATGGCTTTGTCGAAGGCAGTGCCTCCGTCTATCTGTGGATGGTGCCGTTCGACGTGCAAGGCCTGTTCGATCGCATGGGCGGCCGCGCCAAGGCGATCCAGCGGCTGGATCATTTCTTCCACGACGACAACGGGCACTGGGCATTGACTGCCGCGGGCCCGCTTCACGCGGAACTCGACAACGAACCATCGATAGGCACGCCGTGGTTGTATGCGTTCGCGGGCCAGCCCTACAAGACGCAGGAAGCCGTGCGCATCGTGCTGAACACGCTGTGGAAGAACGTGCCTGAAGGCATTCCGGGCAATGACGACCTCGGCGAGATGTCGTCCTGGTATGTGTGGTCCGCGCTTGGCATGTATCCGGCCATTCCCGGTCGCGCGGAGCTGGTGCTCGGCAGTCCACTGTTTCCGCGTGCGGTGGTGCATCGCGCAGGCGGCGAGGTGGTCATAGAGGCACCCGGCGCCGCGTCCGATAAGCCGTTCGTGCACGCGCTGACGGTGGATGGCAAGCCGCACGACAGTCCATGGCTGCCGGCGGGTTTCGCCACGCAGGGTGGTCATCTGCATTTCGATCTGCGCGCGGAGGCCAATCCGCGCTGGGGCAGCGATCCGTCGAAGGCGCCGCCTTCATTCCCGCCGCCGCATGGTTGACGTGCGGCGGGCGGACTATTTTCCGAGGCATGGATAGTGGGTGAGGGGAGAGGGTGATGGGAAAGATATCTGCGGGACATCGCGTCGCGTCGCGTCGTTGGGGGCAGGCCGTGTGCGTCGCCCTGGTGACCTTTGCCTCGACCTGCGCGATCGCCGACGCAGCGGCGCCCGGCAAGCCCTTCCTGAGTTCGTTCGAGCGCGGCGACGCATCGCCGTCCTCCGCGCGCGGCAAAGGCTGGGAAGCCCGCGTCGTGTCGGGGCCGGGCAAGGAAGAGGTGCTCACCGCCGCGGCGAACGTCGGTTTCACCGGAACCCATGCCCTGCGCTATGAAGCGGGCGCCGGCAAGCCGGGGCAACGACGCCTCACGCTGTACAAGCTGAAGCAGTCCGTGACGCCCGGCACGCATCTCTCCTATGTGATCTTCCCGGTGCGCCCAGGCGAGGGGCCGGGCGACGCGGCGCAGTACGTTGCCGTGGACCTGCTGTTCGACGACGGCTCGCGATTGTCCGCGATGGATGCGCGGGACCAGCATCGCGTGGCGGCCAACGCGTCGGCACAGGGCGGCTCGCGCGTGTTGCATGACAACCAATGGAATGCCCTGGACATCGACGTGGGCAAGGTGGCCGCGGGCAAGACGGTGAAGGCTATCGAGCTGGTGAGCGATGCGCCCGCCGACAGCGCGGCGTTCCATGGCTATCTCGACGACCTGCGCCTTGGCGAGCAGGCGGTCGCCGATGCGGCGATGGCCCCGCACGCCTATGTCGAGACACGGCGCGGCAGCAATGCGAACAGCAAGTTCTCGCGTGGCAACAATTTCCCGGCCGTCGCCACGCCGCATGGCTTCAATTTCTGGACGCCGACCACCAACGCGGGTTCCAACTGGATCTACCAGTACCAGGAGCGCAACGATGCGGACAACCACCCGCGCATCGAGGCGTTCGCGCTGAGCCATGAGCCCAGCCCGTGGATGGGCGATCGCCAGACGTTCCAGGTGATGCCGGCCGCGGCGGCTACCGGCGCCCCGCCGCTGGATCGCGCGCAGCGTGCGCTGCCGTTCACCCATGATCACGAAACCGCGCGGGCGGACCTCTACCAGGTTCGCTTCGACAACGGCATCGTGGCGGCGATGACGCCCACCAGCCACGCGGCCATGCTTCGCTTCACCTTTGCGGGCGATCGCTCGCAGCTGGTTTTTGACAACCGCGACGATCACGGCAGCGTCGTGCTCGATACCCCCCACTCGAGCATCAGCGGCTATTCCGATGTCGCCAGTCGCCTCTCTACTGGCGCGACGCGGTTGTTTTTTTATGCGACCTTCGACCATCCGGTGACGGAAAGCGGTCGACTTGAAGGGCAGGGGCGCGACCACGTCGCGGCGTGGTACGGCTTCGATACGCACCAGGACAAGACGGTGACGATGCGCATTGCCACTTCGCTCATCAGCCTCGAGCAGGCCAAGCGCAACCTGGCGATGGAAATCGCGCCGGAAGACACCTTCGACAGCGTGCAGGCGCGCGCGGCGGCCAAGTGGGACGAACTCCTGGGGCGCGTGGAGCTGCCAGGCGCCAGTGCCGCTGACAAGCGACAGCTCTATTCCAACCTGTACCGGTTGTTCCTCTATCCCAACGAGGCGTTCGAAAACACAGGCACGACGGCGCATCCGGACTACCGCTACGCCAGCCCGTTCTCCGCGAAGGCCGGCGCCGATACGCCTGTGCAGACCGGCGCGCGCGTGCTCGCCGGCAAGCCCTACGTCAACAATGGGCTGTGGGATACCTATCGCACCGCGTGGCCAGCCTACGTGCTGCTCACGCCCCAGGGCGCCGGCGAGATGATCGACGGCTTCGTGCAGCAGTATCGCGATGGCGGCTGGATCGCGCGCTGGTCGTCGCCCGGTTTCGCCGATCTCATGGTGGGAACGAGCGCCGACGTGGCCTTTGCCGATGCGTGGAACAAGGGCGTGCGCAACTTCGATGTGCGCTCGTTCTACCAGGCCGCATTGAAGGATGCGACGGTGCCCAGCGAGGTACCGGGTGCCGGCCGCAAGGGCATCGAGCGCTCGGTGTTCCACGGTTATGTCGACAACAGCACCGATGAGGCGCTGTCATGGTCGATGGCGGGCTATCTCAACGACTTCGGCATCGGCGAACTCGCGCAGAGTCTTGCCGACGGGCACGAGGGCAACGATCCCTATGCCAGCCACTACGCGGAAGATGCCCGCTATTTCCGCGGCCGGTCGCTGGGCTACGTCAACCTGTTCAACCCGGCGCTGGGCTTTTTCGTGGGCCGGAAGCCGGATGGCACGTGGCGCACCGATGCGGCGCATTTCGATCCCAAGGCCTGGGGCGGCGACTACACCGAGACCAATGCGTGGAACATGTCGTTCGACAGCGTGCAGGACGGGCAGGGCCTCGCCAACCTCTATGGCGGCCGCGATGGCCTGGCCAGGAAACTCGATGCGTTCTTCGCGGCCGGCAATGATTTCAACGTGGGCGCCTACGGTGACGTGATCCACGAGATGCTGGAGGCGCGCGATGTGCGCATGGGGCAGTACGGCCACAGCAACCAGCCGTCGCACCACATCCTCTACATGTACGACCTGGCGGGCCAGCCGTGGAAGACGCAGGACAAGGTACGCGACGCGTTGTCCCGCCTCTACGTGGGCGATGAGATCGGCCAGGGCTATCCCGGCGACGAGGACAATGGCGAGATGTCCGCGTGGTGGCTGTTCAGCGCGGCGGGCTTCTATCCATTGCGCATGGGCACGCCTGCCTATGCGATCGGTGCGCCGTATTTCCCGCGCATGGTGATCCACCTCGAGAACGGCAAGACCATCGACATTCGCGCGCCCGAGGTCAGCGATCGCAATCGCTACATCCAGCGGGTGACGCTCAACGGCAAGCCGTATGACCGCAACTGGCTCAGCCATGCCGACCTGGTCCGGGGCGCCGAGCTGGTATTCGAGATGGGGGCGGAGCCGTCGCGTTGGGGCGCGGGCGATGACGCGGGCCTGCCCTCGGTGACGACGGGTTCGAGTGCGCCCTCGCCCTGGGTCGATCTGGCGGATGCCGCCAACGGCACGGTGACCGTCCAAGGCGATGCGGAAGCGGCGCGTGCGTTGAGCGACAACACCTCCGATACCGAGGCCACGCTGCATGGCAGGCAGCCAGGCGCGCAGGTGCATTTCAATGCCGCGCAACGCGTGGCGATGTATACGCTCACCTCCTCGGCGAAGCAGGGCAGCGATCCGCGCGACTGGTCGCTGGAGGCCTCCACCGATGGCGTGCACTGGAAGACGCTGGATCGCCGCCGCCAGGAACGTTTCCCGTGGCGACGGCAGACGCGGGTGTTCGCGGTGGCGCAGCCGGGCGACTACACGTACTACCGCTGGCGTGCGACCGGTGGAAAGGATGTGTCGCTGTCCGAAATCGAATGGCTCGGCACGCCGCCGGCGCATTGACCGGTCCACGGGTCTTTCGCGGTCGCTCGCCCTTGCCGGAGAGGGAGCGAGCAGCGGGTTTTCGCGCTGTGCTGCGTGGCCGCCCTCTTCGTTGGTGAGCGCACCTTGTGCGCGACGGGCCGTCGGAGCTTTGCCGTCGAGGCGCCACGGCTGCGCACTGGAGTGCGAGGGCCGAAGCATCCCGCCACGTGATGGGGGATGCGGCTCGCCTGCCTCAGGCAGCGCGCGCGCGCCACCGATTGACAGTGAAGCCGGCGACCAGCATCAGCGTGACGGCCAGCTGGGCCAGCAGCGACTGCCACGTCGGATAGATGCCCAGCCAGTCGATGGATGGCGCGGGCGCCGTGGTGACGGCGGCCCAGCCCGCTTCCTGCAGGGCGGCGACGCCCTTGCCGGTGAGCACCACCGCAAGCACCGCGATGACCGCCGAGCTCACCGAGAAGAACGTGCCAAGCGGCAGCCGGCGGCTGCTGCGCAACAGGAGCCATGCGATCACCGACAGCAACGCGGCGCCCGTGACGAGGCCAGCCAGCAACCAGAAGCCTTGGCCCTCGTTCCATAGCGCGGTGTAGAACAAAATCGTCTCGAACACTTCGCGATACACCGAGATGAAGGTGAGGCCGAACACGAACCAGGCGGACTTGCGGTCCAGCGCCGTGGCCATCTTGGCCTTCAGGTACGACTGCCAGCGTCCGCCAATGCTCTTCTGGTGCATCCACAGTCCGACACCCAGCAGTACGGCGGCGGCGAACAGCGAAGAGAGGCCTTCGGTCAGTTCGCGACTGGCACCGCTGATGCTGATGGCGTAGCTGGCGATGCCCCAGGTGATGGCGCCGGCGAGCAGGGCCAGGGTCCAGCCGGCGTGCACGTAGCGCGTTGCGTCATGTCGATCCGCCTTGCGCAGGAAGGCGAGCAGGGCGACCACCACCAGCAAGGCCTCCAGGCCTTCGCGCACGAGGATGGTCAGCGCGCCGACGAACGTCGCCGCAGGGCTGGCGGCAGCGGCCGTCAGCAGCTGATGCGCCTGTTCGAGCATGCCGTCGACGGCGTGTGCCTGGGTGGCGACCGCTTCCTGGTTGCCCGTCCTTGCAAGCGCGGTGCGGTAGGCACCCATCGCCGTTTCGATGCGCGAGCGCAAGGCGCTGTCACGCGCGTCGAGTCGTGCTTCGACCGGTTCGATGCCGTCGAGATAGGCGGACAGGGCGAGTTGCTGCGCCTCGTCTGTGGAACCGCGGCCATAGGCATCCAGGCTGGCGGCCAGGCGGGCACGCGCCAGCGGAATGCCCTCGAGCGCCTGGTGGACGGCGTCCGGGTGGGCACGCAGGTAACCGATGATCACGCGCGCCTGGTCGGCGCCGACGGTTTCGGCGAGTTCGCTGACGCGGGCGCGCGCGAGCTCGCTGGGCGATGCGATGGCACCACGCGCCTTGGCGTCCTGTTGCCATGCCTGCATGCCGCCTCGGGATGCGTTCGCATAAGCGAGTGTTCCCACGTAATAGGCCAGTGCCCAGCGATCGTCGTCGGACAGCACCGCCTTGTAGCTCGCCATCGGCGTATCGGCGACGCCCTGGGTGATCACTTCGTAGAGCGAAAGCACGCTGCGCTGGTCGGCGCGGGCCTGGTTGGTGAAGTCGATCGGACGCGGCGTGAGCTGCAGGCCGGCCGGGCCGTCGCCGTGCCCGGTGGCGCCATGGCAGGCGGCGCACTGCGCCTGGTAGAGCGTTGCGCCGCGAGCCAGGTCGGGCGCGTGCGCGGGCGCGGTGGGCACGGGATAGGCCTGCAGCAGGGCGTTCGCCAGCGCATGCGCCTGGCGCGCGACATCGGCCTCGGTCGCCTTGTCATCGATCAACGCGACCAGCTGGTCGGCCTGTGTGCGCAATGCCGGCGAGGCGGGCGAAGGTGGCAGGGCATCGACCTTGTCGCGCGCATGGCGGGCGAACTCGCGCATTTCCTCGTACTCGGATGCGCTGACCACCTGCCCGTGCCGGACGGCGCCGGCGTAGTCGACCGCCAGGTAATCCAGCATCTGCCAGGTCTGGCTGACGTTGGGCGGCGAGGCATCGCCTGCGTGAACGGTCGAGAGCACGGCGATGAGGCCGGGCAGCAGGAGGGCGGCCAGTCGTGCGCGGATGCGAGTCATTCTCATTAAATGAGTCTACACCCGCCTTGATCCAATCGCGAGATGCGGGGCCTTTCGCCGCAGGACGGCGCTGCCGACCGGGGCGGCAGCGCGTCAGCCCGGCGTAGGGGTGCCGGATCCGGCGTAATGCGCGCCGTACTGTTCCCGCAGCTTGTTTTTCAGCACCTTGCCAGTGGCCCCCAACGGAAAGCCGCCGAGGAAGATCACATCGTCCGGCTTCCACCAGCGCGCCAGCTTGCCTTCGAGGAACGACAGCAATTCGTCCTTGTCCAGCGTGCTTCCGGGCGATCGGGTGATGAGCAGCAGCGGGCGTTCGTCCCATTTCGGATGGCGCACGCCGATGCAGGTGGCGCTTGCCACGCCGGGATGAAGACAGGCGATGTTCTCGATGTCGATCGAGCTGATCCACTCGCCGCCGGACTTGATCATGTCCTTGCTGCGGTCGGTGATCTGCATGAAGCCGTCGCGGTCGATGCGCGCCATGTCGCCGGTGGGAAACCAGCCGTCGGCATGCACCGGCGTGGACAACTCGCCGTAATAACCGGCGGCCACCCAGGGGCCTCGCACCATCAGGTCGCCGACCGCCTCGCCGTCCCACGGCAGTTCGTTGCCCTGGCCATCGACGATCTTCATGTCGATGCCGAACACGGCACGCCCCTGTTTGGCCTGGATGGCGTAACGCTCGTCTTCGGGCAGGGCGAGATGCCGGGGCTTGAAGCTGCACACGGTGCCCAGCGGACTCAGCTCGGTCATGCCCCAGGCATGCAGTACATCGACCTGGTGCGTCTTCTGGAATTGCACGGCCATGGCCGTGGGGCACGGCGCGCCGCCGATCACGGTGCGCCTCATCGAGGAAAAGGCGTGGCTGCGGCCGGCCACGTGCGCAAGCAGGCCCTGCCAGATCGTCGGCACGCCGGCAGACAGCGTCACCTGCTCGGCTTCGATCAGCTCATGCAGCGACTGGCCGTCGAGAGCCGGGCCGGGCAGCACCAGCTTCGCGCCGACCATGCAGGCAATGAACGGCAAGCCCCAGGCATTGACGTGGAACATCGGCACCACGGGCAGGATGGTGTCGCGTGCGGAGCAATGGAACGCATCGGGCAGCGCGCCGGCGTACGAGTGCAGCACGGTGGAGCGATGGCTGTACAGCACGCCCTTCGGATTGCCCGTCGTGCCTGAGGTGTAGCAGAGCGAAGAGGCCGTGTTCTCGTCCAGCGACGGCCACTCGTGGCCGTCGTCATGGAGGTCGATCAGGTCTTCATGGCAGAGCATCCCGCCGCTTCCGGGCAGGCGCTCCGCATCGCACATGGCGACGAACAGGCGCGGCGTGCTCAGGCGGGAGCGCAGCGCCTCGATCATGGGGAGGAACGTCAGGTCGAAGAAGATGGCCTTGTCGTCGGCGTGCTCGACGATATGGGTGATGTGATCCAGGTGCAGCCGCGGATTGATGGTATGCAGCACGGCGCCGGAGCCGGACACGGCGAAGTTGAGCTCGAGGTGGCGATAGCCGTTCCATGCGAGCGTGGCCACGCGATCACCCGGGCGGATGTCCAACGCGGCGAGTGCGTTGGCGAGACGGCGCGATCGTGCCGCCATGTCGGTGAAACGATAACGATGGATGTCGCCCTCGACCCGCCGTGACACGATCTCCTGCTCGGCATGGTGCCGCGCGGCGTGGGTCAGCAGGGACGAGACAAGCAGCGGTTGCTGCATCATCAGGCCAATCATCGCGGTGCTCCGCATAAAGGGCAGGGGATGTGCATGAAGCAGGCGGTGGCCGCCTGCCTGGCATGTCGTCCCTTCATGGAAGGGCGACGCTTCAGTGGGATGTCGCGTGAAGTTGCCAATGGTTTTTATCGGTGGGAAGTCGTCCGGCACCGCCGCGCACGGCGGCGATGCCGTGTTCTCGTCAGAAGGTCGTCTGGAACGTGAGGTCGATGTAGTTGCGATCGCGCAGCAACGAGGCAAGGCCGGCACTGGAGGTGACCACGCCCGCCTGGTTGACGGCGAGGCGGCCCACATAGCCGATGTACTTCAGGTCGAAGCGGTACTTCTGGCGCACGTCCGCGCCAACGCCGAAGGAGAAGTTGCCCATGCCCTTGTTGCCACCGAAGGTGACAGCCGAATTGCCGGACAGGCCCATCGTGTAGGTCATCGGCGCCAGCAGGTCCACGCCCGGATAAACCTGGAACCAGGTCGGCGTGAAGCTCAGCTGCGTGCCTGTGTAGTTCTTCGTCGGCTTGTCGATGCCGGTGTAACCGGGGCTGGTGCCTTCGAACGCGTTGGGGTTCTGCGTGACCTTGTCCCAACGGCTCCACACGAACTCGACCACGTAGTTGGCGGTGTCGAACAGCGGCGTCTTCGGCACGACACCGGCGAAATCGGTGACCGCATGCCAGGTGTCGCCGCGAGCGCCGGCAACATTGCCGTCCGTCGGCAAGGTGTTGATCGCACCGACCACCTTGTTGGCCAGCGGCGTGGGCAGCAACTGTACCGGAATGCTTACCAGGGGCATGTTGTGGCGGTAGTTCACTTCCGCGCTGAAGCTGACGCCGAGGATCTGCTTGGCGAAGCTCGCGCCGTAGATGTCGATGCCATCGGCGTAGGTGGCCATGTACTTGCCGACATTGCCGGCCAGCACCTGCGGCACGGTGGCCATCGACGGGTTGATGTAGCAGATGGTCGGCGTGAGCGACTTGTAACCGAGCGCCTTGCAGGCCGCGGCGGGCACGTTGGGCGCCACGGCCGGCGCCAGCATGAATTGCGGCTGGATGTCGGACGTGTTGCGGTAGTAGAGGCCGATGGTGGAATCGATGGCCTCCGGGCTCCAGTGCATCGCCAGGCCCCAGTCGCCGTGATCCTGCGGGGTGATGTCCTGGCCGCGCAGCGCGCGCTGGGTCGGGTTGATGTAGATCGACTGGCCGCCCTTCAACACCGCGTCATTGGGGTCCATGTAGGAGCCCGATTCGGGGTAATACACCTGCTCCCAGCGAAGATAGTACTGGCCTTCGAACGAAAGGGTGGGCGTGGCCTGGACCTGCGCCGACACCTGCGTGCGCGGACGGAACAGCTCCTTCGCGGTGGCGCCGGGCACGGTGAGCAGCTTGCCGATGTCCAGCGGTGACTGGCCATAGCTCAGCGAGTGGATCGGGTTGAGCAGGGCCTCGCCCCAGAACAGGTCGTAGCGACCCGCCTTGGTGTTGACGTTCACCCCGCCGATGTCGAAGTTGGCGAAGGCGAAGGCATCGAGCAACTGGCCCGACGGGCCTTCGAAATAGCGCTCGGTGTAATTGGGCAGGCCGAGTGCGGGCTTGCCATTGACGATATGGTTGGACGAGCTGACGTGCGTGTTGTCCAGCGAGCTGTACGCCTGGTCGTACCAGCCGTTGGCGCTCACGCGGAAGCCGTAGTTCTTCTTGTAGACGAAGTCGAACTCGCTCACCACGTCCAGGCGGTTGGTGACGATGGAGTGGTTGCCGAAGTTGCGGTCGCCATCGTCATTGTTCGGGCTGTTGAGGATCGACTGGTCCTGCGAATGCGCGCGATGACCGAGGTTGTAGCGAACGGTGTTGTCCCAGCGGATCGAGATGTCCGGATTGCCGGTGTCGATCTCCGTCGCATGCACAGCTCCCGAGGTGCCAAGCGCCGCGGCCACCGCCCATGCCATCACGCGAATGGTCGTCCCGCTTCGGCGCCTGTTCGCCCCATAAACGTTCTTCATGCCGTACTCCTCCCCCATGTGTGCCGTTCTGGTCGTCACGCCGTGCGTGTCGCCTCCCGGTGCGGCCCGAACATCGCGAGCGGCACGAGGGCTGACGCATGGGGCCATGGCCCCGTACGACCTCGTTGTTGTTGATCCACCTGCAGGCATGTGTCGCCATCCGCGCCGGAAGGTGTTCCCGGCGGCGCAGCGATTCATGCCCACGAAACCATCCCGGTCCGGCAGCTCCGCACTCGCGCTATCTGCGCGGCTGGGCCGCAACGGGGCGTCATCGCCGCCGACTGCATCGCCGTCGGCGTGACTCCGGTTGGACGAGAGTGTTGTGCCCCTCTCTTGAAGACCCCCCCCAACCCGATGGGGGAGGCAAGAAGCGACGCGCATGCAGAGCGAGACGCACAGCGCTGCGCACTCGCTTCGTGGGTTTGGCGCGAGGCACGTGGACGCAGCTGGCAGGGCTCCGCCACGTGTGCACCGGCGTGGATCGAGTGCATCCCTGCGCGGTCATGGGCGCTGCGCCTGATCAGGCAGGCAAGGCGTCCAGCAAGGCTTTGGCGAGCTGACCCGGTGGCAGCGCGCCCTGCAGTACCCGCCCCTCGTTCACGATGGATGGCACGCCCGAAATTCCCAGGCGCCGGGCTTCCGACTGCCAGCGTTCCAGCGGTGCCTCACGCATGGCGTGCTCCAGACGGGCCATGCTGATGGCGTGCTCGATGCCATGCGCCTCGCCGATCGTGGCGAGCAACGGAATGTCACCAAGGTCCTCACCGCGGAGAAAGTAGGCGTCGAACAGCGCTTCGATCACTGAAGCCTGCAGCCTTGGGCCGCCTGTCTCGCCAGCAAGCGCGACCAACTGGTGCGCCGCCAAGGTGTTGGGCATGCGCTCGATCCGTTCGAAGCAGAACGCCACGCCGGCGGCCAGGCCTTCTTCGCGTATCTGTCGTCGGCGCACCGCTACCGCCGCCGCGCTGCCCAGCCGATGGAGATAGAACGCGCCGTATGGCACGCCCTCGGCCGGCAGTGCGGGAAGCAGCGGCAGCGACTTCCAGTGGATGGCGACATCCACGTCGGCGTAGGCCAGCGCGATGAGGTCGATGGCGCTTTCGAGCCGGCGCTTGCCGATCAGGCACCACGGGCAGACCAGATCGAAGTAGAAGTCGATCTCGATGCGTCGGCGGCTTTCCGATGACCGTCCGATCATCGCAACGATTCGATCAGCGCTTCAGCCTGTGGCCACGGGCCGTAACCGGCTGCCGGGTTGAGATGACCGACCTTGCCGAGATCGACGATGAGGCTTCCCCAGCTTTTCGCCAGTTCGGTCGCACGCTGGGCATTGCATAGCGGGTCGTTCTCGCTGGAGGCGAGGATGGAGGGAAAGGGCAGGCGCTCGCGTGGGATGGGCAACCAACCGTTGTCACGCAGGACATCCGTGGCCGGATAGCCTTGCGGCATCGGCGACTCCAGGTCGGCCGGCGTCACCAGCAGCGCACCATGGATGGGCCGTTGGTGCGCGCGGGCCCAATGCGCCGTGATCATCACGCCGGCACTGTGGGCAACCAGGATCACCGGGCCATCGATGGCGGCAAGCGCCTCGTCGAGCGCACTGACGCGCGCGGCACGGCTCAGCTTGTCGAGCTCCAGCGGCGGCACGGATCGTGCGTTGGGCAACTTGGCTTCAAGCAGTGTCTGCCAGTGTTCGGCGACGTGGTCGCGCAGGCCGGGAACCATCAGGATGGTGGGACTCGTCACGGGTGTATCCATCTCGTCGTTGTCCGGAGGGCTCACGCTTCAGCGAGCGCCCGTGCCTGCACGCGGGCGATGTCCTGCGCGTAATGGCGCCGGCCGATCCAGAAGGCGAACGCAGCGAACAGCGCCATGAACGGGACCAGCTTGAACGCGTCCATCAGCCCGACCTGGTCGGCCAGGATGCCGGTCAGCAGCGGCCCTGGCGCGAGGCCCAGCAGGTTGTTGGCGAGCGTGAGCGTGGCAAACGCCGTGGCGTGAATCGGTGTCGGCGTGAGGTTGGCGACCATGGCGCCGGCCGGCCCGGAGGTGCCGGCGGCAAGGAACATGCCCATGCCGATGACAGCAAGCTGCGCGACGCCGGGCTGCAACTGAAAGGCGATGCCGAGGACGAGCGCGGTGGTGAGGCAATAGGCCATCGCCATGGCCAGCTTGCGCGGTGGCGAATGGCGGCAGATGCGGTCCGTGGCCACGCCGCAGATCACCATGCCGATCGCGCCGATCAGTACGAACATAGCGGCGGTGACGCCTGCCTTGTCGGGCGCCATCGCGTAGTAACGATTGAGGTAGCTGGGCATCCACGCGATGACGGCGGCCATGATGAACAACTGCAGGCCGCTGCCGACATAGGCGCATATCACCGAGGTCGTCGAAAAAAGCCCGGCGAACATGTTGCGCAGGGACATGCTGAAGCCGGGACGGCCGTGGCGCAGTTCCATGGCGGCAGCGTCGCTGCCACGCAGCCGCTGCTCGTTGACGGTCAAGGCATAGGTGATCACCAGCGCGACGCCAAAGACCGCCATGGCGACGAACGCCGAGCGCCAGCCGAACCGGGCGGCGAAGACGCCACCGAGCGCCATGCCGACCACCGAACCGAACGCGCCGCCGGCCATGAACGCGCCGGTGAGCGTGGAGCGCAGATAGGCCGGGAAGATGCTGATGATCAGCGCGATGCCGACGCTGCCGTAGGCGGCCTCGCCGAGACCGACGAAGAAGCGCGCCGCCAGCATCTGGCCGTAATTGGTGGCGATGCCGCAGGCGAGCGTTGCCACGCTCCATAACATGGCCATCAGGAGAATGCTGCGCACGCGCCCCCAGCGATCCGCGATGACGGACAACGGAAACGTGAGCACGCCGACCAGCAAGGCGACGATGCCGGAAAGCGATCCCAGCTGGGTGTCCGAAAGACCCCATTCGGCCTTGAGCAGGGGGAAGACCGCATTGAGTACCTGGCGCGACATGTAGTCCGACAGCAGCAGCCCGAACGTGAGCGCGAACACGACCCAGGCATAGGCGCGCGGCGTTGCCATGGAGGTGGCGGGTGTGTCGAGTGTGGTTGCCTCGGCGTAGTGCATTCCCAAAGCGGTCTCCTCGCCGGCCCGATGCCGGCTGTGGTGGCGCGACGGCATCTGTCGCGCTTTGGCCCGTCACGCGGAGCGCCAACGGCTCCGGTGCGATGGCCGTTACGACTCAGGCGGCGAGCTCGGCGAGCCCCGGCTTTGCCTGCTTGCGGTTGGGCGAAAAGCCGTTGGCGGCCAAGGTCTCTTCGATGGTGTCGTAGAACACGCCGATCTTCAGGATCTCGCGCGCCTCCTTGCCGTTGGCGACCTCGCGGCCGAACTCGCGCGAAATGCGCACCAGCTGCTCGATCTGCTCGACCGTCGTCATCTTGGCGGTGCGCGACTGGTTCCACAGGTTGTCTTCGATGCCGCAGCGCACGTGCAGGCCCATGGCGATGCCCATCATGTTGATGGGGAGCACGTTGCGCATGCTGCTTTCCACCGTCAGCATGACGCCGTCCGGCATGGCGCGCAGGAAGTTGGCCAGGCTGTAGATGGTGGGCTGATCCATGCCGCCGCCGATCGCCACCCAGTTGCACACGAGGGGGCCCTTGTAGACGCCGCGCCGTATCAGCCGCTCCACCGTCTCGTAGCTGTTGATGTTGTAGAACTGGAAGGCGCTCTGGATGCCGGCGGCGGTCAATCGCCTGATGTGCTCTTCGATGAAGCCCGGGCCTGACGGCACGATCATCTCGCGATACGCCTGGTAGGTCGGCGCTTCGGCCAGCGAGGTGCCGGCAATGTCCGCCATCTCCATCTGCTCGACGATGTTCATCTGCACCGTGTTGACGGTGACGGTCACCTGGTCCGGCTTGGGATCGAGCTCGGCCAGCATGTGGCGAGTGTCGTCCTTCAGCCACTTGGCGCTCGCGCCGTCGTTTTCGGGGGCGAAGGAGATCGAGCCGCCGACCTGGATGACCATGTCCGGCACCGCCTTGCGCACGCCGGCAATCAGCTCGTTGAACATCGACAGGCGCTTGGAACCCTTGCCGTCCAGCTCGCGCACGTGCAGGTGCAGCACGCTGGCGCCGGCGTTGTAGCAGTCGACCGCTTTCTGGATCTGCTCCTCCATGGTGACCGGGATGTCTTCCGGGAAATCCGAAGGGATCCACTCGGGACCGTAGGGCGCGGCGGTGATGACCAGCTTGTCCTGGTACTCGGGAAACAGCGAACCGTCGAGGAAGTTCATGGCTTGTCCTGTTGCTCTGTGGTGGATGGTCTGGGTTCAGAACGTGGCGTCGCCGACGATGCCAGCGCGCTCCATCTTTCGATGGCAGGGCGGGTAGTCCATGACCGCGTAGTGCTGCGTGGAGCGGTTGTCCCAGATGGCGACGCTGTTCTTGCTCCAGCGCCAGCGCACCTGGAATTCAGGGATGCAGGCCTGGCTGATCAGGTAGCTCAGGAGGTGGCTCGCGCCCGGATTGGCGTCCTGGCCGAAGCACACATTGTCCTTCGTGTGGAAGTTGGTGAAGTGCGTGGTGAATGCATTCACGAACAGGATCTTCTCGCCCGTTTCCGGATGCGTGCGCACCACGGGATGCTCCGCATCGGGGTATTGCGCCTTCAGCGCATGGCGCCGCTCGATCGGCATGGCGGCGCCGAACGAGGCTTCGATGCTGTGGCGCGCATACAGGCCGGAAATCTGCTTCTTGATGTGGGCCGGCAGCATGTCGTAGGCGCTCACCATGTTGACCCACATGGTGTCGCCGCCCACCGGCGGGCACTCCACGCAACGCAGCACGCACCCCATCGGGGGCACGGCGCGCCAGGTGGCGTCGGTGTGCCAGGCATTCTCGTAGCGCTCGATCGGCGCGTCGGGCGTCTTGTAGATCTGCACCAGGCCTGGTGCATCCGGGTGGCTGGGCGCCACCGGATGGTCTTCCAGCTCGCCGAAGCGGCGCGCGAAGGCCACGTGCTCCTGGCGACTGATGTCCTGGTCGCGCAGGAAGAGCACGCGGTGCTTGAGAAGCGCGGCCTTGATCTCCCCGAACAGGTCGTCGTCGTGGACGGCATCGGCGAGATTGACGTCGAACAGTTCGGCGCCGATGTTGCAGGTGAGTTGCTCGATACGCATGGGGTGCCTCAGATGACGAAGATCGACGAGCCGGTGGTCTTGCGCGCTTCCAGGTCGCGATGCGCCTGCACCGCGTCTTCGAGCGCATACCGCTGGTTGATCTCGATCTTGATGCGGCCGGATGCCACGTGATCGAACAGCCGCTGGGCGAGATCGGCCTTGTCGGCCGGATCGGCGATGTAGTCGGCCAGGGCCGGGCGCGTGAGGTACAGCGAGCCCTTCATGGCGAGCAATTGCGGATCGAATGGCGCAATGGTGCCCGACGCGGTACCGACGCAGACCATCAGTCCGCGTCGGCGCAGCGAATCGAGCGAGGCCATGAACGTGCTCTTGCCCACCGAGTCGAACACCACGGACACGCCCTCGCCGCCGGTCAGTTCGCGGGCGCGCGCAGCGATGTCCTCATGACTGTAGTTGATGACTTCGTCGCAGCCGTGCGCGCGTGCAACGGCTGCCTTCGCGTCGGTCGAGACGGTGCCGATGACGCGCAGGCCAAGCAGCTTCGCCCACTGCGAGACGATCAGGCCGACGCCGCCGGCGGCAGCGTGCAGCAGAATCGTTTCGCCCGCCTGGAACGGGTAGAGGCGACGCATGAGGTAGGCCGCCGTCAGGCCCCGCATGGTCATCGCGGCGGCGGTTTCGCTGCTGATGTCTTCGGGCAACAGGATCAGCGGCGCGGCGGGTACCAGCCGGACCGTGCTGTACGCGCCAAGGGTGTTGACGAAACCCGTATAGCTCACGCGGTCGCCGACGGAAACATTGCTCACGCCAGGGCCCACGTCTTCGACGATGCCGGCCGCTTCGACGCCGATGCCGTTGGGTAGCGGGATGGGATAGGTGCCGTTGCGGAAATACGTGTCGGCGAAGTTGAGGCCTACCGCCTGGTGGCGCAGGCGGACTTCGCCGGGCCCGGGCGCGCCGACCTGGGTCGTTTCGTAGCGCAGCACATCGGGGCTGCCGGCTTCATAAAAACGGATGGCGTGTTCCAAACGGTAATCCTCGTTCAAAGCGTCGGCGCATGGCGCCGGGTATTTCCGGATATGGCGTGGGCCGCGCTCATGGCGGCGCAAGATGGGCGATGCATGAAAACAGTTGCCGGTAGGCCGCTTGTGCGTCGCCATTCGCGCGGAAACTGCCGGGCCGGGTCGCCGATGCCTGGATTTCGTTCCAGTCGGCTTCGGAGAGGTAGCGCTGAGCCGCAGGCAACACCACGCCCTCGATGCGCCCCATGTGTTCCCACATGAAGTGCGCATAGGTTTCGACGGCATCGCGCAGCTGGCCCAGGGTGGCCTGGCCCAGCGCGTAATGTTCGACTTCGTCGCCGAGGGTCTCGGCCATCGCGCGTTCGCGTTCGTGCTGGCGTTCCAGCTCGTCCAGTTCGGCATGGACGACGGCGGTGCGTCCGCGCAACACGAAGAACAGGTAGTCGTGCTCGCTAGGGCGATGCAAGGCCAACGGGAACTTCACGATGTAACGGGCCATCGCCCGCATCAGCTCGACCACGGTCGCGGGATCCTGCGGGGCCACGTTGTCCAGCAGGTGCAGCCACGCATGCAGCACGGCGGCGAGCGCACGGTGTTCGCCGCGTATCACCTCGACCATGGGATGGGCGAGGCCGGCATCCTGCGGCGACGACACGAGCACCGGCACATCGCCTGCGGTCAGTACGTGCGTCGTCTGCGTGCCAAGGACTGCGCCAAGCGCGGCCTTGCGGCCGTGCGGCGCCATGAAGATCAGGTCGCAGCCGCTCTTGCGGGCCGTGTCGAGAATGATCTCGTGGGGCGGATGGCCCTCGAGGATGGTCGAATCGCACGGCACGCCGAGGGCGCGCGCGGCGGCTTCCGCCTTGGTCAGCAGCGCGCGGGCGCGCTCATGGCGAGTGGCCGCGTATCCGCCCGGCATGAGGTTGCTGTCCGCCGGTGCCGGGTGCTGGTCGTGCACATGCAGGAAGCTGACCCGCGCCCCGAGCGTGCGCGCGAGGTTGACGGCCTTGTTGACCGTTTCGATCGCGCGATCGCTGTCATCGAGGGGAACGAGCAGATGGCGGTACATGCAGACTCCAGGCAGGTGTGCAACCCGTGACGCCGGGCGGCATATCCACCGCACCTTGCGATGGCCGCCGGAACATGTGTCCTTGCGTGGATGGCGATGGAATCCACCGTTCCTTCTTCTTGGGCGACTTGCCAGCCGCCCGGTCGAGCCTCGGCGTGCGAGGCTCATGCCGGACTCCACCCCTGCCGCGTTGGCGTTTCGTCCAACCCGGCTGCAGCCGCCAAGCGGCTGCAACGCCAGACCTGTTTTGTCACGTCATCAAGGCTAGGCGTCGACGACGGTGGAATCCCCCCCCGGCTAGGAGGGGGAGCGTCGTGAAGGGCAGGTGATGAGTGGCTACGCCGTCGGCGGCGTGCCTACAATGGTTTGAGACGCATGTTGGTGAGGGAGCTGCGTGATGCACAAGGTCCGCGGCATGACGTTGTTGTTGCGGGAACGCCGAGCCAGCCCAACGGGATCTGTTCGATGGCCATGACGCCGGGCGGGGCTGCTCCCGCCATCGCCGAACTCGTTCTGAAAACCACGCCGCCCCGCGCGCCGCGTTACCTGCTTGCGCGGTCGCGACTGAGCCTGGACGACGAGCAGTTCCGCGATCGCCCCTTCATCCTGGTGCGGGCGCCCGCCGGATTCGGCAAGACCTCGCTGCTCGCGCAATGGCGCCACGAATACCTTGCGCGCGGCTGGGCGGTGGCCTGGATTTCTGCCGACGGCAGCCCCGATCCGCAGCGCATGCTGCACAGCCTCGTGCTGGCGGTGCGCATGGGATGCGGCCGCCCCTCGTTCGGCGCGACCTTGCTCGAGGGCGCATCCGCGGCGTCCGGCGAGTACGAAGGCGTCACGGCGTGGCTGAGCGAAGTCGCGCAGTCGTCGCTGTCGATGGTGCTGATGATCGACGAAGCCGAGCGCCTGCACGCGAGCAGCCAGGCGGCGCTGAACTACCTGCTGCACAACGCGCCGCCGAACCTGCGCGTCGTTGCGGCCGGACGCGGCGAGCTCGATGAGACGGCCGCTGACCTGCGCGCCTATGGCCTGTGCGCGTCGGTGGGCGTGGAGGCGCTGCGCTTCACCCTGGAGGAGACCATCGCCCTGGTGCGCAACCGCATCGGCAGCAAGGCCGATGCGGACACCTGCGCGCGGCTTCACGAAATGACCGAGGGATGGCCGCTTGGCCTGCAACTGGTGCTGGCGGCGATGGAGCGGGGCAGCGACCTGCGCAGCGTGGTGAGTCCGCATTCGCCCGATTCGCGCAACCAGCTGGTGGAAGCGCTGACGGCGAAACTGGCGCCCGAGGACGTGGCCTTTCTCACTCGCGTCGCCGTGGTGGATCAGCTGCATCCCGATCTTTGCATGGCGCTGACGGGTGATGAGGACGCGCCGCAGCGGCTGGCGCGACTGTCGCGCGAGACGCCGATCTTCGTGGTCGGCGAGGATTCGGAGTGGTATCGGCTGCACATGCTGGCGCTGGATGCCTTGCGATCGCGCCTGGCCGAGCTGCCCGGCGCGGAGCGTGCGCAACTGCACGGACGCGCGCAGGACTGGCTGGCGGCCCACGGCATGCTCACGCAGGCGGCGCGGCATGCACGCGAGGCGGGGAGAGGGGGCGTGGCCGTCGATCTCGCACAAAAAGGCCTCTACGAGGCGGTGATCCAGGGCCACATGGGCACCATGCGCGAGTGGCTGGACGTGTTGCCCGAGTCGGTGCTCGACCAGCATCCGCAACTGCGCCTGGCCGCGGCCTGGTCGCTCGCGGTGAGCGAGCGCCATGAGGAGGCGGAGCGAATGGTGGGCCTGATCCTGTCGCGCCCCGACGTCGATCTCGCCTTGCGCTACGAGTGCGTGTTGATCGCCAGCGGCGCGGCCTATTACGCCGACGATCCGGACCGCTGCGTCGGCATGCTGGCGCCGTGGAAGGATGCCGAGCCGGGCAGCGAGCCCAAGTTCCAGCGCATGCACGTCAACCGGCTGGCGATGATGGCCTTGCTGCAGGGCGATCCGGCGGAGGCGAGGCGCCTGTGCGCCGCGGGAAGCACCGATCTTGCGCGGGAGCCGGACTACGCCGCGCGCTGGCGCGAATTCATCATGGGCCTGAGCTTTGCGTGGGAGGGGCAGATCCTTCTCGCGGAAGAGGGCCTTCGTTCGGCCTTGACCTCCATCGATGCCAAGTTCGGCCGCCGTCATCCGCTCTCGTGCATGTTCGCGGCACTGCTCGCCTCGATCGCCTACGAGCGCGATCGCCTGGACGACGCGGTGGCCTTGCTTGCCAACCGCCTGGACGTGCTGGAGCGCGTCGGTGCGCCGGAAGCCATCCTGGTCGGCTACCGCACGGTGACGCGCGTCGCCGCGGCGCAGGGCGAAGAACACCGCGCGCTGGACATGCTGGAAGCCTCGTTTGCGATCGGCGTGGCACGGCGCCTGCCACGGCTGTGCGTGGCGAGCCTGGGCGAGCAGGTGCGCCTGCATGCCAGCCGCTTCCGCCGCGAAACCTGCGGCGCGCTGATCGGCAGGATCGACGAACTGGTGGCGACCGAAAGCCCGCGGCGCGGCCCGCTGTGGCGGCGCAACGTGGAGCTGGTGAGCGCCATGGCACATGCCTATGGGGCCATGGCATCGCAGGATTGGCCGGGCGTGCTCGAATCGGTATCACACGCCGCGCCGCTGGCCGAACAGGCCAAGCTGGGTCGTTTCCGCATCGAGTGCATGGCGCTGCGCGCCTTCGCCATGGACCGCAACGGCGAAGATGGCCGCGACCTCATGGTCGAGGCCATGAGCCTGGCCAAGACGTATGGCTTCATGCGCATCATCACCGACACCCATCCCGTGCTTACCGATTGGGCGTATCGCGTGATGGAGGAGGCGAGTGGCGAATCGTCGGCGGGCACCGCGTCGCCGTCGCGCGTGATACCGCCGCCGGTGGAGCTGCGCCAGGGCGGCCCGCGCGTCATGCCGAGCATGGTGCTGACGCCGAAGGAACGCGAGGTGCTGGAGTTCCTCGCGCGCAATCTGTCGAACAAGGAAATCGCACAGGCGATGGCCGTCGGCGAAGCCACGGTGAAATGGCACCTCAAGAACCTGTTCGGCAAGCTCGGCGTGGGCACCCGCCGGCACGTGGTTCATCGCGCTCAGCTGCTCGGTCTCATCCAGGGCATGGAATAACCCCCCCGTTGTCGCCCTCCTGAACGTGGGGATCGGGCAAAGGCCGAATCCCCACCCCTCCTTGCCGCGTTTCCCCCTCCCCCGGCGTTTTGGGGGGGGAATGGTTTGCGCCGCTCCGAACAATGGGTATCGACCGCTTTCGCGTGCCCCTGGTCGCAAGACAGGGCACGGATGTCGGCGATACGAGTAAGGCAACGTCATGGGCGCGGCGATGCGAGGACACGCACCGCCAATCCGGCGCAGTGATGCCGGTCGCGACGTGACGAGGCCTGTGCTCAACCATGGGGTGGCGATGCAACGCCATGCCGGAAATTCGAATCACATCGTGAGGAGCATGCGCATGCAATTCCGCAAAGCCCTGGTGGCCGGGGCCGTGGCCGTCCTGATCTCCGGCGTGGGCCACGCCGGCGTTTCGTCCGACGAAGCGAAGAAGCTCGGCACCACGCTGACGGGCGTCGGCGCCGACATGGCCGGCAGCGCCGACGGCGCCATTCCCGCCTACAGCGGCGGCCTGACCAGCGCGCCCACGGGATTCAAGGCAGGCAGCGGTATTCGACCCAATCCATTCGCCGGTGAAAAGCCGGTGCTCACGATCGATGCCAAGAACATGGACAAGTACTCGGCCCATCTGACCGAGGGCACCAAGGCCCTGATGAAGAAGTACCCGGGTTACCACATCGACGTCTATCCGACGCACCGCTCCGCGGCGTTCCCGAAGTTCGTGGTGGAAAACACCGCCAAGTGCGCGGTCGAGGCAAGGACCGATGCGGGTGGCCGTTCGATGAGCGGTTGCCACGCCGGCTTCCCGTTCCCGATGCCGCAGACCGGCTTCGAGGCCATGTGGAACCACCTCGTCCGCTTCAACGGCGTGGCGTACAACACCAAGTACCGCAACTACAACGTCGACGCGTCCGGCCATGCTTCGCTTTCCACCGAAGGCGATGCGGTCGAGGAATATCCGTACTGGGACATCAGCAAGCCGGGCGCGGACGTGTTCTGGCAACAGCGCCTGACCTATACCGGTCCGGCCCGCCGCGCGGGCGAGGCCATGCAGATCGTCGATCCGCTCAACTACAGCGACAAGGGTCGCAAGGCATGGCAGTACCTGCCTGGCCAGCGCCGCGTGAAGGTCGCGCCGGATCTCGCCTTCGACACGCCCAATCCGGGCTCGGGGGGCTCGGCGACCTTCGACGACGTGTTCCTGTTCAACGGATCGATGGACCGCTACGACTTCAAGCTCGTGGGCAAGAAGGAGATCTATGTTCCGTACAACGACTACAAGATGGCCTACGAGTCGAAGGCCGATGACCTGCTGAAGCCGAATCACCTCAACCCCGACAATGTGCGCTGGGAAATGCATCGCGTATGGGTGATCGAGGCCACGCTGGCCGCCGGCAAGCGCCACATCTACAGCAAGCGCACGTTCTATCTCGATGAGGACAGCTGGGCGGCCGTGGCGTCCGAGGCGTACGACGCGCGCGGACAGCTGTTTCGTGCGGGCTACGCCTACATCACGCCGGCCTACGACATGCCGGCGCCGGTGGCCGACCTGCATGGCATCTACGACCTGATCGCCGGTTCGTACTCGCTGACGGGTTTCTCCGGCGAGACGGGTGGCATGCGCTACACCAAGCCGATGTCGGAACGCGACTGGTCGCCGGAATCGCTGGCGGGTTCGGGCGTTCGTTGATGGTCCGCGCAGGCCGATCGTAGGACTTGTCGCGTGGCGGCCAGCCGGCCGCTCCGCGACGCACTCGCATGGCAATGGCGGTGGCGAGGCGAATGCCACATGACCGCGGTGACGAAGAGCGTCTCTCGGGGGAGGGCGTATGCCGTCACCCGCATGGGTAGCGCCCCACCGCCATCTGCCAGGCACTTTGTTTGCTGGTGGTTTCCCCCGAAACCGCATGGGTCGTTATCGCCGGCGTGCCGGCGTGGTTCGGCGATGCGGGCGGGGCGGAGCCAGCCCTGGATTGTCGAGGCACCCGATGTTCACGTCATCCCTCCGTCGCGCGCTGGTCGCGCTGGTACTTGCGTTGCCGGCCGTATCGGTGGCGGGTTTTGCCGACGTACTGGACACGCCGGCCGATACGAGCGCGCTCGCATCGAAAGCCTTGCTCAACGGCCTGGCGGTGGCGGGCAAGCGCATGGTCGCCGTGGGGCAGCGCGGTCACATCGTCTATTCCGATGACGGCGGCGCGAGCTGGCAGCAGGCCAAGGTGCCCGTGTCCTCCGATCTGGTGGCGGTCAGTTTTCCCACGCCCCGGCAAGGTTGGGCGGTGGGGCACGATGGTGTCGTGCTGCATAGCGCCGATGGTGGCCTGACCTGGTCGTTGCAGCTGGATGGGCGCCGCGCCGGCGCGCTGATGCTCGAGCAGATTCGTGCGCGCGCGGGCCAGGGCGAAGCGGGCAGCCAGGACGAGGCAGGCAAGCTGGTGGACGAGGCTGGCCGCATTGCCGCGCAGGGCGCGGAGAATCCTTTCCTCGACGTGTGGTTTGCCGATGCGCGCCACGGGTTCATCGTCGGCGCCTTCAACCTGGTCTTCGAAACCAGCGACGGCGGCGGGACCTGGACGTCGTGTTTCGACCGCACCGATAACCCGCAGCGCCTGCATCTCTACGCCGTGCGCGGTATCGGTACGGACGTCTATATCACCGGCGAGCAGGGCTTGGTGCTCAGGCTCGACCGCGACACCGGCCGCTTTCGCGCGGTGGATACACCGTACAAGGGCACGTACTTCGGTGTCATCGGCGACAGCGCGTCGGTCGTCGTGTACGGCCTGCGCGGCAATGCCTATCGCAGTACCGATGGCGGTGCGCATTGGGCATCGGTCGACACCGGCGTGCAGGAGGGCCTCACCGGTGGCACGAGCTTCGGTGCGCATGGCCTTGCGCTGGTGAGCCAGGCCGGCACCGTGCTGGTCAGCCGCGATGGCGGCGAGCATTTCGTTACCCATCGTCCGGCCAAGCCGGCACCGGCATCGGCAGTGGCCCTGGCCGGCGACGTGATCGTGACGGCCGGCGTGCTTGGCGTGAATGCCAGGCCGCTGCACTGAGCCGGCGCGAGGAGACAACCCATGAACGCTTCATCCGAGTCGATCGATCGCATGCCCGTCGTGCGCTCCATCGAGGCTTTCGACAAGCGCTCCGGCAACCTGCTGGAGCGACTGGTGTTCAATCACCGCCTCATCATGGTCATGGCGTGCGTGGTCGCCACGGTGGCCCTTGGGTGGCTGGCGGCGACGCGGCTGAACTTCAACGCCAGCTTCGAGAAGATGATTCCGAGCCACCATCCCTATATCCGCAACTACCTGGACAACGCGGGCGAGCTGCGCGGCCTGGGCAATTCGCTGCGCGTGGTGGTGGAAAACGAGGACGGCGACATCTTCGATCCGAAGTACCAGGAAGTCTTGAAGAAGATCAACGACGACCTGTTCCTCACCTCCGGCGTCGACCGCGCCTGGGTCAAGTCGTTGTGGACGCCGTCGGTGCGCTGGACCGAGGTAACGGAAGAGGGCTTCCGTGGCGGCCCGGTGATGCCGGATGGCTACGATGGTTCGCCGCAAGGCACGGCGCGAGCTCAAGCTCAACATCGCGCGATCGGGCATCGTGGGCCGCTTCGTCGGCAACGATTTCAAGTCGAGCATGATCTTCGTGCCGCTGCTCGACAAGCATCCGGAAACGGGCAAGGCCATCGACTATCGCGTGCTCTCGCGCTCGCTCGAGGACATCCGCGCGCGTTACGAGGCGATGCCGGGCGTGAAGGTCCGCCTGCACGTGATCGGCTTTGCCAAGCTGGTCGGCGACCTGATCGACGGGCTGGTCAAGGTGATGGGCTTCTTCGGCATCGCGGCATTGATCGCCATCCTGGTGATCTTCGGCTACACGCGCTGCATGCGCAGCACGGCGCTGGTGATCCTGTGCTCCATCGTCGCCGTGGTGTGGCAGCTCGGACTGGTCGCCGCGCTGGGCTTTTCGCTCGATCCGTTCTCCATCCTCGTGCCGTTCCTGATCTTCGCGATCGGTGTCTCGCACGGCGCGCAGAAGATGAACGGCATCATGCAGGACATCGGCCGTGGTACGCATCGCCTGGTCGCGGCGCGCTACACGTTCCGCCGCCTGTTCCTGGCGGGCGTTACCGCGCTGCTGGCCGACGCCGTGGGTTTCGGTGTGCTGATGGTGATCGATATTCCGGTGATCAAGGATCTGGCGCTGACGGCGAGCATCGGTGTCGCCGTGCTGATCTTCACCAACCTACTGCTGTTGCCGGTACTGCTTTCGTTCGCCGGCGTCGATCCCGTTGCGGCGGAGCGAAGCCTGCGTGCCGAGCGCGAACAAGCCGAAGGGAAGGGTGGTCGATCGGCATGGCGATGGCTGGACCGCTTCACCTCGCGCCGCTGGGCGGTGACGGTGCTGGGCGTGTCCGCCGTGCTTGCGGCGGTGGGTTTGATGGTCAGCACGCACCTGAAGATCGGCGACCTGGAGCCCGGTGCGCCCGAGTTGCGCGCCGGTTCGCGCTACAACCGCGACAACGCCTACATCACCGGCAACTACTCGCTGTCGAGCGATGTGTTCGCCGTCATCGTGAAGACCCCGCCCGAGGGCTGCCTGAAGTACCCGACCCTGGTGGAAGCCGACCGTCTGGCATGGGCGTTGCGCCAGGTGCCGGGCGTGCAGGCCACCACTTTTCTCGGCGATGCCGTGCGCCAGATCACCGCCGGCTCGTACGAGGGAAGCCCGAAATGGCTCACCATCGCGCGCAACCAGGACGTGCTCAATTACGGCGCGCAGCAGGCGTCGGTGAACAATCCGGACCTGTTCAACAACGCCTGTTCCGTCATGCCGGTGATCGCCTATCTCTCCGATCATCGCGCGGAAACGCTCGATCGCGTCGTCCGCGCGGCCGCTTCATTCGCGGCCGCCCATGGGGCGACGGACCGCCAGTACCTGCTGGCCGCAGGCAGTGCAGGCATCGATGCGGCCACCAACATCGTGGTGCGCGAAGCCGACCACACGATGCTGTTCTATGTGTACGGCGCGGTGATCCTGCTTTGCTTCGTGACGTTCCGCTCTTGGCGCGCGGTGGTGGTGGCCGTGGTTCCGTTGATGCTGACGTCCATCCTGTGCGAGGCGCTGATGGTATGGCTTGGCATCGGCGTGAAGGTCGCGACGCTGCCGGTCATTGCGTTGGGCGTGGGCATCGGCGTGGACTATGCCCTGTACCTGTTGTCCATACAGCTCGCGCAGCAACGTGCCGGCGTGCCCCTGGTACAGGCCTACGCCCAAGCCGTGCAATTCACCGGCAAGGTCGTGGCGCTGGTGGGCATCACGCTGGCCGCCGGCGTGGTGACCTGGGCGTTCTCGCCGATCAAGTTCCAGGGCGACATGGGCATCCTGCTGACCTTCATGTTCCTGTGGAACATGGTGGGCGCCCTGGTGCTGATCCCGGCCTTGTCGCACTTCTTGCTGCGCGACACGACATGGCGGACTGCCGCGAGCAACGAACCGCAGCATGTGGCCTGAAGAGGCGCGAAGCGATGGCCTCGGCTCAGCGGGCGGGTGCAATCCATCCATCAGTGTTGACTAATCAATAAGTAGATACTAATCTTTGATCATGCCTGAAGCAGCCAGCCTCAACGATGTGATGCGTGCGCTTGCCGACCCCACGCGGCGATCGGTGTATGAGCGGATCGCGGGCGCCGAGGAAATCTCCGTCGCCGACCTCACGCGTGGCAGCGGCGTTTCCCAAAGCGCCGTGTCCCAGCACCTGAAGTCGTTGAAGCAGGCTGGCCTGGTGGTCGAACGACCGGAAGGGCGCAACGTCTACTACCGCGCCCAGCCCGACGGGCTGACGCCGCTCGCCGACTGGATGGGCGACTACGGCGCGTTCTGGCGTGAGCGTTTCCATGCCCTGCGTGCACTGATGAAGGAGATCGATCCATGAGCCATGCCGTCGTGACCGAGGACTACAGGGATATCGTGATCGACGAGATCTTTCCCCATGCGCCCGCGGCCTTGTGGAAAGCGTTGACCGACGGCGCGCTGATCGCGCGCTGGCTGATGCCGCCGAGTGGCTTCGAAGCCGTGGTCGGCAACCGGTTCACCTTCACCACGAAGCCGGCCGGCGAGTGGGACGGCGTGATCCGCTGCGAAGTGCTCGAAGTGCTGCCGAACGAACGCTTCGCCTATTCGTGGAAAGGCGGTCACGAAAGCAACGAGGGCTACGGTTCGCGGCTGGAAACGATCGTCACCTGGATCCTGGCGAAAGTGGACCAGGGCACGCGACTGAGGTTGATCCATTCGGGCTTCGTGCTGCCGCGGAACGACACGGCCTATCGCAACATGAGCGAAGGCTGGACCAAGGTCGTGGAAAGGCTCGACATGCTCGTGGGCGGGCAAGAGGTTCCGCCGACGCGTCATTGACGCTGGCGCGGGGCATCCGCGCTTCATACCAGGAGAGTGCCATGAGTGACGCCTTTACCGGCGGCTGCGCTTGCGGAGCCGTGCGCTACACCATCCATGCCGAACCACTGTTCATGAACGAATGTCATTGCCGCGACTGCCAGCAGCGCAGCGGTACCGGGCACGGTTCCTATCTCACGTTTCCCGACCGCAGCCAGGTCCGTGTCGAAGGGCAGGCGGCATCGTGGGACATCGTCGCCGACAGCGGGAACGTCAAGACGCATGCGTTCTGCCCCCGCTGCGGCTCGCCGGTGTATCTCACGTTTGCCGCGATGCCGGCCCTGTTCACCATCCATGCCGCGAGCCTCGACGATACGAGGCGCTACCAGCCGCAGGCGGTGACCTATGCCATCCGGCGTCCGGCCTGGGACGTGCAGCAGCCCTCCGTGCCGGCCTTCGAGACGATGCCGCCGATGTAGCGGCACCGGGATGATTCAGTCCAGCGGACGCACCCAGATATTGCGGAAGCTGAGGGGTTGCGAGTGGTCGCCATGCGCCTGCAGCTTGATGGCGGCCTCGTCGTACGGCTTGTACTTCGGCTTGCCGATGTAGAACGTTTCACCCGTGAGCTGGGTGTGGTTCTGCACCAGCACGCCATTGTGGAACAGCGTGACGTAGGCCGGCGATTTGAGCGAACCGTCGGCTGCGAAAACCGGCGCCGTCCAGATCACGTCGTAGGTCTGCCATTCGCCCGGTGGACGCATCGCGTTGACCAGCGGGGCCGCCTGTTTGTAGATGCTGGCGGCCTGTCCGTTGACGTAGGTCGTGTTCTTCCACGAATCGAGGATCTGCACCTCGTAGCCTTCGTCGCCCGGCCCGGTCGAGGCGAGGAACAGCCCGCTGTTGCCGCGCGCCTGGCCTTCGCCGGTGATGTCTCTGGGAACCTGCCATTCGAGGTGCAGCTGGTAGTTCCTGAAGTGGCGCCTGGTCTGGATGTTGCCGGTGGTCTTGTCGACCGTCATCACGCCATCGTGCACCTTCCAGTGCGCCGGCGAGTGGTCTTTGGAGGCCTCCCACTGGCCGAGATCGCGGCCATCGAACAGCACCACGGCGTCCGAGGGCGGTGCGCCGGCCTGCGCGCCCGGCGCAATGATCTTCGGAACAGGCTCCCATTGTTCGGTGGCCTTGGGATCGGTGGGTTCAGCCGTGCTCGACGGCACGGCGGATTGCGCCCAGGCAAGGGACGAGGCGAAGGCGCACAGGGTCAGTGCGGCGGTGAGTGGTCGTTTCATGAAGGTCCCCGGTGACAGGTCAAACCGTGCAGATGCCAACGGCTTCCGCGAAGGATTCGAACGGATCGGATCGCGTCGGCATGAATTCGTGCGCGATGAATCCGTCGTAGTGAAGGTCGGCGATGGCCGCCGCGATGGCGTGGTAGTTGAGCTCCTGCGTGCCGTTGATTTCATGGCGCCCCGGCACGCCACCCGTATGGAAATGCCCGATCCATTGGATGTTGTCGCGGATGGTGCGGATCACGTCGCCCTCCATGATCTGCATGTGGTAGATGTCGTAGAGCAGCTTGACGCTGGGCGAGCCGATGCCCTTCATCACGGCGACGCCGAACGCGGTGCTGTCGCCCTGGTAGCCGTGATGGTCGACCTTGCTGTTCAGCAACTCCACGCAGATCGTGATGCCGTTTTCCGCCGCGTACGGGGCGATCTTCGAAAGGCCCGCGACGCAGTTGTCGATGGCCTGCTGCGTGTCGATGCCCGGCGTTCGGTTGCCGAACATGGTGATCAGGTTCTTGACGCCGGCACGCCTGGCCAGCGGGATGGTGGCTTCCAGCTCCTTCAACAGCAGGGCGTGATGGGCCGGATCGTTGAAGCCTGTCTGGATGAAAGGTTCGCGCCGCGTGGGATAGCCCATGGAAACGACGAGGCCGCTGTCGTTCACGGCATCCCATTCGTCGGTATGCACCAGGTCGAGGCCGGTGAAGCCGATCGACTTGATGCGCTTGCACAGTGCCGGCAGCGGCTCCTTGGACGTCCAGCGACTGAGCGATTGCCTGAGACGCCCGGCAGGCGGCTTTGCCTGCACCGTCGCCGAGGGCGTGGTTTGCGCGGAAGCGATCAGCGAGGTCGCGCCAAAGGCGGCGGCAGCGGCGATGCGGCCAAGGGCGGTGCGGCGGGAAATGCCCCGCGATTCGGTGGACATGGCCTAGGCGTTCCTCAGGCGTCGACGAGTGGATGGATGAAACAGCCGGTGGTTTCGCTCATCGCGCATCAACCGATGCCGAGCACCTGGCGGTTGAAGGCCTGGTCGGCGCCGGTGGCCGCGAAGTCGTCGAACGCACGATCCGTGACCTTGATGATGTGGTCGCGAATGAAACGCGCGCCTTCGGTGGCGCCCTGGATGGGATCCTTCAGGCAGCACTCCCATTCGAGTACGGCCCAGCCCGGATAATCGTACTGCGCCATCTTGCTGAAGATGGCGCCGAAGTCGATTTGTCCGTCACCCAGCGAGCGGAAGCGTCCGGGGCGATCGATCCAGTTCTGGTAACCGCCATACACGCCGGCGCGGCCGTTGGGCCGGAACTCGGCGTCCTTCACGTGGAAGGCGCGGATGCGCTCGTGATAGAGGTCGATGAACGCCAGGTAGTCGAGCTGCTGCAACACCATGTGACTGGGGTCGTAGAGGATGTTTGCGCGAGGGTGGTGATCCACCGCGTCGAGGAACCGTTCGAACGTGGCGCCATCGTGCAGGTCTTCGCCCGGATGCAGCTCATAGCACACGTCCACGCCCGCCTCGTCGAAGGCGTCCAGGATCGGCCGCCAGCGCCTGCCGAGTTCGGCGAAGGCTTCTTCGATCAGGCCGGCGGGACGTTGCGGCCACGGATAGAACAGATGCCACGCCAACGCGCCCGAGAAGGTGGCGTGCGCCGACAGGCCGAAATGCCTGCTCGCCGTAGCCGCGAGCTTGAGCTGCTCCACCGCCCAGGCCTGGCGCGCCTTCGCGTCGCCGCGCAGATGCCCGGGGGCGAACCCGTCGAACAGCCGATCGTAGGCGGGGTGCGAAGCCACCAGCTGGCCTTGCAGGTGCGTGGACAACTCCGTCACCGCCAACCCGTGTCCGGCCAGCATGCCCGCGATGTCGTCGCAGTACGCCTTGCTCGCGGCGGCCTGTTCGAGATCGAACAGGCGACGGTCAGTGGTGGGGATCTGCAAGCCGACAAAGCCAAGCGACGCCGCCCATCGGGCGATGTCGGGAAGCGTGTTGAAGGGCGCCGCGTCTCCCGCGTACTGGGCAAGGAAAATGCCCGGTCCCTTGAGTGTCTTCATGCGTGATCACCTGGTCGTTGCGGCTGTGTCATGATCAGAACATCAGCACCGTCTCGACGGCCCATGCGCGGCCGTTGCCGGCCTGGGCCAGCGGTATGTCGGCGTGATAGGCGCCCGGCACCGCCGAGTACTGCAGCACCTCGGTGCAACCGGGCTGTGACAGGAAGAAACCCGTCATCGCGAGTTTCTTGTTCATCAGCACGAACGAGGCGGCCAGTGCCGTGGCCGTATCTTTCGGGTCCGCCAGGGCTTCGGCGTGAAGCTTCGTCACCAGCGCCTTGCGCTGCGCATCGCTCAACTGGAGGAAAGGCTTGCCGCCGGCCTTGTCGAACGCGGCCATCGCGCTCATGTAGCGCTCCTGGTCGGCCTTGGCGTAGACGTTCGCGAACATCTGGTCGATGAAGCGGGGCACGCCTGCCTCGACCGCACCGGGCGTGTCGCTGCGAGGGATGATGATGTCGACGACGGCGGAGATGAGGCTGATCTGTGGCTGGGTGAAGAACTGCAGGCTGGTGCCCGGCGTCTGCGCCGTGGCGTAGGCATCGAAGGCGGCCAGCAGCGTCGGGGCGGCGACGGTGCCGACGGCCAGCGCGGAAACACACTTCAACCATTCGCGACGATTCATGGCGATATCCTCAGATGTTTCCGCGCTTGAGTTCTTCCACCGCATGGTTGGCGGCGCGTGCCGTCAAGGCCATGTAGGTCAACGACGGGTTCTGGCACGCGGACGAGGCCATGCACGAGCCATCGGTGATGAAGACATTCTTCGATGCGTGCATCTGGTTCCACGCATTGAGCACCGAGGTCCTGGGGTCGCGCCCCATGCGCGCGGTGCCCATTTCGTGGATGGCCGCGCCGACATTCGCGTCGACGTGGTAGGGCTGCACGTTTTTGTAACCGGCGGCGCTCAGCATCTCGACCGCGTCGCTGACGATCTCCTTCGCCATCAGGCGCTCGTTCTCGCGATGCGCGACGTCGAAGTTGAGTGCGGGCAGGCCGTACTTGTCCTTGCGGTTGTGGTCCAGCGACACGAAGTTCTGGTGCGACGGCAGCATTTCGCCGAAGCCGCCCATCGACAGGGTCCAGGGGCCGGGCTCTTCCGCGGCGCGCTTGAGGTCGTCGCCGATCAGGTTCTCGTCCACGAGCCGCGACCAGTTGCGCCGGCTCGCGCTGCCCTGGTAGCCGAAGCCGCGCAGGTAGGGGCGCTTGTCCGAGCCGATGTTGCGATAGCGCGGGATATAGAAACCATTGGGGCGGCGGCCGCTGTAGTAGCGATCCTCGTGGCCGTCCACGCTGGCCATGGCGCCGGTGCCGAACAGATGATCCATCACGTTGTGGCCCAGCTCGCCGCTGTCGTTGCCGAAGCCGTTGGGGAAGCGGGTGGACGTCGAGTTCAGCAGGATGTGCGTGGTGCCGAAGGTCGAGGCGCACAGGAAGATCACGCGCGCGAAGTAGTCGGTCTGGTGCCCGGTTTCGGCGTCAAGCACGCGTACGCCGGTCGCCTTGCCCTTGGCGTTGTCGTAGATCATCTCGTAGACGATGGCGTTGGGCACGATCGTCATGTTGCCGGTGCGCTCCGCCGACGGCAGCGTCGAGGAGTTGCTGCTGAAGTAGGCGCCGAACGGGCAGCCGCGCATGCACTGGTTGCGGTACTGGCAGGTGGCACGCTGCGGGCTCTGGTCGTGCTTGAGCGGCCCGGAAAGGTTGGCCGTGCGCCCGATGATCAGCTTGCGGTTGAACTTGTCGGCCAGCCGGCCGCCGAACTCCTTCTCCACGCAGTTGAGTTCCATCGGCGGCAGGAACTGGCCGTCAGGCAGCTGCGCGAGGTGGTCGGTGGCGCCGCTTACGCCGATGAAGTTCTCGACGTAGTCGTACCAGGGCGCGATGTCGGCGTAGCGGATGGGCCAGTCCACGCCGACGCCTTCCTTGCCGTTCGCCTCGAAGTCGATGTCGCTGAAGCGGTAGCTCTGGCGGCCCCACATCAGCGAACGCCCGCCAACGTGATAGCCGCGGAACCAGTCGAACGGCTTGGTTTCGACGTATGGGTTGTCGAGGTCGTCGACGAACCAGTGCTTGGTCGCCTGCGTGATGCCGTAGAACGAGGGGCGCGTATGGATCGGATGCCGGCGCACGTCCTCCTGCGTGGGTTCGTTGGCGTACGGCAATTCCCATGGCGCCATCGTCGCCGTCGGGTATTCGCCGTGCTTGACCATGCGGCCGCGGTCCAGCACGAGGGTCTTCAGTCCTTTTTCCGTAAGCTCCTTGGCTGCCCAGCCACCGCTGACGCCGGTACCGACAACAATGGCGTCGTACGTGTTCTTGTCCATCATGGCCCCTTGCAACAAGCGATCGGTCGAGAGTGGATGCGCTGGGTCAGCGCAGCGGACGCAGGTAGGCAAAGTCGACGCGTGCGGCGTCGAGCTGGCTCATGCGCGAGAACGGGCCTTCCTGTTCGACGAAGCAATGCTTCAGTCCAGCCTTGTCGGCGGCGGCCATGATCGGCTTGTAGTCGACCGTGCCGCGGCCCAGCTCCGCGCCGGGATAGTCGTCGGGCTTGGGGGAGGGCAGGAAATCCTTCGCGTGCATCAGCGGAATGCGGCCGGGGTTGGCCTTGAAGATCTCGGCCGGGTTCTTGCCGCCTGCATGCACCCAGCCGCAGTCGAGTTCGAGCTTGACCAGGTTCGGATCGGTTTCCTTGAGCAGAACATCGTAGAACGTCTGCCCCTGGCCCACGTCGGTGAATTCGAGATGATGGTTGTGGTAGGCGTACTGCAGGCCCGCCTGCCTGGCCTTCTCGCCGATCTGGTTGGCGAACTCGGCGGTGCGCTTCGCATCGTCGCGGGAGTACGTGGCCTTCTTGCCGCCGCTCATCTTTTCCATGAAGGACGGCAGCATGCTGCTGACGAAATATTGCGTACCCAGCGTATGCGCGGCTTCGATGCCTGGCTCGATGCCGAGGCTGTCGAAATGCATGCTGGGGCAGCCCAGGCCGGCTTCGTTCAACTGGTCGCGCAATGTCTTGGCGGTCGAGGTCACGATGGCTTCGATTTCGGCGTACCCGATCGCCTTGAGCGTCTTGAGCGTGCCCATCGGGTCGTCCTGGTAGGCCTTCAGCACCATGTAGAGCTGGATGCCGAGCGGCTTGCCCTGCGACGCGGCGGCGAGCAGCCTGCCGGGGGCGCTGGCGGCAAGCCACGCCGCGCCGCCGAACAGTGCGGATCGAGCGATAAACTGCCTGCGATTCATCATGAAAGCATTCTCCTGGAGGGCCAGGTGGGTGGGAGGAGTCAGGCGGTAGTGGCGGCGGGGGCGGCCGAAGCTTCCCGTCGATCCTTGAACATCAGCACGAACAGCACGAGCACGAAGGCGGCGCAGCCGCCGGCGATCATCCAGATCGCGTGCCAGTCGTGCGTGGCGACGCCTTCGGCAGCGGTCTTGGCATAGGTGTCCACGACCAGTCCGGACAGCCAGGAGCCGACGAACATGCCCAGGCCGTAGGTCAGGAAGGTAATGAGCCCCTGCGTGGCGGCGCGCAGCGCCGGCGGCGCTTCCCGATCGATATAGATCTGGCCGACGACGAAGAAGAAGTCGAAGCAGATGCCGTGCAGCACGATGCCCAGCCACAACATCCACATCAGCTCGCCGGTGCCGCCGAAGGCGAACATGGCATAGCGCAACACCCAGGCCAGCATGCCCACGGCAAGCATGTACTTCACGCCCAGGCGCCGGAAGAACCAGGGGATGAGCAGCATGCACAGGATTTCCGACATCTGGCCGCCGGTCATCTTGCCCGCGGCGTTGACCACGCCGACCTCGTTGAGGAACAGGTTGGTGAAGGCGTAATAGAACTGCAGCGGAATGCAGATGAGGAACGAGGCCAGCGCGAACACCGCCATCGAGCGATCGCGCAGCAGGTGCAGCGATTCCAGCGGCAGTGCGTGGCGCAGTTCAAGGCGCTGGTTGCGTGCGAGCGGCGGCGTCGGGGGCAGGGTGAGGCAGTAGCCCGCCATCACGACCGAGAGCCCGGCTGCGAGCAGCAGCGGCGAAGCGGTCGCTTCCACGCCCCAGGCGCCGACGACGAGGCCGACCACGATCCAGCCGATGGTGCCGAACACGCGAATGGCGCCGAACTCCTCGCGCGGGTCGGTGATGTGGCGCATGGCGAGCGAGGTGGTAAGCGCCAGCGTGGGCATGTAGCAGAGGCTGTAGGCAAGCAGGGCCGCATAGACCAGCGGGAACGAACGCTGTTGCGCGGCGACCGCCAGCAGGACGGCGCCGATGACGTGCAGCGCGGCCAGCACGCGGCGGGTGTCGAACAGGCGGTCGGCCATCAATCCCACGAACAGCGGCGAGATCATCGCGCCGATCGCGGTGGTGCCCGCCACGGCGCCGATTTCCTGGCCGCTGAAGTGCAGGGTCTGGCCCAGCCAGGTGCCAACCGTGACGTACCAGGCGCCCCAGATCGCGTACTCGAACAGCATCATCAACCGAAGGCGCCACTTCATCCCCGTTTCCCCTTTTTGCGTTGCGGCTCGAATGGATCTTCCACGTTCTGCCAGACGCCTCCCGCGGCGTGGCTCTTGAGCATCGCGTCGATCACCAGGCTGTTGCGGTAACCATCGGCGAAGGTCGGCAGTGCCGCAGGCTTCTTGTTGGCCGCGCCGCCACTGCGGATCCACGCGTAGGCGTCCGCGATGAGGTTGCGGAACGCATCGCTCCATGCCTCCGGATGGCCGGCGGGCAGGTGTGCGTAGCCACGCGCCGACGGATCGAGCGTCGCCGGATCCCTGGCCTGCAGGGTGTTGGCCTGCGCGTGATGGCCGATCCACAGTTCGTTGGGCGCCTCCTGCTGCCACGCCACGGAAGCGAGGCGGCCGTTCACCTCCAGGCGAAGATCGTTCTTGTGGCCGGGCAGGACTTGGCCGACGACCACGCAGCCGCGCGCACCGTTGTCGAAGCGCAGCAGGACGCTGGCGATGTCCTCGCTGGTGATCTTCACCTCGCGCCGCTTCGCCGACTTCGACTTGGCGAACGCCTTGGTCGATTCGGCGGGTGCGTGGCGCACGGGTACGGCGGTATGCAGGTCGGCCAGCACGGCCGCGATGCGCGAACCGGTGACATGTTCGGCCAGGTCGCACCAGTGCGAGCCGATATCGCCAAGGGCGGAACTGGCGCCACCCAGCTTGGGATCGAGACGCCACGAGTAAGCGTTTTCGTCGGTCAGCCAATCCTGCAGGTAGCGGCCATGCACGAACACCGGCGTGCCGAGCTTGCCTTTGGCGATCATCGCGCGCGCCTGCTGCACGAGCGCGTGGCCGCGATAGTTGAAGGTGACCACGTGCGCCACGCCCGCATCGCGCGCGGCCTCGAACAGTTCCCGGCTCTCCCGCGCGTTGCCGGCGAGCGGCTTGTCCGATATCACGTGCTTGCCCGCGCGCAGCGCGGCGAGGGAGACCTCTTTGTGCAGGTGATTGGGCGTGGTGTTGTGCACCACCTGCACGGCGGGGTCGGCGAGCAGCTCGCGATAGTCCGCATAGGCATGCCCGACGCCCAGCTCATGGGCACGCTTGCTGGCGGACGCCAGGCTGGAGCCGGCAAGACCGATGATGTCCACATGGCCCAGGCGGCGCACGGCATCGAGATGATGGGCGGCAATGAAGCCAGGGCCGACCAGGCCCATGCCTAGCTTCTTCATCCGGTCACCGGGGGCGCTTCATGGCGAAACCGCTGGTCATCGCCGGGGCCGGCTCGCAGGGTACACATGGCTGCTGCCTTGGACGCCGCCCGGGCGCCGGTCGATGCGGGCTGGCCTGCCATTTCCCCTCCGATGTGTCGTTGTTGCCGAAAATGTATTCGATTACATCCGCATGGAAGCTTGGTTTTGCCGCTCGACTTTGGCCTGGCGCGACAACATCGCATGTGCCGGTTGCCGGAAAGTCGCTAAAGTATGTAGCAGATGTGCAAATGCACGTGCAACGATTTCATGTAATCCATTACATTGCACTGCACAACAAGGCGGCCGCGTGGCGATTGGATCGAGGCAATTCTCCGCATGCCTGCGGGCGAATGGCCGGTGATATCGTCCGGAGCACAGCAGCAAAACGGGAGGCGAGACGCGTGAGTGCGGATGGGTCCAAGCGCAAGCGGCAAGGCGGCAAGGCCGACACGTCCAACGCCACGGCGGCGTCGGGGCGCGTCAGGACGGTCAAGGAGATCGCCGCTGCCGCCAACGTGTCGGTGGCGACGGTGTCGCGCGCATTGCAGCGGCCCGAGATCGTCAGCGAAGCCACGCGCCTGCATATCCAGGAGGTGGTGAAGCGGTTGGGCTACACGCCCAACGCGTTGGCGCGCAACCTGCGCACGGCGCGAACACGCCTGATCGTCGCCTTGCTGCCGGATATCGCCAACCCGTTCTTTTCCCAGGTCATCCGCGGCATCGAGCAGGTGGCGCACGAAAACGGCTACTCGGTATTGCTGGGCGAAACCCAGAGCAGCCTGGTGCGCGAGCAGGCCTATGCGGACATGGTGGCGGCCAGGCAGGCCGACGGCATCATCACCATGTCCCATCGCGTGCCCGCGATTCCCATGCAAGGCCGCCTGCCGGTTGTCAACGCGTGCGAGTACGTCAAGGACCAGCAGATCTCCAGCGTCTACGTCGACAACGTGGCGGGTGCGCGTGCCGCCGTCGACTACCTCGTGACGCTGGGGCATCGCGACATCGCCTTCATCGCGGGGCCGCCGGCCAGCCCAATCTGCATCGATCGCGAGCAGGGCTATCGGCTGGCCCTCGAAGCGGCGAAGCTGCCTGGCGACCCGGCGCTGACCGCCGTGGGCGATTTTTCCATCGAGGCGGGCGAGCGGGCGATCGAGCTGCTGCTTTCGCAGGGGCAGTCGTTCACGGCGGTGTTCTGCTCGAACGATGAAATGGCGATCGGTGCGATGCGTGCACTGGCGTCGCGTGGCCTGCGCGTGCCGCAGGATGTATCGGTGGTGGGCTTCGACGACATCCGCTTTTCGCGCTACATGACGCCGGCGCTGACCACCGTCGCGCAACCGAAGAATGCGCTCGGCCGGGAGGCGATGAGCATGCTGATCGAGCTGCTCAACGATCCCGAGGTCCCGCCGCGCAAGCGGGTGCTGTCGGCCGACCTGGTGGTGCGAGGCTCGACCGCGCCTTGTCCGCCGCGCCGCGCCTGACGTCGAGGTCGCGGGCTTTCACTTCACCGCGTCGACCGCCCGCGCCACGTCACGTGGCGAGCCGTAGTCCACCGCGGGAAACCACTGCGAGTCTTCCCGCTCGAATCGCTGGTTGACCAGGAAGTGCACGCCGCAAGCTCCCGAGCGTTTCATGATCTGCATGATGTCCTCCAGTGCCACCGGTCCGGCGAGCTCGACCGTCAGCGTGGCATGCGCGAATCGCGTGGGGTCGGTAGTTTCCGCCGGTGCACGGACTTCGTTGCGCGGCGCCGCGTGGTGGCTGAAGCGGGATACCACGGTGGTGGGGGCACTCGAGCTTGCGGACGAGCCGCCCACGCTTTCGCTGGAACAGACCACCCCGCGGTCACGCCGCATGCCCCTCGACAGCAATTTCTCCAATGCCGACGAGGCGGCGAACTGGGTTTCGAATTCGGCAATGACTAGATCGGTCATGGCGAGGCTCCATGCTGCGGGCCATTCATGCTTGGCCATCGGTCGATATCGTCGTGTGACATCCAGGTAAGCGATCTGCCTTCGTTCATGGCCCACTTAGCTTGAGGAATCGGCGGGCGGCGGATCACGGGTGATTCACGCCCGGAGCGTTTCCATGTTTCATCAGCCCGCTGATGGAGCATGCTCATGGCCCGCCCCATTTGGACCGGAACCTTGTCGTTCGGCCTTCTGAACGTGCCCGTCTCGCTCATGCCCGCCGAGCGCAGCGTGGACCTGCATTTCCGCATGCTCGACAGCCGCAGCAATACGCCGGTCCGCTACGAAAGGGTCAATGCGGAGACAGGCGAGGAGGTTCCCTGGAAGGACATCGTGAAGGCCTTCGAATACAAGAAGGGGAGCTATGTCGTGCTGCAGCCGGAAGACATCCGCTCGGCATCGCCCGAAGGCCGCGAGGCCGTGGAGGTGGAGACCTTTGTCGACGCGGGCGCCATCGGCGCGGAGTACTTCGAGAAGCCGTATTTCCTGGTGCCCGGCAAGAAGGCGGAAAAAGGCTATGTGTTGCTGCGCGAGACGCTCAAGCGCACCGGCAAGATCGGCATCGCCCGCGTGGTGATACGCACGCGCGAGTATCTCTCGGCGGTCATGCCCAAGGGCGACGGCCTGCTGCTGATGCTGCTGCGCTATCCGCAGGAGCTCGTCGATGCGAGCGAGTATTCGATACCCGAAGGCAAGCCCGCCGACTACCGGGTCACCGCGAAGGAGATCGACATGGCCGAGCAGCTCATCGAATCGATGAGCGACGCATGGCAGCCCGATTCCTTCCGCGACGAATTCAGGGAGCGACTGCGCAAGGTCATCGAGAAGCGCATGAAGTCCAAGGGCGTGGTGGTGACGCCGGAAGAGGAAACAGCGCACGAGAACGCGGCGACCAATGTGGTCGACTTCATGGCGTTGCTCCAGCAGAGCCTCAAGTCCAAGCGGCGCACGCCGGCCAGGGGCGGTGGCGAGGAACGTCCGCCGCGCCGGGCCAAGGCGCCGCGCAAGAGCACGAAGAAAACCGCCGCGAAGAAGTCCACCCGCAAACGCGGTTCGGGCTGACATCGCTTGCGCGGCAGGCAGGGCCGGTCGCATCGACGCCATGGGCTCGCCAGGCGCCGGTCGCCGCAGGGTTGTAATGCGGCCGATGGGTGGTATGAAGGCAGGGTCATCGTTATCGAGCGCCATCCATGCACGACCTGTCGCCGTTCCATCTTGCGTTTCCCGTGACGTCGCTGGAGAAGGCCCGTGCCTTCTATGGAGACCTGCTTGGTTGCCCGGAGGGTCGGTCGAGCGACAGTTGGGTGGACTTCAACTTCTACGGGCACCAGATCGTGGCGCACCTCGCGCCCGAGGAGACGCGGGCCGTCGCCGCGCACGACGTGGATGGCGACGATGTGCCGGTCCGGCACTTTGGCGTCGTGCTGTCGATGGATGACTGGCGGCTACTGGCCGACCGGCTGGAGGCGGCGGGCATGCGCTTCATCGTTGCGCCGCATGTGCGCTTCAAGGGGCAGCCGGGTGAGCAGGCGACCATGTTCCTGTGTGATCCCTGCGGCAATGCGCTGGAGTTCAAGGCCTTCGCGGACCGCTCGAAGCTGTTCGCCAAATGAAGCCCGAAGACCTGCAGCGCCTGGTGACCCTGGCCATGCCCTATGGCAAGTACCAGGGACGCCTGATCGCCGATCTCCCTGGCGCCTATCTCGCCTGGTTTGCCCGCAAGGGCTTCCCGCCCGGCGAACTGGGACGCCTGCTGGCGCTTGCGCTCGAACTCGACCACAACGGCCTGAAGCCCTTGCTGGATCCGTTGCGGTCGCGTTCGTCCCCTGGGCGCACCTAGGACGGCGTCATCTTCTCGATGCGGTGTGTTCGTCGGCGTCGTGCATGCGCGCGATGCGTCTGCGCCGCTCGACCGTGCCATTGTGGACGGGTCCGTTGATGCGCCGGGCACACCGGCTTTAGTCCACGGGTGCGAAGGTTCCCGCGCAAGATCGAAGGTCGCTCGATAGGAGACGTGAGGCCACTCCACGTCGCAGATGGGGCGGGCAAACGCCTGAGGCAGAGGAGCCGATATGTCGACCATACTTCTGATCATTCTTGTCCTGCTGCTTATTGGTGCCATCCCGGCATGGCCGTACAGCCGTTCCTGGGGTTATTACCCCAGTGGTGGCATCGGACTGATCCTGATCATCCTGATCATCCTGGCGGTCATGGGGCGCATCTAGCGCGCATCATCGGTGCCGTGCCTGTCCGTTGCTGGCGGTGACCCGCGGCGCGGTTGGGATGTTGCCATCCGCGCGATGGCGCACAGGTTGCGGCATCACGAACTTCCCACGCGCACACGACGCGGCCGGGATATGGCTGGCGTCATCATGCGCGTGGGTCCTTCAATGGAGAGAAGCGTGATGAATCAGTCGCAACTCAATGGCCGCAAGGTGGCGATGCTGGCTACGGATGGATTCGAGCAATCGGAACTGACCGAGCCGAAGCGCTTGCTGGAGCAGGCCGGCGCGCAGGTCACGGTGATCGCGCCCGGCGATCGCGCCGAGATCACCGGCTGGAACATGAAGGACTGGGGTGACAAGGTCAAGGTCGACCAGCCGCTCGACAAGGCCCGCGCGGAGGAATTCGACGCGCTGGTATTGCCCGGTGGCGTGATGAATCCGGACAAGCTGCGGCAGATTCCGGAAGCGATCACTTTCGTGCAGGCGTTCTCGAGGATGAAGAAGCCGATCGCCGCGATCTGCCATGGACCGTGGACGCTCATCGACGCGGGCTTGGTGAAGGGTCGCAAGATGACGTCATGGCCGTCGCTGAAGGTCGACCTTGAGAACGCGGGTGCCCATTGGGTCGACGAGGAAGTGGTCGCCGACGGCCAGATCATCACCAGCCGGAAGCCCGGCGATATCCCGGCGTTTGCCAGCGCGGTGATCGAGCTTCTGGCCGCCTGAGTTTTCAGGGCGAAGGCTTGGGTTTCTGCCGGGGGTTGTTCTGTGGTTCATGCGGGGAGTTTGCGTCGGGCATCGATTTGCCCTTGTGCCGCGACGTCGGCTGGGGCTCGGGGTAACCGGATGTGCCGGCCGGGCGCTGCGGCTTGGCCTTGTCTTCTTCGGTGTGACGATTCATGGCTTGCTCCATCGCATGGCTTCGTGTGAGGCGACTTCACTCAAGCCGCCGTCGCATGGATGTCAATGCATGCAGCGTCGCTTCAGCATCCGGTTAAGCGAAACAACGATGCAAATTTGCCGGGTCGTTGATCAATGGACCTCTAGTCTCCAGGCATGAACAGGACAGTTGCGCATTTGAAACGGGATCTGGTTCGGTTGGAGGTGGATGCTGCAACGCTGCATCGTCATTACGCCGGAACAGCAGCATTCGTCACGGAGTTGTCGGGGCTTGCCTGCGATGTGCTGCTCAGTGCAGCCGAAAGCGATCAGCCGTGGGTACGCACATCGATCGACGCGATCCTGGCCCGCTACGGCCTTACGGCGCAGCAGTGGCTGAAAAGCGCGCCTGGCGTGAGTACGCGCCGCTGGGCCGCCGGCACACCCGACGATTGAAGGTGATTCCATGCAGGACCCGGTCTCCCAGGCGCGCAGGCGCCTCGTGCAGCAGGCTTCGCTCGGCGTTGCGGCGTCCCTGGCTTATCCCGGCTGGATGGCGAGCGTCGACGATGCGACGGACGAGCAGGCGCCGGGCAAACGCGCCTCGACGAACTATCCCCATCCGCCGTTCGATGAACAGTCGCAACCGTGGCCGGGGCTGACGAGCAAGATGCATCCGCGGCCCGATCACGGCGAGACCAGTTATCGCGGCAGCGGCCGCCTTGCCGGCCGCAAGGCGCTGATCACCGGAGGTGATTCGGGCATTGGTCGCGCAGCCGCCATCGCTTACGCGCGCGAAGGGGCGGATGTCGCCGTCAGCTATCTGCCGCAAGAGGAGCCGGATGCACAGGAGGTGGCGCAGTTGATCCGGGAGGCAGGGCGCAAGGCGGTGCTGGTGCCCGGCGACATCCGCGACGAGGCCTTCTGCAAGGACATGGTGCAGAAGGCGCGGCGGCAACTGGGTGGCATCGACATCCTCGTCAACAATGCCGCGAGGCAACAGAGCCACGATTCCATCGAGCAGATTCCCTCGGATCAGTTCGACTGGACGCTCAAGACCAATCTCTACGCGATGTTCTGGATCACCCGCGAGGTGGTTGCTTCGATGCCTGCGGGAGGCGCCATCGTGTGCACCGCCTCGGTGAATGCCTACGATCCCGGCGAGAACCTGCTGGACTACGCGATGACGAAGGCGGCGATCGTGGCGTTCGCCAAGAGCCTTGCGAAACAGATGGGCAAGAAGGGCATCCGGGTGAACGCGGTGGCGCCGGGACCTTTCTGGACACCCTTGCAGGTCACGGGTGGGCAGACCCAAAAGAAGCTGCGCGACTTTGGTGCCGACACGCTGTTCGAGCGGCCGGGCCAGCCGGCCGAGCTCGCGCCGATCTACGTGTTGCTGGCCGCAAGCGAGGCCAGCTACATCACCGGGCAGGTCTTCGGTGCTTCGGGCGGGCGCGGGCAGCCGTGACGCGCAGGGTGCGATGGCCGGCATCGTGCCAGCGGGATGCGTCATGCTCGCCGCGAGGGCCTGGCGATGACGGGCGTGCTCACCGGCGGACCCGTCTACGTGCCGGTCGAGGGCCGGCAACTGGCTGAGCACGAGCTCGCCGCGCATCACTGGGTGGTGGCCAGGCTTGGCTGCCACCTGGTGCGGGAAGGCATGTATGTGGTTCCCTCGGATACCTTGAGTGTCGAACAGGCGTACGCGCTGGGCATCCACTGGGTCGACCAGTTCTTTGGCGGCATCGTGCCGTTCCCGTTCGTCGGCACCAAGCTGATCAGTCATCCGCTGGTGGCCATGCATGCATCGGCGCCCAAGGGATGGCGCCATCAACATCCTCACCGCCTGTCGGGACTGGTGGTGCCCGGCTGGGGCGCCTTCAGCGTGGAAGACCTGCACGAAGCGGCCGGCCGGCTGCTAAACGAAGGCGCTGTCAGGTTGAAGCTTGGCGAGGGCAGGGGCGGCGGACAGCAATGGGTGGTGGCCAGCCTTGCCTCGCTGAAGGCTTTGCTGGAGGAAGAGGCCGCGCTCGCGGCAGGCATCGAAGCGGGCGTCGTGGTCGAGCGCAACCTGCGCCATCCGGTGACGCTCAGCGTAGGCCATGTGATCCTCCCCACGCTGAGCCTGTCGTACCTGGGTTATCAACGCGAGGCATGCGATCGTCATGGCGTCGCGCATTACGGTGGAAGCCGCCTGTGCTGCGTTCGCGGCAGTTTTTCGATGTTGCTCGAAATGCTCGGCGAGCCGAACGAGCGATTGGCGGTCGAACAGGCGCGCGCGTATCACGCCGCCATGTTCGAAGCGTTTCCGGAGCTGGTGATATCCCGCGCCAACTACGATGTCATCCAGGGTTTCGATGCGCGGGGCCAGTGGCATTCGGGCGTGCTGGAGCAATCCTGGCGCATCGGGGGCGCGAGTCCCGCGGAGATCCTGGCGGCGGAATGCTTGTCGAGCGGAAGCCGGCAGCGCGTGGATACGAACTATGTGGAGTGCTATGAAGCGAACGCGGCAGCGCCTGAGGGCGCCGAGGTCATCTATCGCGCAGCGGTGGATTCCGGCCATGCGCCGACACTGACCTACGTGGAGGTACCAGCGTCATGAGCGTCCAGGACGATGTCGTGCATGTTTCCGTGCGTGGCGGTGAGCTTGCCGGCACCCTGGTTTCGCCGCGGCCCAGCATGCCGGGCGTCCTCATGGTGCATGGATGGGGTGGCAGCCAGGAGCAGTACCAGGCGGGCGCGAAGGAGCTCGCGGCGCTTGGCTGCGTCTGCCTCACCTTCGACTTGTCGGGGCACGTGGCAACGCGCAACCTGCGCGAGGTCGTCACGCGCGCGGACAACCTTGCCGATGTGCTCGCCGCCTATGACTTTCTTCTGGACCATCCGGTCGTGGATCGTTCGAGGATCGCCGTCATCGGCAGCAGCTATGGCGGTTATCTGGCGGCACTGCTGACGCGCCATCGACCTGTCCGATGGCTGGGACTGCGTGCGCCCGCGCTGTACCGCGACGACAACTGGGAGGTTCCCAAGAAAGACCTCGCCACGCTGCAGAACCTGGCCGACTACCGGCGCGAGCATCATGGCCCCGACGACAACGAGGCCTTGCGGGCCTGCAGTACTTTCGAAGGCGACCTCCTGCTGGTCGAGTCGCAGCACGACCGGATCGTGCCGTCGCCCGTGCTCGGCAGTTATCGCGATGCCTTCAGGCGCGCCTCGTCGCTCACCTATCGCCTCGTTCGTGGCGCCGATCATGCCTTGAGCGCGCCACGGGATCGTCAGGCGTATTCGTCGCTGCTCGCCCAGTGGCTGGAGGAAATGGTGCTGGGCGCGCGAGGCCATGTGCGTTCCCGTACGACCCAGGGCGCCGGTGACGTATCGCGGGCCGCCGCGGCGCCACCAACGTAGGGGCATGCCGCGGCGGGGCCGCGGCATGCAGTGGCTTTAGCTGTTCTTGTGGCTCTGCTTGCCCGCCTGAACATGCTGCTCATGCGAGGCATGATCGCCACCGCCTTTCTTGCCGGCCTGCACATGCTGCTCGTGCGACGCATGGTCGCCGCCACCGGCCTTGCCACCCTTCGAAGCGATCTCGTGCTGCTTGTCGGGGTCCATGGACGCAAAGCCACGCTTGCTGTGTTCGTTTGCCATCGTTTTCGACTCCTGGAACGGCGAAAGGACCTTAACCGTGCGTCTGCCGTCGCGCCTTTCGCCTGGCAGGGCCCCGATTATTCGCAGCGCGTGTCAGGCATCCGTTCCTTGTTTGTCAACGCACGACTGAAGTGGATGAAGTTCCCGTCGATGAGCTGGACGTCGATACGCAAGACGCGCATTGATTTGACGTTGCCTGGACCACGTTGTTCGCAGCATCGGCAGCGGCTGACCTGGACGGACTCCAATCATGGCGAACACGACAAAGCGCGCAACAACGAAGACGGCGGCCGCCGCCGGCAAGCACCGGCAGGTGCAAAAACAGGTCGAAAGTACCGAGCGCTCCAGGCCGGCCAAGTCATCCGGCTCGGGCAAGGCCGCGAAGCAAGCGGGCGCCCGCCGCCATCCCGTGAATCCACTACCCCCGCAGCACCAGTCCAAGCCGGGCAAGGAATCGAGGCTGCGCCCGCGGCCGCAATTCAAGGCGCCGGACTACGTGGGAAGCGGCAAGCTCGAAGACATGGTGGCGCTCGTCACCGGTGGTGACTCGGGCATCGGCCGAGCCGTGGCCGTGTTGTTCGCGCGCGAAGGCGCCAATGTCGCGATCGTCTATCTCAACGAACACGACGACGCCGAGGAAACCCGCCGGGCGGTCGAGGCCGAGGGGCGCGAGTGTCTGGTGATCGCCGGAGACGTGAGCGATGCGATGTTTTGCGATGACGCGGTGGCCAGGACGGTCGAGCATTTCGGTCATCTCAACATCCTGGTCAACAACGCGGCGTTCCAGGAGCATTCGGACACGCTGGAAGCGCTGACCGAGGAGCACCTCGACCTCACCATCCGCACCAATGTCTACGGCTACTTCCATATGGCGCGCGCTGCCGTGCCCTATCTGGGCAAGGGTTGCAGCATCATCAATACCGGCTCGGAGACGGGGTTCTTCGGTAATGCCCGGTTGCTGGACTACTCGGCGACCAAAGGTGCCATCCATGCCTTCACGCGTTCGTTGGCGTCCAACCTGGTGGAGCGCGGCATCAGGGTGAACGCGGTCGCCCCCGGCCCCGTATGGACGCCGCTCAATCCCGCCGATCGCAAGGCGGAGCAGGTCAAGAGCTTCGGCGAGTCCAATCCGATGGGCCGGCCGGCGCAACCGGAGGAGGTCGCGCCGGCCTACGTGTTCCTCGCGGCGCCCAGCTGCGCGAGCTACATTTCCGGCGCGATCCTGCCGGTGATGGGCGGCCCGACGGGGTGACCTGGCGCAACGCGGGACCGCAGGGGTTACTTCCGCAGGATCAGCGTGATCTTGCCGTTGGGTTCGAGTCGGCCAAGCACGACATCCGCCTCGGTTTCGCGGCCCGCCGCGTGCAGGGCGCGATCGAGGGCGGCGTCGGGGAGGTTGGCGCGTCGCAGTGCCTCGGGAATGCGGCGTCCGTTGCGTACGATCTCCAGCGGGTAGCCCTCGAACAGGCGATTGATGCGCTTGCACCTCGCCGCCAGCCAGGCGAGCAGGCGGTCGGTGGCCAGCATGCTGGCGATGCCGACAAAGGCGCTGGTCATGGACGCATCATGGCCGATGACCGCGGTGCGCAAGGTGCCGCCCACCAGCGCGAGAAGGATCACGTCGAAGGCGGAGAGATCGCCGAAGGCGCGCTTGCCTGCGAGGCGCATGAGTACAAGCAGCCCAAGATAGGTCAGCGCGCCGCGCAGCGCGTACGTCCACCACGGATCTTGGGTTGTCAGCCAGGACATCAGCATAAGGACCTCCATGATGCGGTGAGGCGACATGCACCTTCGGTGTTGCGCCGTTGCCGCTGCGTCAACGCTGGCGTGGCGGTCGGGCTTCATCGTGCTCGTGCCCGTTGACGCAGCGGTCTCGGCCGCTTCATGGCCACATCCGGACAGTAGCGATCGATACATGAGGAGGTCGATGATGCCGGCGCGCCGAACGGTCGACTGGGTCTATCCGCTTGCGCTGCTTCCCGCGTCGCCCGCACCGGCGGGCGCCCTGGCGACGCTGCGGCGGCGTGCCAAGGCATGCCATGCCTGCCCCTTGTGGGAGCATGCGACGCAGGCCGTGTTTGGCGAAGGGCCAGCGGACGCCGAGATGATGTTGATCGGCGAGCAGCCCGGTGACCAGGAAGACCAGCAGGGCGAACCTTTTGCCGGGCCGGCGGGCCAGCTGCTGGACCGCGCGCTGGCCGACGCGCAGCTTCAGCGCGAGCGGCTGTACCTGACCAACGCCGTGAAGCATTTCAAGTTCCAGCCGCGCGGCAAGCGCCGCTTGCATCAACGCGCGAGCGCCCGCGAGCAGGCCATCTGCCGGCAATGGTTGGCTGCCGAGCTGAGAGAGGTGCAGCCCAGGCGTATCCTTGCGCTGGGTGCCATGGCGTCGAGGGCCGTGTTCGGTGGAAAGTTCCGCTTGACCGCCAGGCATGGCGAGTGGGTGACGCTGCCCGGTGGCGCCATGGGGATGGCGACGTGGCATCCGTCGGCGGTGCTGCGCACGCCGGATGCGGCCGGTCGCGAGCAGCGCTATCGGGAGTTGGTGGCCGACTTGAGGCGCTTCCGCGGCGCCGTTTGATGAACCTACCGGGTTCTGCCCACCAGCAGCCGCAGCTTGGTGATCAGCGCGCCGATGTCGAAGGGCTTGATCAGGCTCTCGGTATTGCCGTCGGCGAAGTCGCTGCCCGCGAGGTCGCTGTCCGCGTGGCCCGTCATGAGGATGGCGCGAAGCGTGGGAGCCTGTCGGCGCGCTTCGCGTACGAGCTCGTAGCCGTCGAGCTCGGGCAGGTCGATGTCCGACAGCAGCAGACCCCACGATGGACTGTCTTCGAGCATCCGCGCGGCTTGCCGCCCGTCGCTGGCTTCATGCACTTCGCATCCCAGTTGCCTGAGTCGGGCGCTGATGGAGCTGCGCACGGCGTTGTCGTTCTCCGCCACCAGCACCCGGAGCCCGGCGATGTCGGATTCGACGTCTTTGGCGGCGCGCCGGTCCGGCATGATGAAATCATCGCCGCAGGGCAGGAAAAGCGACACCGTCGTGCCTGCGCCAACGGCGCTCTGGATGTCCATCGAGCCGCCATGTTGCGCAACGAAACCGGCGACCATCGCCAGGCCGAGGCCGGTTCCGCGGTCTTTCGCTTTCGTGGTGAAGAAGGGCTCGCAGGCGCGACGCAGCGTATCGGCGTCCATGCCTTGCCCATGGTCGGCGACGCTGATCTCCACGTAGCGGCGCGCGGCGCGCCCATGCGCAAACACGCCCCGCGTCTGCTCCGAGGTCCTGCCATGGACCTTCAACTGCAGGGTGCCTTTGCCGTTCATGGCGTCACGCGCGTTGATGGCCAGGTTGAGGATGGCGCTCTCGAGCTGGTTGCCATCGCAAGCCACCTGCGGCAGGTCGGCTTTCACCGCGAACTCCAGCGTGATCGAATCGCCAAGCACCCTTCCCAGCACTTCCCGGATGGCATCGAGCATGGGCGGAAGGGAGACGTGTTGGCTTGGTTGCGTACGACGACGCGAAAGGCCCAGCAGCCGCTGCGTCAGGTCGCCGGCGCGCGTGGCTGCATCGAGCGCCATGGTGACGTAATGCTGGGCATTCTTGGCCTGATCGCACTCCAGGTGGATGGTCGCCATCTCCAACGCACTGATGATGCCCTGCAAGCTGTTGTTGAAGTCGTGCGCGATGCCTCCGGTGAGCTGGCCAATCGCCTCGACTTTTTGCCAATGGGCAGTCTCGGCCTGGGCATCGTGGATGCGGCCCTCCATCACCCGCTGCCTGGTGGCGTCCCAGATGATGCAGGCGAAGCCAAGCAGGCTGCCATCGCTGTCACGGATGGATTCGAGCGTCATGCAGGCGGGGAACAGCGTCGCGTCGCGACGGGCGAGATCGCACTCGTATTCGGCATGGCCGCCCTGCGCCGCTTCGGCAATGAGGCGCTCAGGCTGCTCTTCGATGCGCTCGATCTCCCGGAAAAACATCCGGAAGTGCTTGCCCGTGGCCTCGCTGGTATGGAACAGGGTCAGGCGTTCCGCGCCAAGGTTCCAGTCCAGGATGACCCCATGGGGGTCCAGCATGCATATGGCATGGTCGGGCACGCCATTGACGAACAGGCGGAACCGGCGCTCGCTTTCGCGCAGGCGTTCCTCCATGCCTGCATTTTCGCTCCTGTCGCGGATGATCACGGCGAACGCGTGCGTCCTGCCATCCCCGGCCCGCAAGGCCTCGACCGTGACCGTGGCGGGGAAAACGTCGCCACCGAGGCGGCGCAGCGGGACGTCCTGCAGTACGCAGCGGCCGCCCGCGCGCACACGCTGCAGCGCGTTGCGCACGAGGGCATGGCCGTCACCCTCGGCCAGGTACAGGGAAAGAAAGTCATGCCCGATCAAATCGTCGGTGCTGGATGATCCACCCGCGATATGGCAAGCCAGTACACGCCCGCCGCGATCGAGCAGGAAGGCAGCCCATGATGCCGATGGGCGCTTTGAGCCGGATGGGGCCGCACCGTTCACGGTTATCTGGCCGGCGTGCCGCGCTCGCGGCGGCCGCCTTGCTCCGTCGGTGGCAGCTTTCCCAGTCGCCGCGCGTGCTCGATGGCGTGAAGCAACGCCTTGCGGCTGTAGGGTTTGGCGAGGAAAAGCGAGCGGGGCGGACGGTCTTCCGTATGCAGGCCGGCTTCGAGGTCACCGGAGACGAGCACGAATGTCCCCGGCCATGCGGAATGGGCCAGTCGCCGGGCAAGCAGCACGCCGTTGTCATTGCCCGCCAGGGTGACATCGGCGACGACGACATCGATGCCGGGATGGGCGGCAAGTGTCTTCATGGCGTCTGCGCTCGAGCGCGCAGGATAGGCGTCATAACCCGAGGCGCTCAGCATTGCTGTCGTTGCCTCCAGTACTGTCACTTCGTCGTCTACGACCAGTACTGCGCCCATGCCCATCTCCGTGTTCAACAGCGGAAACATGGGAGCAGCCCCGTATACATTTCGTCCCGACGCTGTCTATGCACCGTGAAGAAAACCCATGGACATCACATTCCGGGCGGACAAGGCGATGAAAAACCGACTCGCGTCGCGCTATTCATGCTTTGTAACCACACGACATGCTCGCATGTCCGGTGACAACCCATCGATGGCCGTGCTGGAGCCGCAGCAGCTGCCTTTGGCCAACGCTCGCCCTTGGGGCGGGCGCATGTCGTACGCGTGGCGCGGAGAAGTACGGATGAGCGTAGTGATGGTGGTAGAAGACGATGCCGATGTCCGGGAAGCCACGGGTCTGTTGCTGGAAGATGCGGGTTACGAGGTGCTTGCCGCGCAAAGCTCGTCGCAGGCGCTCAGCATCATCCAGGACCGTGGGGACGTCGATGTCGTCTTTACCGACGTCAACCTTCGCGAAGATCGCAATGGCATCGAGCTGGCACGGGAAATCAAGGCGCGCGGAAGCCGCGCCTGTTTTGTCGTCGTATCCGGCGACCTTGGGTGGTCAGACACACCGCTGGACGAGGACATGCGCTTCCTGGCCAAGCCCTACGGTCGCCGCACCTTGCTTGAAGTGGTAGGTGAAGCCTGTGGCCGCGCCCGCAAGGAATAACTGAGGATATCCATGGAAGACCGTTCGCCGCCCGCTTTTGTTTCGCTTGAAGAGGCCGCTGCATTGGGTGGCACGGATCCGGTGGAGCACCGCTTCGAGCTTCTCGTGCAGTCCGTGGTGGACTATGCGATCTACATGCTGGATCCGCAGGGCTATATCACCAGCTGGAACAGCGGTGCGCAGCAGATCAAGGGCTACACGGCCGAGGAAGTGCTTGGTCGGCACTTTTCCCTCTTTTATACCGAGCACGACCGCGCGCAAGGCGTGCCCGACCATGTGCTCGCCGTTGCCGCCAGCGAGGGGTGTTACAACGGCGAGGCCTGGCGCGTGCGGCGTGACGGCAGCCGGTTCCGCGCGATGATCGCGATCGATGCGATCCGCGATGCGGATGGCCGATTGCTGGGCTACGCCAAGATCACGCGCGACGTCACGGCGCGCTGGGAGGCCCAGTCGAAGCTCGAGCAGAGCGAGCGGCGCTTCCGCCTGTTTGCCGAGGGCGCCATCGACTACGCCTTGTGCATGCTCGATCGCGATGGCTTCGTGCAGGACTGGAACGAAGGCGCCGAGCGCATCACCGGTTATGCGGCGCGCGAGATCATCGGTCGGTCAGTGGGCTTTCTCTTCGGTGAAGAGGATCGCGCGGAAGGCGTGGATGTCTCCCTGCTGAGGCAATCGTCGCTAAAGGGCAGCCATGAAGACGAATGCCAATGCCTGCGAAAGAATGGCTCGCGCTTCCTGGCAAAGCTGACCGTGCGCGCGCTGAAGGACAAGGAAGGCGTGCTGCATGGCTTCGCCTTCCTGCTGCGGGACGTGAGCGGGCAGCGCGCCACCGAGGCGGCCCTCGAGGCCGCGCGCGAACAGTTGCAGCAGGCGCAGAAACTCGATGCGCTTGGCCAGCTCACGGGTGGCGTGGCGCACGATTTCAACAATATCCTGCAGGCGATCACCGGCCATCTGGACGTGGCTCTGTTGCATTTGGAGCGCGGCGACGCTGCCAAGGCCAATCATCAGATCAACAACGTGTCGCGCGCGGTGGATCGCGCCACGCATCTCGTGCGCCGCTTGCTGGCGTTCGCGCGGCGGCAGCCGCTGATGCCGGAGCGCGTCGATCTCAACCGGCACATCGCTTCGATGACCGAGCTGCTGGAGCGCACGGTAGGGCCACGCGTGAGCGTTCGCTGCGACCTGGCTTCGGAGCCCTTGTGGATACTGTGCGATGCGCACCAGCTGGAGACCGCCCTGGTCAACCTGGTGATCAACGGGCGCGATGCCATGCCTGATGGCGGTTGCGTGCGTATCTCCACCCGTGTCGCGCCAGCAGGTCGGGGCGAGCCGGCCGGGGCCTGTCTGGTGGTGGAAGACGAAGGCGTCGGCATGTCCAGGGAAATGGCATCGCAGGCGTTCGATCCGTTTTTCACCACCAAGCCGCTGGGGCAGGGTACGGGACTGGGCCTGTCGATGGTTCACGGCTTCATGGAGCAGTCGCACGGTACGGCCATGCTGCATTCCACGCCGGGAGCCGGCACGCAGGTGACGTTGCGGTTTCCCTTGTGCGATCCACCCGGCACGAGCGTCACCTGAACATCGCGCAGGGTCACTTTCATCGCGCGTCTGCTGAATGCCGCGGCCTGTGAAAGAGGCCGTTGATGGCCGCTGCGCATCCGCTTGCGTGGCGTTCGCGCAATCTACGGCCAACGTCACGGCCTTGGCGCCGGGCGACGACATGGCCACGCTCCCCGTCGCCGCTACCGGCACCCCACGGGGAGATGAGCATGAATCGATATTCTGTTTCGACCGCGTTGCTCTGCGCATGCGCGCTCGCGGGTTGCCACAACCGCGAAACCGGCGGCACCGAGCCTGGCACGCATCCGGCGACCGCCGCGACGGCTGGAAGCCCGTACGCGCCGACGAACAGTGCCCCGGCCAGCAATCCACCGCCGCCCACCACGAGTTCTGCGCCCGCGAGCACCAGCGCGCAACCCGCCAGTGGAAGCACGCGATGAGATGGCGCCGCGGCCGGCGCGCCATCGGTATCCAGATACCTATCGGCCCCCAGCGGGGGCGGGTGGGGCGCACAAGCACGAGCGCGGCAGGCGAACATCGCTGGCCGGAAGCGAACCGTGCTGAGATTCGCGTGTGCAGGCATGGTGTCGAGGATAGCGTCCAGGCCTGTCGACTACGCGTCCGGGCCTTGCTTCTTGTAGCGCACTAGCTTGTTGTAGACGGTTTTCACGCTGACGCCCAGCATGCGCGCGGCGTGCGTCTTGTCGTTGCCGCATCGTGCAAGTGCGGCCTCGATCGCCTGGCGTTCCAGCTCTTCCAGGGTCTGTCCCGACCAGCAAAGGTCGCTGCGTGGCGATCTTGCGCCGAGCAACGCGGGATCAGGGTAGGCCGCCAGTTCGACATGACCGTTCTCGGCCAGAAGATAGGCGCGACGCACCGCATGCAGCAGCTCGCGTACATTGCCCGGCCACGCGTATTGCGCAATGAAATCGTGGGAGGCCATGGAGAAGTCATAACCGGTGCCGTGCTCCTCGTTCAACGCGCGCAGGAAGCGTCCGGCGAGCATGTGCACATCCTCGCCGCGCGCCCGTAGAGGCGGCACCTCGATCGGGAAATCGGCCAGGCGGTAGTACAGGTCTTCACGCAGGAGGCCGTCGCGTACGGCGCTCACCGGGTCCCGATTGCAGGCGGCGACAACGCGCACGTCCACATGCTGTTTCGCGCGCGCACCAAGACGGGTGATGTCACGCGTTTCCAGCACGCGCAGCAGATAGGTCTGCATCGACATCGGCATTTCGGTGAATTCGTCCAGCAGCAGCGTGCCGCCCTGTGCCTGCTCGAAGTAGCCGGCATGATCGCGAATGGCGCCGGTGAAACTTCCGCGCTCGTGCCCGAACAATTGGCTGCCGACCAGGTCGGCGGGCACCGCGCCGCAGTTGACGGCCACGAAGCGTCCGCGACGGCCGCTGTACTGGTGGATGGCCCGCGCAACGAGCTCCTTGCCGGCGCCGCTCTCGCCGTGCACCAGCACCGTGTTGTCGGTTGGCGCCACGCGCTCGATCAGCTTGAACATGCGGCGCATGATCAGCGAGTTGCCCAGGAGGTCGCCGCAATGGCTGCTGGACAAGGGGCCGCTCGAAGCGCGCGATTGCGCACGATGGGAGGCGCGCTGCAGCAGCGTATCGAAGTAGCCGCCGCGCATGGGCTTGATCACGTAGTCATCCACGCGCAGACGCATGGCGCGGACAGCGGTGTCCACGCCAGGGTCGCCGGTAAGCACCACGATTTCGCCGCAGTCCCTGGCATCGAGACGATCCAATACATCCAGCCCGCTGCCGTCGGGCAGCGACAGGTCCAGCAGCATGAGGTCAGGCGGAGCACATTGCTCCACCGTGCGCATGGCGTCCCGCACGGTGGAGGCGGTATGGACCTCGCAGCCCTTGAGCCTCGCGTAGTCCCGCGCGGAACTGAGGAAAGTATGGTCGTCGTCGACCAGCAGGACCGACGGAGCGGCTTGAGCCATGTTCGAACGTTCCTCGCAACCCAGGATGAGACAGGCGCAAGCGCGCCTCTACCGCCGGAGCATGCCCCCGGTCAGGTAGAGGCCGCGTGCAAGGTTCGTTCGGGCCGGCCTTGAGTCGGCGACTAGGGGTTTGCGGCTCCTGGAGAGGTGGATGCAGGCGCTTCGCCGCCCTTGGCGAGGGCTTCGGCCATGGAAAGATGTTGTTTCAGGACCGGCAGCGTGGCCTGGGCGAATTGCTGGATATCCGGGTCCTTGCTTTCTGTCGCCTTGCTGAACAGGGCAATGGCCTGGCGGTGGTCCTTGATCATGGCCTGCGCATAGGCCTGATCGTAGGAGGCGCCCGAACCCCACGATTTCTCCTTGGCGAGCGCCTCGGCTTCGGGGCGCGCCGCTATCTCGACATGCTTTCGCATGGCGATGCCCGACAGCTCATCGTTTGCCTTGCGGTGGTCCGTCACCAGGTGTTGCGCCATTTCCTTCGCGGGCCGCGACTGCGCGTGTTGCATGGCCAACTGGCCTAGCGCCACTTCGGTCGCGCCGTCACTCGCTGCCTCGCGGAGAAACGTCTGGTCGGCCGTGCCGGGACTCGACGCCTGCGAGTCCGAAGCACTGCCTTGCGCATGCGAGTAAGCCCCGAGGGCGAGACCGGCCAATGCCAGCGAGACGATGGACAGCCGCCGCTCAAGGCTCACGGCTTGCGCTCTCGACGGCTTCGGATGGCGCAGTGCCCAACACCGAGGCCCGGCTGCGGCTACGGCCACCGCGGCGCCCGATGGTCGCCATATGCTCGCGGTCGCGGCTTATGGCACTGCCACCCTTGCGCCCGGCGGCACGAGCCTCTTCGGAAGTGAAGCGATGGGCGTGGCCCCCGGCATGCGCGGCGCGCCCGCCAATGCTGGATATCTCGCGTTGGCGCTCGGAATCCATTGCGGCGAAGCCTCGGGGAGTCAGTGACGTGTTCTGGGTAGGCATGATTGAAAATCCGAACTGGCGCGCTCGTATCGACGCATTCCTGTACGGGCAACATCCGTGCCACGGCTGAAGTCGCTCTAAAGGGCTTTTCGGCGCGTCTGGCGGGCCCAGGCGCGGAAAAAGTTTCCTTCCACGGCAGGGCTTACCTCCGATGGTTGCCCGGCGAGCTCGGCGTGCGGCGCCGGAATGGAAGGATGGCCGGCCCCGCATGAACTTACGGGAGGGTCAGAAGAACTGGCCGCTTTCGTAGTGCGGGCTGCGAGCTGCGCGCGACAACAGCAGCATGAGTTCCTCGTAGTGCTGCTGCACGAGTTGCCGCTGCGTGCGTTGCGCCGCATACAGGGTCTCGATGACTTCGCTGAGCGTGGTGAGCTCCTCGTCCTTCACCAGCGCCAGCAACAAACCCCAGGCCGTCTCGTCGATCTGCTCGGCGCTGAGCACGAGCCGCAGCGAGTCCAGCCCCGCGGGGCGCGTGGCCTTCATGCAATCGGCCAGCGCGCGGATCTGCGGCAGCACGATTCCGCTGGATGCGCTGTCGATGCGCCCGCAGAACGAAAACACCGAGAGCATGCGCCTCAGTTCCCTGGCGAAAGCGCCGTCGGCAAGCCGAAACTCCCGCAAGCCTGATGGGTCGAGGCCGTCCAGCAAAGGGTCGCTGCATGCCGCGCAACGCTCCAGGCACAGGTAATACATGCCGCCGATGACGTTCTGGCTGTCCAGCCGGTCACGCGCCATGGCGGCGATCGAGGGCGGCGTCAGTGCATTGGCACGCCGGCGATGACCTTTTGCACGGGATGCCGAAGGGTAGCCCATGAGGGCGGAGCAGGAGGCGTCACGCATGTCGGGTCCGGCGTCGGGTGTCACATCAAGGCAAGCAATTGCCGTACCGCAGGCTGGCGCTTCATGGCCCGGCGTGATGGCCACGCTTGCTCACTTCGGCCGTGCATCGCGGCGGTTCCGCTGCTCGATGCGCGAGGCGCGCCATGTCATCAATGGCTGGGTGCTCATGCCGTGCAAGACGATGCTCAACACCACGAGGGTCACGACCCATCCGCTAAGCCGGGTCGCCGAGGTGGAAGGCAGACCATGCGTGATCGCATAGGCGAGGTAGCTCAGGCTTCCCAGTCCGCGGATGCCGAGCCAGCCGAGCAGCAGCCTGCGCGGCCAGCGAAGGCCACGGCGTGCCGTCACGGCCAGTACCGCGAGTGGCCGTGCGACCAGGAACAGCAGTGCGGACAAGGCGACAGCCGGCAGGCTCGCATAGCTGGCCAGCGCGATACCGAGGAACAGCAGCACGCCGGCGCCGATCAGCCGCTCCAGCGTATCGCCGAACGACAGCGCATCGGATACCACCAGGCCGATCGATGCCCAGGGATGCCTGGCGACTTCACTGTCCCGTTGATTGGGATTGACCAGCACCTCGGCAGGCGGGTGTACGTCGGACGTGTCCTTCGTCTGCGGATGGGGGTGATGCTTGACCACGCGCCACTCGGCGTGGCGCAGGCCGAGTCCGGCCGCAAACGAGGCGAGAAACACCGATGCATGGAGATATTGCGCGGCAGCGTAAGTGATGGCGAGCAGGGCGAGCGCAAGGAAGTCATTGGGCCCGGTGTCCCGGCTGCGGGCCTTGAGGTGCGTGGCGAGCGCGCCCGTCAGCAGCGCGAGCCCGAAACCCAGGCCGATGCCGGACGGCAGGGCCCATGCGACGTCGCGCAGGAACCATCGCCACAGGTCCGCGCTGCCTGTCGTCGGATGGAACAGCAACAGCGCAAGCAGCAGCAGGGGCAGGGCGCCGCCATCGTTGAGGCCGGCTTCGGTGGACAGTGCAACGCGCAGGCCATCGCGATCGTCCGCGTCGTCTACCGAAACCAGGCTGGCAAGCACGGGGTCGGTAGGCGCCACGGCCGCGGCAAACAGCAGGGCTTCGGACCAGCTGCTGGTGAACAGATAATGCACGGCAGGCACCATCATGCCGATCGTCAACAGCATGGCCGGAAACGCCAGTCGCATACCGGTGCTCCAGGACTGGCCATGCCATAGCGCGCGGAGTTTGAGTCCGTTGATGAACAGCGACACGACGAGGGCCAGCTCCGTGGCGCGTTCGAGCAGCGGCGCATGCTTTACGAGATCGATGCTGGCCCGTCCTGCAAACCATGGTCCGAGCAGGATGCCGGCGAGCACATACAGGACGAACGGCGTCACCGGCGTGCGCCGCGTCCAGCCTCTGAGCAGGGAGGAGAACAGCAACAGCATGCCGAGCACCAGCAGCCAGGCTTGTGCGCTCACTTCGGTGCGCCTCGCGTTCGATGACGCCTGCAGGTTCAGGCTTGCGTCGTGGTGCCCGCGTCTGAATGAGGGCAACACGGCATGAAGTTCCCGTGTCGGAAAATTGTTCCCGTTCCACGTGCCGGCAAGGCCACGCGGACTTGCCGTGGCGTTTACTTCCCTGCAGCTAGGGTGGTTCTCGAACAGGAGCAATGGAACCATGAAGACGCGACATGTGTTCAGCGTGCCGGACGTGGCATCGGCCGCCACCGCGATGGAAGCCGCGAGGGATGGCGGCGCGGTCGACGGGGATATTTCACTGATTGCGCGCTCGGATATCGAGCTGGAAACCATTCCCGACGAGCGCAAGGTCGTCGAAGGTGACTTCTATCCTGCGGCCGTCCGAGGCGTGGCGGGCGGCGCAGCGACCGGCCTGCTGGCAGGATTGATCGCGATCGCCATTCCTCCGCTGGGCATCACGTTCGCGGGCGCGGCGGCGATGACGCTCGGCGGTGCGGCCGTGGGTGGATGGGCAACGGCGCTTGCAGGTTCGGCGGTGCCCGACCCGGTGCGTCGCCAGTTCCAGGAAGAAATCGCCCAGGGCCGCATCCTGGTGGTGGTGGATGCGCCACGCGACGTGCTGCATCGTGTCGACGATTCGCTCGCGGCGATCGGCGCGACGCGCCTTCCCTTCGACAAACCCACGATCATGAGTTGATCACGGCTTCGCACGTGTGGCACGCGACTTGCGTCTATGGGGTTGTCCCCACCACGCAGTGTCGTTCCCATGATGCCTGAATGGCCTACCATCGTCCTTGTCGTGAAAGAACCTGAGCGCGCCCAGGAAATCCGCGCCCAACTGAACCATGCGGGTTTGCGCAACATGGTTCTCACCGTTCGCTGCGTCAACGAGCTTTCGCGTCTGCTGCGCACGCGGGAGAGCAGGGAAACGCCCCATCCCGTCGGCTTCGTGATCATCGAAAGCCATCTGTGGCGCGCGAATTTCTCGCGTCTCAACAAGGTGCGCAAGGAGGGGCGCGCGCCGTTTCTTCCGCTGATGGTGCTGTTCGATTCGCCGGTGTCCCTGCAGCGTTTCGAACTGGCCCGGCCGTTCCTTGCCGGTGGACTGCTTGCACCTTTTACCGGACAGGCGCTGATCCTGGCGCTTGAACGCCTGCATAGGCAGTGGCTGGCGACGGGCGAGTCTGACGCGTGCACGTCATGGGCCGCGGAAGTCGCGGGCTGGTGTGCCGCGGGTCGCGTGGCATAGGGTTGACGAGCAAGTGCGATCCGGGCGCCAGCGGCGTTCGTGCGGATCGCGGCACGCACTCACCCGGGCCTTCCGCTGACCGTGAGCGGGAGCGCGCACATGGCGGCCCGTGCATGGCGCTTGTGGAAGAGTCTTTTAACAGGAGCGTCGCGGCACATGCAGGCGCCGTGCTGCAGGCTGCGGTAAGCGCAGTCACTCCACCAGCCGGGAATCCCATGTACTTGCAGCCCCTGCAAACCCCGCGCGCTTTCATCTCGCGCGGGTTGCTCTCCGTTCCGCCGGATCCTGAGCCGGCGCCGCCGCCGGAACCACCCAGGCCACCGTCGCCGCCGTCGCCGGATATTCCGCCGCCGGTGCCGCCCATTCCCCAGCCGGCCCGCCCGCCGCTCACGGATCCCGAACCACCGCCACCGCCGGTGGGCGATCCCGTGCCGCCACCGGATCAACAACCGGTGGCGCATGGTCTCCGTGCATGAAGCGAGCGCAGTAAAGGCGGGCACGCCCGATGCCGGCGTGACGATTCGCATCGCATGCCACCGGGCTGTTTCTCATGCTGACGCTTTCGCCATGGTCATGGCGATGCGGTATCGATATCACGCGAGAGTGATGACCAGGTCATGCCCGGCTTGATCATGCCGCTTTGCATGCTTGCGACCGCCCGGTTCATCGGCCAGACACGAATCATGGGGAACTATGCGGTGCCGTAGACGGTGGCAGCGCTGGCTGCCGTCGCCTGACATCAGGCTCGTAACGGGCATAGAGGCGGCTCCGGCACCGGAGACTCGCTGTTTACCGGGAGAACTTCATGACCCCACTCGATAAACCCCTGCGACGCGAACTCACCGTCGGTGAGCAGCGATACACGCTGCTCATCGATCCCGATGGACTCAAGTTGACCTTGCGCGGTCACCGGCAAGGCGTTGCGTTGGCGTGGAAAGACCTGGTCAATGGCGATGCGGCGTTGTCGTCCGCGCTGCGCGCTTCAGTCGAAGGCGTGGAGCACAAGGACTAGGCTGTTACCCATCCGATTGCTGTTCCGGTGCGGCATGCACCTGTGTCTGGCAGGCGGGATGGCCGCATCCGCACTGGGCTTCCGTCGCCGGGAGTTTGGCCGCTTGGCGGCAGTAGTCGCTGCAGAACTCGCCCTGGTTCTTGTCGATCATGCATCGACAGCCCGGATGGCCGCAGTGGTAGCTTGCTTCAGGCATGGCATGTCTCCGGTTGGCTCAACGCGACAGTAGCGGGTCGCTGCCGGGGCGAGTCCGCGACTCGGTGACAAGGCCTTCGCCGCTTGTACCGGCCGTGGCGATGCGGATGCGATTTTCGACATCCTGTACGCCGCTGGCCTGGTCAGCGCATTCCTCGGCGCGGTATTTCATGTGCCGGTCCGCGACCGTGCCCTGCAGGGTGACGACGCCGCCGTCGACATTGACCTGGATGTGCGTGGCGTCCAGCCACGGATCGAGCGTCAGCGCTTCACAGACATCGTCGCGGATGCGTTCGTCCGAGCGGCGATAACCCATCGGCCCCTTGCCGCGATGCTCGCCTTGTTCGCGGTACTGGGCTGTGCCGGCGGCACGCGGCCATGCGCCTGGCATCGATGAAGGACCGTAACCGCCGGGACCGGTCCACTGCCTGCGCGGTGGTTGGCCGTAACCCGCGTAGCCCTGGGCGTAACCGCTGGTGTCGTCGTCATCGGGTGGCGCATCGAGGAGTTCGTCATCGTAGAAGCTGGTGTGCCGCATGCCCCATGGCTGCTGCCGGCGGGCGCTTTCGTGCACCTGGCGCGATCGCCCCCGCATGGCCTCGTGCCAGCGACCACCACGGGAGCCCCACGCCGACGACGGATCGTCCCGCTCGTAGAGCTCGCCTGATGGACGTCCGAAGGCACCGAAGCCCTGGTCGTTCCGTGTGCCCGCATACACGTCTTCCGTCAGTTGTCCCGCTCCCTGGCGTCTTGGCCAGGGAGAGCCGTCCTCCCTGCGCCGTCCCTCGTAGTCCTGATCGCTTCCATAGGTATCCCGATAGTCGCGTGGCCTGTGGTCTCGGTTCATGGCAGTTCCTCTTCGTCGACAACCCAGAAATGCGGCCCCGTCCATCACCGACGAGAACACGCAAGCGAGTGCAGCAAGCGTTGTGCCACGCATCGATTGAGCGCATTCGATGCGTACTTCGCGACAAGGGAACTTGTGCCGGCAACGTTTTCGCGCCATGCACAGGACGACGCGTCCTGTCATCTCGGTGGATCGGCTGGCAGCGGCCATGAAGCGATCCGTTTGCATCGCTTTTTTTGCCTGGTGGCGCGTTGACCGGTCCGCCATGCCGAATTCACCGGATGATGCTTCGCTCTCGATCAAGGTCTTGCTGGATATTCGCCAGGAAACATCGCATGAGCAGTGAACATGACATCCGCGTGCTTAACCATCTCATCGAGGTGACGATCGACAGCATGCTCGGTTACGCCGAGGCCGCGAAGGAGGCGGGGCGTGCGGAGCTGAAGGATCTGTTTGGCCGTCGCGCCGAAGAGCGGCAACGCATCGCGGCGAAGATGCAGGAGCAGGTGCGCATGCTTGGCGGCACGCCTTCCGACGAGGGCACGCTGGCCGCCACCGTGCACCGCGTGTTCGTCGACCTGAGGGCGGCGCTGAGCAAGGGGGACGAGGCGGTGGTGAAGGAAGTGGAGCGCGGCGAGGATCACATCAAGGCCAAGTATGAAACCCTGCTCAAGGACGACGACCTCACCCCCGCCACTCGCATGGTGGTGCAGGATGCCTACCAGCTGGTGCTGGAGGGGCACGACCAGATGCGCGACCTCAAGCGCACCATGGAACGCACCCGCTGACGACGCCGCGCTCCATGGCCGGACATGCCATCACAAGTACTTCCGATGACGGCGGCCAACACGGGCGCGCAGCAGGCAAAGCGTTCTCGCCCGCAGGATGAAGGGCTCATTGCCGGCATGGTAGGTGCCATAGGGCACGCGAGGTTCGCTGGTGACCAGCAGCTGCCAGTCGCCCGCTCCGGGCGATGGCGGCAGCCGAAACGCTACCGGCTCGGCGCCGGCATGGGCCAGCAGCAGCAGGCTGTATTCCCCGCCGGGCCTGCGGTTGGCGTTTTCCGCGGTGCGTCCATCCAGCAGCATGCCTACGGTGCCGCGCGCGGGGTCCTCCCAATCCGGCTGCTCCATGATGTCGCCTTCGGGGGTGAGCCAGGTGACGTCACGCACATCCATGCCGTCGAAGGTCTTGCCGGTGAGGAAGTGCTTGCGCCGCAGCAGCGGGTACTGGCGGCGAATGCGCAGCAGGTACCGCACATAGGCCGACAGCTCGCTGCTGCGCTCGGCGGCGAGCCAGTCGAGCCAGCTCAGTTCGTTGTCCTGGCAATACGCGTTGTTGTTGCCGTCCTGCGTGTGCGAGAACTCATCGCCCGCCAGCAGCATGGGCGTGCCCTGCGACAGCACCAGCGTGGCGAGCAGGTTGCGCTTCTGGCGTGCGCGCAGCGCGAGAATGGCCGCATCGTCGGTGCGGCCTTCGTGTCCGCCGTTCCAGCTGAGGTTATGGTCGGCGCCGTCCTTGTTGTTTTCGCCGTTGGCTTCGTTGTGTTTGTCGTCGTAGCTCACCAGGTCTTCGAGGGTGAAGCCGTCGTGTGATGTGATGAAGTTCACCGAGGCAAACGGGCGACGGCCGCGCCGGTCGAACAGGTCCGCGGAGCCCGTGAGTCGCGTCGCCAGTTCGGCCAGTCGTCCCTCATCGCCACGCCAGTAGGAGCGCGCGGTGTCGCGAAAGCGGTCGTTCCATTCCGCCCAGCCCGGCGGAAAGCCTCCCGCCTGGTAGCCGCCGGGGCCCAGGTCCCAGGGTTCGGCGATCAGCTTGAGGCGCGCGAGCGTGGGGTCTTGTCCGCAGACGTCGAGGAAGCCGCCGCCCTGGTCGAAGCCGTGCCATTCCCGCCCCAGGATGGTCGCCAGGTCGAAACGGAAGCCGTCGACGCGCATGTCCCTGGCCCAGTAGCGCAGCGAGTCGGTGACCAGTTGCAGCACGCGCGGATGGCTGAGGTTGAGCGTGTTTCCCGTGCCGGTGTCGTTGATGTAATGGCGAGGATCTTCCGCGAGGCGGTAATAGCTCTGGTTGTCGATGCCGCGCAGCGAGAGCGTGGGGCCATATTCGTTGCCCTCGGCGGTGTGGTTGTAGACCACGTCCAGCAGCACTTCGAGGCCGGCATCGTGGAAGTGCGCCACCATCTCCTTGAACTCGGCCACCGTATGGGTCGCCATGTAGCGGGGCTGCGGCGCGAAAAAGCCCAGCGTGTTGTAACCCCAGTAATTGCGCAGGCCGATATCGAGCAGATGCTTGTCGTCGATGAAGGCGTGGATGGGCATCAGCTCGACGGCGGTGACGCCCAGGCCCTTGATGTAGTCGATCACCTCCTGCACGGCGAGCCCGGCAAAGCTGCCGCGCAGTTCCGGCGGAACGCGTGGGTGACGCATGGTGTAGCCGCGTACGTGGGTTTCGTAGATGACGGTGTGGTCCCACGGTATCTGCGGCCGGCGCTCGCTGCCCCAGGTGAAGGCGGGATCGATCACGCGCGCCTTCGGCACGTACGGCGCGCTGTCGCGCTTGTCGAAGCTGAGGTCGCCGTCGGCGTGGCCGATCACGTAGCCAAACAGCGCATCGTGCCAACGCAGCTGCCCGACCATCTGCTTGGCATACGGATCGAGCAGCAGCTTGTTCGGATTGAAACGATGCCCGGCCTGGGGTTCGTAGGGGCCGTGCACGCGATAACCATAGATCTGGCCGGGCCGGGCATCCGGCAGGTAGCCATGCCATACCTCATCGGTGTGCTCCGGCAACGTGATGCGCTCCGTCTCGCGACCGTCGTCGTCGAACAGGCAAAGTTCCACGCGTGTCGCGTTGGCCGAGAAAAGCGCGAAGTTGACGCCCAGGCCGTCCCAGCTGGCGCCAAGCGGGAAGGGCAGTCCTTCGCGGACGCGCGACGGGCGGCGCGCCGGCTGGGGCGCGGCGTCGTGCACGTCGATGCTGTCGACCGGGCTAGGCTTCCGGGTCATGCGGCGGTTCACTGTCCCCGGCTTCGAATACGGCCCGCTCGTTGGCCTCCACCAGGCGCTCGGCCATATGCCAGTGGCGTTCGTCCTGTCCGTAGGGACGTCCTTCCGATTCCCAGATGCGGTGCGCCATCTGGCGGATGCGCTCTTCGCGGTCTGCAGTCGTGCTCATGGTTCCTCCGTGGTTGCGTGCCACACCGCTACCGGCCATTCCCAGAACAGCAGCGACAGTGGCAAGCCTGCGTGATCGTGTGTCGACAGCGCGCGTTCGCCGAGCAGGTCGCGAAACCTCACGCCGTCGGGTGGATGAAGGCGCGTATCGCGCCAGGCCTCGGCGGGCACCCGCGGCAAGGTCTGGCCGTCCATCCAGTGCATGCACAGCCTCGGCACGGCCACCAGCAGCATCGAGCCGCCGAGCCGGCGCGTAAACGCAAGCACGTGTTCGGCGGCAGGGCCGCTGGCGATCCAGGGCTGGTAATCGCCCCGTGAAAACAGCGAGGGCAGTGCGCGGCGTGCCGACAGCAGGCGCCTGAGCAGGGCCTGCTTGATGACGCCGTCGCGAAAGCGTGGCATCAACTCCGTTGGCGGCAAGGCCAGCGCCAGCGTGCCGTTGCGCGCGGCGTGGTCCACCGGGGCGCGATTGTCCGGATCGACCAGCGAGAGATCCCAGTAGTCGCAGCCCTGATAGAGATCGGGTACGCCGGGCAGCGTATTGCGCAGCGTGACGGCCACGAGGCCGTTGAGCGCGCCGGGCGCATCGAGCCAGTGTGCGGTTTTCGCCACCTCCGCCAGCAGCGGCGCCAACGCGGCATCGCTGGCCAGTCGTTGCAGCAGGGCGGTGGCAGCGGTTTCGTAGGCGTCGTCGGGCCGTGTCCAGCGTGTACGCAGGCGCGCCTCGCGCAGCGCCTTGATCCACCATGCCAGCACGCGTCCGAAATAGTGCAGGACGCCCGCCGAGTCGGACGCGTCGAGCGCCAGCGGCCACGCCGCGACCAGGGTCTGCAGCAGCATGGCGACGTCGCCGCGCGCGACGGGTTCGCCAGGCCGGCACAGCAATGGCAGGGCCTGTTGCAGCAGGGCCTGCCATCGCTCCGGGCGCTCGCTCCAGGCCGCCATGCGGGCGCGCACGTCTTCGCCGCGTTTGTGGTCGTGCGTGGCCGTGGCCGACAGGCTGCGTGCGCCGTCGGCAGCGCGTTGTCGCATGTGCTGGTGGAAGGCCTCGGGCGACAAGGCAAACCGGGTCGGATCGCTGCCCACTTCGTTGCGCGAAAGCCACACGCCATAGCGATAGAACACCGTGTCCTCGACGGCCTTGGCGGCAAGCGGCGCCGAGAGCTGTTCGAAACGCTTTCGCGCGGTTTGCCAGGACGCATGCCAAGTGCTCCGCGGTGGTGGTTCTTCCATGATGTTCTTGAACAGCCATTGCCGCGCCTCGCGATCGTCGGGGTGGCCCTGTCGTTCCGCGTTGGCGAACGCCTGGACGAGCACCCGGCGGTCGGTCTCACCCGGTGGGTGCGCGCCCAGGTAGGTGCGATAGACGGGCATGTGCGCCAGCACGTCGGCACCCGCGCGTTCCAGGGATTCGCGAGTGAGATCGCCAGCCTCGCGCGATGCGTCCAGGCAGCATTGCCAGGCGCGCATGGACCGCGAGAAGTCGCTGCGCAGTCCGCGCCGCATCCACTGGTGGCGGGCGAGGCATTCCTCCCCGGCGAACGACAGGCGGCGCCCGCTGGTCTCGCGCCAGGCCAGCGCGAGGGTCGACTCCGAGCGCGCATCGTGCAGGATGGCGCCAAGGCGATCCATCACGTCGTAGCCCGTGCTGCCATCCACCGGCCAGTCACCGGGCAGTGTTTCGTCATCGCGAAGGATCTTCTCGACATGCAGGCTGATCGGCGCGTTGCGGCGCTCGGCGATGGGAGCGAGCGCCCGACGCAGGCGCTCCAGGTGGTGCCGTGGACGCGCCAGGCCATCGATGTGGTCGATGCGCAGGCCGTCGACCATGCCCGTCGCCAGCAGGCGCAGCGGGAGCGCATGCGTGGCATCGAAAGCCTCGTCGTTGTCCATGTCGAGCGCGACCAGACCATCGACGTCGAAGAAGCGCCGGTAGTTGACCACGTCACCCGCGCTGCGCCACCAGGCGAGCCGGTAGTGTTGCCGGTCAAGCAGCGTGCGAAGCGCGGATGGATCGCGATCGTCGATGCCTTCGTCACTGCCTTCGGCAAGCGGAAGGCGCCAGTCGGCATGGCAAAGCTGCGCGCCGTCGGCCCGGTCAATGCGCAGTTCGCCGCGCGCCAGCACCTCGTGCAGCGGACCCTTCAGCCACGGTAGCCACACGCGACCGGGCGAAGCGGGTGCATCCCAGTCTATGTCGAAGAAGCGCGCGTGGCGGCTGCCAGGGCCTCGCTTGAGCACATCGCGCCACCACGGATTGGACGTGTCCGCCGCCATGTGGTTGGGGACGATGTCGAGGATGGCGCCCATGTCGTGCTCATGCAGCGCATCGGCCAGTGCGCGCATCGCGGTTTCCCCGCCCAGTTCGGCACGCACCACGGTCGGGTCGGTCACGTCATAGCCATGCGTCGAGCCCGCGCGAGCCTCGGCGATCGGGGACAGGTACAAATGCGTGATGCCCAGTTCGCGGTAATACGGCACCTGCCGCCGCGCGTGCCACAGGTCGAAACCCCGGTGCAGCTGCAGGCGTGCCGTCGACAGCAGCTCAACCATGGACACGTCCCCGGCGATGGCCGGCGACCCAGCGCAGCGTCGCATCCAGCTTTGGCACCCGCCAGTTCAGCCGGCGGCGCCAGTTGGGATATTGCGACGAGGTGGTGCCCGGGACATTGGGTTGTTCTCGTTCGTCCAGTACGTCCTCCAGCGGAAACAGCGCCAGTGGCGCCGCGCTTTCGGCCACCACGCGCAAGGCGGCATGTCCGGACGAGTTCGCCGGAAACCGGTCGAGCAAATGGTCCAGTTTCACCATGTCGGCGTGCCGGCGTTGCAACGCCTCGGTTTGCCCGCGGCTGTCCCACGAATGCACGCGCGCGAGTGCGGCCAGGTCGGTGCCGGCCCGCCATCCGGCAAGCGGTGGCAGGTCGTGCGTGCTGCTCATCGCAACGGCCTGTGCACGCCAGCGGGATGGCGGCATGAACGAGCCGCGCGAGTCGCGCATGAACTGCAGCACGTCCATGCCATACACGCCGCGGCTCGCCAATGTCTTGCGCAGATCGGCGGGCACCGTACCCAGGTCTTCGCCGATCACCAGGCAGCGGTGCTGCCACGAGGCGAGCGCCAGCAGGCCCAGCAGGTCGTGCAGCGGATAGCGCACATAGCCGCCATCGCGTGGCGACATGCCGGTGGGCACGAGCCACAGCCGCGCCCAGCCGAGGATGTGGTCGATGCGCAGGCCTCCACCTCGCGTCATCATCCTGTCGAGCAGCGTGCGCACGGGTGCGTAGCCGCTGCTTTGCAGCGAGTGGGGTGCGTGGGTGGCCAGCCCCCAGTCCTGGCCGTCGGGATTGAAGGCGTCGGGCGGCGCGCCGATGTGCGCACCCTCCAGCACGAGGCCGCGGTGTTGCCAGGCTTCGCTGCCGCCGGGGTCGAAGCCCGTGGCGAGATCCCAGGTGAGGCCGATGCGCTGGCCCGCGCCGAGCAGTTGGGTCTGCGTCTGTTCCCAGCACTGCGCCGCCAGCCACTGCAGGAAGCACTCGCGTTCGATCGCCGCGGCGTGTCGTTGCGCGAAATCCCGCACGAGCGCACCTTGGGAATCGGCCCAGCCGGCTTCCCACGAGCGCCAGTCGACGCTTTCGCCGCGCGTGCGTGCGAGTCGCTGATGCGCCGCAAACAAGGCATGCGGATACAGCTCGTCTCCCACACGCCGCATGAAGGCCTCGAACATCGAACGTACGTCCGGCCGTTGCCCCCATCGGTCCACCAGACTGGCCCATGCGAGATGGCGCATGGTGTCCTGTGCGGGCCAGTCGATCAGCGGCGCCCGCTCGTTCCGCACCCATGCCTGTGCCTGGCCGCTGTGCTCCAGCGCATCGTGCAGCGCGTCGGTGCCTGCTACCTGCGCCGGTGCGATCTGCAGCGTGTCCAGCCAAGCACGATGCGAGGGCGAATAGGGGCTGAAGTTCGCGTCCGGCGGTGCGGACGCATGCAGCGGACTCAGCGCCACGGCGTCGCCGCCAGCGGCCGCGACATGCCGCCCGACGGCGGCCACCGCCTGGTTGTCACCCAGCCCGCCATCGTCCGAGCGACGCAAGCCATAGACCTGGGCGCTTACACCCCAGGCGCGCCCGTTGTCGCGCGGCGCCAGGTCGTCGACGCCGAAACAACGGCTCGGCACGACCGCTAGATGCTCTTCGCGCGAGCGGAGATCCAGCAGGTAATGACCGGGGTGGTCAGGCGCGTGCCTCCGCCCCTGCGCATCCTGCGACAGGGCGACCGGGCGACGCGTGTCCAGGCTGAAGGCCTCGCGCGGCGGGTCGGCCATCCCCAGCGGCGTACCGGCGATGACGACGCGCATCATCGGGTGATCGGGTGCCGGATGCGGGTCGAGCACCTGCAGCAGCGCATCGATGGTGTCGGCCGAAAGCGTGCGGCGCTGGCCTTGCGCATCGGTCCACGAAACCTCGATGCCGGCGGCGAGTGCCCGCTGCTGCAGCGCGGCGGCTGTCACGGTGGCGGCTCATGCCAGGCGGCCAGGCTGTCGGGCGGCAGTTCGTCTTCGAGCAGGCCAGGCTGCGCGGCCTCGAGGTGGATGCGCACGGCATAAGGGCCGGGTTTGTAGCGCAACGTGGAGGCGCCGACATTGAAGGCAAGCGACCACGACGCGCCGTCGGCCAGTCGCCAGCGCGCCACCAGCGCACGGCCACCGAGCAGGGCGCAGCCGAGCGCGTGGCAGCCATGGATGGCGGGCACCAGATGCTGCATGCGCATGTCGATCAGGCGGCGAAACCACCGGCGCATGGCCGAGGCCGCTGCCGTATCGCCGCCCCTGGGCCATGAGGCCTCGAACGTGGCGCGGGCGTTGGGGTCGGGTATGAGGGCGCGTCGTCCCGGGTCCGAGAAGCCGGAGAACGCGGCGAATTCGTTGCGTCGTCCCTCGCGCACCTGCGAGGCCAGTACGCCGTGGTAGTCGGTGAAATAGAAGAAGGGCGTGTCGCACGCCCATTCGTCGCCCATGAAGAACATCGGCACCATCGGGCACAGCGCCACCAGTGCCATCGCCGCGCGCCAGCGTTCGCGCGGGATGAGCGTGATCAGCCGATCGCCGAGCGGTCGATTGCCGATCTGGTCGTGGTTCTGCAGGAACAGCACGAATGCCTCGGGCGGCAATCCGTCGCTCGGCCTGCCACGACGGCGGCCGTGCTGGTCGCGCTGGCCCTGGTAGACGAAGCCTTCGGCAAGCATGCGCATGGTCTGCTCGAGGGGGCGTCGGGCGAAATGGGCGTAGTAACCCTCGCGTTCGCCGGTAAGCAGCGCGTGCAGCGCGTTGTGGCCATCGTCGTTCCATTGCGCGGTATAGGCCTGTTCGAGGAGGCGGGGATCGTTGCGCTCGTTCTCCAGCAACAGGTGCACGTGCCGGTTGGACGCAACGCCGTTGCGGATGCGCGTGGCGATGTCGTACAGGAAGGATGCCGGATGGATCGTGTGCACGGCATCCAGGCGCAAGCCGTCGAAGCGGTAGTCGCGCAGCCACATCAAGGCGTTTTCGACGAAGAATTCGCGCACGCGGGCGTGCCTGAAGTCGATGGCGGGCCCCCAGGGCGTGGGCGTGTCCGGGCGGAAGAACGACGGCGCGTAGCGCGGCAGCGCATTGCCGCTGGGCCCCAGGTGGTTGTAGACCACGTCCAGCAGCACCATCATGCCGAGCCCATGCGCGGCATCGACCAGCGCCTTCAGTTGATCGGGCGTCCCGTAGCTCGCTTCGGGCGCATAGGGCAGCACGCCGTCGTAGCCCCAGTTGCGCCGGCCCGGAAACTCGCCGACAGGCATCAGTTCGATGGCGGTATAGCCGGCCTCGCGAAGCAATGGCAGCTCCCGGGTCGCGGCCTCGAATCCGCCCATGCAGCCGACATGGATTTCGCAGATCACCGCTTCGTGCCAGGGGCGGCCGCGCCAACCCTGGTGGATCCACTGGTAGCTGTCCTGGTCCACCACGAGGCTGGGGCCGTGCACGTCGCCCAATTGCGCGCGCGCGGCCGGATCGGGCACATCTTCGCCGTCGATGCGGAAACGGTAGCCATCGCCAGCGGCCGCCTTGGTCCGCAGTACGAACACGCCGTGGCGCAGCGCGCGCATGGGTACCGTGCCGTGCTCGAGCGCGACGGTGACCTCCCGGGCGGCGGGTGCCCACAGGCGGAACTCGGTCATCCCGGAAGGCAGCGGCGAGGCGCCCCAGCTCGCAGCCGCCATCAGCTGTCCTCCGCGCGCAGGATCAACGTGGCCAGCGGCGGCAGGGTGAGCGTCAACGACTGCGCGTACCCGTGGCTGGGTTGGGGCAGGGTGGAGATCACGCCGTTGTTTCCCACGTTGGAGCCGCCGTAGAACGAGCTGTCGGTGTTGCACAGTTCGCTCCATCGGCCCGCCTCGGGTACCCCGATGCGATAGCCATGCCGCGGCTGCGGCGTGAAGTTGCTCACCGCAAGCACGGGCGCGGTCCCCTCGCTGCCATAGCGGACAAAGGCGTACACCGACTGCCTGGCGTCGTCGGCGACGACCCAGGCAAAGCCGCGCGGATGATCGTCTTCCTGGTGCAGCGCCGGTTCGTTCACCAGCACGCGGTTGAGGTCGGCGACCAGGCGGCGCACGCCTTCGTGCATGGGGTTTTCGCACAGGCGCCAGTCCAGCTCGCCGTCGTGGTCCCATTCGTGCCAGGTGGCCAGCTCGCCCCCCATGAACAACAGCTTCTTGCCAGGATGCGCCCACATGAAGCCGAAGTACGCGCGCAGGTTCGCGAAGCGCTGCCAATGGTCGCCCGGCATGCGCCGCAGCAGCGAGCCCTTGCCGTGCACCACCTCGTCATGCGACAGCGCGAGGATGAAGCGTTCGGCGTAGGCGTAAGTCATGCCGAAGGTCAGGTCGTGGTAGTGGTAGCGGCGATGGATGGGGTTGCGCCGCATGTAGCGCAGGCTGTCGTGCATCCAGCCCATGTTCCACTTGCAGCTGAAACCCAGGCCGCCTTCCTGCAGTCGCGCGGTCACGCCGGGCCAGGCGGTGGATTCCTCGGCGATCACCAGCACGCCGGGGTGGCGCTCGGCAATCAGGCGATTGAGTTCGCGCAGCAGCTCGATCGCTTCGAGGTTCTCGCGCCCGCCCTGGTGATTGGGCACCCATTCGCCTTCATTGCGGCTGTAGTCGCGATAAAGCATGCTCGCCACGGCGTCGATGCGCAGGCCGTCGACGTGGAAGCGGTCGATCCATGACAGCGCGCTGCCGATGAGGTACTGCGCCACTTCGCGGCGACCATAGTTGTAGATCAGCGTGTGCCAATCCTGGTGGAAGCCCTCTCGCGGATCGGCGTGCTCGTACAGCGCCGTGCCGTCGAAGCGCGCGAGCCCGTGCGGATCGTCGGGAAAGTGCGCGCCGACCCAGTCGATGATCACGCCCAGCCCGGCGACATGGCACGAGTCCACGAAGCGGGCGAACGCATCCGCGTCGCCCATGCGTGCCGTCGGCGCGTAGATGCCCAGCGGCTGGTAACCCCACGAGCCACCGAACGGATGTTCGCTCACCGGCATCAATTCGATGTGCGTGAAGCCCAGCTCCTGCACATACGGGACCAGCTCGCGCGCCAGCATGTCCCAGTCGGGGGCGCCGCCGCCGGGCTTGCGGCGCCACGAGCCGGCGTGCACCTCGTAGATCGACAGCGGCGCATCGCGTCGCTGGTGCTTGGCGCGCTGCGCACGCCAGTGCGTGTCGTGCCATTTCACCGACAACGGCACGGCGACGATCGACGCCGAGGCCGGGGGGTGCTCCATGCGCAGCGCGTACGGATCGGCCTTCAATGGCAGCAGTTGTCCCTGCCGGTCGAGCAGTTCGTACTTGTAGCGCTCGCCCGCCAGCACGCCGGGGATGAAGATCTCCCACACGCCGGCCTGGTGGCGCAGCCGCATCACGTGGCGACGCCCGTCCCATTCATTGAAATCGCCCACCACGGAGACACGCCACGCATTGGGTGCCCATACGGCGAAATGCACGCCGGCCACGTTGTCCAGCACCGTCGGGTAGGCGCCCAGCTGCCGCCCGGAATGATGCAATCTGCCTTCGTGGAAGGCCTGCAGCATGCTTTCGTCGAGCAGTGGCGGAAAAGCGTAGGCATCGATCAGCCTTTGTTCCATCGTTTCCCACTGGACGCACAACGTGTAGCGCCCCGGATCGGACCTGGCGCGGGCAACGAAGACGCCCGCGACTTCCTGGGTGGCGCTGGCCCACACCGCGCCTCGCTCATCCAGCACATCGACGTGGCGCGCACCGGGCAGGCACGCGCGCACCGACCAGCTGTCATCGTGCCGATGCGGCCCCAGCCACGCGAACGGATCCTGGTGCGTGCCGGTCGCGATGCGCGCCAACTCGGCGTTGTCCGTACCGTTGCTGCGCGACGAAGCGACTTGCACGCTCGACACCATGATCAGGCTGCCGCACGCTGGGCCACCGCCTTCGCATACAAGGCGCTGTACTGCCGTGCCGGGCCAGCCCAGTCGTGGCGCTGGGCCATGGCTGCGCGACGCATGGCCTGGAGCAGTTCGGTTTCATCGTAGATGCGGAAGGCCCGTTGCAACGCCTGGCGAAGGTCGATCGCACGCGGTTGCGAGAACAGCAGCCCGGTCACGCCGTCTTCGATGGTGTCGAGCAGTCCACCGGTGGCGTGCGCGATGGGCAGGCTGCCGTAGGCCTGCGCATACATCTGGCTCAGGCCGCAAGGTTCGAAGCGCGACGGCATCAGCAGGAAGTCCGATCCGGCGAACATGCGCCGGGCCAACGGCTCGCTGAAGCCGATGGATGCGGCGACGCGGCCACGGAACCGGCGGGCGAGACGCCTCACCGCCGCTTCCATATCCGCGTCACCCACGCCGATCAATGCGAGCTGGCCGCCGGCCGAGACGATCTGCGCACCGACTTCGCACACCAGGTCGATGCCTTTTTGCGCCACCATGCGCGCGACGAAGCTGAATACCGGGCCTTCGTGCTCGTCCAGTCCCAGCTCGCTGCGCAACTGTGCGCGTGCACGTGCCCGCACCGCTTCGGCGCTGTGGTCGCTGCCTTGGGGCAGCGAGGGATCGTCGGAAAGGTTCCATGTGTCGTCGATGCCGTTGGTGATACCGCTCAGGCGGCCTTGCACCGCACGGCGATGGAGCAGTGCATGCAGGCCCATGCCGTACAGCGGCGTGGCGATCTGTTCCGCGTAGGTTGCGCTCACCGTGGTGACCTGGTCAGCCAGCATGAGGCCGGCCCGCAGGAACGAGATCTGCCCGTGGTAGTCCGCCTCGGTCGCGCGCGGCGGGATGCCGAGCGTCGTGCGTACGGTCATCGGGAACAACCCCTGGTGCGCCAGGTTGTGGATGGTCAGTATCGAAGGCGTGCGGCAGCCCTCCCATTGCAAGTAGGACGCCGCGAGCGCCGTCGGCCAGTCGTTGAGATGCAGCAGGTCAGGGCGCCAGTCCACGCCCGTGGTGCCCATGGCCATCTGCGCCGCGGCCATGGAAAGCAAGGCGAAGCGCGTGGCGTTGTCGGTCCAGTCGGTGCCGGTGGGGCTGACATAGGGCGAGCCGACGCGTTCGAACATCGCCGGCTGGCGCAGCACGTACACCTCGAGGCCATCCTCGGTACGCATGTGTCCGATACGAGCGGCCGGCAGGTCCGCGAACGGCTGGGTCCAGCCCACCCAGCGCAGCGAGGGCGCGCGCTCCAGCACGGCCGGATAGCCGGGAATCAGCACGCGCATGTCATGCCAGCGCGAGAGCGCGCGCGGCAGCGCGGCCGCCACATCGCCAAGACCGCCGGTTTTGACGAAGTCGGTCATCTCGGTGGTGACGAACAGCGCGTTGATCTGCCCGTGGCGGGGGCGGGAGGGCCGATTGGGTCGATGATCGATGGGGCGCCGCTTGACGTCCTTGGAGGAGGTGCTTCGAATCGAAATGGCTTTGCTCATGGCGCGTACTTCTCGCGCCGGCACGCCACGCGCTGGCGGCGGCCGGTTGCTGCATGGTTGTGGGAGATGCGGCAACCAGGGGTGGCTGCGGCAATGACCCAGACGCTAGGAGTTGGCGCATCAACTCGGCGTGTAAGTCGACCATAAGGAACGTGAGCGGCGCATGCGCGATAAATATGTGGAGTGCGTGACCGAATGACGACGGCCTGCGACGCATGCGGGCACATGGCCGAGGTCGGTGCGACGCATGGCAGGCGCACCGCGCATTCGACAGCCTTCTCACGTCGGCCATACCGCGCGTGGACGGCGCCATGGCCACTGTCCGCTCATCGGTTGCAAGTGGAGGCGCGATGATCGCGACACGGTCGCCCGTGCAGGCAAGGCGTGTGCTGTTGCTGGTGGATGTCTTCAGCGATTTTCGGTTTGAAGACGGCCCCGCCCTGGCGGATGCGCTCGTGCGTGTTGCGCCGGCCATGGCGTCGCTCATCACGACGTGTCGCAAGCGGGGTGAGCCGGTGGTCTATTGCAACGACAATTTCCAGCGCTGGCGCGACAGCTGGCGTGGTGTGCTCGCCTATACCGGGCGAGAGGGCTTGCCGGCGTCTCTTCATCTCCTGGAAGTCCTGTACCCGGCGAACGACGACGTCGTGTTGCTCAAGTCGCGGCATTCGGCGTTCTATCACACGCAGCTCGTGCCCCTGCTGGAGCACCTGGGCGCGAAGGAGCTGTGCATCGCGGGCGCCGCCACCGATGCGTGCGTGATGTGCACCGCCATCGATGCGCATGTGCGCGGCTATCGCGTCACCATCGCCAGGGACGCGGTCGCCAGCGCGACGAAGGAGCGACAGGCCCGCGCGCTCCTGCAAATGGCCGACAGCCTGGGATTGCGCCTGGAGCGGGCCGATACGTGGCTTTCGGCGGAAACCGCCTGATGCAAAGGGCTGCGCACGACCCGGCCGCGTCGTCGTCATCGTCCAGCCCCTGGTGGAAGCGGCTCAGCGCGGGATTGGTAACCGGCGCGGCCGATGACGACCCGAGCGGCGTGGCCACCTACTCGCAGGTGGGCGCGGGTTTCGGCTACGCCATGCTGTGGATCGTGTTCGTCACCACGCCGTTGATGATCGCCATCCAGATGGTGAGCGCGCGTATCGGTCGTGTGACGGGCCGGGGTTTGGCGGATAATCTCGCGCGCCAGTTTCCCCGGCCGGCCGTGTGGTTCCTGGTGGCGCTGCTGGTCGTGGCGAACGTGATCAACATCGGCGCTGACCTGGCAGCCATGGGCGCCGCGGCCAAGCTGCTGCTGGGTGGCCCGGGCATCGTCTATGCGATGGCATTCGCGGTGATTTCCACGGCCTTGCAGGTCTACGTCTCGTTCGAGCGCTACTCGCCGATACTCAAGGTGCTCTCGCTGAGCCTGTTTGCCTATGTCGCCACCGTTTTTGCGGTCAAGGTGCCCTGGGGCGAAGTGGCGCGCGCGGTCGTCATGCCACGCGCGCCGTGGAATCTTCAGTACGTGACCGGGCTGGTCGCCGTGCTGGGCACCACCATCAGCCCCTACCTGTTTTGCTGGCAGGCGGCGCAGGAGGTGGAAGAACTGCGCGAGAGCGATGAGCGCGAGCCGCTGCGCGACGCCGCGGAGCAGGCGCCGGATGCCTTGCGTCGCATTGCCCTGGATACCAGCGCCGGCATGGTCTTTTCCAACGTCATCGCGTTCTTCATGATCGTCACGGCGGCCGCGGTGCTGCATGCGCATGGCAAGACCGACATCACCTCCACGTCGGAGGCGGCCGAGGCCTTGCGCCCGATCGCCGGGCGATTCGCTTTCACGCTGTTTTCGCTGGGCATCATCAGCACGGGCTTGCTCGCCGTGCCGGTGCTGGCTGGGGCCACTGCCTTCGCCGTGGCCGGCGCCGCCCACGCGCGCTATGGCTTGGACAACACGCCACGCGAGGCAAAGTTGTTCTATGGCGTGCTCATCGGCGCCATGGTGCTGGGCGCGGCGCTGACGTTGTCGCCGCTTGACCCGATCAAGGCGCTGTACTGGAGCGCGGTGGTCAATGGCGTCTGCGCGGTGCCGCTGATGGCGGCCATCATGATCGTGAGCCGCCGCCGGCAGGCGATGGGCCAGCAAGTAGTGCGCGGGTGGTTGCTGGTGCTCGGCTGGCTGGCTACCGCGGTGATGGCCATCGCCGCCATCGTGATGTTCGCCACGATGGGCAAGGGATGAGGCCGTGCGCAAAGGGGCGGTGGCGCTGGTCGTGGTGATGGGCGTCGGGTCGCATCGGGTGCATGCGGGTGCCGGTGCCTACCTCGTCGACGACGCCGCGATCACGCCGGCGGGCCAATGCCAGGTGCAGAGCTGGGCGCAGGCGTTCTCTGGCGGGCAACAGGCTCTGAATACCTTGCCCGCCTGCAGCACCGGGCCGGTGGAATGGTCGCTGGGCGTGGCGGGGCAGAACCATCCATACCAGCATCAGGAGAGTCCCGCGGTGAAGTGGATGCTGCGCGATCCCTCGGTGCATCCGCTGGGCATGGCGGTCAACACCGGCGTCACCTGGTCGAACGGGCATGTGCTCTCGCGCAATGCCTATGCGGCGATGACATGGACGCCTTCGGGGCAAGGGCGCTGGTCGATCCATGCCGACGTCGGCGCGTTCTGGTCCCGCGATCGCCAATGGCAAACGCTGCTGGGCCTGGGGCTGAAATACAAGCTCTCCACGCATCTCGCCGTGGTGGCCGAGCACATTCACCCCTGGCTCGGCGATGCCACCTCGCAGATCGGATTGCGGTGGACGTTCCGCAACAACGACAGCGTGGACGTGATCGTGGGCCGCGGCAGTGTCGCCGCGCATGACCGCTGGCTCACCTTCGGGCTCAACGTCGGATTGTGATGCTCAGTCGTCGCGCCGGCGCGTGCGGAACGCGACGCTGATGCGCGGACCCACCGGCTGGGTCTGTTTGGGAATGCCGTGGTCGTAGTGATGCTGGCTTTGCCAGTCCATCAACAGCAGGCTGCCGGGGTTCAGGTCGAGGTCGAAACGGCGGCGCGGCACCGCCTTGCTGCGTATCAGCATGCGTCGCGTCGTGCCCAGCGAGAGCAAGGCGATGGGCCTGCCTTCAGCCAGGTCGGCCAGGCGATCGTTATGCATCGCGACGCTGTCATGCTCGTCGCGATAAAGATTGAGTCCGATGCTGTCGAAGTCCTGGCCGGTGTGCCGGCTGACGCGTTCCATGGCGTCGGCAAGCGGCTGGGGCCAGGACTCGTCGCGAAAACCGAAATGGGCCGTCAGCCGCGGCACGTCCAGCTCGCGCTCGTACATCACGCGCCGCTGCTGGGACCAGATCGCACCATGCAGCAACTGCTGGAACCAGCGGTCGGCCGTCGCGGGATCGATCACGTTTTCCTCGTACACGATCCGCCCGCTGGCGTCGTTCAGCAGGACGAGGGGGCCTTCGTTGAACAAGGAAAACTGCGTCATGGTTCAGGTGCGCAAGAAGCGCGTCATGGACTAAGGCTTGGCGGGATATTCACCACGGCTGGACTCACGGATTGCGACAACCCACAGCCACGTCACCGACGGATTCGCCCGCCATGAAAGCCGCCAAATGCACCGGTCTGCTGCTGTCCGCCTCGCTCCTGCTATATGCGGTGCAAGGCCTTGGCTATCAAGCCACCGCCACCTCGTCCGGGCCGCCGCCGAACGACAGCAAGACCAACCAGCGCGACGCCCATGGCGCCAACCCCACGCCGCAGAACCAGCCCAACGACAAGGCCGATGTGCAACTGGCGGCGCGCGTGCGCAAGGCCATCGTCGGCGATCACTCGCTGTCGTCGTCGGCGCACAACGTCAAGCTGATCGCCATTGGCGGCGTGGTGACGCTGCGCGGGGTCGTGCGCGATGCGGGAGAGAAGGCCCGCGTTGAAGCCATAGCCGGTGGCACGCCCGGCGTGACCCGGGTCGACAACCAGCTCGATGTCGAGCATTGAGGAGAGATCACCATGAAAAGCGCCGTTTACTGCATCGCCAAGACGGTCGAGCAAGCCGAGAAGATCGTGCTGGACCTGAAGCAGGCAGGATGCCCCGCCGATGACATCTCCGTATTGCTGCCCGACCGCCGCGGCAGCAAGGACTTCGCCCACGAGCACAACACCAAGGCGCCGGAAGGTGCGACGGCGGGCGGTGTGGCAGGGCTGGGCGTGGGTGCGGCGCTGGGCTGGCTGGCGGGTATCGGCGCGTTGGCCATTCCCGGCGTCGGAGCTTTCATCGCGGCGGGACCCATCATGGCGGCGCTGGGTGGCGCGGCCGTGGGCACGGCGGCTGGCGGCATCGTGGGCGCGCTCATCGGGCTGGGCATTCCGGAGTTCGAGGCCAAGCGCTACGACGCGAAGATCCGCGAAGGCAACATCCTCATCTCGGTGCATACCGAAGACGGCAAGCAGCGTTCGGTGGTGGAAGACATCTACAAGGCCAACCATGCCGACGACATCTCGAGCAGACACGAGGCCAGCGTGGATTGAGCCGCGCCTCTCCAAAGTCGACCAGCCGGCTGGTCACAGGCATTGCCGTGGGGCGATCGCAAATCGTCGACGTGAAGCGGCTACTCGCTTCGACCGGCATGTCGATGGGAAACCCATCTCACCGGCGCGGCGCGCGCCATGGGGCCACTCATGAGAATGGGGCAGCGGGCCAGGTAGAGGGAAACCCGCTGCCCCGTGATGCGCACCGGCAGTATGAAGCCGCTTGGGAGAGGGGACGGCCCAAGTCAGGGGCGGTGGCCGGTGCGCAAAACCAGGCTACCTATTGCGCCGTACCACGCTGGTGAAACGCCAATGCATGAGTCCGTTCACCGCCCGCCGCAAGCGATGCGGGCGGGCAGTCCGCGAGTGCCAGCGGCAATGGCAGTGCGGGGAGCGGTCCGTTTGCCTGTGACGATGCCGGTCACCCCGCGTCGACCCATCGCCATCACATGGGCCAATACTTTCAGACGTGCGGGCCGCTCATCGACCCGGACAAGCGGCACTGCGATCGCGGTTTGCCTGGCCCCCATCAACGCCTCGCGGCCGAACACGACGGTATCGCCCGGAGAATCAGGCCGACATCATGCAACCACCTGCATCGCGCGACGCTCCCGTTGGTAAGCAGCGCTCGACCAGGGTCGTGTGGGCGGCGCTTGCGGGAAACCTTGCCATTGCCGTGTCCAAGATGGTGGCGGCCATGTTCACCGGCAGTTCGGCGATGTGGAGCGAATCGGTGCATTCGCTGGTGGACACCGGCAATCAATGGTTGCTGCTGCTTGGCATGCGGCGTTCGGCGCGACCTGCGTCGGAGGCCCATCCGTTCGGCCATGGACTGGAACTCTACTTCTGGTCGTTCGTGGTGGCGGTGATGATCTTTGGCCTGGGTGCGGGCGTATCGATCTACCAGGGCATAAGCAAGCTCCTTCGGCCGGAAGCGATGAGCCGTATCTGGGTGAACTACATCGTGCTTGGCGTGGGCATCGTCTTCGAAGGCACGGTATGGCTCATCGCCCTGCGTGAGTTCAGGAAGGAGAGCCGGCGCCTGGGTTGGATTCGTGCCGTGCGCTTGAGCAAGGATCCGGCGGTGTTTACCGTCCTGTTCGAGGATACGGCGGCGCTGGCGGGACTGCTGGTTGCCTTCATCGGCGTGGCGTTGACGCAATGGAGCGGCAGGTCGCTGTACGACGGCCTGGCTTCGGTGCTCATCGGGCTGATCCTGGCGGCCACCGCCACGCTGCTTGCCAACGAGATCCGCGGCTTGCTCACCGGCGAGGCCGCGAGCAGGCCGGTGAGGGAGAAGATCAGGCAGTTGCTGTGTGGCCACGCAGCGGTGCGAGAGGTACATCGCGTCTGGACCATGCATTTCGCCCCAAACGATATCCTGTTGGCCGTAAGCATCAAGTTCGATGAACGCCTCTCCATGGCGGAGCTTGAGGATGCGATTGTCGAGCTCGAGGACGCCATTCGCCGGCAGCAGCCGGAGATCCAGCGCATCTTCCTGGAGCCTCGCCGGTGGCCGCTCCTCTCGACGACCGGAAGGGACGCCTCTTGAGCGAGCCGCTTGATCAATCACGGCATGCATGCCCTCGGCAATTCGAGCGGGAAGGGCCGATCCATGCCGGTCACCTTTTTGACGAGAGCTTTTCCTTCGCGCCGCGAGGCATTCACGGCAAAGCCCGCACGATCGCCCGCAAGACGATTCAAGGGCTTCCCCATGGACGCGATCCAACTGCTGAAAGACGATCACAAGGCGGTCAAGGCACTGCTTGGCGAACTTGCACGGACCACTACACGCGCCGTGAAGCGTCGCGCCACGTTGCTGCGCGAGATTCATCTCAACCTGCACGCGCATACCAGGATCGAAGAGGAGATCTTCTATCCCGCGTACAGGGAAGCCGGCGACAAGGAGCAGGTGAAGCTGTATTACGAGGCGTTGGAGGAGCATCGCGCAGCGGGAGACCTGGTGCTTCCGGGCCTGTTGCAGACGGATCCGTCGTCCGAGCAGTTTTCCGGCCGCGCCAAGGTTTTGAAGGAACTGGTCGAGCATCATGTCGAGGAAGAGGAGCAGCAGATGTTCAAGCAGGCCAGGTCCCTGCTCGACAAGGAGACCCTGCGGGAACTCGGGGAGCGCATGACGCAACGCAAGCAGGAGGTCATCGAGGGGTGGAAGGCGGCCAAGGCGGAGTAGCCGGGAAAGAGGCGCGTTGCTTCTGCCGGATTTCCACGCCCGGCTCAGGGACGTGAGCACCGTCGCACGCGGCCGGCGGGAAGGCGGCCGCGCGACGGGGATGCATCCGGTGCATGGATGGGCCGCCTGTACCCGGCGCATACGGGAAATGTGTGCAGGCGGGCATCGCATGCTGATGCGCGACATGCGCCCTCGGCGACGATAGGGAAGTGAGCCTTGTACCCGGCAATGGCGAAGTCCTTCCAGCGGAAATGGCGCCTTCGCGGCCGCTTTTCCCGGCAAACGGGAAGTTTTTCGTGAATGGAATGATGGTCCGTGACGCGATGTGCACCTGTGCATCGCTAGCGTCAGACTGAGCCGGCCCGCGTTGCGTTTCGTCAGCAAGGCGCATGGATCGGCAGCGCCAACTTCCGGGTTTGCTCATGCCAGGTAGCCTCTCGCGTTACGCCCAGATCCTCCGCTTCGTCTTGCGCTATCGCCGCGCCGGCATCTTCCGCCAGGAAGATGCTTCGCAGGCGGCTCCGGTGGTCGATCGACCCGAACGCTTCGTTGCCGATCTCGAACGTCTTGGCCCCGCATTCATCAAGCTGGGCCAGGCATTGTCCGGACGGCCCGACCTCGTCAGTGCGTCCTATCTTTCCGCCCTGGAGAAGATCCAGAACGATGTGGACGCCGTGCCGGTCGAGGCGATTCGCGAAACGATCCGGCATGAACTGGGCGCGGAGCCCGAGCAGGTTTTTCTCCGTTTCGACGGGCAGCCGCTGGCTGCCGGGTCGCTCGCCCAGGTACATGCGGTGACCTTGCGCGATGGCACGGATGCCGCGGTGAAAGTACGTCGACCCGGCATCGAGCAGCGCATACGCACCGACCTGGATATTCTCGAGCGCATCGCCCATGGGTTTCAGCGCCACACGGCCATGGGGGCGCCGTTATGGCGCGGTGCAGTGGATCGACGAGTTGCGCAGAAGCCTGCTCAATGAGCTGGATTTCCTGGCCGAGGCTGCTTACATGAGACAGTTTGCGGGCCAGCTCGCGGGCTATCCAAGGCTCTACATTCCAACCGTGCACGAGGCTTATTGTTCGGGCGGCGTGCTCACGATGACCCGCGTGCATGGCGACAAGTTGCGTTTCGGGGCGCCGCTGCCGGTCAGCGAGGACGTGGCCACGGAGCAGGCGGGTCAGCTGCTGTGCGCTTATATCGACCAGGTTTTCCTGCATGGGCTCGTGCATGTGGATCCGCATCCGGGCAACCTGGTGCAGACCGGGGACGGCCGGCTGGCCCTGCTGGATTTCGGCATGATCGCGGGCATTGCGCCCGTCACGCGCAGGGCGCTGCTCAAGGTGCTGTTGTTTGCCTCCCAGGGCGATGGTGACGCCGTCGCCCGTCTTTGCGAGCGGCTATTCGTCGAATTGCCGGAAGCCGATCTCGTCGGGTATCGCCGTGCCGTCGGCGATGCGGTGCTGCGCTACGCGGTGACCCATGGCGAAGCGACGCTGGAGATGGGGCGCCTGTTGCTCTCGCTGACGACCATTGGCGCCAGGTACGGCCTGCGCCCGCCCGCCGAGTTGAGCCTGCTCGGGCGGGCCATGCTGAACCTCGAACCTGCGTTGCGCCATCTCTCGCCGATCCTGCCGACCCGGGAATTGATCAGTGCGAACCTGCGCCGCCTGCTCCTGGAGCAACTGCGGCCCGGCGCCGCGCAGGCGGAGTACGGCATGGTCGCCCTCGACGCGCGACGAGCGCTGCTCGATGCGCCGGAGCAATTGACGCGCATCCTGCAGACGCTGGCCGACAACCGCATGCGCTTCCGTATCGACGGCCTGGAGGAATCCCATCTCATAGAGAACCTGCAGAAGATCGCCAACCGCATCGCCACCGGCGTGATTGCCGCGGCGTTGTTCATTGCGGGCTCCATGCTCGACCGCACGGAGCACGGCGTTCACGATGCCTTGCCGATGCTGATGTACGGCGCCGGGGCGATCATGGGGGCGGGCCTGCTGCTGAGCTCCCTGCGCCGGGACCGCTCACCCCGGGACGACGGTCGCTAGCGGCGGTCAGTGCCGGGCCGTGACATCGGGAAGTTCCGAGCGCACCACGAATTGCCGGACCAGGTCGGATAGATGCTCGTCATGCCACGTCGCCATGGCCTGCTCCTGGGCGTATAGACGGTCGAATATGTCCACCAGGGCGGCTTCACCCGCGAGCTGGGCGGCGGAACCAAGGGCGCGATAGACCGACATTTCCATGCGCTCGAACGACGCCAGCATGATCACGCCCTTGACCACCTCATCGCTGCTGGCGACCTGGAACATGTTCTGGCCGAACGCCATGAGCCTCACGCCTGCCTCGCGCCACGCCGAGGGCGTCGTCCGATAGTCGTGCAGCAAGTCCTCCAATATGGCCCGCTGCGTGCGTGACTCGTCACGGTGCGATTTCAGGCGGTCGCGCAGTTCGGGGTAATGGTCGATGCGGCGCAGCTGGCTGACCAGCAGCTCTTCGGACTGCACCTCCATGGCATGCGCGTTACGGATCCAGTCGATCAGAAGTTCCCGTGCTTCGGTCATGGCGACACTTCCCTGGCAAAAAAGGAGGCAATGATGGGCAGCAAGATCTTTGCCTGGGTACCCATGGCGTCAGGTTGCCCGCGCGGTGCACAAGCCCGCGCGTGGTTTTCGTGAAGTTTTTGCTAGGCGGCGCAGGCTTGATGGCACCTTTTCGCCGCCTGGCTGACTCGGCGACGAAAGCATCCGTCATGGCTTGAGGCGCTTGATCAGTCGTTGCGAATCGAAAGGCGCGTCTACCTTGATGTCATTGTCGAAGTACACGTAGATGTCCCGCGACTTCCGGGACGGGGCGCCCTGGCGAAGCATGAGCGCGGCATGGGCCGGCTGCGCACCCTTGCGCCAGGCCTCGATCTTCGCGGTCCAGCTCGTCAGCGCAGGCTCGCTGTAGCGCCCTCCATACAGCGTGTTCTCGCCATGCAGGCGGATATACATGAATCCCGCCGTCACGTCCTGGATCATCGGCCAGCGTCCCGCGCCGTCGGAAACAACGACGGCGACGCCATGGTCGCGCGCCAGGCGAATGAAGCCCTCGTCGAGAAAACTCGGGTGCCGCACTTCAAGCGCATGCCTCAGGCGTTGCCGTTCGAAGGCACTCGTGCTGTTCACCTTGGCGTATCGGCGCGCCATCGCCAGGGCATCGCGACCGGAGCGTGGCAGGCCAGTCATGAAAGCCTCGATGCGATCACGGTCGTAGCGGAAGTTCGGTGGAAGTTGCCACAGGAAAGGGCCCAGCTTGCCTTTCAGTTCGAGCGGGCCGGACGCCAGGAACACGGAAAACGGTTCGTCCAGATCCTTGAGTCGCTTGACGTGCGTGAGAAAGCGCGGCGCTTTCACGGCAAAGACAAAGCCTTTCGGTGTGCGGCGACGCCAGTCCCGATAGCTTGCAGGCGTCAGCAGCCGGTAGAAGGATGCATTCAGCTCGATGGTATTGAACTGTCGCGAGGCAAAATCCAGTTCGTCGTCGGCGGGCAGGTCGGCGGGATAGAACACCTTCCTCCACGGCCGGTAGCTCCAACCCGAAATGCCGATGCGCACCGCCATGGTTGATTCCTGCTGGCATACATGGCGTGAGACTAGCCACGACCGCGCGCAGCACGTGTGGAGGAGTCCGTCGCAACGTGCCTGCCCGGTGAGCGCGGGCTTCTCGCGCGACATCGGGACAGGAGGCGGGTGCCGTTCAAGCCGTGGACGTCGGCACCGCCGGCGTGGCTTCGGGGCGAGGTTCCTTGTGGCGCGCGGCCCGATAGAAACCCACCGCGAGAATGATGAGCAGGGCGAGGACGAAGACAATCCATGCGGCACGCCGCGGGGATTTCATGGGGACTCCTGGCGCCAGGGGCGCTTACGAAGAGAGGGATTCGATGACGGCACCGAGACCCTGGCGCATCTTGTCGATGCCTTCCCAGGGATCGGCGCGTTGACGCTTCAGCCGGGCAACGGTCGTCTTGATATTGAATTGTGCGGCGCTCTTGAGCTTGCCGAGCTCGCCCCAGCGCAAGGGCATGGCGACCGGTGCGCCCGGCCGGCCACGCAGGGAGTACGAGGCCACCGCGGTGGCCCCGCGGCCATTGCGAAGATAGTCGACATAGATCTTCCCGCGGCGGCGGGCCTTGCTGCTGACCGCGATAAACTCCAGTGGATGCATCGACTCCAGCACCTGCGCAAAGCTCTGCGCAAACAGCTTGACCTCCCTCCACGGAGAAACCGGCTTGAGCGGCACGACCACATGGAGTCCCTTGCCGCCCGTCGTGCGGAGAAAGCACTGCAATCCGAGCTGGTCCAGCCGTTGGCGCACCAGCCGGGCAGCGGCCTTGACACGCGTCCAGCTCACATCCGGGCCGGGGTCCAGGTCGAACACGACGCGGTCCGCGCCGTCGGGGTGGTCCACGTGCGCTCCCCACGGATGAAACTCGATGGCGTTGTACTGCACGAGCTCGATGATGGACTGAGCGCTGTCGGGATAGAGATAGACGGCCGATGCGCCGGTTTCTTCCTTCAGCCGCGCCGAACCCACATGCTCGAGCCCGCCGGCGGGGATGTGCTTCTGGAAGAAGCTGGGCTTGCCGATGCCATGCGGCCAGCGGATCACGGAGGTGGGTCGATTGAGCACGCCCGGCAGGAACCAGTCCATCACGGCCGTGTAATAGTCGGCCACGTCCTGCTTGGTAATGCCTTCGCCCGGATAGACCTCGCGATCGGGGTGGGTAATGGTGATCGCTTCGCCGGTAGTCGTCCGTTTCCCGCGGGTGGGCGTGGATGCGCGCTTGCCCGCATCGTGGTCGCCGCTGCGCAGGTCGGCCGGCGATTTGTCCAGCCGCATCGCCTTCAGGCTGGGTTGACGCAGCAGTCCCTGGTTGCCGATGCCGCGATAGAACACTTCCGCGACGGCGGTCGGCTGGATCCAATGCGCATCCCTGGGTGCCTCGCCGGCATGCTTGATACTGGGCACGCGCGTGCCTGCCTTGGCCAGTGAGCGCGTGAGTTTGCCCAACATCTCGTCCGAGAATCCGCTGCCGACGCGACCGACGTAAGCCCATTCACCGTCCGGCGCCGGTTTGGCGAGCAGGAGCGAGCCGAAGCCCTTGCGCGAGCCTTTGGCTGCCGTATAGCCCACGACGGCGAACTCGTCGGATTCCAGGCGCTTGACCTTCACCCAGTCATCGCCGCGACCACTGCGATAAGGCGAGTCCGCACGCTTGCACATGATGCCTTCCAGCCGGTTTTCGCTGGCGTTCTGGAAAACCTGCGCACCGTTGCCGATCACGTGCGTGCTGTAGCGCAACGGCGGCGGTGCGTCTTGCAGCAGTCGTTCCAGTGCATTCTTTCGGTCCAGCAGCGCGGCACGTGAAAGGTCGAAACCCTCCAGGCAAGGCATGTCGAACAGCATGTACAGAAGCGGCGAGGCGCGTTCGCCCGAGAGCGTCTGCTGGAGTGCATTGAAATCGGGGCGGCCGTCGGAGATGGCGATGAGCTCGCCATCCAGCCGCGCCGACGCGAGCCCCAGGGCCTCGATGGCCTGGCGCATTTCCGGCAGCTTCCCGGTCCAGGGCAGTCCATTGCGCGACCACAGGTCGACGTTGCCGTCGCTGATGCTCGTGAGGATGCGATAGCCGTCCCACTTCACCTCGTTGAGCCAGTCATCGCCCGTCGGTGGCGAGGGCCGCAGGGTGGCCAGCTCGGGCTTGAAGAAGCCGGGAGGCATCGAGTGTTCGCGGGCGCCCGGAATCTTCGCCGCCCACGTCGCGGCTGACACGCGACGACGCCTGCCGGTCGGTGCGGCCTGGCGCTTGCCGCGCTTGAGCTTTTCGGCCACCTCCTTGGCGCCTCCGCTCTTTCCCGCGCCGCGCCGGGTGCTCTCCACCATGGCGGTGTCGAGCAGGTCGTCTGCCTCCAGCTTGGACGCATAGGCGTCCTTGTCCTTGATGAGGAACCATGCGGGCTTTTTCTCGGCCCGATGACTGCGCACCAGGTGCCAGCGACCCTTGAGCCGTTGGCCGAAGAGTTCGAAGCTCAGGTGACCTTTCTGCAGCTGTTCCTCGGGGTCGCCCAAGGCCGACCAGACGCCGGTGTCGAAGGTGTCGACATGCCCGGCGCCGTAGCCGTCGGGAATGTCGCCCTGGAAGGCGGCGTAGGACACGGGATGATCCTCGACCTCCACGGCGAGGCGTTTCACGGCCGGGTCGTAGCTTGGCCCCTTGGGGCAGGCCCAGCTCTTCAGCACGTCGCCGACCTGCAACCGGAAGTCGTAATGCCTGCGCCGCGCATGGTGCAGCTGCACGACAAACAGCTCGCGCCCGGTGCCGATGGCGGAGCCTTCCGGTCGCGGCTCGGGTGTCCGGTCAAACCGGCGCTTTCGTTCGTAATCGCGAAGCGACACGTTATTTTCCGAGCGCCTTCGCCACGTCCCTGGACATCACGCCGACGCGCTTGACGGCGTCACGCAGCTGCTGCTCCGAGACGTCCCACTTCCGGCACCAGTAGCGGACCTCGTAGTCCTCGTTGACGTTGACGCGCTCGGCGTCCCGTGGCGCGCGCAGGTTCTTGTCGTCGGTCATGACGGCTCCTCCGGAGACGGAGCTCAACCATTCGCACGGCCGTAGTGAATGGGCAGTCAAGCGCCCGCGAACGGACCCTGCAGGCCCGGCTCTCCGGCCAGGCTGCCATCGGTTCGATCCCGCCTCAAGGCTGGAATACGGCATCACGCGACGACCATGCACTCCATGCCGGGCTTTAACACCCGGTGGGCCAGGGTAGCCGGACCCCGGCGGAACGTCGTGCAGGGGCGGCGGTGCTCAAGCAGTGAGGCAGAGGCGATGTGCATCATGCGGGCAAGTTTTCGCGATCTCCCGGGTGCCGGGGAAAGGCGCGATCACGACATGCGCGACACGCGGTGTTCGTCATGAAACCGACCCGGCAACTGCATGACCTGGGGCAGAGCCTCTGGTTGGACAACATCACCCGCGACCTGCTCGACGACGGCAGGTTGCGCCGCTACATCGACGAGTTTTCGGTTACCGGCCTCACCTCCAACCCGACCATCTTCGACGCGGCCGTGGGCGGCGGCCATGCCTATGACGCGGACATCCGCGAGAGGGCACGCGCCGGCGAGTCCGGTGAGCCGCTGTTCATGGAGTTGGCGCTGGCCGACCTGCGCCGCGCCGCGGACATGTTTTATCCCGTCTACGAGGCAAGCCACCATATGGACGGCTGGGTGTCGATGGAGGTGTCGCCGCTGCTGGCCGCCGACACGCAGGAAAGCATCCGCGCCGCGGCCGATATCCACCAGAAGGCGGCGCGCAGCAATCTGTTCGTGAAGATCCCAGGCACCCCGGAGGGCATCCCGGCCATCGAGGAGTCGATCTTCGCGGGTATTCCGATCAACGTGACGCTGTTGTTTTCCAGTGACCAGTATATGGCTGCGGCCGAGGCCTATATGCGCGGCATCGAGCGCAGGCTCGAGGCTAAGCTGGATGCGGAGGTATGTTCCGTGGCGTCGCTGTTCGTCAGCCGCTGGGACGTGGCCGTCAAGGACAAGGTCGACGAGAAGTTGCGCAATACGCTTGGCGTGGCTGTCGCCGGAACGGTCTATCGCGCATACCGGGACATGCTCGCATCGCCGCGCTGGCGTGCGCTGGCCGATGAGGGCGCGCTTCCGCAACGGCTGCTTTGGGCAAGCACCGGCACCAAGGACCCCAACGCCTCCGACACGTTGTATGTGGAGGCGCTGGCCACGTCCGACACGATCGACACGATGCCTGAAAAGACCTTGGCGGCCTTTGCCGACCACGGCGAGCTCAGGGGCGTCATGCCAAGGGATGGCGGCGACGCCGACACCGTGCTGGCCAGGTTTGCCGGGGCAGGCGTGGATACCGACGAACTTGCCGTTCGACTTCAGCAGGAGGGCGCCGAGGCGTTCGTCAAATCCTGGAAGGCACTGCTCCGTCGCGTTGCCGAGAAAGGCGAGGCGCTGCGCGGCGCGAAAGCTTCCTGAGCTTCTGGTGGCGCAGGGAAGGGCGCACCCGCTGGCATGGCACGAAGGCACGCGACGCTTCTTCGGAAAACCTTATGTCCAACGACTTCGACAAGACATGCATCGACACCATCCGTTTTCTCGCGGTCGACATGGTGCAGAAGGCGAACAGCGGGCATCCGGGCTTGCCGCTCGATGCGGCGCCCATGGCGTACGCGCTCTGGACGCGATGGCTGAAGTTCAATCCCGGCAATCCGCAATGGTTCGATCGCGATCGCTTCGTGCTTTCCGCGGGGCACGGATCGGCGCTGCTCTACAGCCTGCTCTACCTCACCGGCTACGAGCTCACCCTGGACGACATCAAGCGGTTCCGCCAATGGGGCAGCAAGACGCCGGGACATCCCGAGCGCGGCCACACGCCGGGCGTGGAAACCACCACCGGCCCCCTCGGTCAAGGCATGGCGAATGCCGTCGGCATGGCCATGGCCGAAGCGCAGTTGGCTGCGCGCTACAACAGGCCCGGTCATCGCGTGATCGATCACTGCACGTATGCCTTGGTCAGCGATGGCGACCTGATGGAAGGCGTTGCCTCGGAAGCCGCCTCGCTTGCGGGGCACCTGCGGCTGGGCAAGCTGATCTGCCTGTACGACGACAATGCCGTGACGCTATCGGCGGGCACGGACATCACGTTCTCCGAAGATCGCCGGCGCCGCTTCGATGCCTACGGGTGGCATACCATCCGCGTGAACGATGGCAATGATCTTGCGGCGATCGAGGCCGCCCTGGAAACCGCGCGCGCAAAGCGCACGCGGCCAACGATGATCCTGGTGCGCACGCACCTGGGCTACGGCTCGCCGGAGCAGGACAGCTTCAAGGCCCATGGCTCGCCGCTGGGCGCCGAGGGCGTGAGAAAGACCAAGCAGAAGCTCGGCTGGCCGACGGAGCCCGACTTCCTGGTCCCCGACGATGTCCTGGCGCATTTTCGCCAGGCGGTGCCACGCGGCGAGGAGCTGGAGGCAGCCTGGGATGCCCGCGTGGATGCCTATGCGAAGGCGTTTCCGGATCTTCATGCCGAACTGCAGCAATCCATTCGCGGCGAGCTTGCCGAAGGCTGGGATGCCGACATCCCGGTGTTCGAGGCAGACGACAAGGGCATGGCCACGCGCGACGCTTCGGGCAAGGTCATGAACGCATTCGCCGCCAGGGTGCCCGCGTTCACCGGTGGCTCGGCCGATCTGGACCCGTCGACGAAAACCGTGCTGAAAGGCCTGGGCGATTTCAATCCAGTGGCGTCGGAAGGCGAGGACCTGCAAGGTTCGGATTCGGCGGGCTGGGGTTACTTCGGCCGCAATCTGCACTTTGGCGTCCGCGAACATGCGATGGGCGCCATCGTCAATGGCCTCGCCGCGCACGGCGCCATCGTGCCGTTCGGATCGACCTTCCTGATCTTCTCCGACTACATGCGGCCGCCGGTGCGGCTGGCTGCGTTGATGGGCCTGCACGTCGTGCATGTGTTCACCCACGACAGCATCGCGCTCGGCGAAGACGGGCCGACGCACCAGCCCATCGAACAGCTGGCGAATCTGCGCGCCATTCCGAACCTGGTGCTGATCCGCCCCGCGGACGCCAATGAAACGGCGATGGCCTGGCGGGTCGCCATGGAGACGAAGGATCGTCCGGTGCTGCTGGCGCTTACCCGGCAGGACGTACCCACGCTGGATCGCCGCCGGTTTGCCGCGGCGGATGGGCTGCGCCGTGGCGGCTATGTGCTGAGCGATCCGCCCGATGGCAAGCCGGCGCTGATCCTCATCGCCAGCGGTTCGGAGGTCGGCCTGATCGTCCATGCGGCGGAGCGCCTGCAGGAAGAGGGCGTGGCCGTGCGCTGCGTATCGATGCCGAGCTGGGAACTCTTCGATGCCTTGACGCAAGCGGAGCGCGACCAGGTGTTGCCACCTTCCGTGCGAGCCAGGCTCGCCGTGGAACTGGGCGTATCGCAGGGCTGGGAGCGCTACATCGGCCCCGATGGCGACATGCTGGGCATGGAGCGTTTTGGCGCGTCCGCGCCCGCCAAGGTACTGCTGGAGTCGTTCGGTTTTACGGTGGATGCGGTGGTGGCGCGGGCCAGGGCGCTGCTCGCCAGGTAGCGGCAGCGCGTGTGGCCGGCGCGGCAGGTCATTCCTTCTTGATGGGGTGGCCGCCAAATTCGTTGCGCATGGCGGACAGCAGCTTGTCGGAGAACGAATCGTCGTCGCGCGAACGCAGGCGCTCGATCAGTGACTGCGTGATCACCGGCGCGGGAACGTTGAGGTCGATGGCTTCATCGACGGTCCAGCGGCCTTCGCCGGAATCCGGAACATAAGGCGCGATGCCGGACATGTCCGGGTTCTTCTTCAAGGCGTCGGCGGTGAGATCCAGCAGCCATGAACGCACCACGCTGCCGTGGCGCCAGACTTCGGCAATGGCGTGCAGATCCAGGCCAAAGGCGGTCTTGTGCTTGAGTATGGAAAAGCCTTCGGCATACGCCTGCATCATGCCGTACTCGATGCCGTTGTGGACCATCTTGGTGAAATGGCCGGAGCCCACCGGACCGACGCGAGCCCAGCCGCGATCCCTGGCGGGCGCCAGCGTCTCGAACACCGGGCGCAGGCGATCGACGGCGGCTTCGTCGCCACCGATCATCAGGCTGTAGCCCTCATCCAGGCCCCACACGCCGCCGCTGGTGCCACAGTCGACATAGGCGATGCCGTGCTCGCCGAACTGCTTCGCCCGGCGCAAGGTGTCCTTGTAGTTCGAATTGCCGCCATCGACGACGACATCGCCCGGGCCAAGCAGCGGCCGCAGTGCGTCCAGGCTTTTGTCCGTCGCTTCGCCGGCCGGCACCATCAGCCACAGCACCCGCGGCGCGGGCAGCGCGGCGACCAGGGCCTGCAGCGAATCCGCCGAGGCCGCGCCTTTGTCTTCGAGCGCCTGTCTCGCGGCGGGCTGCGGATCGAAGCCCACGACCTCGTGTCCGCCGCGCAACAAGCGCTGCGCCATGTTGGCGCCCATCCTGCCCAAACCGATCATGCCGAGCTTCATGGATTGTCCTTGTGTCCCATCGTGTCGATAGCCAGGAGCCTAAATGTGGCATCCGATGCAGGAGGTCAATGAGAAGCGCCGGTCGCTCAAGCGTCAAAGTGGATGTTGGTGAGCACCCGGCGGCTCGTGCGGAGCGGGGCGGGCGACATAAGCAATTGATTTAAGGGCGTCGCCGCGCTGATCGTCGCTGCTTTCGCCTTCTGGGGCGATCCATGCGCGCCCTCATGTCGAGGGCGGCAGGAACTTGCGAGCGGCGTTGGTGTTGCACGCCATCGGACCAGCGCGGGCCGCGAAGCCTGCAGGCGCACATGGCGATGGATGGCGCACAAAAAGAATCGGCCCCGGAAACACCGGGGCCGATTCGCTCCACAAGTCAGCTCGAGCCAGGCCAGAGGGGGTGGCGCCGCCCGAGCTCACTTTTCAACGGGCCGGCTTGATCAGGCGCGACCCTCCGATCGATCAGTCGAACTTGTAGTCAAACGTGAGGAACCACTCGCGACCGTTGTATTCGCTGGCGGTCTGCCCCGTCGTGACGAACTCGAAGCCGCCGGCGTAGTAGGGGATCGCACCGACCTTGTCGAAGATGTTGGACACGGTGAGCTTCAGGCGGGTGTCTGGGTTGATCTGGTAGCCCACCGAGCTGTTCCAGGTGATCCACACCGGCGTCCTGCCGCGGTACGTGGTGTCGGCGACGTTCACCGGGTTGCCATCCTGCGTGACCTGGCAGATGCCGGTGCTGATCGACTGGCTGCCGTTCACGACGTTGACCATGCCCGGCTGGATGCCGTTGGGCAACACGTTGCAACCGGCGTAGTTCGGGGCACGCATGCTGCCGTCGCGCACGCCCGAGATCGACACGTTCCACTTGCCCTTGGTCCAGTCGCCGATCCAGGTCATGCGGCTCGCCACGTTGTTGTAGCGGGTGTTCTGCAGCGGGTCGGAAGCGAGCACACGCTGCTTGTACTCGAGGTTGTTGGTGTAGTTGATGGTGGCGCGGAAATCGCCGCTGTCTTCGGTGTGCAGCTTGTAGTCGAGCAGCGCATCGATACCGCTCACATACAGCGACGCCTCGTTGATCGGGCCGGACTGCTCCGACACGATCTGGCCAGCCGCATTGCGCTGGACCATCTGGGTGACCATCTGGCAGTACTGCGAGCCCGGCACGTGCGCCGTGTACGGCGACAAGGCCGAGGTGCCGCTTGCCTGCACGCCGGTAAGACACCCGGCCTCATCGGTCAGCACGGTGTCCGCACCGAGGTACTGGATGGCGTTGTCCACGCCCATGTGCCAGTAGTCGACCGACATCGACAGGCCCTGCACGCCCGGGATCTGCCACACGAAACCGTAGGTCCAGGAATGACCGGTCTGCGGCTCCAGCAGGCGGCTGCCGTTCGTGTACAGCGTGTAGTACTGCGAGGTCGGGCGTTGCACCAGGTTGCACCACGTGCTGTTGGACTGGCCCGACTTGATGGCGTTGATGCATTGCAGGGGGTCGATGTAATCACCTACCGGCGAGGTCGAGCCGGTCAGGTAGATGGCCTGCATGTCCGGCGCCTTGAAGTTGGTGCCGTAGCTGCCGCGCAACAGCAGGCTGTCAAACGGGCGGTATTCGATGCCGGTGCCCCAGGTCTTGGCAACGTCGGCCTTGCTGGCGTCGTTGTACTTGTCGCCGCGGCCGGAAATGGTCCAGGTCAGCGAATCGAGCAGCGGTATGCGGAACTCCGTGCCCAGCGAGAAGCGCTGGCGGGTGCCTTCGCCGGTGAGAAACGCGCCAAACGGGTTCTGGAAGGTGGTCGGGTCGAGGCCGCGGATATCGGGCGAGAGCTTGAAGCCGTTGTGCGCGGCTTCCAGCACCGCGGCCCAACCCACCGAGTCGTTGACCCACGGCAGCTTGAACAGGTCACCGTTGATGCGGAACTGCGCCTGGTCCAGCCACGATGACGACGTGTTTTCGCCATTCACCGCGAACTGGCTGTACTGCTGCGGGTTGATCGGATTCCACCACTGCTGCCAGTTCATCGCATAGATCGGATCGCCGGCGGCGGTGGTGCCCAGCTGCTTGCCGAGGAAGAAATCGTTCATCCCCTTCTGGTTGTAGGCCGTGTAGTCCTCGCGCACGGTGTAGCGCTGGCTGTTGAGGTTCAGGTCCCAGTGGAACTGGTTGTCGAATATCGAGCCGCGCAGGCCGAGCTCCAGGTTCCAGTTCTGCTCGCGGTCGTGGGTATTGGCCGAGGTGCCCATTTCCGTCGCGGTCAGCTGACGGATGGCCTGGCTGATGACCTGGCCGGTGGTCTGGTCGTAGAACTGGCCGGTGCCAAAGGCATTCAACTGCGTGTTGGACGTGCCCACCGTGTCATACAGCGCGGCCGAACCGTACAGCTGCAGGCCGTTGGAGAAGTCGTACTCGCCGCCCAGGTAGCCATTGGTGCTGCGCGTGCCGCCGGTCAGCACCCAGTCCTGGAACAGATGGGGCTGCGCGCAGTAGTAACCGTTGTCGGTGATGCTGGCGATCTGCGTGCCGTTGGTGGTGACGGTGTGCGACTGGGCCAGCTGCGAATTGGTGAATTTCGAGCAGGTGCCGGTGGGCGGCGTGATGTATTGGCCATTGGCGTCCTTCGCGGAGAGGGCGATGGCGCCGGCTGCGTCGTACTGGTAGCCGAACATGCGCGCGGCCGGGCCCCAGGCGCCATAGCCCGCATCGGAGACCGAGTCCTGGTACGGACGATCATGGCCCCACAGCGCCGTGCGGTTGGTCTTTTCCAGGTTGTACTGGATGTGCCAGTTCTCGCCGGACTTGCCGCCGAGGAAGTTGATGTCGCCATAGCTGCGGCCACCGCGGGTGGCGCCGCCGCCCGTCACCTGCAGCTCGTCACCCTGGTAGTTCTTCTTAAGGATCACGTTGACCACGCCCGCCACGGCGTCGGAGCCGTAGATCGACGAGGCACCCGACGCCAGGATTTCGACATGGTCGATCATGCCGGTCGGGATGTTGTTGTAGTTCTGGAAGTTGCTCTGCTTGTTCAACGGCTGCGGGTAGTCCACCACGCGATGGCCGTTGATCATCAGCAGGCTGAAGCCAGGGCCCAGGCCGCGCAGATTGACCGAGCGCGCATTGACCGAGCTGGAGCCCCACGAGGGCGAGTCCGAAACCTGCTGGCCCACCTGCGGTAGCGAATCGAGGAATTCCCACAGCGTGGTGAAGCCCTGCGCCTTGATCTGCTCGCCGGTAATGGAGACCACCGGGGCGGGTCCTTCGACCTCCACGCGCGGGATCATCGAGCCGGTCACCGTGATCGCCTTCAGGTCGACCGCCTTGGCCGGCTTGGCATCCGACGGTGCGCTCGATGGCGCCTGCTGTGTCGATGACTGGTCGCTGGCGGGTGATGCCGACTGCGCGAACACATGCGGCGTGAAAAGTGCGAGCGCCAGGGAACTGGCGAGTACGCTGCGTCGTAGACAGGTGGTGCTCATGACTAATCCTCCCCGTAAAGCTTCAATGTTGTGATTGCTTTTGAGTTGTGCGCTCGCCAGCTCGGCTCACTTCTTTGCGTTGTGTTCGTTCGCCTGCCGGCCCGCTGTTGCGGTTCCCCTGACCGCAACAGACGCTTCAGGCCGCCCGGATCGCGACAAGGCCCCGTGACGGCTTTGTCTGCTCGTTCCCGCTCCAACCACGGGTGATTGCGCACGGACCATCACGGAGGGTTGCCCGCGTCCATGCCATGCATCGATCATTCGTTTTCGCGCGCGTCCACGGCGCACACGCCGGGTGCTGCGCCGCCATGCCGGCTATTGGCTGTATCGAGCTCGTGCCCCGCATACCACCTCTCCCCGCGATCGTGCCGCCCGGCCCCGCCTTTTCGTCAGGTCCGATTCATATACGAACTAAGAGTTCATATGTGAGTTGCGTAGAGTTATAGGCCCAATCTGGATCGATGCAAGTTGCACTGCAACAATAATGCGAACGGTTCGCCTGATGACTCGAGATATGTCGCGTAATGATCTGATGTATATAATGTTTTCGCCACGCTTACGGCGAGTCGGGAGGGGCGGTTTTTGCCGCGAAGCCTGTCACCAGGCTGTCTCCGGATGGGTGGATAAAAGTTGAGCGGGCAGACCGCAGGGTTGCCCTGCGAGTGGCGCGCGCTTCAATGCCGTCAACCTGGGCGCAAGCGGCGACCAGGCGGCGATGCGAATTCGGGTGGAGGATCGTCGGGCTGCCGAGCCAGGGTGGCGTTCGGGCGAGATGACCTTTGCCGCGACGACGCAGGTCGCGGATGAGTGGTGCGCCAAACGCAAGCGCGGCTGCCCGTTCGATCCGGTTCGGTACTCAGTGCATCGACAGCGCCCGGCGGACGCCTCGTGCCATCACGCGGGCACGTAGGTCAGCCGGATCACGCGTTCGCCGATCAAGTCGTTGGCCACGAGGCGGAGCGGCGGGCGAGGGCCCGCGAAAAATGGCTTGCCGTGGCCAAGCACGACAGGGTGAACATAAAGTCGATACTCATCGATGAGGTCAAGCCCGGTGAGGCTTTGCGCCAGATCCGGCCCGGCGACTTCGATGTCACCGGCGTGCCCGGCCTTCAACCTCCGTATGGCGGCTTCGACGTCATCGGCCACAAGGGTTGCGTTCGGGCCGACTGGCTCCGGCGAGCGCGACACGACCCATTTCGGGCGGCTTCGCCATGCCACCGCGTAATCGCGTTCATCGGCACCCCATTCGGGTCGGTCCTCGTCCCAGTAGCGCATGACCTCGTACATGCGGCGGCCGTACAGCATGCCCGTCAGGTCGCGCACGCGCTGCGTGAAATGGCGAAAGAGCGCCATGTCAGGCGGCCCCAGCTTCTGGTGATCGACATAGCCATCCAGCGACGTGTTCAATTCGAAGACCAGCTTGGCCATGGATTGTCTCCCGTCGAGGCCTTCCGGGTAGCTTGGGCTGCCGCCGTGCAGAAGTAAAACCGGAAGCGATCCGCGCGCCGTGTCGCTGGTGGACCGGCCGCCAGGCTTGATCCCATGAGCATCGATGCGATGGCATCGGGTGATGCCTGCGCAATACTCGAGGCTTGCACCGAGGCCGGCGGACGGCTGTCAGCCGAGGCGTGTCCGCAGGTGGCGCGAGCCGAGCAGGATCATCGTCACCATCTGGGTCATCTGATGGATCAGTTCCGCATCGTCCTCGATGGGGCGATCCAGCGCGTGCGCGCCCATCGCGAAGATCAGTCGCGTGATGGCTTTGGCGGCCACCGCGGGGTCGTGCAGGGGCTGGTCGGCGGCCTCGGTCAGTCGCACCAGCTCAACCCGCAATTCCTCCTCGAAGAAATCGAGCTGGCGGTCGACGGCGCGCTTGAAGGCGTCGGACCCGGCCGTTCCTTCGCGCAGCAGCACCTGCAGCAACCCGTCCTCGGACCGTACCTGGGACATGAAGGCTTCGACGGAGCCGCGCACCACCGCATGGCCACTCACCACGTTGACGCGCGCCTGGTCGACCACCTTGCGCAAGGCCTCGCCGGACAGCTCGATCAAGGCGACCGCGAGTTCGTCGATGTCGCGGAAGTGCCGATAGAAGCTGTTGGGGGCGATGTCCGCTTCGCGCGCCACTTCACGCAGGCCGAGGCTGGAGACGCTCCGATGCGGGCCCAGCAGGCGCAGGGCCGCCGCCAGCAGGTCATCCCGGCTGATCTGGGACTTGCGCCCGGCTTCGGAGGCGTCGTTGGCGGCGGCTTGAGGCATCGGTTCGGGTCGGAGGGGCTCGCGAAAGAATAGCAGACAGCTGTATAGACAACCGTATATACACTTGTATATATGATTGTATAATGACCCCATGGTAACCGCTATTCGCCGACCCCATTGGCTGTCCCGCCTCAACGCGGCATGGGCCCCGCCTGCCGTCCTCGACTTCTGGCTGTCCCGCCTCAATCCCCTGTGGTCGTGGGGTGACGCACGCGCCCGGGTGGTCGAGCGCCGGCCCGAAGCCGAAGGCGTCACCACGCTGGTGCTCAAGCCGAACCGCCATTTCCGCGGCTTTCGCGCCGGACAGCACATGAATATCGGTGTCGAGATCGACGGCGTGCGCTACACCCGCTCCTATAGCGCGTCCGACATGCCGCGCGCGGATGGGTGTATCCGGATGACCGTGAAGGCGGTGGAGGGCGGCAAGCTCGGTGTGCATCTGCAGGCCCTGGCCGTGGGCAGCGTGTTGCAGCTGGGCCAGGCGTTTGGAGAGCTTTGCGTGCCCGCCGGACAGGCGCCTTGCCTGATGCTGGCAGCCGGTAGCGGCATCACCCCCATGCTCGCCCTTGTCCAGGCGCAGGCCGCGGCAGGATTTCCCCGGCCGGTGCGGTTGGCATACTGGGCCCGCACGCGTGCCGAGCTGGTGCAGGCCGCCACATTGCGGGGCCTGGCGGCGCGCCATCCGAACTTCCATGTGCACTTCATGCTGACCGGCGAGACTGCGCACGCCGCGGACGAGTCGGCGGGGCGAATCGATTCGCACCACCTCGCCACGCTGTTGCCGGAAGACGGGCGGATTCACGTGCTCGCCTGCGGTTCGCATGGTTTCGTCGAACGCGCCCGCGCCTTGTTGCACAGCCGGTGCCTGTCCTTTCAGTCCGAGGCCTTCAGCCCGCCGCCGCGTGTCGTCGACGCGAGCGACGAGGGTCATGTGCGCGTCACCTTGCTTCAAACCGGCCGAACACTGGATATCGCGCGGAACAAGTCGTTGCTCGAGGCGCTGGAAGAGCAGGGCATCAAACCCCGGCACGGCTGCCGCATGGGCATCTGCAACACATGCTCGTGCGGCAAGCCCAGCGGCGCCACGCGCGCCCTGCACGATCGCAGCGTGCAACACGAACCTACCCAAGCCTTGCGGTTGTGCATGCACGCGGCGCAAAGCGATCTTTCCCTGGAACTCTGAACGTCATGCCCAAGATCAAGAGCCGCGCCCTGAGCCCGGAGGAACTGGATCGCTTCGGCGAGGAACTCGATGCACTGCGCGCCCGCACGCTGGCGACGCTTGGGCAGGGTGACGCCGACTACATCCGCAGGATCGTGGCCGGCGTGCGCTGGCTGGGGCTGGGCGGTCGCGTCGTGCTCATGGCTGGCGCGATACTGGGTGGCACCGTGCTGCCGTCGCTGCTATGGCCGTTGTGCATCCTGGGAACGGTGCTGCTTGGGCTGGCCAAGATCCTGGAGAACATGGAGCTTGGCCACAACGTCATGCACGGGCAGTTCGACTGGATGGGCGATCCCGCGCTGCAGGGGCGCAGCTACGAATGGGACATCGTCGGCACCAGTGACAACTGGCGCAAGACGCACAACTACAGCCACCACACCTGGACCAACGTGCGCGGGATGGATGACGACATCGGCTACGGCCTGTTGCGCATCTTCCCCGAACAGCGCTGGAAGCCCTTCTACCTGATGCAGCCGGCCATCGCGGTGGTGTTCGCGCTGCTCTTTGAATGGGGCGTAGCCCTGCAGGACCTGCGCATCGGTCGCTGGTTCGCGGGCAAGATGACGGGCCGCGCCTTGTGGAAGATGGCGACGCCGGTGGTGAAAAAGATCGGCAAGCAGACGCTGAAGGACTACGTGTTGTTTCCGCTGCTGGCGGGCCCGTTCTTCCTGCCCGTCCTGCTCGGCAACATCGTGGCGAACGTGATCCGCAACATCTGGACCTACGTGATCATCTTCTGCGGTCACTTCACCGCCGATGCGGAAGTGTTTCCCAGGGAAAGCGTGGTCAACGAAACCCGTGGCCACTGGTACCTGCGGCAGCTGCGCGGATCGTCCAACCTCACCGGTGGCCGGCTCATGAACCTGTGGAGCGGCAACCTGAGCCACCAGATCGAACATCACTTCTATCCCGACGTGCCGGCGAACCGCTACGCGTCGATGGCGGTGGAGGTCCGCGAGATCTGCGCCCGCTACGGCCAGCACTACAACACCGGCTCGCTGCCCAGGCAGTTCGGCACCGTGGTATGGCGCATCCTGCGTCATGCGTTTCCCAGCAAGCCGGGGCCGGCGCGGCCATTGATGGCTGCGGGCTGACGCGGGAGTGTGATTGCCCGTCGGGAGCGGTCGGCGGGACATGGAAAGCCGGCTGGCGGCGCGCATTCGCCAGCCGTACGTAGATTTACGCAACCCGCATTCCGTAGATTTGCAGTCGCGTTCCGCCGGGTTCCGCGAGCATGCTTTTCCGGTCGGTCGGGCCCGGCGGTCCTGCATTGACCCACCGTGGGATTCGTTCCGGAGGGTGGCGTGGTGTCACGCAACTGGAGCGCGCCGCCGTGCGACTCCGATCGAGTATAAGCGATCGGCGGGGAGTGACGATGCCGCGTGCCTGGCGCCCGTCAGCGGCAAGCAACCAGGCCATCGATCGCTCGTTCCGGGTCAATAGGATCGACCGCGCAGGGTGTTGTCGTCAGCAGGCAACCGACATGGCCGCACACACATCGCCAGATTTCATCGCAGAGATTTACCTGGTCCCGACGGAGTCCGGTGGTTGCGACAGCCACCTCTCGGGAGGTGAGTGGCGGAGCGTGGTGGAGATGGGCCATGAATTCTGGTCTGCGACCCTACATTTCGACGGCGAGCACCTGCAGGGCGAGTGGTTCGAGGTCGAGGTCCGGCTGCTCCTGGCCGACGTGGCGCTCCCGATGATGGAAGCGGGCATGAGCTTCGCTGTCTGGGAGGATGAATCCCAGGCAAGGGGTGTCGTGACGCGGCTGACACGACGTTCCGGTCAGGACCTGTCATGGTCCCAGGACAGGTCGTTGGAGGGCATCGGCGTGGTTCGGGCAGGGGCGGCCGCGTGACGGGCGTCGAGGAGTCCGCCGCCTGGCGTGCCGCGGAGCATTCGTGGCGTGCCGGTGCCGGTTGTCTTTTGGACGGCTAGCGGGCGCGATGTCGTAACCAGTTCAGATACAGGCCCTGCGCCCGGTCTTCCTGGCGTTGTCCTTCGCGCTCCTCGATCACGATGCCCCAGCGTGTTCGCGCGATGCCGCCTGTTTCGCTGTTCACCTGAACCTCTTCGCCGTGCGGCAGGGGCACATGCGTGGCGAGCAGCATGATGCCGTCGGCGTCGGAGATCAGCAGCGCGGGCTTGCTGACATCGTTGGCGCTCCATCCGCAGATGACGCGGATCTGCACGCGCTGGGGCGGCAGGTGGCTTCGATGGTCGATGTTCCAGCTGCCGGCGTTTTCGAGCAGGCGGTTGATCTGTGGATCATCCCAATCCACGTGGCCGACCGAAACGTCCGAGCGCGTCTTGTCGTGTCCCATGCTGCCCCCTTCTGATGGTCAAGCGCCAACGCAACCAAGGGCGATCCTTGCGGGTGATGCCACAGCCGGCGCGGCGCGGTTTGCCGTGCAGCTGCCGGGCTGGGGGTCAAGCTAGCACGGCCGTCGTGCCCGTGTATCGCCATGGGCGCTACAACCAATGGCTGATTGAGCGCCGCCCGTCTTGCGGCTTCGCATGGGTGTAGAGGCGCTTTTCAGTTCCCCAGGGATGGCGTGGGCCGATGAGCCAGTGCTTCGGACACTTCGTTGGCTGCTTCGACCAGCAGCTTCGTGGTGGTCGCCATGTTCAGTGCGGAGCCGCGGCGCTCGATGAAGGGGATGGTCATGGCGCACGTGGCCCGGCCGTGCTGCATGACCGGCGCCGAGATGTCGGTGACGCCGTCCACCACCTGGCTGGGAATGGTGGCGAACCCGGCGGCGCGGATATCGCTGATCGCGGTGTCGATGGCCGCGCGCTGCAGCTGGGGTTCGTGCGCGATCATCATGGTGAACCAGCGCTCGCGCGTTTCGTCGTCCTGCCACGCCAGCAACACGTGCCCCGAAGCGGAGTGCGAGATCGGACGCCGGTGACCCACGCGAACCACCAGGCCGATTTCGCCTGGCGGGTCGACGCGCGCGATCACCACGATCTGCTCCTGCGAAGGCACCACCAGGTGGCAGGACTGGTCGATGTCGTCCGCCAGCCTGTGCATGACGGGCAGGGCGGTCTCCACCATGCTCTTGACCGGCGGCTGCTCCATGCCAAGGCGGAAAAGCCGTGGCGTGAGCGAATAGCGGCCTTCGCCGTCCGGACGGCTGATGTAGTCGCGTTCTTCCAGTACCTGCAGCATCCGGAAGATTTCTCCGCGCGAACGGCCCACGCCTTCGGAGATCTCCGCGATGGTCAACGGCGCCACGGCGCGTGCCAGCAGCTCGAGGATGTCCAGGCCCTTGTCGAGGGCGGGAGCGCGGTATTTGGGAGACTCTGCGGCCATGGGCGTCCGTGGTGTTGGGTGGCTCGTCTGCGGTCTATGCGGGCGGGATCGCTTGCCTCCCCGACCGCGGCATGCTGCGCTGCAACTTGTTATACAGGTGAATTATAAGTTCATATTTGCACATGTGTGGCGCCCGGTGCACAAGGGCCGCATTCGCCAATCGCCGGAGGATGACATCTATGCACCCACAAGCCGCGTCGACAACGGCGGGTGGTCACTCGCACGGCAGCACGCCCCTGTTGCCCCTGGCCTTGATCGTAAGTCTTTTCTTTCTCTGGGGCGTAGCCAACAACCTCAACGACGTGTTGGTGGCGCAGTTCAAGAAGGCATTCACGCTGTCGGACTTCCAGGCAGCGCTCGTGCAAAGCGCGTTCTACCTCGGCTATTTCATCGTCGCGCTCCCCGCGGGCGCGTACATGCGGCGATACGGCTACAAGTCCGCGGTGATCTTCGGGCTGTGCCTGTATGGCGTTGGAGCCTTGCTGTTCTGGCCGGCAGCTGCCTACGCCACGTATGCCATGTTTCTGGCAGCGCTCTTCGTGATCGCCTGCGGGCTCGCCTTCCTTGAGACCTCGGCCAATCCGTACGTCACGCTGCTGGGTCCAGCATCGTCGGCTGCCGCGCGACTCAATCTTGCCCAGGCCTTCAATCCGCTGGGATCGATCACCGGTGTGCTGATCGGGCAGCAGTTCATCTTCACGGGCGTGGAACACACGCCCCAGGAACTCGCCGCGATGAGCGCGGGCGCGCATGAGGCCTTCATGAAGAGCGAGGCGGCAGCGGTGCAGCTGCCTTACCTGGTGATCGGCCTGGGCGTGATCGCCTGGGCGGGCGTGATCTGGCTGACGCGCTTTCCGTCGGTGGCGCACCGCGAGGATGGCGTGCCGGCCCCGCGCGGCGTGCTCAAGCGCCTGCTGCGCGACGGGCGCCTGCTCGGCGCCATTGCGGCGCAGTTCTTCTACGTGGGCGCGCAGGTCGCCGTATTCAGCCACATGATCCGCTACACGCAGGCGACCATGCCGGGCACGTCGGCCAAGTCAGCTGCCGGCTTTGTCACGGCGGGCCTGGTCTTTTTCATGGCGGGACGTTTTGCCGGCGCTGCCCTGATGAAGCACCTGAAGGCTTCGCGCGTGCTCGCGCTGTTCGCGCTGGCCAACGTGCTGCTGATGGCGGTGGCGGCGTTCATCGCGGGGCGTCCGGGCATCTATGCCTTGGTGGCGTCGAGCTTCTTCATGTCGGTGATGTATCCGACCATCTTCGCGCTCGGGGTGGAAGGCAAGGGCGATGACGAACGCAAGTTCGCGGCGGCCCTGCTGGTGATGGCCATCATCGGCGGCGCGGTGCTCACCGCGGCCATGGGAGTGGCGTCCGATTGCGTCGGCATTGCGCACGCGATGCTCGTGCCGGCGGTCTGCTTCGTGGCGATCTTCCTGTTTGCGCAACAGCACTGGCAGCGTGCGGTGGCCGGGGTGACGGCATGAACTGGCAATGCCTGGCACTGGACCTGCGCGACGATCCCGCGCTGATTGCCGAATACGAACACTGGCATCGACGCGAAAACATCTGGCCGGAGATCGTGGCGTCGATTCGCGAGGCAGGCATCCTGGACATGCAGATCTTTCGCACCGGAACGCGGCTGGTGATGCTGATGCGCGTGCCGGCGGACTTCGATGCCGACGCCAAGGCGGCCGCGGATGCGGCCAGCGAACGCGTGCAGGCCTGGGAGACGTTGATGTCCACCTTCCAGCAGCCGCTGCCGTGGGCGGCGGCGGGACAGAAGTGGGTGCCGATGCAGCGGATTTTTGATCTGGCTGAATGCGTCGGCTGACACGTTGGGCGCGATGTAACCGCTTCATGCAGGAGCGCACCTGGTGCGCGAACGACCGGCGAAGCGCCGCTGTTGGGTTCTGCGGTCGCGCACTGGGTGCGCTCCTGCAGTCGAGGCAATGGGCTGGTCGCAAGCACCCACCCCTTCACCCCGGCCCTCTCCTGGCAGGTAGAGGGGAAGGGAAGTGGAGGCTTTACGCGACACGGCGCGATGGCCTTCTTCTGCAGGAGCGCACCCAATGCGCGATAAAACCGACGAAGGATCGCGGCCGGATGCCGTAGTCGCCATGGGTGCGGCAGCGCCCATCGGTGGCTCCGTCGCAAGCACCCACCCCTCACCCCGACCCTCTCCCCGAAGGGGAGAGGGAGAAAGCGCCGCCGGCCCCGCACAGCGCGCTCAC
>NZ_BCPR01000003.1 GCF_016586165.1 Dyella sp. EPa41 | reverse complement strand
CGGGAGCAGAACGCTGCGGCGGCGCAGGTGCAGAGCAACAACGCCGCCAATGTCGGACAGGCCTATGCCGCGTGCATGAAGGGCAAGGGCTACACGGTCAATTGAGATCGGGCCGCGCGTTGCGCATGGCATCGATGGTTCAACGCCAGGCGCTGCCGACCTGGATGTCATACGCGTGGTCATCCTCGCTGCGCGCCCAGTCGAGGCCCACGTTCAGGCCCGGTGCGCGTGCGATCAGGTAGCGAAACCCGAGGCCTTCGGGCCGGCATCGCCCCAATCCATCCGCTGCCCCATGCCTTGCCCGCGCCGCCAATCCACGGCGGTGCCCACGGCCGGCACAGTGATGATGATCGGGACCAGCAACGCGACCCTTGCTCGATGGCGAGCCAAGTAGAACTACATCGTTGCCTGGCCGCGCCACCATCCATGGCGGCGGTTCATTGCTCGGTCTTGACCTCGTCCCAACTGCTGTCGGGATCGAACGATTTCATCGACTCCGCGATGGCTGCCCCGTTCTTGCCGAGATCCTTTTCGAAGACCTCGCCGTCGTGGCTCACCATGAAACTCATCACGCCGCTCTCGCCGTACTGCGACGGCCACGCGATGAGCGCGAAACCACTGGTCATGCGTCCGCCCACGATGTAGTTGTAGGCGCCGCCGGGTGCCGACGGACCTTGCGACGTAAGGATGCGGTAGCGGTAGCCGTGGAAATCCTGCCCCTTGGGTTCGTCGCCCACAAACCGCTCGCCCAGCGGGCTCTGGGGTTCGTCGCCGGTCACCGGCCAGTACAGGCCATCATGCTTGCCCGGACTGCTCCTGAGTTTCTGCGCGTATTGCAGCACGTGGTCGCCATCGCGATCTTCCGTCGCGTAATCGCGTTGGGCATCGTAGTAGGCAAGCATGGCCTGCTCCGCCGCCAGCTCATTGGCACCAATACGACGGATGCGGATCTCTTCCGCACCCTTTTTCAGATCGAAGTGCCAACCGCCCGCGGCCTGGACCAATGGCAACGGCAGCACCCAGTTCTCCGAGCCCACGTTGAGATGGGAGACGCCGTCGTCCGCATCGATGCGATGGCTTTGGTCGTATCGCTTGAGGAACAGGTCCACGTCCTCGCGATCGATGCCCTCGGTCGGGATGTAGTCCTTCCAGTTCGCACCCAGCACCTTGGCCAGCGCGACCTTGTCGTTGTCACGCAACGCCTGCACGAAGGCAGTGGCCGCGGCATCGGCGGTCGGGTAACTGGCTTCCTGCGCGAGCACGGCGGCGGAGACCATGCAGCCCGACCAAAGCGTGAGGCCCAGCGCCAGGCGAAGTGTCCATGGATTGCGGTTCATGGTCATCCTCCTCAACGACGACGCCCGCCACCACCACCCCGGCTGGGCGATGGGCGAGACATTTGCCGGCCACCACCGCCGCCGGCGCCACGCGACTGGGACATCGAGCGCTGGCTCGCCTGTCCGCGATTCATCTGCGAGCGGGACGATCCGGGCGACTGCGAGCCACTGAAGGCGTTGTTGCGGGCGCCGCCTGACTGCCGGTTGCCACCGCCGAAGTCCTGCCGTGATCCGCCGCGGTCGCCTCCACTGAAATTGCCGCGGTCGGCCACCTGGCCGCCGCGATTTCCGCCGCCGACGTTGCCGCGGTCGCCCGCGCCCTGCCCTCCGCGGTTGCCGCCCGACGGGCGATTGAGCGCGGCACCCGTTTCCCCCGCACCACGCCGTGCCGCCATGGAGGATCCGTTGTTCGTACTGCGATCGAAACTCTTCAGCGCATTCTGGCGGCTCGCGTCCATCTGCTGGTTGCGACCACGGAATGCTTCACGCTGCTGCGAGCCGCCCCTTCCCTGGTCAAAGCGCTGGCGACTGCCGGAGTCGCGATAAGGCGTGCCTCGCCGGTTGTCGGGGTTATGGTTCCAGCGCTGGTTGCCGTTGCCGGAGATGCGATTGTTGACGTTGTTGACGCTGTTGTAGCGATTGACGTTGACGTTCACGTCGCCATGACCCCAATTGAAGCCACCCCACAGCGCGCCGGTGATCGCGATGCCCGCACCGAAGGCCAGTCCCGCCGCCAGCGCCTGGCCCGGGTAGTAGCCATACGGCGGTGGCCAGTACGTCGGGGGATAGGCCGGATAAGGCCACGAGCCGTAGACCACCGTCGGGTTGTACTGCGGCACGTACACCACCTGGGGATTGGCCGGCTCGATCTGGATGATGGTGGTGCCTTCGGTCGACCCGGGTGGCGCCGCCTGCTCGGTCACCTTCTGCTGCTCGGTCGACTTGAGGTTGCCCGAAGCCTTGGCCTGCGCGCGCAAACGCTGCACCGACGCCATCACGTCATCGGGCTGCGCCAGGAAGGCATCGCCCACGTTCTGCACCCAATCGGGATGCGCCTTCATCTGCGCCAGCACCTGCGGAAAGGCCACCAGCGATTGCACGCTGGGGTCCCAGGGCTTGGTGTTCACCTGCTTGACCGCGTCGTCGCCCTGCGCCTTGGGGTTGGCCGCCGACCACGCCGCCGCTTCGGCGATGTCGCTGGGATACGTCGTGGCCATGAATATCTGCGAGAGCAGCGCATCCGGATACAACGCCACCGGCGCCAGCATCTGGTCGAGCTGCTGGTTGTTGTAGATCTTCTGGCCCTGGGCCTGGCCCTGTGGTTGCGCCTGACTCGACTGCGCGTGGGCTGCGCCCGCGAGCACGATCGGAAGCAACGCAAAACACCAGAGGCACGTCCGCAGGAATCCGTAACGCATCGTCGTCTTCATGGTGCCGCTCCCATGCCGCCCTTGGCGCCCGCATCAGCTTGACTCCAGCGGCGCCAGGTTCGCCACTGCATTTATGCGGTAGCGGCGCTAGGTAAAACTACCTAGTCCCGGCCGGGGGCATTTCGAGGCGCCAAGGTCTCCGTAGAAATACGCAAGGGCGGATACGTAATAGTTCGCTGTGTGCCGGCAGCGAAACGTTCCAACATAAGCGCACCACTTTGGAGGGAAGCATCAGCCATGCGCCGCTTAATCCCCCTGCATTCCAAGTACTGCGTGCTATCCCTCGGCATGGCGATCGCCGCATCGCTGGCCGCACCCGCCGCAAAGGCCGACACGTCGGATTTCTGGGACGGCAACTGGCACGGCAACATCCAGCCGTATGTGTGGCTGCCCGGCATCAGCGCGGAGACGCGCTACCAGTTGCCCAACAACGGTGGCGAGGTGCAGCAGAAGACGGACAACAACATCTTCTCCTACCTCAGCGGCGCCTTCATGCTCGACGGCACGCTGCGCAAGGGCGATTGGGGCATGTACGGCGACATCGACTGGGTGAAGTTCAGCGGTGAAAAGGGACGGTTCACCAACATCGGCGGCGACCGCATCGGCGCCGGCGCCAACCTCGATACGCGCTGGGGCATGAAAGGCGGCATGGTGAATTTCGCTGGCCTGTATACGCTCGCCCACACGGGCCAGGGTTTCATCGACCTCTTGTTCGGCGTGCGTTACCTGTGGGTCAAGGGCAACCTCGACTGGAACTTCTCGCTCAACGGCAACGCCGGCAACGTCAACATCAGCCGCAGCGGCCATCTCAACAACCAGATGCATGTCACCGACGGCATCGTCGGCATACGCGGCAACTGGTCGCCCTTCGAGGACAAGCGCTGGTTCTTCCCCTACTACCTGGACTTCGGTGCAGGCAGCTCGGACACCACGTACAAGGCCAGTTTCGGCGTGGCCTACGGCTTCGACTGGGGCGACATCGGGTTCAGTTACCGCGACATCCATTACAGCCACAGTGGAAACGACAAGTTCATCAAGGATCTGACATTGAGCGGACCCAATTTCAGCGTCAACTGGAACTTCTGACAGGCGCGCTCCACTCGGTGAAGCACCACAGGGCCTGTTCTGCAGGCCCTGTTCGCATGGATCACGTGGACTCCATGTACCTCAACAGCAGGCGCGCGCTTTCCCGTCCTTGCCAGTCGTTGATCACCAGCTCGTACACCGCGCGGAACACCGGCGGCGGCGGCGTGCCGTCGTAGGCATTGAACATCACCGCGTCATGCACCGAACCATCGCGCGGGTCGCGCAGGTTCAGGCGCAAGTGCTTTTCGCCCATCACGCGCCAGCTCGCGCACTCGAACACGTTGTCGAACAACGGCTCGGGAAAAGCCTGGCCCCACGGCCCCGCGGTGCGCAGCTGGCGCGCGAGGTCCAGTGTCGCCGCGCCCGGCGGAAGCTCGCCGTCGGTAAGTTGCACCGCCTGCAGGTGATCATCATCGAGCCACTCGCGGGCAATCGCATCGAACGCTTCGGCAAAACGCGCGTAGTCCGCCGTCTTCAGGCTGAGGCCCGCCGCCATGGCGTGCCCTCCGAAGCGCATGATCAAGCCAGGGTGCCGCGCATCGATCATGGCCAGCGCATCGCGGATATGGAAACCGGCGATGGAGCGCGCGGAGCCGCGCAGCTCTTCGGTCATGTCCTCGCTGGCCGGCGCGAACGCAATCACGGGGCGATGCAGGCGCTCCTTCAGCTTGGACGCCACCAGCCCGACCACGCCGGCGTGCCAGCTGGGCTCATACAGCGCTACGCCAATCGCATCGGTCTCGATGGCCTGCGCCAGCATCACTTCGGCCTCGGCCACCATGGCGGCCTGCAGCTCACGGCGTTCCTGGTTGATCGAGCTCAGCAGTTCGGCGTAACGACGTGCCTGCGCGACATCATCGGTCAGCAGGCATTCCACGCCGATGCGCATGTCCTCCAGCCGACCCGCCGCGTTGAGCCGCGGGCCGATGGCATAACCGAGGTCGCTCGCGCACAGCGTGGCAAGACTGCGCGAGCTGGCTTCCACCAACGCGGTGACACCCGCGCAACCGTGTCCACTGCGCAAGCGTCGCAGGCCGGCTTCGACCAGGACGCGATTATTGAAATCGAGCGGCACCAGGTCGGCGACGGTGCCCACCGCGACCAGGTCGAGCAGGGTGGAGAGATCGGGCTCGCGGCCTTCCGCGAACGCAGCTTGCTCGCGCAGCGCTCCACGCAGGGCCAGCAGCAGGTAGAACATCACACCCACGCCCGCCAGCGCCTTGCTGGGAAAGGCATCGCCGGCCAGGTTCGGATTGACCATGGCATCGGCCGCGGGCAACTGCTCGCCGGGCAGATGGTGGTCGGTGACGATCACGCGGATGCCCTTCGCCTTCGCTGCCGCGACACCCGCCATGCTCGCCACGCCGTTGTCCACGGTGACGATCAGTTGCGGCCTGGGCTCCAGCGAATCGACCAGTGCGGGGCTCAGCCCATAGCCATGGATGAAGCGGTTGGGCACCACGTAATCCACGCGCCTGGCACCGAGCATGCGCAGTCCGCGCACCGCGATCGCGGTTCCCGTCGCCCCATCGCAGTCGTAATCACCGGCGATCACGATGCGCCAGTCGCCACGGATCGCCTCGACCAGCAACGCAACGGCTTCCTGCATGCCGCCAAGCTGTTGCGGAGACAGCAATCGGGCCAGCCGATACTCGGCCTGCTCGGGAGACAGCACCCCGCGTGCGGCATAGACCTGCTGCAACACCGGATGCACCGCATCGCTCCAGCCGCCAGGCGTGCCCTGCGGCACGCGGCGACGCAGGCTCAGCACCTTCATCGCCGGCCACCTCGCCAGAAACGCCAGCGATGCCACGGGCGATGCAACCAGCGTTCGCCGCTGGCGAAACTCCATTGCACGGGTTGCTTCAACGCCACCATCTGGAGGACGGGCCACCATCGTGTCGCGATCTCGTCGACCGGCAGGTCTTGCAGATCCACCAGCCGGCCAGCGGACGACGACGCAACGGCTTGCGGCGTCCGCTCGATGACGGCAACACCCGCGCGCCTGGCCAGCGCGCCGAGCAGCACGTCGTCGCTGACCACGCCCTTCAGCGTGGTGCGCACATGGGACGGCAGCGTGCCGCCGCCCCAGAGCCAAAGGCTGTTGATGGGCGGCAGGCCGAGCGCGCGACGCTCCGCATTGCGGGGATGCTGGTGCAGCAGCACCTGCACCTCGTTGAGCAACACGCGCCAGCGACGACCGTCGGCGCCCTCCGGCAGATGTTCGTAGAGATCTTCACCCAGCGCCTGCTCCGGCGCCGCGAGCGCCGGCGTCGGCGTGCCCGCAGGCAGGCGCACGTGCCAATGATCGGGCGAGGACACTTCGAGGATCATGCCTGCATCGCCGAACACCGGCTTCAGTGGCCTGGCGAAGGCCTGCGCTTCGTCCATGTCCAGTTGCATCTGGCCACAGGCCAGCAAGCGCGCGCCGTTCAAGTCCGGCTGCACCCAGGCGGGGTCGGCGCACAACCAGCTGGCGCCCTCCGCATCGCCCACCATCAGCTCGCGCGTGAGGGCGCCGGCCGGCAGGCCACCCGGAACGGTGAAGTGCGCGGCCAGTCCCGCGAGATAACCCCTGGCGCCGGGAGCCATCCGATCCGCCTTGCGCAGCAGCGTTCGCAGCGGATGCGCGGCATCGAAACGCGCGAGGTCCGGCAGCCAGATGTCCAACGGAGCGGCAGGCGATGCATCCATGGTCCGACTCATGCCTCGAGTTGTTCGTACAGTTCCAGCCATTCGCCTTCCAGCGTTTCCTTCTCCTTGCGCAGCTCCGTCTGCCGCTGGCCCAGGCGCATCATTTCCGCCGTGGGACCGTTGTAGGTTTCAGGGTCGGCCAGCTTGGCGTCCAGGGCAGCGAGTTCGCCTTCGAGGGTGGCGACGCGCGTCTCGATCTTCTTCACGCGCTGCCGAGCGGCCTTTTCGTTCTCGCGCTGCGCGGCGGCGCGGCGGCGACGTTCCTCCGGCGACTCCTCGCGCACCACCGGCTTGGCTTCAACCTCGTCCTTCTTGCTCTTCCTGGCCGCCGAACTGCGGTTGCGCAGCCAGCGTGCGTAATCGTCGAGATCGCCGTCGAACGGTTCCGCCACGCCGTCGGCCACTCGCCAGAAGCTGTCGCAGACCAGCCCCAGCAGGTGCCGGTCATGCGAGACCAGCACCAGCGCGCCATCGAACTCCGCCAGCGCATCGGCCAACGCCTCGCGCATATCCAGGTCCAAATGGTTGGTCGGTTCGTCGAGCAGCAGCAGGTTCGGCTTGTCCCAGGCGATCAGCGCGAGCGCGAGACGCGCGCGTTCGCCGCCGGAGAAACCATCCACCGATTCGAAGGCACGATCGCCTGCAAAATTCCAGGTCCCGAGGAAATCGCGGATGGCCTGCGCGCCGACGCCAGGCGCCTTGTCCTGCAGGTGATCGAAGGGCGACGCGCCCTCGCGCAGGCTTTCCACCGTGTGCTGTGCGAAGTAGCCGATCTTCAGGTCCTTGTGCGCCTTGCGCTCGCCAGCCAGCGGTGACAGCTCGCCGACCAGGGTCTTCACCAGGGTGGACTTGCCGGCGCCATTGGGACCGAGCAGGCCGATGCGCTCACCCGCTTCCAGGCGAAAGCGCACGTGGTGAAGAATCGTGGTGACGCCCTCGCCTTCCTGCGCGGATGCCCCGGACGAAGGGGCAACCTCCCGGAACTCGTCGGTAGGCGACATCGCGCTGTAGCCCGCATCGACTTCTTCAAGCTGCAGCATCGAATCGGGCAGGCGGTCGGGCACGGCGAACTGGAAACGGAACGGACGATCCGCACGCACGGCTTCGGTACCCGCCAGCTTCTCCAGGCGCTTCACGCGCGACTGTGCCTGTTTGGCCTTGCTGGCCTTGGCCTTGAAGCGATCCACGAAGGACTGCAGGTGCGCGCGTTCGGCCTGTTCGCGCTCGTGCGCGATCTGCTGCTGGCGCAACTGCTCGGCGCGCTGGCGTTCGAACGCGCTGTAGTTGCCGGTATAGAGCTTGGCCTTGCCGTCGCTGAGGTGCAGCGTATGGCTGATCACGCCATCGAGGAACTCGCGGTCATGCGAGATCACCAGCAGCGTGCCCTGGTAGCGGCGCAGCCACTCTTCCAGCCATAGCACGGCGTCGAGGTCGAGATGGTTGGTGGGCTCGTCGAGCAGCAGCAAGTCGGATGGCGCCATCAGCGCGCGCGCCAGGTTCAGGCGCACGCGCCAGCCGCCGGAGAATTCCTTCACCGGCGTGTCATGCGTGTCCGGCGCAAAGCCGAGGCCATGCAGCAGGCGGCCGGCGCGGGCGCGCGCGTCATAGCCGTGCAGTTCCTCGATGCGATGGTGCGCCCGGGCCATGGCCTCGGTGTCGCCGCGCGCCTGCGCGTCCAGCTCGTCGCGCAGCGCGGCGGCAAGCTCCTCGTCGCCGCCCATCACGTATTCGATGGCCGGGTCCGGCAGGGCCGGCGTTTCCTGGGCCACGGAGGCCATGCGCAGCCTGGCGGGCAGGTCGAGGTCGCCGGCATCGGCCTCGACCTTGCCCTGCAACGCGGCGAACAGGCTGGATTTGCCGCAACCGTTGCGGCCGATCACGCCCAGCCGCCAACCGCTCTGGATCACCAGGTCGATATCGGAGAGCAGGAGGCGGGTACCGCGGCGCAGGGCGAAATGGCGAAAGGCGATCATGGTCAGAGCTTATCCGGACCGGGCGTCCAGCCGCCCGCAGCCGCCCATGATAACGAGCCCCGCCCCGCGAATGCCCACCCCATCGCATTCGCGGCAGATTCACATGGATTGCCCCCGGCAGTTCTGCTACAACAGCGCGGCAACGCCAAGCGTGGAGAGGGGACCCGTGAACATGTACGGCATCAACAAGTTCGGCTTCAGCCTGTCCATGGTCGTGCTGCTGGCTGCGGCCGCCGCGACCACGCCGGCGCAGGCCGACAATCTGCTCGTCAACCGCGTGCAGCAGGAACAGGGCATGGACCTGCCCACACGCGGCATGAGCATGGATCAGGTCGAAAAGAAGTACGGCGCCCCGCAGCGCAAGCTCAGCCCGCGCGGCGGCGACAGCGCCAAGCACCCGACGATCAACCGCTGGGACTACTCCCATTTCATCGTGTACTTCGAAAAGAGCCACGTGATCCACGCCGTGCTCAACACGCCCGCGGGCAACAACACCGATCCCGCCTCGGTCAACTGACGAATCGCACATCTCCTGCAGCGCGGCCCGTGGCGACACGGGCCGCGTTTTCGTTTCCGTGCCCTCCACACGGCATCGTTTACAATGCGCGCCTCTCGCAGCCTGCCGCCCCGCAAGCGCTGCCCTCCCCTTGCAAGAGACCCGCTCACGATGACTGACCATAAGCTGCGCCTACCGGCGGAATGGGAGCCGCAATCGGCCGTGCTGATCGCCTGGCCGCACGCCGGCACCGATTGGGCCGACCGCCTGGCCGACGTGGAAACCACCTACGTGGCCCTGGCTGCGGCCGCCACCCGTTTCCAGCCGCTGATCATCGTGGTGGCGAGCAACGAGTTGCGCCTGCGGGTACAGGCGCTGCTGACCGGCGAGGGCGTGGACCTGTCGAAGATCCGCTTCGTCGAGCTGCCCTACGACGACACCTGGCTGCGCGACTCGGGCCCGATCACGCTCAAGTCCGATGACGGTCGCTTCCAGCTCACCGACTTCCGCTTCACCGGTTGGGGCGGCAAGTTCGGCGCCGAGCAGGACGATGCCCTGGTCGCCGGCCTGGTCGGCGAAGGCGTGTTCGGCAAGGCCGCGCACAAGCGCATCGACTGGGCGCTGGAAGGTGGCGGCATCGAAAGCGACGGCGTCGGCACGGTGCTGACCACGTGGCGTTGCCTCACGCAGCGCCACCCGGAACAGTCACGCGAGGCCATGAGCGCGATCCTCAGCGACAGCCTGCATGCGCAGCGCGTGCTGTGGCTGGATCATGGCTATCTCGAAGGTGACGATACCGACGCGCACATCGACACGCTGGCGCGCTTCGCACCGGGCGACCGCATCGTCTACCAGGCCTGCAACGACCCGCACGACCCGCATGTCGACGAGCTGCGCCGCATGGGCGAGGAACTGGCCGCGCTGCGCACGCCCGATGGCCGTCCCTATCGGCTTTATCCCCTGCCCTGGGCCAAGCCGATCGTCGACGAAGGGCGCCGTCTCGCCGCGTCCTACGCGAACTACCTGATCGTGAATGGCGCGGTGCTGGTGCCGGCCTATGGCGACACGGCCGACGACGAAGCCGCGCGGATCATCGCCGAGGCCCATCCCGGACGCGAAGTCGTGCAGGTGCCCTGCCGGCCGCTGATCTGGCAGAACGGCAGCCTGCATTGCATCACCATGCAATTGCCCGCCGGCATCGTCTGACCCCACGCGTGACGGTCGCCCGCCTGGAAATCTTCGCGAGGCGCCGGCAGCGCATCGCCGCCGCGCCCTTCGCGGAGTTCTCGATCTTCCAGGTGCGCGCCGGCCGCAAGCGGATGGGCGACGGCCGGCGCCAGGACGAGATCGACACCGGCGGCTTCGCCGCCGTGGCGCCCGGGCAATTGCTGCACGTGGAAAACCTGCCGCCCACCAACGGCCCGTATCGCGCCGTCTGCCTGTGCCTGCCGATGGCCATGCTCGAACCCGGCCCCTCGGCCACCGATGCATTGCCGTGGGCCGCGCTACCTGTCACGCGTGAGCTGGAACAGGCCTTCGCCCATGTCGAGCAGGGCGTGTCCGAACGACTCACGGAAAGCCTGTTGCGCCACCGCGTGGCCGAGCTGGTGGCCGCCGTGGCGCTGGCTGGCTACCGGCCGCCGCTGGAGCGCGGCCGGCGCCTGGGCGAGCGCATCCGCCTGCTGCTCAACACGCAGCCCGCCCGCGAGTGGCGCGCGGAGGAAGTGGCCGGACGACTGGCACTCAGCGCCGCCACCTTGCGCCGCCGATTGTCGGAAGAAGCCTCCAGCTTCCGTGGGATTCTCGAAGAAGTGCGACTCACCCACGGGCTCGCCCTGGTGCAGGGTTCAAACAAGCCGCTCAAGCAGATCGCCGCCGAGTGCGGCTACGCGTCGCCCTCGCGCTTCACGGCGCGTTTTCGCGAACGCTTCGGCACGTTGCCCTCGGACTTGCGCGACTGAGCGGTTCGGGCGAGCGCTTGCGCGTTTGAGGCCATTGCACGCGCGGCGGCCGACGCATGATGGGCGCACTCCCATCCCCCGAGGTCATCCATGCGTCGCCTGATTGCCACCTTGTTCGTGTCCGCCGTTGCGCTGGGCGCCCACGCCGCCGATTTCCAGGTGCAGGTCGACGGCGACCATGGCCGCCTGCCCGAAAGCAGCAGTTTCCACGGCTTCGGCTGCACCGGCGACAACCGCGCGCCGGCCGTGCGTTGGCAAGGCGCACCGGCCGGCACGCGCAGCTACGCGCTCGCCGTCTACGACCCGGACGCGCCCACCGGCAGCGGCTGGTGGCATTGGATGGTGGTCAACCTGCCCGCCGGCAGCCGCGCCCTGCCCGTCGGCGGCGCCTTGCCGCCCGGTGCGCTCTCGGTGCGCAACGATTATGGCCAGGCCGCCTGGGGCGGTCCGTGCCCGCCCAAAGGCGATGCGCCGCACCACTACGTCTTCACCGTGTATGCGCTGGACGTGCCCAGCCTGGATCTGCCCGACGGCGCATCGCCGGCGCTGGCGGGCTTCATGATCCACGGCCACACCCTGGGCAAGGCGCAGGCCACGCTCACCTACGGCCGCTGAACGACGCCGGGGAGTCTGAGCGCCGGGTTCGCTACACTATGCGTTTACGCGCTACCGGCAGGCTGCATTCATGACCCGCAAGACCCTCAAAGTCGCCCTGTTGCAGGAAACCGACCGCGGCAGCCGCGACGCCAATCTCGACGCCATCGAGGCGGGCCTGCGCGAAGCCGCCGCCAAAGGCGTGGAACTCGTGCTGCTGCAGGAGCTGCACAACGGCCCGTACTTCTGCCAGCACGAGTCGGTGGACGAGTTCGACCTGGCCGAGACCATTCCGGGGCCCAGCACCGAGCGCATCGGGCGGCTGGCGCATGAGCTGAAGCTGGTGGTGGTCGCCTCGATCTTCGAGAAGCGCGCGACCGGCCTGTACCACAACACCGCGGTGGTGTTCGATCGCTCGGCCGTGATCGCGGGCAAGTACCGCAAGATGCACATCCCCGACGATCCGGCGTTCTACGAAAAGTTCTACTTCACGCCGGGCGACCTGGGCTTCGACCCGATCGACACCTCGGTCGGCCGCCTGGGCGTGCTGGTGTGCTGGGACCAATGGTATCCGGAAGCCGCGCGCCTGATGGCGCTGGCCGGCGCCGAGCTGCTGCTGTATCCCACCGCGATCGGCTGGGACCCGAAGGACGACCAGGCCGAGAAGGATCGCCAGCGCGAGGCATGGGTGACCGTGCAGCGCGGCCACGCGGTCGCCAACGGCCTGCCGCTGCTGTCGTGCAACCGCACGGGCTACGAGGCCGACAAGGCCGGCGTGGGCCATGGCATCCAGTTCTGGGGCACCAGCTTCGTGGCCGGTCCGCAGGGCGAATTCCTGGCGCAGGCGGGCACCGGGCAGCGCGAACTGCTGGTGGCCGAGGTCGACATGGCGCGCAGCGAGCATGTGCGTCGCATCTGGCCGTTCCTGCGCGATCGCCGCATCGACGCCTACGGCGACCTGCTCAAGCGCTTCCGCGATTGACAAACCTGCACCCGGACGCGGCTTGTACCGTGTCCGCGGCATCCCCATGCAGGGTCTGACCCTCCCACAGCGACGCCAAGCATGAGCCACACCGACATCGCCGATTCCCTGCCGCCCGTGCTGCGCGATCAACCCATCGAGCGCGTCATCCGCGACGGCGTGGAATACGTCGTGCTGGGCACCGCGCACGTGTCGCGCACCAGCGTGGAAGCGGTGAACGCCCTGCTGGCGCACGAGCCTTTCGATGCCGTGGCGGTGGAGCTGTGCGACAGCCGCGCCCAGGGCATGCGCGATCCCGAAGCGTTCAAGCAGATGGATCTGTTCCAGGTGATTCGCCAGGGCAAGGTGGGCATGGTGGCCGCCAGCCTCGTGCTGTCCTCGTTCCAGAAGCGCCTTGCCGAGCAGTACGGCATCCAGCCCGGCGCCGAGATGAAGGCCGGCATGGATGGCGCCGACCAGCGCGGCCTGCCGGTATGGCTGGTGGACCGCGAGGTAGGCATCACGCTGCGCCGCGCTTACAGCAGCGTGGGCTTTTGGCAACGCCTGGGCCTGGTGGGTGGCCTCGTTGCCAGCATATTCGAGCGCCAGGACATTGCGGAAACCGAGATCGAGAAGCTCAAGCAAGGTGACATGCTGGAGAGTGCCTTCAGCGAGTTCGCGGCACAGTCGGCGCCGCTGTATCGCAGCCTGATCGCGGAGCGCGATGCCTACATGGCCGCCCGTTTGCGCGAGCAGGCCACGCAATCCGGTTATGGCGAAGGCCGGCGCGTGCTGGTGGTGATTGGCGCAGGCCACCTGAAGGGCCTGTGCGAGCAGTTGCGTACGCAGCAGGGCAACCCGGTCATCGAGGCCGCCACGCTCGCTGCCGCGCCGCCGAAGGCGCGCTGGCCGAAGTGGGTGGCGATCGGCCTGGTGCTCGCGGTGTTCGCCGCGATCGGTTTTGCGTTTCACCGCAATACCTCGCTGGGCGCCGCCGCCCTGCGCGACTGGGTTCTCTATACCGGCGGCTTTTCGCTGCTGGGTGCGATCATCGCGGGCGCACATCCGCTCAGCGCCCTGGCCGCCTTCGTTGCGGGACCGATCAAGCCATTTCGCCCCGGCATCCCGTCCGGCGGCATCAGCGCCATGACCGAAGCCTGGATACGGCGCCCGAGCGTGGCCGATTTCGACACCTTGAGGGACGACGTCGGGCAATGGCGCGGCTGGTGGCGCAACCGCGTGGCGCGCACGCTGCTCAACTTCGCCCTGGTGAGCTTCGGCACCATCATCGGCGAATACACGGCCGGCATCCACATTCTCAAGAGCCTGTTCCAGCCGTAGCTGCCGCGATGACTCGTCATTCCGGCGCAGGCCGGAATCCAGTGGCGTTGCCGTGTGGTTGTCGCGAGGAAGTAAGGCGGCGGGTCATTGGCTAAAACCCGAAGGTGCGGTTGCTGGATTCCGGCCTGCGCCGGAATGACGAGTGGAAGTCAGCGCGAGCGCAACGACTGGTCCAGCACGTCCAGCAGTTCCTCGTGGTCGTCCAGGCTCTGCTCCCAATACATCACACCACCCAGCCCCTTCGACTTGACGAAGGCCGCCTTGGCGCGGAGCGACTCGGGATCTTCGTAGGTCACAAAGGTACGCGTGGCCGCGTTCCACAGGAAAGGCGCCTGCGCCTTGGCGTCCCAGTGCCGCACGTATCCGTTCTTGTCGATGTAACGGGCCACCAGTTCGCGCCATGACGGACTGCCATCGTACTTGGCGTACTTCTGCTGCAGGCCGTCGTGCGCGGGATCGACTCCGGTGAACGCACGCCCGTAAAACGCCACGCCGAGGTTGAGTTTCTTCGCCGGCACGCCCGCCGCGAGGAACTGCGCCACCGCCTTGTCGCCCGCACGATCGTCGGCCGGCGACACGGCGGAAAGATGCAGCCCCGCATGGTGTCCCGTGGTCGGGGTCAGGCTGTTGTGGAAGTCGTAGGTCATCAGGTTGAACCAGTCGAGCGAGCGCGAGGCCCGCTCCAGCTCGATGCCCGCGACAAACTCGGCGTCCGCGGCGGCGATGGTCAGCAGGTAATGACGGCCGCCATGCTTCGCGCCGAGCTGGTCCAGACGCGAGCGCAGCGTTTCCAGCAACAGGCTGAAGTTGCGCTTGTCCTCCGGACGATGGCTGATGCCCGGCCCCGGCAGCGTGGGATATTCCCAGTCGAGGTCCACGCCGTCGACATCGTGCTTTTCCACCAGGGCCACCACGCCGTCGGCCACATGCCGGCGCGAGGCGTCGGTGAGCGCGGCCTCGGAGAAATAGTCCGCCCCCCAACCGCCGATCGAGACGACCACCTTGAGCTGCGGGTTGACCTTTCGCAACGCGACGAAGGTGGCCAGCGTCTGGCCAGCCACCGGGCTGGGCAGCAGTACGTTGCCCTTGGCGTCCAGCTTGGCGAATGCATAGTTGATGACGTCGAGCTTGTTCGCGTTTACCGGCGGCAAGGGGGAAGCGTCCGCCACATAGCCCACGATGCGGTAGCCCGCCGGCGCCGCCTCGGCCATGAGCGGCATCGTGGCCCACGCGAGCGCCACGATCAGCAACCGCGTCACCACCACCTTCCACACGCGCTTGCCTGCGTGCACAGCCGGCTTCTTCGTCATGCTGGAGTTTCCCGGGTTGAAGGGCGCCGAAGGGAGGGCGACGCCGCGATTCATCTATCCTGCCGTTGCGCACTGATAAGAATCAGTGGCTTGCGACATGTTGTCCCATTGTGAAGGCAACGACTATACTTCCGTGACTTTTCACCATGTACCAGCCGGAATCGTGGGGACGTTTCTGATGACTCGACTGCAACTGCTTGGCCTGACCGTGGCCGCAGCTCTCTTCGCCACTGCCAGCGTGCATGCCGAGGGTGACAAGGCTGCCGGACGCAAGTTGATCTACACCTGCAACGGCTGCCATGGCGTGCCTGGCTACGCCAACGCCTATCCGAACTATCCGGTGCCGCGCATCGCGGGCCAGAACGAGCAGTACATCGTGAATGCGCTGCACGAGTACAAGAGCGGCGACCGCAAGCATCCGACGATGATGGCTCAGGCGCAGAGCCTGTCCGACAAGGACATCGAAGACATCGCCGCCTATCTCTCCAGTCTCGCCAAGTAAGCCAAGGACACTGATCCGCATGAAACGTGCACTGACCCTGCTTTCATTCGGCGCCGTCCTGGCGTTCGCTTCCACCCAGATCTTCGCCGCCGGCAGCATCGAGAACGGCAAGCAGAAGGCCGCCACCTGCTTCGCCTGCCACGGCGCCGACGGCAACGCGGTCGATCCGCAGTACCCGCGCCTGGCCGGCCAGTACAACGTGTACATCCAGCAGGCCCTGCACGAGTACAAGAGCGGCCAGCGCGGCAACGCGATCATGAAGGGTTTTGTCGCCACGCTGTCCGACCAGGACATCGAGGACGTCGCCGCCTACTTCTCCAGCCTGCCGACCAAGCTGGATACGGTGAAGGGCCACATCCAGGGCGACAAGTAAGCGCCAGCCGGCATGCAAGAAAAAAGGCCCGCTCGATGCGGGCCTTTTTCATGGCCACCGGCCGGCGGGGTCAGCCCATCGCCGAGCGGCCTTCCTTCTTGCTGTAGTAGGGGTTGCTGCCACCACTATGGTCGGTGGCGTCGCGCACCGCGGTGATTTCAGGCACGCGTTCGCGCAGGGTCTTCTCCACGCCGTGCTTGAGCGTGACGTCCACCGAGGCGCAACCGTGGCAACCGCCGCCGAACTGCAGCACCACCACGCCATCGGCATCCACCTCCAGCAGGCTTACGCGGCCGCCGTGCGAGGCGATCCGGGGATTGATCTCGGCCTCCAGCACGAAGCGCACGCGTTCGATCAGCCCGGCGTTTTCGCCCGGGATCTCGCCCTTGATGCGCGGCGCGCGGATGTTGAGCTGGCCGCCGGTCGCGTTCGGTTCGAAGTCGATGCTGGCGCCTTCCAGCCAGGCAGCGCTGTCCCCTTCCACGTTGAAATCAAAACCATCGCAGACGATGGTCCATTCCTGCCCGTTGAGGTCCTCGGGCTCGGCGAACTCCAGCTCGCAATTGGCCGCCGGCGTGCCCGGCGACGTCACGCGCAGGCGGATGCTCAACCCGTCGATGCCCTGCTGGGAAAGCAACCGCAGGAAGTGCTTCTGCGCGCGTTCGGAAATCTCGATCATGTCCACTCCAGCTGAAACTCCGGCCTCGCCGGAAAATACAGCACCATTTTAGTCCTATTTCGATGTCGCTGCCGACTTTTGACTTTTGCCCGGCGAGCTTCGACGCTTCGCATCCTTCCCACCATATGGATCCATCGCCATGAGCCTCAGCCCGCTTGCCAGCCAGCACTGCACGCCACGCAAGGGCAAGGAGCACGCGCTGGACGCGGCCAAGGTCGCCGAACTGCTCGCCACGCTGCCCGGCTGGCAGGCCACCACGGACGGCAAGGCCATCGTGAAGGACTTCAAGTTCCGCGATTTCCACCACACGCTCGGCTTCATCAACGCGGTCGGCTTCATGGCGAATCAGGAAGACCACCATCCCGACCTCGAAGCCGGCTACGGCCATTGCCAGGTGCTGTGGTCGACCCACGACGTCGGCGGCCTGTCGCTCAACGATTTCATCTGCGCCGCACGCGTCGAAGCCCTGCTCGAGCATTGAGCGACACGGCCGCCATCCGGCGCTTCGCCGGCATCGTCGGCCTCGGGCTGGCGATGATCGCAGCCCTTTGGCTGATGGCGCTGCTGTCCGCGTGGATAACGCGCGCCCGGCTGGTGCAGGACGCCCGGCAAGAACTCGCCGCGCTGCGCGAAGGCCAACCGCTGTGGCAGTGGCGCCTGCGCTCGCCCACCGACCTGGTGGCCAGCCGCGTTTTCGGCAGCGCGACGGTGACACACGGTGCCGAAGCGCTGCGCATTACCAGCCACGACGGCACGCCGTTCGAACTGGGCCTGCCGCTGGAAAGCCCCATCGACGCCGCGCATTGGCCGCGCCTGGAGCTGCGCCTTCACAGCAGTGTGGCGGGGTCGCTCGGCCTGAGCTACCAGGCCGGCGAATCCGGCCCCGCCTGCGTGGCGACCAACGTCGCGGCGATCGGGAGTGGGCAGACCCGGTTGTCGGTCGACTTGAGCACCGTCACCTGGCGCACCGGCACCGGGGCGACCTGCAGCGCGCCCGGGGTGGTGGCTTACATGTTGCGGCTGCGCATCCAGGTCCCGGCGGATACCGTGCTGGATATCGGCGAGGTGGCGCTCGCCTCTTCGAGACCGGCGGGGCTCCCCGCCACCATCGGCGCCGATACGGCGGATGTCCGGCTGCCCTCGCCGCAAGGCGCACTCTCCCTTCCCGAAGGGGCCGCTCCGCTGGTACGGCTCCCCGCGGGGGCTTCGGCGGAGTCCATGGTGGCCCTGCGCGACGCCATCCGGGCGCAGCGCCCCGCCGCCCTCGTGCTGCCCTCCGGCATGGCGCTCACGGGCGGCCGTTACGTCCCGCCTCCCCGCTGGTGGGATGGGGCCGTGTGTGGCCTCTACCTGCTATGGCTGGCCGCGCTGACGTGGCGGCAAAGGCCCGAGGTCGCCCGACCGTGGGTAGAAGCCATCGCGATCGCCGCGGGTCCGCTCTGGCTGATCGCCGGTCTGCGCTGGGGCCCCCACGTTTCCATTCCGGGCGTGATCGCCTTTCTCGCCGCCATCGTCTTCGCCGCCGCAAGCGAGTGGCGCCGGCGCCCTGTCGACTGGTCCTGGCTGGGCAGAAGCCGGGCGGACTGGTGGTGGCCCCTGTTGCCCCTGCCGGTGGCGTTCGTCCTCATGCTGGCGGACGGGCACGGCCTGATCCATCTCGATCCCAAGCACATCGCCGCCTATTTCGGCTGGGCGTTGCTCCAGCAATGGGCGATGCTGGCGATCGTCATGGGCCGGCTGCGACTTACCGCGCTGCCGACGCCGGTGGTCATCATCGTCACCGCGGCCCTGTTCGGCCTGCTCCATACGCCCAATGGCTCGCTGATGCAGCTGTGCATGCTGGCCGAGCTGTGGTGGGCCTGGTGCTTCGTGCGCTCGCCGCGTCTGATACCGATCGCCATCGCCCACGCCACGTCCGCCCTGCTGGTCGAGAGTGGCCTGACCGGCCACCTCCTGCGCTCACTTGAGGTCAGTGCGCGATTTTTCCTGTAGGTGCTCCTGCAGCCGGCGGATTCTTTTTCCTTTCACGGCAAGCACATCCAGGAATTCCTTCAAGTCATCGGGAAGCGGCGCCGAAAAGCTGTAGGCCCGTCCGTCCAGCTCGAAGCTCATGTGGGACGCGTGCAGGAACATCCGCTGTAGCCCCAGGTCCTTGAATTTCTTGTTCATTTCCTTGTCGCCGTACTTCGGATCGCCCGCCAGCGGGTGATCGATATGGGCGGCATGGACGCGGATCTGATGGGTACGACCGGTGCCCAGGGTCGCCTGCATCAGGCGGGCGGCCGGGTACTGCTCCATTTCCTGGAAAAAGGTGAGCGACGGCTTGCCGTTGTCGGACACTCTTACCATGCGTTCACCGCCCTGAAGCACCGATTTGAGCAGCGGCGCATTGACGCTGAACTTCGCCTTGGACGGATGCCCCACCATCAGGCAGAGGTATTGCTTGGTCACCGTGCCTTCGCGGATCGCCGCCTGCAGGCCGGTCAGCCCCGCCCGGGTCTTGGCGAACACCAGCACGCCACTGGTATCCCGATCCAGGCGATGCACCAGTTCGATATGCTCGTTGGGCCTTGCGGCCCGCAACAGCTCGATCGCGCCGTGGCTGACGCCGCTGCCACCGTGGGCGGCGATGCCCGCCGGCTTGTCGATCGCGAGGAAGTGCTTGTCCTCGAAAATGATCGACTCAGTGATGGCTGAGACCATGCCTGCGGCCGGGCCCTTCGCCGGCTCCTTTTCGGCCACCCGGACAGGGGGAATCCGCAGCATATCGCCGGCCGCGAGACGCGTGTCCGGCTTCGCGCGCTTGCCGTTCACGCGCACCTGCCCCGTCCGCAGGATGCGGTAGATCATGCTCTTCGGCACGCCCTTGAGCAGGGTCATGAGCGCATTGTCGATGCGCTGGCCATCCCGCTCGGGACCGATCTCGACTTGACGCACACCGTGAGGTGCGTCTGGGGAAGTTGCCGTCTGCATTGAAAAAAACCTGGCGAAATAGGATACTCGGCCGGCGCTACGTCCCGCCCTGCCGATGTTCGGAATGGAGTCGGGACGCCCGCCCCGTGACGTCGGCGAGGATAGCGCCGGTCGCCTTCTTCGGCAGCCGGTCGCTGCTCCCTTTCATCGTAACGGTTCGGGTGGTCGTTGTCCGGTTCCCCAAGGGTTCCGGGGCGGCAGGCGCATTGCCACGAATCATCCCGGCACCGGAAACGATGCCGTCATGTTGCCGCTTAACCGCAGCGGCGCGATCCCCGGCAGGCCGCCGAAACACGGCGCCACCGCGGCACGCGACGCGCGGCAAGCCGAGGAAAAATTACAATGAAACGTATGTTGATCAACGCAACTCAGCGTGAAGAGTTGCGTGTGGCCATTGTCGATGGCCAGACCCTTTACGATCTCGATATCGAAATCCCCTCCCGCGAGCAGAAAAAGGCCAATATCTACAAAGGCCGCATCACTCGCGTCGAACCCTCCCTTGAAGCGTGTTTCGTCGACTACGGCGCTGAACGCCATGGCTTCCTCCCGCTGAAGGAAGTCGCCCGCGAGTACTTCACGCCGGGCCTGGACCCCAACAAGGCCAACATCCGTGACCTCATCAAGGAAGGTCACGAAGTGGTCGTACAGGTCGAGAAGGAAGAACGCGGCAACAAGGGCGCCGCGCTGACCACCTTCATCAGCCTCGCCGGCCGCTACATGGTGCTGATGCCGAACAACCCGAAGGCGGGTGGCGTCTCGCGTCGCATCGAGGGCGAAGACCGCCAGGCGCTGAAGGAAGCGCTGGATCATCTCACCGTGCCCGACGACGTCGGCCTGATCGTGCGTACCGCCGGCCTCGGCCGCGACGCCGAAGAACTGCAGTGGGACCTCGACTACCTGCTGCAGCTGTGGAAGGCGATCTCCAACGCCGCCCAGGCGCAGAAGGCGCCGTTCCTGATCTACCAGGAATCGAAGCTGTTCATCCGCGCCCTGCGCGACTACCTGCGCAGCGACATCGGCGAAATCCTCATCGACGAGGAATCGCTCTACAACGATGCGCGCGAGTTCATGCAGCAGGTCATGCCCAACGCCCTGCGCAAACTCAAGCTGTACCGCGACGACACCCCGCTGTTCTCGCGCTACCAGATCGAGACCCAGATCGAGAGCGCGTTCGACCGCCAGGTCCGCCTGCCCTCCGGCGGCTCGATCGTGATCGACCAGACCGAAGCCCTCACCGCCATCGACATCAACTCGTCGAAGGCCACCAAGGGCAGCGACATCGAGGAAACGGCGTTCAACACCAACCTCGAAGCCGCCGTCGAGATCGCCCGCCAGCTGCGCATCCGCGACGCCGGCGGCCTGATCGTGATCGACTTCATCGACATGGACAGCCCCAAGCACCAGCGCGAGGTGGAAGAGCGCCTCAAGGACGCGCTGAAGCTGGACCGCGCCCGCGTGCAGATCGGCCGCATCAGCCGCTTCGGCCTGCTGGAGATGTCGCGCCAGCGCCTGCGCCCGAGCCTGGGCGAAGCCACCCAGATCGTCTGCCCGCGCTGCGAAGGCCACGGCCATGTCCGCGGCGTGGAGTCGCTGGCGCTGTCGACACTGCGACTGATCGAAGAACACGCCATGAAGGACAACACCGGCCAGGTGCTGGTGCAGGCTCCGCCGAGCGTGGCCAACTTCATGCTCAACGAAAAGCGCGCCAGCGTGGTCGAGATCGAGCTGCGCAACAAGGTGCACGTGGTGATCGTGGCGGACGACAAACTCGAGACGCCGCACATCGAGATCCAGCGCATCCGCGAAGCCGACATGGGCGAGCACAGCAAACCCAGCTATGAGCGCCTCACCGCGGTCGAAGCCTCGCCGTTGCCGAAGATGGGCCAGGCCCTGGGCAGCAGCGAACAACCGGCCGTCAGCGGCATCGTTCCCGCCACGCCGGCGCCGGTGCGCGAAGAAACGGCCGCGCCTGCCCCGCAGGCCCAGCCGACCCGCCAGCCCGTGGCCGCCACGCCGGCTCCGAGCGGTGGCGTGATTTCCCGCCTGCTCGGCTGGTTCCGCGGCAGCGCCGCCCCCGCCACGCCGGCCCCCGCGGCCAAGGCCGAGGCGGCGCCAGCCAACGCACGCGGCAATCGTCGCGACGACCGTAACAACCGCCAGCCCCAGCAGCAGGCGGGCCGCCAGCAACAGCAGCAGCGCCGCGAACAGTCCCAGCCGCAGGGCCAGAAGGGCCAGCAGCAGCAAGGCAAGGGCAATCGCCAGCGCGGCAACGAGCAGCAGCGGCAGCAGCAGGCCCCGGGTGGTCGCCCGGAACAGAAGCAGCAGCAGGCCAAGGCTGAATCCGGCCAGGCCCCGAACGAACGCAAGCAACAGCAACAGCAACCGCGTCAGGAACAGCAGCGCCAGCCGCGCCCTGCTCCCGCGCCGGTTCAGCAGCCCGCGCAGGCAGCACCCGCCGCCGCACCCGCCGCAGCGACTCCCCCGAGCGAACGCCCGCCACTTGCCGCCCCGACCATGGCCGAAGCCAGCAAGGAAGCATTGGCGGAAGTGGCAGCCATGCCCGTCGTGCAGCCCGATGCGGAAGCCGCGGTAACGGACGAAGGCGCACCGGCCGCCGAGGGCGGTCAGTCGCGCCGTCGCCGTGGTCGTCGTGGCGGCCGTCGCCGTCGCCGCCATGAGGACGGCACGCAGGCCGCTGGCCAGGATCTGGCGGCAGGCGATGAGCATCTCGACCTCGACGACGAGGACCGTAGCGAAGAAGCCGCGCCGCGTGAGCCCGTTGCCCCGCCGGTGGCCGCCGCCGTCGTCGCCGCAACCGCCAGCGTCGCCGTGCAGGCCGTAACGGTTGAGCACGCCGCCGAAACGGTTGCACCGGCGTTCGTCACGCCCGCCCAGCCCACCGCGCAACTTGAGCCCGCGCCGGAGCAGGTTATGAGTGCCGTGGCGCCGGCGTCGTTCAACCTGCCCGCGCTTCCGCCGATTCCCGAGAAGGCGATCGAGCTGGCTGAAGCGGAAGACATCAAGGTGGAAGCGATCGTCGAGCCGGTCACGCAGCTTGAACCGGTCACGACCCATGAGGTCATCGCCGCCGCCGAAGAAGTTGCCGAGTCGCTGACAGCCGACGTCACGGCCACTGCCATGCACGCACCGGAAGCGACCACGGTCGCCGCCGAGGTGGCGCAGGCCGAGCCCGTCGTCGCGAGCTCGACCATCGACTTCCGCTCGCACCACCTGGATGTCGCGCCGCACGCCGAGCACGTGCAGGCGTCCGCTGCCGAGGCGGTCAATACGCCGCCGGAGTCGCCGACGGCCGCCGAGCCGACGGTGACACCGGCAACGCCGGCCCAGGGTGACTTGCTCGCTCATGCAGGCGTGACCACTCCCGCCTCCCACGAGGAGTCCCCGGGCAGCGAGGAATCCCCGGAAGCCGAAGGCCACACGAAGGACGCCTCGCACGGCTGACGCCGCGAGCCTTCACCCATAAAAAAAAGCCGGACCAACGTCCGGCTTTTTTTATTGCTCATGCGGCGCGACCGAGGCGTCAGTTCCCGACCTGGTTGTTGTGCGTATCGAGCAGGCCGTGAATGGTCATCAGGTGCGCCAGGCTGATCACGTGATCGACCTGGAGCTTTTCCATCAAACGCTGCTTGTAGGTGGAAACGGTCTTCGGACTCAGGTTGAGCTGCTCGCCGATGGTGGTGAGCGCCTTGCCCCGCACCAGCATCATTGCGACCTCGAGCTCTCGGCTGGACAATACATCGAACGGCGACCCCTCGCCGTCGAGCGTGGCAAGCGCCAGTTGCTGCGCCACGGCCGGCGCCAAGTAGCGTCGCCCCGAGGCCACCTGTCGCAGGGCGTCCATCAGTTCGTCCGCCGAGCACCCCTTGGTGAGGTAGCCCAATGCACCCGCGTCGAGCAGGCGCTTCGGAAAACGCGCGTCGTCCACCACCGTGACGATGATCACATGCGTCGGCAATTTGGAGCGAGTCACGCGCTCGGTCAGTTCAATGCCGCTCATGCCAGGCATGTGGACATCGACCAACGCGATGTTGGGCGTCTTCGAACGGATGAGCCGCAGCCCCTCCTCCGCGGTTCCCGCTTCACCGCAAATTTGAACGTCCGGCTGTTGCTGCAGGATCATCCTGAATCCCGTGCGCACCAGCTCGTGGTCGTCAATCAAGACTACCTTGATCACCAGACACCCTCCTTGGGTTGATTCGGCGAACATAGGCTGCGATATCGCTTTATGCAAGCACTCGCGGTGCGTGGGAAACACTTCATCCATGCCACCCTACGAGAGCGGATGATGTTTCCTTACAGCGTTTACCGAAGCCCGCCTTTCCCTTATTCCACCCCGGTTGACCAGTTCCTGAGGCCTGCGCCGTCGAGATCAAAATCCTCGACCGTTACGGTCATGACGCTGCGACCATCCGACCACTGCTGCGCACCCAGGCGCCTCACTACGCCCTCAAGCGCGGCGCCCTGGGCGAACACGCAGTCGCCTTCGCAGATGCCCACGACGTAGCCCTCGGGAAGCTCGGCCGCGACGCGTTGGTCGAACGGCCCCAGGAATCGCACGATGCTCATGAGTTCTCCCGGATGCTTCCAGCATCCTGAAACGTGGTGCCCGGAGCGGGGATCGAACCCGCATAACCTTTCGGTTGAGGGATTTTAAGTCCCTTTTGAATGTCTCTCAACGTCCCTTCACTTCTCGTGTCCGCCATACAATTTCCTTGTTTTAAGCCATTTTTCTTGACATATGAGGGATTCGAGAGGAACCTGAGAGACACTGATTACGCGCCAACTCTCGGACACGAAACCCGGACACCACAATGAAGGCTCAAGGGACCAAGTACCTACTCACGGACGATTTTATCGCTGAGAAGGTCGCAGAACAGGCGTCACGGCACCGTGTGTTCTATGACAGCCACAAGGATGCGCCCCGCGGCTTCGGTGTCCGCGTCACCAAGAACGGAGCAGTTTCCTTTGTCCTGAACTACTACTCGTGCGGGGCAGAGCGGCGCAAGACGATCGGGGCCTATGGCAAGCGGGGCCAGGGCGGCATGACGATTGCCCTGGCGCGACGCGCTGGAGCTGACCTGCGGAGTAGCGTGCTCTCCGGCAAGGATCCGTTGGCAGATGAGCGCGCAGCCAAAGCAAGCGCCAAAGCTGCGGAAGCGGCGCGCAAGGCACGCGAAGAGCACACCTTGGCCGCACTGGTCCGCGCTTACGTGTCCGACATGCGGGCTCATGGCAAAGCTTCGGCTGAGCAGGTGGAGGCTCTTTTCGAGCGAGCGGTGGCCGCGCCCTTCCCCAAGATCGCCGCCCTGCCCGTTGCGGACGTGACGGTCGACGCCGTCATGCCTGTCTTCCACAAGATGACCAAGGCGGGCATGAAGCGCGATCCGGAGAAGCTTGCTTCGTATCTGCGCACAGCCTTCAACGCGGCGAAGCGGGCCAGGATCGATGCGCGTGGTCATGCGTACAGCGACTTCAATGTGCGCTTCAACCCATTAGACGACCTACGGGTGTCACGCCCCCCAGTCACGCCCGACGCGGCGCGAAAAGCCAAGCAAGAAGAGCTAACTCTTTCGGAATCCCAGCTGGCCGCCTATTGGAAGCGCATCAGCGCCATGGACGACGCATATGGCGCCCTACTCCGCCTGCATCTTCTGACAGGCGGGCAGCGTCGCGAGCAGCTGTGCCGCCTGACACGCCCCGACTACGACAATGCCTCCAAGACAATTACGCTTTGGGACGCAAAGGGCCGCCGGTCAGTGGCGCGAGAGCACATCCTTCCTTTACTGCCCGAGGCTATTGAAGCCATTGCCGTGATGGCCGGCGCGAATGGCTCTTATCTCTGCAGCGTCACGGACGGAAAGCAGCCCGTCACGCCCGCAGTGCTGGATGACGCCATGAAGCGCGCGTCTGAGCCAATGGTTGAAGCGGGCGAGATTCCACGGATCATCACCCCTGGCGTTATCCGGCGCACTGTCGAGACGAGGCTGGGCGAGCGCAACGTCTCGCTCGAGGTCCGCGCCCAGCTGCAGTCCCATGGCCTTGGCGGCGTCCAAGCAAGGCACTACGACCGCGGTGATTACCTCAAGCAGAAGCGCGAGGCGCTCGAACTGTTGCGGGCGCTCTGCGAACCGAAGAATTCCCGCAAGGGAGGCGCCGCAAAGGCGAAATAACGCGCCGGCGCCTGGGCGGCAACCCAGGCACCGACGACTTCCACAACCGCTCTATGAAGGAGAGCAGCAATGGCAAGCGCAAGCTACACGAACGTAAGTCGAATTCAAGAACTCGCCCATTTCCCGCCGGTTTACGTGCTTCCAGACGACGGCGAGCTCATCTTTCCGGGCGACATTCGCCATGACGTCATCAGCGCCATGGATGGGTTACCCACTTCGGTGCAGCGTAAGCTGCTCACGCTCGCCAAGATCACCGCGAGCGGTGAGTTCGACATTCTGCAGACAACCTTCTGGACCGACGACCGTAAGCGTGCCTTCATCGAATCGCTGCCAGAGATGGAGGGTTGAGCCATGGCTGACGGAGGAAATGTCATTACCCTGGACCCGGCCCGCCAGGCCACCAAAGTCCCGCCCTTGACCAGCGATGAGATCCTGGCCCTGCGCCAGCTTCTGCGCCGGGCAAGCGCCATCATCGACACCTGCCCTATCGCCAAGCGGATCATTGAGGAGGGTGGACTATGAGCCGCGAACTCGATGAGTTCTTCGAGGACTGGATTGCTCGCATGGAGCGCCTGCGTCGCGAGGCCGATCGGGAGAATGAGGTAGTCGAATGAGCGCGGAAACCGATCCCATCACCCTCTTTGCCGCCTTCGCTTCCGGCGACCGCTGGCTGTCAGCCGATGCGTGCGCTGCCTATCTTGGCGGCATCACGCGTCGGACGTTCCTCGAAACCATCGCGTGCAAGCCGGGATTCCCCAAGCCGCTACCGCTGGGCAAGGTGAAGACGTGGAAGAAATCTGAAGTTGAGGACTGGGCAGACAGCTACAGAAAAGCGGCTCATTCATCCCGAAGCAGTAGTTGAGATATTGCCGCCCTTCGGGGCGGCGTTTTCGTTTCAGCTATCTGCCGTTAAACGGCAGTGAGCCCGAAACCAAGACCTACACAACGAGGAAGGCTTCTGATGAAACGGATATGCATCTCCCTTTTGGCGCTGGCTGGATCCGCTCGAGCCCAAACCTTACCTCCCATCCCGTCACCAAGTCTGGGCGCGCCGCGCTTAACCGCTCCTGCCTATGTGGCCCCAAAGCAGACCCCATGGCCAAAGGCTTCGGAAACGCCGCGCTGCCTTTGCCTGATGCAGTGCGAAGCCATGTGGGCAGCAGCCCCTGACGCAATCGAGAAAGCATCTGGCATGCGCTTGCGGCTTGCCACTGACACCCTGCTGGATACCTACGCCCCGTCAGGATACGAGGGGCTCCACGGGCGCGTGGTGAAGCGCCCTGACGGGCATGGCGGGTATGAGATGGCTGCATCGTTCGATGGATCGCGTAACACCGTCCTGGATGAATCCTCACTGCGGCAGGTGACCCACATGTTCAACATGGACTTACATATGATCCAAATGCAGAACAGATGCCCGGGAACTTAATGCTCTGAATGTGTCGCAAAGTTCTCCATTTCGCCGCCTTTCGGGCGGCGTTTTTATTTGAGCGTCAGGGAGGCGGCGTGATGTCAGAGGTCACCGAGTTCGGTTACTTGCACGGCGGGCAAGCGAGCCTTGATCTCTTTCGTCGCCCTCACCAGGTGCCGCCTGAGATAGATCGAGTAGCGTCCATACATGAATGTGGTGTCGTCGCCGTATTTGTGATCGATGACGAGCTCCCCATAGCTCTTGTTTCGGGGCTTCCCAGTGCACACGAGCAAACCGAGTCGAATCGTAGGGAAACCTCGTGCCTCCGAAGGAATATGACAGGCAGCATTGCGCATTTTGTTAATCAGATCCGTTACATCCATCGGTCGATTGTCGATCTCGACAATGTCGTCCGAGAAATCGACGCGCCGATTGGATTGCGCCAGGTGCTGCAGGACGTCATTGAGCAGGATGAGGATGAGAATGAAGGTCGCCTCAATCATCTCGGCTTGAGCATCATCTCCCTTGAAGAGATCGGTATCCTGCAGCTTGTTGAGACAGCGCTCAGCTCGCTGCACTCCGCTTCGCAGTTCACTTGGCCGCCACCATGGCTGTTGCGCGACGAGGTCTCCCATGCGTGAACTCCCCATCCTGATGAATGGCCCGAGGATAGCCCATGTCCTCCACTGAGCAGATCAACCTCGCCGGCAAGGACTGGCTGACCGTCATCGAAGCCGCGCACTACTGCGGCGTGTCCGACAGCCAGTTCCGAAAGAACGCCCTCGCCTACGGCCTGCGTCCGAAGCGGTTCATGGGCAAGCAGCTCTATGAGAAGGCCGCGCTCTACGCGGCGATTCACGGATCAGAGGACTGGTCAACGCCGCAGCGAAATACAGCCAAGGCGATAAGTGGTCATGCCCAAACCATGGAGGGACCTACTGCCGGGCGCTTGGCCCTGTACGAAGCAAAAAAGAAGCGTAGGTAACCGGCCGCACCTTGGCCCCATAGGGAACCCAGTCGTCGCTTGACATCGTTTCAGTCCGCGCCATGCGAACAAGAAGCGGCGTCTGCTTAGGCGAATCTAGATACAGTCATTGACAACATCGGAGAATCTGCAATCATTTCTCACGATGGCGAGGTATTGCCCATCGCCTAAAACAAGCCCGGCCTCGTGCCGGGCTTTTTATTTGCCCAAATCCAAGCCCCGCCATGCGGGGCTTTTTTATTGGAGTGACCTATGAGCATCGTTACTTCCCTACCCTCCGTCCCGGTACTTGCCGACTACGTGTCGCGCGAAGAGCTCGCAAAGGAGCTTAAGGTGACCACCCGCACGCTCGACAAGTGGGCGTGGCTGAGGAACGGTCCGGTGAAAATCAAAATCGGATCGCGTTGCTACTACCACCGCGCAGACGTGAATGCTTGGATCGAAGCGCAGCGTCATCGCGCACAGGAGGCGGCGTGAGCGCATCGGCCCAGTTGAGCGAAGAATCGTTTGTGAGGCTGTTTGTCGACATGAGCGAGGAGGAACGCGCGACGTTCTATTCCCGCATACATGAACTATCTGCCGAAATGATGAAGGCAGCCGCGCACCAAGCGCTCTTGGAGGTCGTCACGGCACGCCAGGGAGCAACCGCATGACTCCCACCAATCGCTCCATACACGACGTTGATGACGATCTCCTGGCCGCCTGCTTGTGCATTGGCGCGCTTGCAGACCATGTCTCCGAGCACGGCACCGGCAATGCCCAGGTGCTGGCGAACATCGAACGCGCCACCGATGGTTTCCGCCGCATCATGATTGAGCGCCGCGCAGTGGTGGTCCCATGAGCACCTGTACCGTCCTTGCGAAAGCGCACCCGCTGAGCGGTGACTGGATAACTTCCGAGATGCCATCAGGTCAGACCATCGCCGAAATGCTGGGCGAGCAGGCCAGCCCTAGCTGCAACGTGTCCATTGGCGGCCACCCAGTGCCCTACGCCATGTGGAACAAGGTCCGGCCCCGTGCTGGGCAGACCGTCCACGTCGTAGGTGTGCCCCAAGGTGGCAATGGCGGGAAGATCCTGCGCACGGTTGCCATGGTGGCGCTTGTCGCGCTGAGCAGCGGTGTTGCTTCCGGTGCCATTGGAGCAAGCCTATTCGGCAGCTACGCAGCTGTAGCCAGTGCCGCCATCATGATCGGCGGCTCTGTCGTTGGCGACCCGTTGATTGTCTCGGAGGGTCAGGCATGAGCGTTCTCAACTGTTTCGTTGCAGAAGATCGCGCGCTGGTCAGCGTCGACACCTGCATGGCGCCGATCTCATCCAGCAACGCCGCGGACCTCGCTCGTCGCGCGCATGGATCCAAGCTCCTCGCGTTGCCTCACGCAAACGTGGTGCTGGCCGCTCGCGGCGAGATGAACTTCTTCAACTGGCTGGCCAGCGATCTAAACCGGGCCGTGCTCGATGGCTACGACGCCATGGCTGAGCGTATGCCTAGCCTCCTGGAGAAGAATCTTGAGGTCTTCATGGCGGCAGTCGCCAAGCCGCAAGGCGTCGATGCCTTCCCTGGTGCCGAAATCGTCATGGTCGGCTGGTCACGCGCAACCAACCGCATGCAGGCCGCCGTCTGGAAATGCGACCACGGCGAAAAGGCTTCCCGCGTCGCCCGTGTGGCTTCGTGGATGGCTAGCCCGAACCCGGGTTACGCGGAATTGCCGGCACCGCCGGACTCAGCCGAACGCATGACAACGATCGCGCGCGATCAGGTCGAGCTCCTGCGCTCACTGCCCGTTGCCGTGGCTGTTGGCGGCCGCCTGCTGCTCGCCGAAGTGACGCGCGACTCGATCAGCATCAAAACCGTTGCCGACTTGGAGGCCGCCGCATGACTACTCCGACAGAAATCACCTTTACGCAGGAGCAAGAAGACGAGGCCTGGCGCCTAATGGATGCTGTGGACGCCGCCCAGGAAAGCGGTGACGTGGACGTCCTGCTGTTGGCCATCGGCGCGTTTTTTGACTGGCAAATCGAAGTCGGGTTGCTGACCACCGACGACTTCCGCCAGTGGACGCTCCCGCATCTGCGCGACGTGATGCGCCGGATGGTTGAACTCGATCCGGCTCTGGCAGACGCACAAGCGGATATCGCCGTCGACAAGATGGACGGCCGCGACGGGATGGCTGACGCTGGCTGGGCTGCGCTTGTGCTCGACGCCTACACCAGCGCGCGGCAAGACCTGGGACTCGATGCGCTCATGACGCCCGAGCTTCGCGCTTCCCTTGTTCGCCTATCGCGCGGCATCGAAACCCGCACCGACCTGGCTTGCCAGCTTTTGCACCGCCACGCGCACAAGCCCTTTAGTCCCGCGCAGGGTGATCACTCCGAAGCTTGGAATACGTGTAAGGGTGCCCGCCGCGAAGCACAGGACATTCTCGAATTGCTCGACGCGCCGATCGACGAACGCGAGGGCTGGTATCTGCAGCGCAGCCTGCCGCATGGAGGCAGCAAATAATGACGAACCCCCAAAACAGCAACGCCTCGCTGGCGGGCGAGGCGAAGCTAGAGAACATGCGTGACGAGTCGCACGTCCACGCTACCGCTGGCGGAAATCGTTTGCAAGTGTTGTACAGCCGCGGCTATGGCGAGCGCGACAACACCCCCGAACAGCGCTTCGCTCCCGACTTCACCGCTTTTCGTGACGCCATCCTGGACGACCGTGGCACGGAGAAGGGCGGCCGATGGATTGCCGGCCCGTGCGCCATCGCGCCCGATGACGCATCACACCGCGATGGCGGATCTAAACAGCGCGCTATCGGCAAGCATCACCGCTGCGCGTCCTGTGCACATCCGCGGCGGTTCATTGGCCTGGACGTTGACCAGTCCCTGACGCCGCAGTCATTCGCCGCACTGGTGCAGCACCTGCAGCGTTTTTCCGGCCTGGTCTTCACCACGTCGAGCCACACGCCCGCTTCGCCGCGTTGCCGGGTCATCCTTGAGCTGGACCTGCCGGCACCGCGCGCCGAGCTTGTGGCGGCAACGGCGGCCGTACAGAAGCGAATCAGTGATGCCTTGGTGGCAGACGGCTATGACCCGCTGATTTTCGACGCGTCGTGCGACCGCCCGGAACAACCGCTTTACCTGCCGCTGACCGGCGCCTCGCATTACCTGCTGGACGGCAAGCCGCTATCCCTGGGCGAGTTGCTGGCCGATATGCCAGCTCTCGCGCAGAAGCCCACGCAAGCGCCGTCACAGCCCGCCGGCGCCGTCGTGGTGGATGAGGGTAGGCATGGCGACCTACTCGCACTGAGTGGACGCCGGGCGCGCGATGTGCACCGTGGCGACATGGACGCAGACACCGCATGGGCGTTGCTTGTTGCGGAGCGTGACCGCGGAAGGTGGACGCGGCGCATGGATGACGCGGAACTACGGCGTGCGTTTGAGGGCTCGCTGGCGAAGCTGGCGAGCGGTGCATGGGAAGCGCCCGCGCCTGTGCCGGGCGTGGCTGTTGCAGGCAAGCAGGCAGCGAATGATGCAACAGGCAACAACGTTCGTCGGCTCTTTACGCTGACCCGCGCAGACAAGATCGAACGCAAGGCGACCGACTGGCTTATTCGGGACTACCTGGTGCGCGACACGCTGGCCGCGCTGATCGCCAAGCCCGGTGCGTGCAAAAGCTTCCTCGCTGTCGATTGGGCCTGCCGGATCGCCACCGGTACAGCTTGGTACGGGCGCGAAGTGAAGCCAGGCGCCGTGTTCTATCTCGCCGGCGAGGGCCAGCGCGGATTGCGTAAGCGCATCGACGGATGGGAGAAACACACCGGCGTCACTGTTGACGGCGCCCCGTTGTTCATTGCGTCGGGCATGCCCTTTCTGTGCGACCAGCTCAACATTGCCAGCACGCTATCCATTCTCAAAGAAACGGCCGAGGAACTGCGCACCTACACCGGCGTCACCCCCGCCATGATCGTGATCGACACGGTAGCGCGCGCCATGAACGGCGCGAATGAGAACGCGACCGACGACATGGGCAAGTTTGTTTCAGCGTGCGACCAGCTGCGCCAAGAATGGAACTGTACCGTCCTGGCCGTGCACCACACCGGCAACGACCCGGGAGCACAGGACCGCGGACGCGGTAACAGTAACTTCGGCGCCAGCATGGATTCGGATTTCTATCTGAAGGCAAAAGATGGCGGCCTTGAACTGAAATCCGGCGACAAGGCCAAAGACTGGCGCAAGCCACCAACCGTGATGTTGTCGAAAGTAGAGATCGAGGTGGAATCCATCGATGACGACGGCGAGCCAGTGAAGGAAACCACGCTCGCACTGCACGATGCGGCAGGCGCGATTGCAGACACGAGCAAGCGTGATCGAGTTGTGGGGCTGCATCGCGACGGCCTGTCCATCCGAGCCATTGCCGACCACACCGGCGTTCCGGCCACCACCATTCATCGATGGCTGAAACATGCCGCTTAGGGTGTTCCGTTCCACGGGGGGGTATATACCCCCCCCGTGGTGGAACACGTCTGTTCCGCGGAACACGAATACGCGGAACACCAGTGGAACAGTGGAACAGCAAGGAGCGGGCGGGTTGGGGGTAGCGCATGCCCATTCGCGCCAGTTTTCCAGGCCTTTTGCGCCATAGAACCACTGTTTCAGGCCACCTCTTTGGCCATCTAGGGATTCGTTATCCCTATGCAAAGTGAAAAATGTCCTTCACTTGTCGCATTTCTTCTCTTTGCTTCTCTGGTGTCCGGGTGGCATGTCCGCGAACATTCCAATCGCGGCGCCCTTTCGCGCTAACCAATTCGACCCCGAGGCCACCATGTCCCAATCAAGTTCACCCTTCATCAGCGCAACCATCCGCGGCAACCAGCGGAGGCTTGCCCTGTGGCCGCACGGCGAGCCCACGGACGGCGCGCTTAATGAAGTGCACCAAATGGTGCAGCGCGCGGCACACGCCGTCAGTCTCTATGACCGGCTGCGCATAGGCATCGATGAGGACCAGCGTCTCTCAGACTCCGCCAAGCGCGAGGACATCAAGAAAGCGGCCTTGGCCCAGCTATCGCGCATAGCCACCGCGCACAACAACCTGCATAGGGAGGCCACGGACATCGATGAGCGCCGCAATGCGCTTCTGGAGATCAAGCCCTATGCCCAGGGCGATTTCTCCACCGTCGCCATCGACCTGGCCCTGGCGGCCACCCTGCGCTCCGCGAGCACGGCAGACGCGCTCAAGGCTATCCAGGCCGATCCGCGAGTGGCCGATGCAGTCGCGCGGTTGCCCACCACCCTCACCGGCATTCCCGAGTCCGTGAAGGCGCGCATGCTCAATGAGGTCGCCGCCCAACGAAACCCCGGCGAAGTGAAGGAGCTGGCCACCCTAGACGAGGCCCTTCGCCACGCCCGCGATGGCCTGGCCAATGCGGCCCGAACCATCGCACAGGACGCCAATCTCAACTCGGCAGAATTCGCGCCCTTCGCCCACATCGGAAGCGGTATCGAGGCCCTACCCGCCCAGGCCACCGAGGCCGCCGACGAGCCGGCGGAGACGGCCTGACATGGACCTGGCAACGCTCGGCGTACGCGTCACGACGGACGGCGTCAGCAAGGCCGCTGATGACCTGGACAAGATGGCGGCAGCCAGCGACAAGGCCGCCACCTCATCGGAGAAGCTGTCTGCGACTGCCGCCAAGGCCGCCAGGTCATTCGATAACTCGGCCCTCAGTGCCCAGCGCATCGAACTCGCCAAGTTGGCCGGTCAGATCGACCCCACCATTGCCAAGCTCGACCAGTTGGACAAGCAGCAGAGCAAGCTGGCTCAGTTCAAGAAGTCGGGCCTACTGACTGCGGACGACTTCACTGCCCTCAATAGCGCAATTGAAGCGAACCGTGCCCGGATCGCCAGCGCAACGGAGTCGGTCCATAGCTTCAGCCTCAACAACGCGAACGCCAGGCGCGAGCTTGGCTACCTCGCGAAAGATCTCGCCACCGGCCAGTGGGGCCGGTTTCAGCAGTCCTTTGCCACTCTGGTCAGCTCGAGCGGTCTGCTGGCGACCGGCTTCGGCGGTGTCGCCGCCGCCATTGCCGCCGCGGGCGCCCCTTTTGCCGCGTTCGCCATCGCCGCAAACGATGGCTCCAAGGTCCAGAACGAGTTCAACGCCGCGCTAGCCAAGACCGGCGACTTCGTCGGCGTAGCCTCCGGCGGCATGTCCAAGTTCGCCAGCCAGGTGGCGGGCAGTAACGCAGATCTGGGCAAGGCCAACGACATCCTCATCGCGCTGGCCGGTAACGGCAAGGTGAGCAGCGATGCGTTCCTGTCGCTGGGAAGGGCTGCCATGGACGTGTCCAAGCTCACCGGCGACAGCGCAGAGAAGGCCGCCGCCGCGGTGACCGAAATGTTCGACGGCACCGCCGCGAGCGCCGTCAAAGCGAACGAGCAATATCACTTCCTGACGCTCAAGGTTTACGAGCAGATCGATGCCCTGGAGAAGCAGGGAGACGCCCAGCGAGCCGCGCAGGTGGCCGCCGATGCCTTCCACGATGCCATCGGTCCTCGCCTCGACGAGATGAACTCGCAGGTGACCGGCCTGGCCAAGGCATGGGATGACGTAAAGGTTGCAGCCTCAGGCTACTGGCAAGAGTTCAAGACGGGCGCGTCGCTCATCGCCGGCACGGCCGACATGCAGACGCAGATCTACGATCTCATGGGGAAGAAGGAGGCCGCCAAGAGCGGCAACCCCTTCACCTTCGCGAGCTGGTCGCCGGCCGATGAAACCAAGCTGCAGGACCTGCAGAAGCAGCTCTCCGACAAGATGACCGCGGCAGAGGCCAAGGCTGAAGCGCAGCGCATCCAGGACGCCGGCGTAGCGGGACAGTCGCTGCTCAACAAATACACCAAGCAGTATGAGTCCGAGGAACAGAAGCGCCAGGACGCGCTGATCGATATCCACAACGCCGCAAATAAGGCCATTGCTGCCGCACTCGCCAAGGGCGACACGGACATGGTCAACACGATCATGGCGAAGGAAGCTGCCGCCGACATGGCCGCCCGCGCATCGTGGGCCAAGAAGTCACCCTCCGACGATTTCGACGCAACCATCCTTGCCAAGAAACAGATGACGGAGGCGATCAACAAGGAAATCGAGGGCTATAAGAAGGAGCTGACGCAGCAGGCGCAAAACGTCGTATCGATCGCCAATTACAAGTCGGCGATGGAAGAAAGCCTGCGCGTCAAGCAAAAGCAGATTGACCTGCAGATCGCATCCATTGGTATGGGGGCTCGCGAGGCGGCCCAGCAACGCGACATCCTGCAGGTCCAGGACGACACAAATAAGAGGATCGAGCAGCTCAATCGTGACTTTGCCGACAAAGGCAAGGCCATGACGCAGGAGACCTACGACGGCGAGCTCAAGATCATCAAGGACGCGCAGGATAAGCGTGTCCAACAGATCATTGATGGGAACCAGCGCGAGCTGGCCGCCATGGCAGATTGGCGAAACGGCGCCCGAGGGGCCATTGCCGATTTCGAAGACTCCGCCGCCAACGTGGCCGGACAGACACACAATCTGTTCACCAACGCCTTCGATGGCATGGCCGATTCGATCGCGCAGTTTGCTGTGACGGGAAAGTCTAGCTTCAAGGACCTGGCCGACTCGATCTTGACTGACATGCTGCGCATCCAGGCGCGAGCCCTGGAATCGCAGGCACTGCAGGCGATATTCGGCTCGATGTACCCCGCGGCGTTGGCACAGATGCAGGCGAACAGCTTCATCGATTCTGTCATCGCCAACGCCAACGGCGGTGTCTATGACACCGCGTCGCTATCCAGCTTCTCGGGTCAGATTGTCGATCGCCCGACCATGTTCGCCTTCGCCAAGGGCGCAGGCGTGATGGGTGAAGCGGGCCCGGAGGCCATCCTACCGCTCACGCGCGGGGCGAACGGAAAGCTGGGGGTGCAGGCCGCGGGAGGTGGCGGCGGAGACGTATACGTGAGCGTCGAGAACAACGGTCAGGCCGTCAATGCGACCGCCTCGCAGACCACGGGCCCCAATGGCGACCGCTTCATCAAAGTCATTCTTGATGCTGCGGAAGACCGCGTCGCAAGCAGTGTTCTTCGTGGCGGCAAGGTCGCCAAGGCACATGAACATCGCTACGGCATCCGCCAGCGCGGCGTCGGCGTGGCGGGAGCGTAAGCGATGGCCCGCCCCTGCACTGTCTGTGAAAGTCCAGACCGCGCGACGGTCGAGATCGGCCTGGCCAACGGCATCGCCGCGCGTGTACTGAGCCTACGCTATGGCCTGGCGCCGGATGCACTGTCACGGCACCGCACAAACCACATGGACGTGGACCTGATCGCCAAGCTGAAGACGCGCGGGTGTCGCTCCGACGAAGAGCTGGCCCAAATCCGCGAGGTCGAGGGTAAGTCGCTGCTCGACAGCTTCTCGTGGCAACGCGCGCGTCTCTACCGGAACGCCGACAATGCGGCCTCAATCAAGGACTGGGCCGGCGAGCGAGCGGCACTCGAGGCGGCTAGCAAGGTATCCGAGCGTATCGCCAAGCTGCTCGGCGAGCTTGGCTCCGCAATCACCATCAACCACAACACGATCAACCTGGTGCAGTCGCCCCAATGGCACCACATCCGCACCTCACTCGTGCGCGAGCTACGCCCCCTGGGCCCTGAAGCCATCGCAGCGGGCGCCCGCGCCATCGCGACTGCAGAGGCAGCCATCATGCAGCCGCCAGAGCGCGAACCTCTCTTGATCGAGGCCACGCTGGTATGAGTAGCCAAACCTTCGCGCTAGATATCCGTGCTTTCGTCGAAAAGGCTAAGGCAGCCCCGACGCAGGTAGTACGAAGGGCCACCCTCGACTTGCTCCGCTCTATCGTGCTCCGCTCCCCGGTAGGCAATCCTGACCTGTGGAAGTCCAAGCCACCGGCGGGCTATGTGGGCGGGCGCTTCCGTGCAAACTGGAATGTGTCGCTCGTGGATCCGGACATCAGCACAACGGAAGTCATCGACAAAGATGGCGGCGAAACCATTGCCCGAGGCCTGACAGTCCTAACTCATGCTGATGGCACGCAAGACATTTACATCACCAACAACCTGCCCTACGCCGCTGCTCTCGAATGGGGCCATTCCGGTGTTCAGGCCCCACAAGGCATGGTCCGCGTGTCCATCGCTGAGTTCGGCCAGTACATCGACAACGCGATCCAGGAACTGCCGAAGTGAGCGCCGCCGCTTCCGACTTTGCCCGCGCGGCTGATCCCGCGAACGTGTTCCGCCAGGGCGTGCGTGACGCCAACGGGGACCCGGTAGAGCCGGCGCCATGGCAGGAGCACGTGATGCGCTCCGAGGCACGCCGCCATCTCATCCTATGTAACCGTCAGGCCGGCAAGTCGACCACTGTAGGCGCGAAGGCGTCGCACGGCATGCTGTACGCGCCGGGCACTTATCTGATCATTGCGCCGACACTGCGCCAGTCAAAGTTGCTGTTTCAGAAGGTGGTGAGTACCTATCGGCGACTAGAGGACGTGCCGCGCATCACGCGCGACAACGAAACCGAACTGGTGCTGGCCAATGGCTCGCACCTCTTCGCGCTCCCCGGCGACAACGACGCGAACATCCGCGGCTTCAGCGCCCCGCGCGCCGTGATCATCGACGAGGCCGCACGTGTGGCCGACACTGTTTATGCCGCGCTGCGGCCCATGCTGGCGGCGTCTACAGATGGCCAGCTCATCGCCCTGACGACCCCGTACGGTCGCCGCGGTTGGTTCTATGACGCCTGGGAGACCAGTGCGGGCTGGGATCGCACGACGATCACGGCATTTGATTGCCCGCACATCACTCCTGAATTTCTCGCCGAAGAACGCGAGGGAATGAGCGAATGGCAGTTCCGCACTGAATACCTGTGCGAATTCACCGACACCGACGAGGCCTTCTTCAGCTCCGAGCTGGTCGACGCCATGGTTGATAACACTCTGGAAGCCTGGTCATGAATCACCCGTTACTTGATTACCGCCGCACCGTCGCCGTAGGCGTCGACCTTGGCCAGTCCAAAGACCCCACGTCCATTGCTGTGATCGAAAAGATAGCGCCCGAAATCGGTGCGCACGTATTCACAGCGCGGGTTCCCGAAGCGCGCGAAGCACTGCGCAACGAGCGGCCGTCTTACATCCTGCGCTTGCTCGAGCAGGCGCCGCTGGGTGAGCCCTACCCGGCGCAGGCGCAGCGTGTGAACCGCATTTTGGCGCGTCAGCAGATTGCCGAGCATGACCCAGATGTCTGGATCGACTATACGGGCGTCGGTCGCGCGGTCTACGACATCTTCCGTGACCATCGCGTACCGCGAATTAAGCCCGTGACGATCATCTTTAACGGCCAGGAAGGTCCTAACGGCAACGGCGGGCACAGTGTGCCGAAGATCAACCTAGTGAGCCGTCTGCAGGCGCTGATGCACACGGGCAAGTTGTCTATGCCCGAGAGCCTTCCTCTCGCAAAGACCTTCCGCAGGGAGCTACTCGATTTCCGCGTTGGTTACAGCGCAGTCGGAAATGCCACTTTTGGCGCCCGCGAAGGGGCTCATGATGACTTGATCTTGGCGGCGGCGCTGGCGGTGTATGGGCTCGACAGCCAGCGCATTGCCGAAGTTATGCCGCTGTCGCAGTTCCTGCGTGGGGTGGCGTAGGCACGCAGCCGTTGCAGATCTAGTGTGCTAGAAATTGCGCACCACTACGGGAAGGGGGAGTGTGCAATGGAGCCGATTTGGGGGCTGATTCTGTTCTTGTTCTGCGACCTGATAGTCGCCGGCATTGCGTCGCGACGCGGGTTTTCGGGCTTTTTGTTCTTTCTTGGGTGCTTGGCGGGTGGCTTCGCGCTCGTGGTCCTGGGATCATTTGCGACCGGCGGCAACGGCATGGCGATGGGGCTCATGGGCTACTCATCGCTTCTGATCGGTCTGTTGATCGCGGTTTTTTCCCGGAACAGGGCCGAGCGCCTGGAGGCTGGGGAAAAAGTCGACGGTTACAAACTCTGCCCGTTCTGCGCCGAGCAAGTCCGCGAGGCCGCACTGAAGTGCAAGCATTGCGGCTCAGAGCTACAGCCCACCTAAACCCGGACACCGTGCGGACACAGACGCTCCTGCAATCCGGGAAAAAGCCAGTAAGTGATTGATTTTCTTAGTGCCCGGAGCGGGGATCGAACCCGCATAGCCTTGCGGCTGAGGGATTTTAAGTCCCTTGCGTCTACCAGTTTCGCCATCCGGGCCCGCTACGGAGGGATGCGCATCCTACCATGCGCGTCCTCGGGGCCGCGGGCGGCTGCGGGCGGCTGCGGGCGGCTGCGGGCGCATAAAAAACCCGCCAGATGGCGGGTTGATCGTGTTGCGCAATGGAGGCCTGGGTCGGAATCGAACCGGCGTACACGGCTTTGCAGGCCGCTGCATGACCACTCTGCCACCAGGCCATTGCGCGCGAATCGTAACCCGAAACCAGGGTCATATCCGCTTAAAAAACAAAACCTCGGAAGGCCGAGGTTTTGCAGGAAACTGGAGCGGGAAACGAGACTCGAACTCGCGACCCCGACCTTGGCAAGGTCGTGCTCTACCAACTGAGCTATTCCCGCATCAGAGTCGGAAATAGTAACAGAACCGCGGCATTTGTGAAGAGTCCGGGACGGTTTTTTTGCATCGAGCGGGCGAAATCGCCTGGCAGGGAACCACACCGAACATTCGTCGCCCCGGCATGCTGCTTTTCACGGCCGCGTCGCATGCGCTGGCTAATCTCGTTCTATGGCTTTTTGGCAACAGTCCGTTCGTCAAGGAACGACTGGTCTCGACGGCACTCTGCCCTATCTTGGTGGGCAGCCAACAGGCGCAGCCATTTCATCGGGAGTGCAGCATGATCGAACGTCGACCCTTCGACACCTTGGGCGGAGCCAACCACGGCTGGCTCGATGCCAAGCATCATTTTTCATTCGCCAACTACTACGACGCTGCACGCATGGGCTGGGGCACGCTGCGTGTGTGGAATGACGACACCATCGCATCGCAGACCGGCTTTCCACCCCATCCGCACGGCGACATGGAGATCATCACCTACGTGCGCGAGGGCGCCATCACGCACCAGGACAACCTGGGCAACAAAGGACGCACCGTCGCGGGCGACGTGCAGGTGATGAGCGCGGGAACCGGCATCACGCACGCCGAATACAACCTGGAGCCGGGCGCGACGCGCATCTTCCAGATCTGGATCATCCCCAACCAGCAGGGCAATCCGCCATCGTGGGGCACCAAGCCGTTTCCGGTGGGCGAACGCTCCGGCCGCTTCGTTGCCTTGGCCAGCGGGTTCAAGGAAGACAATGACGCCCTTCCGCTGCGCACCGATGCGCGCGTGCTCGGTGCATCGCTGGGGGCCGGCGAAAAGGCCGAATACGAGCTCGGCCCCAATCGCTATGCCTACCTTGTGCCAGCCAAGGGCAAGGTCGAGGTCAACGGCGTCACGCTGGACGCCCGCGATGGCGCGGCCATCCACAACGAGGCGAAGCTGGTGGTGACCGCGCTCGAAGACGCCGAGCTCGTCCTCGTCGACGCGGCCCCCTGAGCGCTCTCGACCAAGGTGGGAGTGCTCCACCTTGCCGGGCTTTGCTAACCTCGCCTGACCCACTCAGTGCGAGGTTGGCGATGAACCACGGCATCCACACCATCGACACGGGTTTTGTGCGGCCGCATTTCGATGCGGCCTACCTTGTCGTGGAGAACGGCTGCGGCGCGTTCATCGACTGCGGCACGAACTACGCCGTGCCCCGCATGCTCGACGGCCTGCGCAACGCAGGGCTGGCCCCGGCCGATGTCGACTGGCTCATCCTCACCCATGTGCACCTGGACCACGCCGGCGGTGCGGGCGAGCTGATCGCGCAGCTGCCGAATGTGAAACTGGTGGTGCACCCGCGCGGCGCGCGGCACATGATCGATCCCAGCCAGCTATGGGCGGGTGCGAGCGCCGTGTACGGCGAATCGGTCATGGAGGAGACCTATGGGCGGCTTCGCCCGATTCCCGCCGAACGGGTGATCGAGGCGCCGGATGGATACGCGGTGGATCTCGCCGGCCGCACGCTGCTTTGCCTGGATACTCCCGGGCATGCACGCCATCACCTCGCGGTATACGACGAGCGCGCGAACGCATGCTTTACCGGTGACGTGTTCGGGCTTTCGTATCGCGAGTTCGACACCGCCAACGGGCCTTTCATCCTTCCCACCACCTCGCCGGTGCAATTCGATCCGCCGGCACTGCACGCGTCGATCGATCGGCTCGTCGCCTTGAAGCCCGCGGCGATGTACCTCACCCACTACAACCGTGTCGAAGACGTCGAACGCCTGAGCCATGATCTGCACGCGCAGATCGACGCCATGGTCGCCATCGCGGAAACAGCGCAGCACGACCATCCGGATCGCGCACGGCGGCATGACGTCATGAAGGACGAGCTGACCGGGCTCTATGGCGCGCGTGCCTGGGCACACGGCTGGCAGGGCAATCGCGATGAGCTGCTGAACCTGATCGGCATGGATATCGAACTCAATGCCCAAGGCCTTGGCGTGTGGCTGGACAACGCCCGCAAACGCGCGCCCTGAACGCGCGCCTGATCAACGCAGCGATGCGTCGATAAGCTGTTCCGCCACCGCCACCAGGGAACGTGCCGGACCCTGCCTGCCGAACAACTGGCCGGACGCATAGGTGCCCTCCAGCAGCAGCAGCAAACCGTCCGCCAGCACTTCCGGCGACCTGGCGCCCATCGCTTCGCACATCGACACCAGGCGCGCGCGCAGCTTGCGCTTGTGGGTTTGCGCCACCTTGCGCGCGGGATGTTCGTCGCCGGGATACTCGACCACTGCGTTGGTTAGCCCGCAGCCGCGATAACCTGCCTGCGTGGCGCGATGCGCAAGGCCTTCGAAGTAGGCCATCAACTGCGCGCGCGCGTCGCCCGGATGGTCCGCCTCACCCGCCTCAAATACCTTCCAGAACGCCAGCTCGTAGTCGCGCAGGTATTCGGCCGCGAGTTCGTCCTTGGAGGCGTAGCTGCGATACAGGCTGGGCTTGGTGACACCGGCCCGCGTGACGATCTCCTCCACGCCAATGGCGCGGATGCCTTCGCGATAGAACAGCTCGCGCGCCGTGCGGCGGATGCGCTCGGCGGCCTTGGGCTTGGCATCGTCCGAAGGGACGGGAGTTTCAGGGCGTTTGATCGGCATGGCAGTCACGGTTGACTATGTTACCGATCGGTACGTATGATCCGCAGACCCCACGTACCGGTCGGTAACATGACTATACAGCGCAGCCGCCCCTTCGGCCAGAAGTACGCCTTTGTCGTTGCCGGCGTGATCTTTCTCGCCCTGCTGGCCGCCGCCGGCGTACGCGCCGCGCCTGGCGTGCTGATCCTGCCCCTCGGCCATGCGTTTGGATGGAGCCGCGACACCATCTCGCTGTCGGCCGCGGTGGGCATCTTCCTCTACGGCATGGTGGGCCCGTTCGCGGCCGCGCTGATGCAGGCCGTGGGCGTCCGCCGCACGCTGATCGGCGCGCTCGCGCTGATGGCCGCATCGATCTCGGCCAGCGCCTGGATGACGCAGCCCTGGCACCTGCTGGTGAGCTGGGGCATCTTCTCCGGCATCGGCTCGGGCTGCGTGGCCATCGTGCTGGGCGCCACCGTGGTGAACCGCTGGTTCGTCACCCACCGCGGCCTGATGATGGGGCTGCTGACCGCCAGCACGGCCACGGGTACCCTCGCCTTTCTGCCGGCTCTCGCGGCGATCGCCGATCATGGTGGCTGGCGTCCCGTGGTGTGGACGGTGGCGGCGGGCTGCGCATTGCTGATCCCGCTCGCCTGGTGGCTGCTGCCGGAACGCCCGTCCGATATCGGCTTGCGTCCGTATGGCGCCACCGAAGACGAAGCCGTCGAGCCGCCGCGGCGGAACCTGCTGTCGATCGCACTGGGCACGCTCGCGACGGCCGCGAAGCAGCGGACGTTCTGGCTCTTGTTCGCAACGTTCTTCATCTGTGGATTCACCACCAACGGCCTGATCGGCACGCACTTCATCGCGATGTGCGGCGACCACGGCATCCCCGAAGTTCGCGCCGCCGGCTTGCTCGCGATGATGGGCGCGTTCGACCTGGTCGGCACCACGATGTCGGGCTGGCTTACCGATCGTTACGACCCGCGCAAGCTGCTCTTCATGTACTACGCCCTGCGAGGACTCTCGCTGATCTGGCTGCCGTACTCGGACTTCTCGTTCTACAGCCTCTCGCTGTTCGGCGTGTTCTACGGCCTGGACTGGATCGCCACGGTGCCGCCGACGCTGCGCCTGGCGAGCGAAGCGTTCGGCGATCGCGATGCGCCCGTAGTGTTCGGCTGGGTGGCGGCAGGCCACCAGATTGGCGCGGCGAGCGCGGCATTCTTCGCCGGCTTCATGCGCACGCAGGGTGGCAGCTATCTGCAGCCATTCGTGGTGGCAGGCATGAGCGGCGTGATCGCTGCGGTGATCGCCCTGCTTATCCGCCGCCGGCCGCGTGCGGAGCTGGTGCCCGCGCTGGGCTGATCAGGCCAGCCGGGTACCATTGGGTACGGGGCGCTCGATGGCGGTAATGACCACGCCGTCATCGGTGGGAAAGCCGGTCAACAGGAATTGCGAGCGAAAGGGACCGATCTGCTTCTCGGGAAAGTTGATCACGCCGACGATCTGCCGTCCGAGCAGGTCTTGCGCACGATAAAGCTGCGCGATCTGGGCACTGGTCTTCTTCTCGCCGTAGGGGCCGAAATCGACCCACACTTTCCAGGCCGGCTTGCGCGCCTCGGGAAAAGCCTCGACCCGCGTCACCGTGCCGGCCACGAGGCAGACCTTCTCGAAATCGGCCCAGCTGATGTCCGCCGGCATCGTCGTCTCGCTCATCCTTCCAACCTCGTCTTGAACCAGTCCTTGCCCTGTTGCCACCAGTAGCTGGCCTGCGCCCCCAGATAGCCGAAGGGACGATGGGTGGGATCCAGGCCATAGCCCGCAAACTGCTTCCAGCGATCATCGCCCTCCGCCAAGGCGGATGCCAGCAACTCGCCGGCGGCGCACGTCGGCGCGAGGCCGTGGCCGCCAAAAGCCTGTGCCCACCACAGGCCATCGTGCGTGCTTCCGATCTGTGGCATCTGATGGCGTGCATAACTCATCAGTCCGGACCACGCGTAGTCGACACGCACGCCTTTCAAGGAGGGAAACACGCGCAGCAGGTCGGCCATCAGCAGGCGCTGGACGGACGTCGGCGAACGATCGCGCACGGAAATGCGCCCACCCCACAACAGCCTTCCATCCGGCAAGGGGCGGTAGTAGTCGAACGCAAAGCGCGTGTCGTAGACCGCCGAGCGCGTCTCCAGGATATCGGCCATGCGATCGCCAAGCGGCTCGGTCACCATGACATAGGTGGCGATGGGAAGAATCGCCCGGTCCACCTTCCGGTTCAGCCCCGCCAGATAACCGCCGCAAGCCAGCACCACCTGGTCGGCATGCACGGCGCCCTGCGCGGTCTCCACGCGCCAGCGCAAGCCATCGCGCTTCAGTTGCCAGACGTCGGTGTTCTCGTGGATGCGAACGCCTTGCGAAGCGGCCGCGCCCGCGAGACCAATGGCGAAGTTGAGCGGATGCAGATGCAGTGCATGCCGCTCGTACAAGCCATCGTAATAACGCGTGGTGTGAACGCGCCCCCGCAGTTCATGCTGAGGCAACCATTCCCACGACACGCCGTAGTGCCTGGCCAGAAGCTCCTGCCGCTGGCGCAGCACGTTCGGATCGCGGAACCAGTTGGCCCAGATGACGCCTTCGTCCACCACATCGCAGGGGATGGCGTAGCGCTGCGCCAAGGCGCGAATGCGGTCCACCGCCCGGGTGGTCAGGCCAAACAACGCCTGGGCCGTGGCTTCTCCGCGTTGGTCGAGCAAGGCCTGCTCGCCCAGCGAATAGCCACCGAAGACAAAACCACCGTTGCGACCCGATGCGCCGAAACCCACCTGCTCCCGCTCCAGCAGCACGACGTCGCGCACACCACGCTCGGCGAGTCCCAGCGCGGTGTGCAAACCGGCGAAGCCGCCGCCGATGATGGCAACGCGCGCATCGGTCTTGCCCTGCAAGGCTGCATAGGGCTCGTAAGGCGTGGCCGTGGCGCGGTAATACGAAGGTGCCGGTGACGAGGTCATGCGATGACTGCACGTGTCGCGGGGAAGCGGCCAGTCTAACGCAGCCTGCCGCTGGCGCCGCCACATGACGCCCGGCATGGATGGACGCTAGTCGACCACGCTCACGCCCAGTGGCCGCGCATCGCTGCGACCACGGTCGTCCACCACGCGGACCTCGTAGTTGCCAGCCGCGGCGGGCTGCCAGAACAGGGATTCACCCGGCGCGCTGCGCCCGACGTAGGCGTCGTTGACGAACCAGTACATTTCACGCACGGAGGCATCGGCATTCGCCGAAAAGGCGATGCGATCGTCGGCACGCTTCAGGCGCATCGCGTAAATGCTGCCGCGCAACGGTGACGTGATGGCCGGCGGTTCGCCGTCGATGCCCGCGTCACCGCACGCATCATTGCGTGGCGGCGTGCGGCGTGGAATGCCAGCCTGCGCGAACACCCGCTGCAGTTCGGACGGCCAGAACTCGTAGACCTCCACATGCGTCCGCTTCCCCGCGTAAGGTGGACAGGCCGGCTGCCCGGTTGCATCGTCGACCACCACGGGCCGATGGACCTGGCTGACGCGGATCGGCGACTTGCCGGGGATGAACCAGGTCATCCCGCGTTGCGGACACCATTGGTTCGGCAGGTCGCCGCTGGCCAGGCAGACTTCCACGCGCCGCAGGTTCGCCGGCATATGCCGCAGCGGCTCGGCCATGCGCGGCTCCGCTGCCTGCAATGCATCGACCATCTGGAAGAACAACGGCGCCGCCGCTTCCACGCCCACGAAGGCCTGGTTGCTGCTGCCGTCGAAATTGCCTATCCACACGACCAGCACATAAGGGCCGAAGCTGCCGGCCGTCCAGGCATCGCGGAACCCCCAGGAGGTGCCGGTCTTCCAGTACACCGGCAGCCGCCCCGGTTGGGCGCCGGTGGTTTCGTCGGGCCGTGGGTTCTGGCGCAGCATGTCCATCACCATGAAGCTCGACTCGTCGCTGAGCAGCCGGGTGCCCGGCACCTGCGGGTCGGTCGCCAGCAGGCGCAGCGGACGGAGTTCGCCGCGATTGGCGAGCATGGCGTAGAGGCCTGCAAGCTCCTGCATGGTCACTTCGCCGCCGCCCAGCACGAGCGCAAGGCCGTAGTGCTTTTCGCTGGCCATGCGGCTGATGCCCGCATCACGCAGGAACTGATAAAGGCTTGGCTGTTGCAGCTGCGAAGCCACCCACACGGCGGGAATGTTGCGGCTGCGCACCAGGGCTTCGGTGGCGGTCACCGGGCCCAGGAAATGGCCGTCGAAGTTTTCCGGCGTGTACGGCCCGAACGCCGTGGGGACATCGCGCAACACGGTCTGGGGATGCAGCACGCCCTCATCGAAACCGAGCCCATAGATGAAGGGCTTGAGGGTCGAGCCCGGTGAACGCTTCGCCTGGCTGCCATTCACCTGGCCCTGGATGTCGGCACCGCGATAGTTGGCCGACCCCACCAGGGCCTTGATACCCATGTCGCGGGTATCGACCAGGATGGCGGCCGCGTTGCGGATGCCGCGCGTATCGTTGCGCTCGATGTAGCGGCTGACCTGGCGCTCCAGCACATGCTGCAGATCCATATCTAGGGTGCTGACGACGCGGCTGTCCGCATCGAGCGTATCGATGCGTCGTGCTGCCAGTATCTGGTCGACGGCATGCGGCGCCTCGAACGGAAGCTGCGACAAGGGACGCAGCCGCAACGGCAGGGCAAACAGCGACTGCAGCGCCGCATCCTGCGGATGATCCGCCTTCCACCGTGCATAGAGGCGATTGCGCGACGTGGCGAGCTGCTTTCCAATCACCTCGGTCGCGCCGTCGCTCGCCTGTAGGCGTCGTGAGGGATCCTGCGGAATGACGGCGAGGGTCAACGCTTCGGGCAGGCTCAGCGCACTGGCCGGCTTGTCGAAATACGCCACGCTCGCCGCGCCGACGCCCTCGACGTTGCGCCCGTAAGGTGCGTAGTTGAGATAGGCCTCCAGAATCTGGGCCTTGGAATAAAACAGCTCCAGCTGTACGGCGCGCGCCACCTGCCGCAACTTGCCCCAGGGTGAGCGGGTGTTCAGGCGCCACAACAGGCGCGCGAGTTGCATGGTGACGGTGGAACCGCCCTGGCGATTGCCATGGCTGACATAGGTCACCCACCCGCCGCGTACCAGGCCGTAGGGATTGAAGCCGGGGTGCCAGCGATACCAGCGGTCCTCATGCAGCAACACGCCGTCGACCAAGGCAGGGGAAATATCCTTGAGCGGCACCCACAAACGATAGCGATCATCGCTGGCCAGCGTGAGCCGCAACAGGCGGCCACGCGCGTCATAGACCGCGGTCGATGACGGTAGCCAATCGTGCAATGGCTTGTGCGGCCACCACCGGAAGCCTGCCAGCACCGCGACGATCAACAAGGCGCCCACCAACCAGTTCTGCCACCGGACCAGCCAGTGCAGCAGAGCTCGTCCGGTGCGTCGCAGGATCGTGTGCTGGGGCATGGCAGGTACCGTGGTCGCGCCCTCTTCGCAGAAGGCGCGCCCCGTGGCCTCAGGGTTGACGCACGACGGTCAGGGTGGCGCCACCGGCCGTGCGTGCCTGTATGCGCCGGTCGTAGAGCGATTCACCGTAAGCCGGCGGCACGATGAACTTGCCGGCGCTGGTGGCCTTGATGCGATAGACGAACTCGCCGACATCGGGCAAGGCCTCGCCATACAGCACCACGCGATCCTCGCGAATATCCGCGTATTCCAGACGCCACGTGGAATTGCCGACACCGATCGGCGAGCGCCATTGGGTGGCATTGACCGTGCTGTCGCCGCCTGCATCCTCCGGCGTGTCGCCATTCGACGGCTGGTCGGTCACCGCCGGCGGCGGCTGGATCACCGGTTCGAAGCCGCCCGGCAACAGGTCCACGATGGCTACGTTGCCCACCCCATCTTTGCCCGTCGCACGGATCTTCACGTGCACATCGATCTCCTGGCCCAGGGTCACCTGTCCGATCGCCTTGCCATTCACGTCGGTGTAATCGCGGGTGATCTCCAGGCCTTCCTTGATGGCTTTGGTTGCCACGTCGCGGTCGTAACCGCCCTGGCTCACCACGCGCCAGGCCGGCAGGGTACTGCCGTTGGTAAAGCGCAGGCGATTCACCGCAGCGTCCCAGCTGCCTGCCTGCAGCAGGTTGGCCTGCAGGGATGCGATGGACTTGACGCTCCCATCGGCGTGCACTTCGTCGATACGCAACTTGTCCACCTCGCCGGCGGCCTGCGTGGCATAGGTATCGAGCGCCAACATGGTCATGGCGGATGACAAGGTGTTGTACCAACCGTGCGCGAGCGGCCAGCCCAGGTTTTCCATGACGCGCGGCGACAGCGCTTTCGCGCGTTCCGGGAAGTGCTTGCTCAGCAGGTACAGCGTGCTGGCATCACGGGTCAGTGAGTCGTAGTAATAGCCATAGCTGTAATCCTTGTCTGCCGCGGTGCGCTCCAACAGCTTCTGCGGACCGGCCATGAGCTGGGCCGCCTGCTTGTCCTGCTTGAGCAGCTGATACGACGCGGCAAGCCACGCCGCCGCCAGATCGTTGCGCCACTGGTCCGGATAGGCTTCCTGCAGCCGTTTCTGCACGGCAGCCAGGTCGTTGGTGGTGACATTGCCCTGGCGGGTCAGCAGGTAGACGGCATAGGCACGCTGGCGTACCAGATCGAGACCGTCAAGCGTGTCATCCGCCGCCAGCTGCCGCAGATAGCGATTGCCCGCATCGAACATGTCGCGTGGCACCGTCACGCCGCGCTCGCGTGCTTCCAGCAGGAAATGCATGGCATAGGTGGACACGAACGGATTCGCATCCGGCGTCGCCGACCACAGCCCGAAGCCGCCCTGCCCGTTCTGGCGCGTGTGCAACACATCGAGAAACTGCGCCAGCGCTTCGTCGTTGCTGAGCTTCCTGCCTTCGAGCTTCGGCTGCAGCGCGTCGGCAAAGATCTTCACCTGCGGCCACTTCGACAGCACCAGCCGCGGCATCGCGGAACTCACGATCTGCTCGCTGCAGTAATGCTGGAAATTGACCAGGTAAGTGGTCAGGCCACTCGACAACACCACGGGCACGGTCGAGATGGCCGCGTCGCGCGAAGCGTACTCGGCATACATGCGGCGCAAGCCCGGCTCATCCGCCTTGCTGCCGGGATCGACGCGGCCCACGTCGACCTGCGCGCGATAAGCGGATGCCGGCCGCACCGACACGTCGACGCTTTGCCGCGCGGACTTGTCGCCATAGCCGGCAACGAAACTCAGGTTGCCGGAGCCCAGCTTGTCGGTGGCCCTGACGCGGAAGGTGACCACGCCCTCGCGCATTTCGCCCAGGCTGACGTTCTGGGTTGGCGCACCAAGCACCTGAAGTTGCGGGCCGGTTTTCAGTGTCACCGCCACCGGAATCGGCTTGCCTCCCAATCCGGTGAGGTTGTTGGCCACGCCTACGCTGACCTCGACCTCGTCGCCCGGCGCCACGGTGGTCGGGACGTTCGGCGAAAGCACGAAGTCGCCGCGCACCGTGGTGGCGCCCTCGAAGGTGCCGATGCGCTCCGGCGATACCGCTACGGCCATGACGCGCAGCTTGCCGTTGAAGTAGTCCGGCACCTGGTAATGCAGTTCGGTTTCGCCGTTCACGTCGACGATGCCCGACCAGTAGGCCACCGGCTTGTCGCGCTTGCGCTTGAACGGGTTGAGCTGGCGGCCGATCGCCGCATCCGCGTCACCACCAGGCGCGGCCATGGCCATCAGCTTCTCGAAGTCCGGCAGGATCAGGTCGAGAATCTGCGACGTGCCCACTTCCAGCATGCGCTTGCGGAAGAAGAACTTCAGCGGGTCTCCCAGCTTGTAGCGCGCGACCTGCAGGATGCCCTCGTCCACCGCGAACACCACCGCACGTGTCGGCTGCGGCGCGCTCAGCTTGAGCGTGACTGTTTCGCCTGGTTTTACGATGGCCGGCGCGTCCACCTTGATGGCATGGCGGCGCGCGTCGAGGTTCACCGAAAACGGCACCACGCCGTAGCTGAGCGGACTCATGAAGATCTCGTCCGAGGACGGATCGCGGATGTACTGCACGTTGATGTAACCGTTGCCTTCGAAGCTGGCGGGCACGGTGATGTGCTGCACCGAGCTGCTGGTATCGGCGTGGAACCAGGCGTGCGCGTAGACCTTGTCGCGCTCGATGGTGATCAGGCCACTGCCCGCATAAGGCGCGCGGATGGCGATGTCCACCGTCTCGCCCGGCGCGTAGTCTTCCTTGCTCAGGTTGAGCTGAAGCTCGGCATTGCGATCCAGGGAGCGCGACACGTTGGCCGCGCCCGCCACCGAATAGTCCACGCGGTTCACCTCGACGCCGTCGGCGCTGCGCAGGATCAGCAGCGCGTAATTGCCGGGCTTGTCGGTGGGCAAGGCATAGTCCATGCCTTCGGCGGGAAGCGACAAGGCTTGTTCGCTGAGCGTGATTTCCTTGAGCTTGGACTGGTACTTGTAGACGCCCGAATCCTGCCTGGTCAGCACGGAGATGTAGCGGCGCTCGACCAGCCGGGCCTTCAGCTCCTTCAACGCCATCGCCTTGGCCGTGTGATCGATCGCCACCAGATGCACGCTGCGCGGCGTGTCGCGATTCACGTAGTCGAGGTTGTCGACCGATTTATAGCCGACCAGCCAGTCGTTGTTCGACACCAGCGTCTGTGCCGCCGCGGCGACGCTGCGCCCGCCCTCGGGCTCGTAGGCCTTGGCGAGGAAATACAGCTGGTAGGTGGCGTCCGCGTATTTCTTGAGGTCGAGATCAAACTCAGCATGACCCTTGTCGTCGGTCTTGCCATCCTGAAGCGGCTCTTCGTAGCCCTCCTTGGCGCGACGCGGATCGTAGAAATGGTAGTCCTTCCAGCTGCGGAAGGCCGGCCATGCCGGACGCAGCGTCAGCGACGCTTCCACCCGGCGGTTCGCCGCCGGCGTGCCAAACAGGTTCATGGCGTCCACGATGCCCTTGACCTGGTCGGGTTTCACCCAACCCTCGGACACCTGGCCGGCCAAACGCGCCTCGACCTTCATGCGGTCAGGCAGGAACTCCTTCACCTGCACCGTGGTGCTGCCGATCTGCGCACCGGCCTTGCCGTCTTTCACGATGTAGAGGTTGATCGTCCACGTGCCGGTGGGCGCGGTTTCCGCCGGGGCGTATGCCAGCTCGCCGAAACCCGAAGCATCCATCGACATCGGCAGCTGTTTCACCGTCATGCCGCGCGGGTCGACGATCTCCGCCTGCAAGGGAATGCCGGCCACGCTGCGTGTCCAACTGGCGGCGCGTACGATCAAGCCGACATGGAAGGTGTCACCCGGTCGATAAATGCCGCGATCGGAGAACAGGTAAGCCGACAGCTGCCCCTCGTTCTGCGCATTGCGCTCGCCGCCCACGTCAAAGCGCGAGAAATCGAGCTTGCGGTCGTAACTGCTGTAGCCACCGATGGGCAGGAACGAAAGATCGTCCGCCTTCTTCACGACGTACAAGGTCGGCTGCTTTTCGCGCTCCAGCCCCTTGAAGGTGGGGAAATGCGCGACGCCGTCGGCGGATGTCGTCTCATTGAACAGCGCCTGCCCGTTGACGGCAAGCACGGCGACACTGGCGCCCGCCACCGGCTGGCCGGTGCGGATCGACTGCACGAACACGTCCTGGCTACCGTCGAGCGAACGCTTCACCAGCATGCCAAGGTCGGTGACCACGATCATGCGGGTATCGGTGGGTACCGTGCCGTCATTGCCATCGCTGTCGGACATCTCCCCCTGGTCGCCTTCATCGCCCTCCGATTCGGGGTCGGCGCTGTCGTTGCGCGGCGCGGCTTGCGGTTCGTTCTCGGCGGCCTTGCGCGCCTCTTCGCGTTTCTTCTCGGCAACGGCGTCGTAGCTGGACAAATGCAGCAGGAACACGCCGCGCTTGCCTTCCTTCAGGTATTGGCCCAGGTCGATGCCTTCGTAATGGGCCTTGGCCGGATCGCCCTTGGGAAAGCTGCGCTTCTGTTCGAAGCGCTCGACGATATGGTCTTCGCTGAAGGCATAGCTGAGTTCGGGGCGCGCGTAGCTACCCTGGTTGAGGCTCACCAGGTGCTGCAGCTGGTCCGGCAGCACGCGCCCGATCTCCATGCGCAGCCCAGGCAGATTGCGCGACACCACCGAGATGCGCTTGCTGCCGGAGATCGACAGCAGCGAGCCATCGGCCATGAAACGAAGCAGCTTGGGATAATTGGGGACCGTGACGACGGTGGCGTGCGGCCGGCCCAGGATGTAGCCGCCGAACGACTTCAGCCCTTTGTCGATGCGCACATAGATGCGCTGACCCGGCTCGGCGTGGTACTTGAAGCTCTGCACCGCTTCGAAATCATTCTCGGTAGGTACCAGCTCGAGCTTCAGCGCTTGCGCCTGGCGCAGTTCCGCGTCGCCGACCTCGCCAGGATTCCAGTCATAAGGCGGCGCATCGTCCGCCTGCTCCACGCCAGGCTTGCGAGCGGGAAGAATCCACGCCTTGGTCAGCCCGGCGAGCTCGCTGTCACGCACCGTGCCACCGACGTTGACCACCAGCACCTGTTCGGGCTCGTACTTTTCATTGTCGACCAGGGTGGGGTCGATACCATCGATGGTGAGGCTGTACAGGCCGGGTACGCGTATCTGTGCCTTGATGGCCTCGGCCATGCCGTCGCCACCGCGGACGCTCCGCACGCCCTTGTCGATGCTGTAGTTCACGCTGCTTTCGTCGCGCGGCAAAGACAGCGGCTGCGAATGGATCCACGCGTGCAGCTTGTACTGGTCGTAGGTGACGGTGTACTTGAGCGCCGCATCGCGACTGCCGCGCTGCGCCAGGCCCACCGCGATACGCTTCTCGAAATCGGCCGTGTCGACGGGATAGTTGAAGGTGATCGGCAGGATGGTCTTCTTCGCGGTGGCGTCCTGCGGATCCTGGTAGAACTCGCCATGCTCCGCCTTCGCGGAGAAAGCCGCGGTATCGAAGCTGAAATGATCGTCCGCCATCAGGACGTGGCCTGCGAAAGCCTTGGCCGCGTCAAACCGCACTTCGTAGTGGCGTCCCACCGGCCAGTCCTCAGCCGGCGTGAAGCGCAAGGTATGGTCATCGATCCAGCTCCACTGGCCCTTGGCAGCGGGCTGCATCACCACACCGGCCGCGACCGGCTTGCCCACCTGCTCGATCGGCGCAGCGGAGCCGGAAAAATTGACCGTCAAAGGGTGGATGACGACGGGTTGCTGCGTGTAATCGGTGATGGCCGGCGCATCGACCGACCACGTGATGCGCAAAGGCTCCACCGGCTTTGGCCGGTTCTGGTACCACTGCCAGCCGAACCAGCCGCCGGCTCCCAACACCAGGACGGCCACCAGCGTCGCGGCGGCACGCAGGGGACGGCGGCGAACCCATCCGCCCGTGGCCGGCATCCACGCCGGTGCCGCCCAGCTGACCTGGCCCAGCAAAGGACGCAGTACCAGCGCCATACCGGCCAACAAGCCGCGCAGCAGGCGCAGCGGCAACAGCAGGAGAAATCGCAACAGATCCATGATGCTTCCCTGGTTTTCATCCGATGAACACGAAGACGGCGGCAGCCGGCCATGGGTGCGCCGGATACGCCGAAACGCCCGCCTCTTACGAAGCGGAGCCGACGATCACCGGTGAACCCACGACTAGATTGGCCGCCCAAGATGGCGGAACGCGGGAGGGATTCTGGCATGCGTCCGTCAAAGACGCAGTCGGATAAGTCTGATTCTTACCCATTCGCTATCCGCCGACGGATGTCACGCGGGTAGGTGCCCGACCTGCCGTCGGGCAAAAAACCGGAGCGTCCGGCGAGGGCAAGCCACCGGCCCTCGGGCCGATGGCCGGCAGCGGCTTAGAGCGCGGCCATCAGCTCGCGCACGACCGGCGCCAGCTTGGGGTCCTGCAGCGCCATATGCATGGTGGCACGCACCAGGCCAGCCTTGTTGCCGCAGTCGAAGCGGGTGCCTTCGAAACGGTAGGCAAGTACCTTGCCCTGTTCCTTGAGCAACGCGTCGATGGCATCGGTCAGCTGGATTTCGCCGCCCGCACCCGGCGTGGTCTGTTCCAGCAACTGGAAGATGCGGCCCGGCAACACGTAGCGGCCAACCACGGCCAGGTTCGAAGGGGCCTCGGAGGGCTTGGGCTTCTCCACCATGTGGCGGATCTGCGCGCTGCGCTGGTCGATCGGGGAGGCGTCCACGATGCCGTACTTGTCGGTATCGTTCTGCGGGACTTCTTCCACCGCGATCACGCCGGCGTTCTGCGTTTCGGCCAATTCGGCCATCTGGCGCAAGGCGCCCTTGCCCTGGTTCCAGATCAGGTCGTCCGGAAGGATCACGCCGAACGGCTCATCGCCCACCACCGGCTTGGCGCACAACACCGCGTGGCCAAGGCCGAGGGCCTCCGGCTGGGTCACGAAGATCGCACGCACGTGCCGGGGCAGCGTGCCCTGCACCAGGGCGAGCAGCTCGTCCTTGCCCTTTTCCTGCAGCTTGGCTTCGAGCTCGTAGGCCTTGTCAAAATAATCGGCGATGGCGTGCTTGTAGCGATTGGTCACGAACACCAGCGTGTCCGCACCGGCATCCACGGCCTCGTCCACGGCGTATTGGATCAGCGGGCGATCCAGAACAGGCAGCATTTCCTTGGCGACCACCTTGGTGGCGGGCAGGAAACGCGTGCCCAGACCAGCCACGGGGAACACCACCTTGCGCAACGGCTTGCTCACTTACTTCTCTCCTGATTCGCTGCGGCGCAGCGCCACCACGTTGTCCGGCTGCGGCGTCTCGGTCCAGCGGAACGAGGGCAGCAGGTTGGACACGCACTGGCGCAACGCATCCTCGTCATAAGCGACCACGGCATCGGCTGCCTTGGCCAGCTGTGCATTGAGCACGTCCCACTTCACCTGGCGATACTGCGCGAGGAAGATCTTCGCGTGCGTCGTTTCGACGTAGTTTTCGAGGGGATGGAACAGCTCTTCGAACAGTTTTTCACCCGCGCGCAGACCGGTGTAGACGATCGGGATCTCGGTGCCGGGCTTGCGTCCCGCCAGGCGGATCATCTGCTCGGCGAGATCGCGGATCTTGATCGGCTCACCCATGTCCAACGCGAAGATCTCGCCACCCTTGCCGATACTGGCCGCCTGCAAAATCAGCTGGCAGGCCTCGGGAATGGTCATGAAGTAGCGCGAGATTTCCGGATGCGTGATGGTGACCGGCCCACCGTTGCGAATCTGCTGGCGGAACAGCGGCACGACGGAGCCTGCCGAATCAAGCACGTTGCCGAACCGCACGGTGATGTAGTGCGTCTGCGAATGCTCGTTGAGGTTCTGGCACCAGATTTCCGCCATGCGCTTGCAGGCGCCCATCACGCTGGTCGGGTTGACCGCCTTGTCCGTGGAAATCAGCACGAAGCATTCCACATCATGACGGTCCGCCAAGTCGGCGACATTGCGCGTGGCCAGCACGTTGTTGCGGAACGCCGCGCGCAGCTGGCCCTGCAGCATCGGCACGTGCTTGTACGCAGCGGCATGGAACACCACCTGCGGCTTGTACTCGCCGAACAGCTTGCGCATCGCCGCCGGGTCGCCGCAGTCGGCCAGCACCGCCTCGTACAGCAGCTCGGGATATTCCGCGCGCAGTTCCTGCGAAATGCGATAGAGGTTGTACTCGCTGTTGTCGACCACGCAGAGCGACTGCGCACCGAGGCGCGCGACCTGGCGGCACAATTCCGAGCCGATCGAGCCGCCACCGCCGGTGACCAGCACGCGCCGGCCGGTCAGCGTCACGCGAATGGCCGTCCAGTCGAGTTCCACCGTGTCGCGGCCCAGCAGGTCCTCGATGGCCACTTCCTTGATCTCGTTGAAGTGCGCGCGGCCGGAGACGACGTCTTCCAGCTTGGGTACGGTGCGGTAAGGCAGCCCGCTCTGGTCGCACAGTTCGACGATGCGGCGCATTTCCTGGGTGGAGGCGCCGGGCATGGCAATCAGCAACATCTGCGCGGCCACTTCACCTGCGAGCTGCGGGATCTGGTCGATGCGACCGAGTACCGGGCGGCCGTTGATGCTGGCACCCCGCAGGCTTTCCTTGTCGTCGACGAAGCCCACCACGGTGTAGCCGCTGTCCCGGTGCAGATCGCGCGACAGGGCCTCGCCGGCGCGGTCGGCGCCCACGATCAGCACGCGCTGCATGGGCTTGTCCTGGAATAGGTCGAGGCGGCTGTCCTTCCAGAAGCGGTAGGCCAGTCGCGGCGTACCCAACAGGACCGCGAGCACCAATGGGTACAGCAGCAGCACCGAACGGGGCACGTCTTCCAGGCGGTTGTAGAGCATCAGCGCAGCGGCAATCGCCAGCGCGCCCAGCACCGCCGCGCGGAAGATGTTCCACAGGTCCGGCAGGCTCGCGAATCGCCACACGCCCTTGTACAGGCCCGTCCAGCTCAGCACGGCGCCTTGCACCAGCAGCACCAGCGGGAACTCAAGCACGTGGAAGTTGATCGCGGCATTGTCGATCAGCGCATAGCGCAAGGCCTTGGCCACCCACCAGGCCAGCGCAGCCATCAGCAGGTCGTGGATCACCACGGCCATGCGGGGATGGATGACACCGATCAGCTTACGAAATGACATGACGGCCCTTGTTCGAAACACGCCCAAGACACTGGCGTTTCATGAGTATCCATACGGTGGCCGCTAACAGGTAGGTACCGAGGAACAACGGTACGGACCATGTCGGCCGGAGCCATGCCAGCGCGGCCAACGGCGCCGCCACCAACACATTCCAGGCCAGATAGCATGCGCCCCCCGATGCATGCGTGAATCCGCTGCGAACCAGCCACTGGTACAGGTGCTCGCGATGGGCAGTGTACCAACGGCGACCACTCGCCATACGGCCCAACAGAGTAAGGGTTGCGTCCGCTACAAAAGATGAACTGAGGATCAAAGCCGGCCAGAGCAGGTGCCCATCGACCCGCCAGAGCATCGCCGTCAGGGCGAACAGCAGCAGTCCCATGGTCCCGCTGCCCACGTCCCCCATGAAAATACGGGCCCGCGGCCGGTTGAAGTACCAGAAACCGAGTGCCGCGCCGGCCAGGCAAGCCGCGGCGCCGGCCAAGGCGGGCTGCACGGCGCCCCAGGCCAGCAGGGCCAGCCCCGCGCTCACGAAGATCACCTGCTGCGCCAGCAGGCCGTCGATGCCGTCCATGAAGTTGTGCAGGTTGATGCTCCAGGCGCCGGCCAGCACCATCAGGGGCAGCCACCAAAGCGACATCCCTCCGGCAACGAACGCGGCCGCCACCAGCAAGGCCGACAGCAATTGGATGGCGAAGCGCGGCAGCACGGGCAAGGGGTGGTGATCGTCCCACCAGCCCACCGCGGCAACCGACACGGTAGCCACGGCCAGCGCGGCCACGACCGGCGTGGGCCAGGCCCCGGGCAGCAGTGCCAAGGCTGCCGGCAAGGTCGCCAGCACGGCCACGACGATGCCGATCCCCCCTCCACGCGGCGTCGGGATGGTATGCGAGCGGCGTTGGCCGGGCAGGTCCATCATGCCCCGGTGATGGGCGTAGGCGATCGCGCCGCGCACGACGGCCAGGGAAATCACCAACGAGGCCAGCACCATCCCTATCGCCAGCGAACTCGGACTCATCCGCGCCTCATTCGTTGGCGACACCATGGATCGGGCGGATCGTGCTCCAGCTCTTGCAGCTGGGGCACTGCCAGTGGTGCGCCTTGGCGCCGAAGCCACAGCGGCTGCAGCGATACATCGCCTGCCCTTCCAGCAGCTTCCTGGTGAGGTCGCGCAGGATGAGGAAGTTTTCCCGCGCTTCGCCTTCGATCTTGTCCATGGTGGCGTCGATCAATGCCATCAGGCCGCGCACCGAGGGACGCTGGCGAAGTTGCGACGTAAGGAACTCGATCGCGGTGCGCTCGCCGTCGCGCTGCTGGTACAGGCGCGTCAGCGCCAGCACCGGCGAAATGCCGTGATAGCGGTCGAGAATGTCGCGCAGGAAATGCTCCGCATGCTCCATCTGCTGCGATCGCGCGTAACTGTTGAGCAGCGGCGGCAGGATTTCCGGCACGAAGGCGATGTCCGCCTCCACCGCCTGCTCATAGGCGTTGGCGGCCTCGGCGTGCTGGCCTTCCTCGGCATAGAGGCGTCCGGTCAGCATGAAGGCGCGTACGCAATTCGCCTGGCAGGAGAACGCCTGGCGCAGGTATTCGCGCGCGTCCTGGCGTGCCCCGTGCTGTCGCGATTGCTCGGCCAGTTCGCAATAGAACTGCGCGACCATGTCGGCCTCGTCTTCGCCGGTCATGGCCTCCAGGCGGCGCGCGTGCTCGATCGCCTTGTGCCAGTCGCGCTCGTGCTGGTAGATCGCGATCAGGTGGCGCAGTGCCGAAGGCGCATGGGCGTCCATCGCCACCAGGTCGGAGAACAGCGTTTCCGCGCGGTCCAGCAAGCCGGCGCGCATGTAATCCTCACCCAGCTCCAGCAGCGCGACCGTTTTCATCGCGTCCGACAGGCCCGGGCGCGACACAAGGTGCTGGTGCAGGCGGATGGCTCGGTCCACTTCGCCTCGTCGACGGAACAGGTTGCCTAACGCTAAGTGCGTTTCCACCGTGTCCCGGTTGTATTCGGCCAGCTTGAGGAACACCTCGATGGCTTTGTCCTGCTCCTCGTTGAGCAGGTAGTTGAGGCCGCGGAAGTAATCGGACGACAGCTCGCTGACCTGCGCGCCCGAGCGGCGCGCGCCCGCCTTCCTGGCCGTCAGCCAGCCACTGGCGAACGCTGCGGGCACCAGCAGGATGAGAACGTACTGAAGTGCGCTCATGCGCCGGCCGGCGAAGTCTTGGTCTTGCTGGCGGGCGACTGGCGACGCTGGCGCTGGTGGCGGAAGCTGACGCCCAGCCATGCGGTGAGCCCGCCCAGCAGCCAGCCGATCACCAGGGCCAGCAGCAAGGCCGCACCCTTGGGCAGCTCCATCCGGGCAAAGCCGAGGTCATAGCCGACGAGGTCGGCATTCAAGGCTCCCAGCACAATGCCGGCGGCAATGAAAAGCAGGAGGATCAGCGTCACGATCAGTCGCATGCGGCGACTTTAACCGATTGCCGATGGCCGGCACAGGCAGGGATCCGCTCGTCCGTTCAGAAACCGGGCGGGCCACCGCTTCGAGCATGGCGATTGGCAGGATGCGGGCAAAAAAGAAGGCAGGACGACGCATCGCCGCCTGCCTTCGTCGATCTTTCAGCGAGACCCGCGAGCGGGTATCAGACGAGATCCATGTTGACGCGCTCGCGCAGTTCCTTGCCCGGCTTGAAGTGCGGGACATGCTTGCCCGGCAGAGCAACCGCTTCACCCGTCTTGGGATTGCGGCCCATGCGCGGCGGGCGGTAGTGCAGCGCGAAGCTGCCGAAACCGCGGACCTCGATGCGCTCGCCATGGGACAGAGCATGGCTCATCTGTTCGATCACGCTTTTGACTGCCAGCTCCACATCAGCGAACGCGAGATGGGTCTGACGCCGTGCCAGCGCCTCGATCAATTCGGATTTGGTCATGGGTCCCCAATGTCCGTGACGTGAACCAAACAGGGCGGCCACGTGGCCGCCCTGCCTTTCCTTCTGCTACTGCTTAGTCAGCCTTGTTGAGCTGCTCCTTGAGCAGCGCACCGAGCTTCGTCGTACCGCCGGAGGCGTTCGAGTACTCGGCCATGGCGTCGTGCAGTTCTTCTTCGTCCTTCGCGCGGATCGACAGCTGCAGCTGGCGGCCCTTGCGGTCCATGCCGGTGAACTTGGCTTCGACCTTGTCGCCGACCTTCAGATGCTGGGTGGCGTCGTCAATGCGCTCCTTGGCGATGTCGTTGGCGCGCAGGTAACCCTCCACGCCCTCGCCCAGATCGATCACGGCGCCCTTGGCGTCCACTTCCTTCACGGTGCCATTGACGATGGTGCCGCGCGGGTTGGTGGCCATGAACTGACCGAACGGATCCTGCTCCATCTGCTTGATGCCGAGGGAGATGCGCTCGCGCTCCGGATCCACGGCCAGCACCACGGCCTCGATCTCGTCGCCCTTCTTGAAGTTGCGCACGAGGTCTTCGCCGGAAGCCTGCCAGGAGATGTCGGACAGGTGGACCAGGCCGTCGATGCCGCCGTCCAGGCCGATGAAGATGCCGAAGTCGGTGATCGACTTGATCTGGCCGGACACCTTGTCGCCCTTCTTGTGCATGGCGGCGAAGGCTTCCCACGGGTTCGAGCGGGTTTGCTTGATACCCAGCGAGATGCGGCGACGCTCTTCATCCACGTCCAGCACCATCACTTCGGTCTCGTCGCCGACCTGCACCACCTTGGCCGGGTTGACGTTCTTGTTGGTCCAGTCCATTTCGGAGACGTGGACCAGGCCTTCCACGCCCGGCTCGATCTCGACGAAGCAACCGTAGTCGGTCACGTTGGAGACCTTGCCGAACAGGCGGCTGCCGACCGGGTAGCGGCGGGCGATGGCGACCCACGGGTCGTCGCCCAGCTGCTTGAGGCCCAGCGACACGCGGTTGCGCTCGCGGTCGTACTTGAGCACGCGGACGTCCAGCTCGTCGCCGACGTTAACGACTTCGGACGGATGACGCACGCGCTTCCACGCCATGTCGGTGATGTGCAGCAGGCCGTCGATGCCGCCCAGGTCCACGAACGCGCCGTAGTCGGTGAGGTTCTTGACCGTGCCCTTGACCACCGCGCCTTCGGTCAGGCGCTCCAGCAGCTTCTCGCGCTCCTCGGAGAACTCGGTCTCGACGACGGCGCGGCGGCTGACCACCACGTTGTTGCGCTTGCGGTCGAGCTTGATGATCTTGAACTCGAGGTCCTTGCCTTCCAGGTAGACCGGATCGCGGACCGGACGCACGTCGACCAGGGAGCCCGGCAGGAACGCGCGGACGTCCTTGATGTCGACGGTGAAGCCGCCCTTGACCTTGCCGGAGATCTTGCCGGTGATGGTCTCTTCCTTGTCGAAGGCCGCCTCGAGGTCGTCCCACACCATGGAACGCTTGGCCTTCTCGCGGGAGAGCTTGGTCTCGCCGAAGCCGTCTTCGAGGGCGTCGAGGGCAACCTTCACCTCGTCGCCAACCTGCACTTCCAGCTCACCACCCTCGTCCTTGAACTGCTCGATCGGGACGATGCCTTCGCTCTTGAGGCCAGCGTTGATCACGACGACGTCGTTGCGGATTTCCACAACGATACCGGTGACGATGGCGCCCGGCTTCAGCTTGGAGATGGCCTGTTGGCTCTGTTCAAACAGCTCGGCAAAACTTTCAGTCATGTTGATTCCAGAAATGAGAAAAGGCCTTAGGTCCTGTGCCCGCCATGAATGAACTGGCGTACGGACGGTCGGCCCACCGGTTATGGGTGTCGCGGGATAAATCCCTTGTCACCGTTGACCCAATCACCCCTGATCTCGTCAGGGGCACCAAAAGCCGTCGGCAACCCGTTCAGGGCTGCACGACAGCCAATACTTTCGCCACGACGTCCTCGATGCCCATGCCGGTGGTGTCGATGAAAACCGCATCCGCGGCCGGCTTGAGCGGCGCGACTGTCCGCGAGGCATCGCGGGCGTCACGCGCTTCGATCTCGCGCTGAAGGGTAGCAAGTGTAACGCTCAGCCCCTTTTCCTTCAACTGCTTATAGCGTCTTTTGGCCCGTTCGGCGGCACTGGCGGTGAGGAACACCTTGTACGGGGCGTCCGGGAAGATCACGGTGCCCATGTCGCGACCGTCCGCCACCAGCCCCGGGGCCTTGCGGAAGGCCAGCTGCATGTCCACAAGTGCTTGACGGACCGAGGGAATCGAGGCGATGGCCGAGGCTGCGGCTCCCGCCGTTTCGGTACGCAACTCGTCGGTGGCGTCGTGGCCATTGACGAGTACCCGGGTATCGCTGCCGTCGGCGGCGGCGTGGAACCGGATCCTGGTGGTCTGGGCGCAGCGGGTCATGGCGTCCACGTCCGACAGATCCAGCCCCTCGGCACCCGCCGCATAGCCCACCGCGCGATACAGCGCCCCCGAGTCCAGCAGCCGCCAGCCCAGCTTTTCGGCCACCAGGCGGCTGATGGTGCCTTTGCCCGATCCCGACGGTCCGTCGATGGTCAGCACGGGAACGGACGCGGATGGGCTCATGGGGTCTCCTGACGGCGGCGAAAGAAAACGCATATGCTATCGCGTTGGTCCTCGCACGGAACGCGGGTTGTCCAGTTACCTCCCTCCTAAAGTCCGTCCGAACCATGCAAGTCCACACCATGACCGATCTGCGCCGTGAATTTGAACAGGCCGCCGAAGACATCCAGCGGCTTGGCCAGCGGCCGGACAATGACACCCTGCTCAAGCTTTACGCGCTCTACAAGCAGGGCTCCGAGGGAGACATCCACGGTGACCAGCCAGGCTTCTTCGATTTCGTAGGCACCGCCAAGTACGAGGCCTGGGCGCAGCTGCGCGGCGTTTCCGCAGATGAGGCGATGCAACGCTATATCGAGCTGGTGCGCGAGTTGCTGGGCTGACCCGCCCTGTCCGCCTCCCCCTTGCAGGAGCGCACCCAGTGCGCGACCACCTTTCGCCCAGGTCTTTCCTGCCCTCCCTCTCCGCGTGGGCGGAACGGATGACGAAACGCGCAGAACGCGGCCGCTAGCACTGGAAGGACGGGCGTGGCCAGTCCTCCAGGTCCTTCGTTGCAAGTCTCGGTCCGCACTTCGCCCCTCCTTCCCTTGGGGAGCCGGCTGGCGATGAGGGTGGGTGCGCGCGGCCACGTTGCCTATCTCTGCAGGAGCGCCCTTCTCCATGGCGCGCACTTTCCCCTTGCTTTCAAACGCCTCCAGCAGGCACATTCATACGATCGTTTGAACTTCGCGACGGTCTGCCATGGATTTCCCCCGCCTGTTCTCCCCCTTGGACCTCGGGCACACCACCCTGCCCAACCGCATCCTGATGGGTTCGATGCATACGGGCCTGGAGGACAAGGCGGCCGACTTCGACAAGCTCGCGAGGTATTTCGCCGAGCGCGCCCGCGGCGGGGTGGGCCTGATGGTGACCGGCGGCATCGCGCCGAGCATCGAAGGATGGCTGAAGCCCTTCGGCGGGCGCCTGACCATGCCATGGCATGTGGGCCGGCACCGCAAGCTGACCCGGGCCGTGCATGCGGAAGGCGGCAAGCTGTGCATGCAGATCCTGCATGCGGGGCGCTATGGCTATCACCCGCTTTCGGTGGCGCCATCGAAGATCAGGTCGCCAATCACGCCGTTTACGCCGCGCGCTCTTTCTTCGCGGGCCGTCGAGCGCACCATCGGCGATTTCGTCCGCTGCGCGAAACTCGCGCAGGACGCCGGTTACGACGGCGTCGAAGTGATGGGTTCGGAAGGCTATTTGATCAACCAGTTCCTCGCAGCGCGCACCAACCAGCGCAATGACGCATGGGGCGGCAGCGCGGAAAAACGCATGCGCTTGCCTATCGACATCGTGCGTCGCACGCGCCAAGCCGTGGGCCGCGACTTCATCATCATCTACCGCCTGTCGATGCTCGACCTGGTGGACAACGCGCAGGACTGGAGCGAGATCGTCACGCTGGCCAAGGCCATCGAAGCGGCAGGCGCCAGCATCATCAACACTGGCATCGGCTGGCACGAAGCGCGCGTGCCCACCATCGTCACCAGCGTGCCGCGCGGCGGTTTTGCCTGGGTGACGAAGAAGCTCAAGGGCGAGGTCTCGATCCCGCTGATCACCACCAACCGCATCAACATGCCCGAGGTCGCCGAGCAAATTCTGGCCAGTGGCGAAGCGGACATGGTGTCGATGGCGCGGCCGCTGCTGGCTGACCCGGAATGGCCCAACAAGGCGAAGGCCGGCCACAGCGAGCGCATCAATACGTGCATTGCGTGCAACCAGGCGTGTCTCGATCATGTCTTCCAGAACCGTCGGGCGAGCTGCCTGCTCAACCCGCGCGCCTGCCACGAGACCGAGCTGCGCATCGAGCCGGTGTCCACGCGCAAGAACATCGCGGTAGTCGGCGCGGGCCCTGCCGGTCTCGCCTGCGCAACGACGCTGGCCGAACGCGGCCATGCGGTGACGCTGATCGACCAGTCCAGCGACATCGGCGGCCAGTTCAACTACGCCAAGCGCATTCCCGGCAAGGAAGAATTCCACGAGACGCTGCGCTATTTCCGCCATCGCCTCGAGGACACCGGCGTCACCGTCAAGCTCGGGCATGCGGCGGATGCAAAGACCTTGACGCAGCATGATGAAGTCGTGGTCGCCACCGGCATCACGCCGCGTCGCATCCACTTCCCCGGCAGCGATGATCCACGCATTCTCAGCTATCTGGACGTGCTGGCTCGCGACAGACCGGTCGGCCCTCGCGTTGCCATCATCGGCGCGGGCGGCATCGGGTTCGACGTCGCGGAATTCCTCGTCGAGCAGCAACCTTCGCCGACGCTGGACGTCACGCGATGGACGCGCGAATGGGGCGTGGATATGCAACTGGATACGCGAGGCGGGTTGGCTCCCGCAAAGCCCGAAGCACCGGCGCGACAGGTATGGCTGCTCCAGCGCAGCGAAGGACGTCCCGGCGCGCGCCTCAACAAGACGACCGGCTGGGTGCATCGCGCCACGCTGAAGGCCAAGGGCGTCGCCATGCTTGGCGGTGTCGCCTACGAACGTTTCGACGATGAGGGGCTGCACATCACCGTCGACGGGCAGCTAAAGGTGCTGCCGGTGGATAACGTGGTCATCTGCGCCGGACAGGAACCCAACCGCAGCTTGGCGGACGAATTGATCCAGGCAGGCGTCAGAACGCACGTCATCGGTGGCGCCGATGTGGCCGCCGAACTCGATGCCAAGCGCGCGATCGACCAGGGGACGCGGTTGGCCGCCACGCTGTAGGGCCATTGCACGCCGCGCCGTCGTGGGAGCGCACCGTGTGCGCGACCGCAGCCATATGGATCTCGGCCCGTTCGGCCGTCGCGCACAGGGTGCGCTCCCACACATTGCAAACCGCGGAAACAACAACGCCCGGCTCGAAGGCCGGGCGTTGTGCCTGGAAAAGAAAGCGCCCCGCTGGGCGACGCGTCGATATGGGTCAGGGGGGAGGAAGACCAGATATCGCGGGGATAGCGTCGCAGCGGGGCGAGGGTCGCCGCCACCTGGGGGGAGGGGACGGTGGCGGGACGGAAGTCATCTTATGATCGACCCGTTATAGAAACAAATATATATTTAGGGCCCAACTTATTCGATATCCATATTAAAGCCTTCCCATGTTCGACTTCCGTCAGCTTCGTTATTTTGTAACGGTCGCAGAGGAGCTGAGCTTCACTCGCGCAGCCCAGCGCCTGTACATTTCGCAGCCCCCTCTTTCCCAGCAGATACAGTCACTTGAGAACGATCTCGGGGTCCGCCTGCTGGAGCGCAACAAACGTAATGTCTCCCTGACCGAACCCGGCAAACTGTTCCTCGAACAGGCCCGCCAGATCCTGGACAAGGCCGAGGAGGCCCGCGCCCAGATGGCCGATGCCGCCACCGGGTTCAGCGGGAAGCTGCGGCTGGCCTATACGGTCTCGGTGACCTTCCACCCCGCCCTGCCCCAGACCCTGTTGCGCTATCGCAGCTTCGCGCCGCAGGTGCGCCTGATCCTCAGCGAGATGTACACCGAGCAGCAGTACGCGGCGCTGCTGGCAGGCGAATTGGACGTGGGCTTCGTGCGCGACGAGCCTGAACACCCCGGCATGGCGCGACATCTGCGGCTGGACGTGATCGATCGCGAGCCCTTGCTGCTGGCTCTTCCCTCGAATCATCCCCTGGCCGGGCGGGAGAGCATCTGGCTGCGTGAAGCGGCCATGGAGGCCTTCGTGGTCCAGCCCCGTGAACTGGCGGCCACCCTGTACGACCGCCTGGCCCAGATCGCGGCCAAGGCCAACTTCCACCCGCAGATCCGCCAGCACGCCCAGCAGATCAATGGCCTGCTGGTGCTGGTGGCCGCCGGCATGGGCCTCGCCCTGGTGCCCGCGTCCATGCGGTCCGTGAGCCTGCCGGGCGTGAGTTACCTGCGGCTGGAGGACCCGGACGCCTATATGCTCCTCGCCCTTGCCAGCCGGGTCGACGACCCTTCGCCGGTGGTCCGTCGTTTCCTTAGCGCCATGACGGAGCCGGAGTAGGCGTTTGCCTTGAGGGGCGGCGGCGAGCGGTCCTGTATCGCCCAGCTGCGCGCCGTTTTTGTCCTGCGGCCCAAGGACTTGTGTCAAGCCAGCAAATTGTTTACTATTTCTGTCTTGTCTTTTTCTTATCGTTAGTTTCAGGAGCTGGCCGTGAAGGTGCTTTCCTCTTTGAAGTCCGCCAAGGCGCGGCACCGTGACTGCAAGGTTGTGCGTCGTCGCGGCAAGGTGTTCGTGATCTGCAAGAGCAACCCGCGTTTCAAGGCCCGTCAGCGCTAATTCCTAGCTGCGATGAGTCGACGAAAAGGGCCGCGCGAGCGGCCCTTTTTTGTTGCCACCGCCCCGCACCGATAGTGGTAGGAGCGCACCCAGTGCGCGACCGCAGCGCCTCGTCGTTCCCATTCCTCCGCTTGGCGTGGCGGTTCACCTGCAGTCGATACCCTGGAATCTCGCCCGTACGGCACCTGCAAAAAAAGGCCGCTTGCGCGGCCTTTTTTGCTTCATCCATGAGAAGCATGCTGCCTACGACAACCTGCCGAAGCGGTACCACCAGGCTCCGTGGTCGCGCACTGGGTGCGCTCCTACTGGATGCGGCGACGAACTCCCGGCGTGGCGCCAAGCAGCGACGCACTTACCCGGCGTAGCGGACGCCGGTGATTTCGTAGCGCTTGATGCCGTTGGGCGCCTTGAACTCGAAGCTGTCGCCTTCGCTCTTGCCGATCAGTGCACGCGCGATGGGCGACGACACCGCGATCAGACGCTGCTTGATGTCGGCTTCCAGGTCACCCACGATCTGGTACGTCACCGCGTCGCCGCTTTCCTCGTCTTCCAGATCGACCGTAGCGCCAAACACCACGCGAGTGCCAGCCGCCAGGCGGCTGACGTCGATGACTTCCGCGGTGGACAGTGCTGCTTCCAGCTCGGCGATGCGGCCCTCGATGAAGCTCTGCTGCTCGCGCGCGGCGTGGTACTCGGCGTTCTCCTTGAGATCGCCGTGCGCACGGGCCTCGGCGATGGCCGCGATGATGCGCGGCCGATCGCTCGACTTCAGTTTCTCCAGCTCGCCGCGAAGACGCTCTGAACCCGTCTTGGTGATGGGAGCGCGACTCATGCCTTCAGTTCCTTGTGCAGTTCCTGCAGGCTGTGCACCGAGCCGTCGCCGTGGTAATCCAGCGAATGCACCAGTGCGCGGGCGCCTGCCACCGTGGTGGAGTACGTGACGCGCTGCTGCAGGGCCTCGCGCCGGATCGAGAACGAGTCGGCGATCGCCTGCTTGCCCTCGGTGGTGTTGACGATATAGACGATCTCGCCGTTCTTGATCAGGTCGACGATGTGCGGGCGACCCTCGATCACCTTGTTGATGCGCTCGCAGGTCACGCCATGCTCGGCCAGGTACTTGGCCGTGCCTTCGGTGGCGACCAGGCTGAAGCCCTTCTCGAGCACCTCGCGCGCGACCGGCAGCAGTCGATCCTTGTCGGCATCGCGCACCGACACGAACACCTTGCCCTTCGGCGGCGTCTTGATGCCGGCAGCGTCGTGACCGCGCGCGAACGCGGCGCCGAAGCTGCGGCCCACGCCCATCACCTCGCCGGTGGAGCGCATTTCGGGGCCGAGGATGGGGTCGACGTTCTGGAACTTCAGGAACGGGAAGATCGCTTCCTTCACCGAGTAGTACCCGGGGATCACTTCGCGGGTGGTGCCCTGGGCGACCAGCGAACGGCCGGCCATCGCGCGCGCCGCGATCTTGGCCAGCGGCACGCCGGTGGCCTTGGACACGAACGGCACGGTGCGCGAGGCACGTGGGTTCACTTCAAGGATGTACACGGTGTCGCCCTGGATGGCGAACTGGGTGTTCATCAAGCCGACGACCTTCAGTTCCTTCGCCATCGCCGTGACCTGGCGGCGCATTTCGTCCTGCACCTCGGTCGTGAGCGAGTACGGCGGCAGCGAGCAGGAGGAGTCGCCGGAGTGGACGCCGGCCTCTTCGATATGCTCCATGATGCCGCCAACCAGCACGTTGCCGTCGGCGTCGGCGATGATGTCCACGTCCACTTCGACCGCGTGGTCGAGGAAGCGATCCAGCAGCACCGGCGAATCGTTCGACACCTGCACCGCTTCGCGGATGTAGCGCGAGAGATCGGCATCGCCATAGACGATTTCCATCGCACGACCGCCCAGCACGTAGCTCGGACGAACCACCAGCGGATAGCCAATCTCGCGGGCCGAGGCCAGCGCTTCATCCGGCGTACGCGCGGTGCGGTTCGGCGGCTGCTTCAGGCCGATCTTCTCGATCATCTGCTGGAAGCGCTCGCGGTCTTCGGCGAGGTCGATGCTGTCGGGCGAGGTGCCGATCACCGGCGCGCCAGCCGCTTCAAGCGCGCGTGCAAGCTTGAGTGGCGTCTGGCCGCCGTACTGCACGATCACGCCCTTGGGCTTTTCAAGGTCGACGATTTCCAGCACGTCTTCCAGCGTCAGCGGCTCGAAGTACAGGCGGTCGGAGGTGTCGTAGTCGGTCGACACGGTTTCCGGGTTGCAGTTGACCATGATGGTTTCGAAACCATCCTCGCGCAGCGCGAGTGCCGCATGCACGCAGCAGTAGTCGAACTCGATGCCCTGGCCGATGCGGTTCGGACCACCGCCGAGCACGATGATCTTGTCGCGGTCGGTCGGGTTGGCTTCGCACTCTTCCTCGTAGGTCGAGTACATGTAGGCCGTGGTGGTAGCGAACTCGGCGGCGCAGGAATCCACGCGCTTGTACACCGGACGCACGCCCAGCGTGCGGCGCAGGTGACGCATCGCGGCTTCGTTGGTGTCCAGCAGTTCGGCCAGGCGCGCATCGGAGAAGCCCATGCGCTTGAGCTCGCGCATGCGCAGCGCATCGAGCGCGGTGACGCCCTGCGCCTGCACTTCCTTCTCGGTCAGCACGATGTCTTCGAATGCCGCCAGGAACCAGGGATCGACGCGGCTGAGGCTGTACACCTCGTCCAGCGTAAGCCCGGCGCGGAACGCATCGGCAAGATGGAACACGCGGTCCGGACGCGGCTCGCGCAGCTCGCGCTTGAGCGCGTTGACGCCTTCGTCCGTGGTGAGGTCCAAGCCGGTCGGGTTGAGGCCGGTCTTGCCGATCTCCAGGCCACGCAGCGCCTTCTGCAGCGATTCGTGGAAGGTGCGGCCCATCGCCATCACCTCGCCCACCGACTTCATCTGCGTGGTGAGGCGGGCGTCGGCGGACGGGAACTTCTCGAACGCGAAGCGCGGAATCTTGGTGACGACGTAGTCGATGGTCGGCTCGAACGACGCCGGGGTCAGGCCGCCGGTGATGTCGTTCTTGAGTTCGTCCAGCGTGTAGCCCACGGCGAGCTTCGCGGCGATCTTGGCGATCGGGAAGCCGGTGGCCTTGGAGGCCAGCGCCGAGGAGCGCGACACGCGCGGATTCATCTCGATGACCACCACGCGACCGTTCTCGGCATTGATGCCGAACTGCACGTTGGAGCCGCCGGTATCCACGCCGATCTTGCGCAGCACCGCGATGGAGGCATCGCGCAGGCGCTGGTATTCCTTGTCGGTGAGCGTCTGCGCCGGCGCGACGGTGATCGAGTCGCCGGTATGCACGCCCATCGGATCGAGGTTTTCGATCGAGCACACGATGATGCAGTTGTCCGCCTTGTCACGGACCACTTCCATCTCGAATTCCTTCCAGCCGAGCACGGATTCCTCGACCAGCACCTCGCCCACCGGCGAGAGCTCCAGGCCGCGCTTGACGATCTCCTCGAACTCTTCGCGGTTGTAGGCAATGCCACCGCCCGAGCCGCCGAGCGTGAAGCTGGGGCGGATGATGGTCGGGTAGCCCACCTTGGCCTGCGTCACCAGCGCCTGCTCGAAGGTGCGGACCACTTCGGCCTTCGGGCACTCCAGGCCGATCTCGGCCATGGCCACGCGGAACAGCTCGCGGTCTTCGGCCATGCGGATGGCTTCGCGCGAAGCGCCGATCAGCTCGACGTGGTACTTCTCCAGCACGCCGTGGTCGGCGAGGTCGAGCGCGCAATTGAGGCCGGTCTGGCCGCCCATGGTGGGCAGCACCGCGTCCGGGCGCTCCTTGGCGATGATGCGCTCCACCGTCTGCCAGTTGATCGGCTCGATGTAGACGGCGTCGGCCGTCTCCGGATCGGTCATGATCGTGGCGGGGTTGGAGTTCACCAGGATGACGCGGTAACCCTCTTCCTTCAGCGCCTTGCAGGCCTGTGCGCCCGAGTAGTCGAACTCGCAGGCCTGGCCGATCACGATCGGGCCGGCGCCGATGATGAGGATGCTCTTGATATCGGTGCGCTTAGCCATTCGTGCGGGCCTCCTGCATCAGTGCGGCAAAACGATCAAACAGGTAGCCGATGTCGTGCGGACCCGGGCTCGCTTCCGGGTGGCCCTGGAAGCAGAACGCAGGACGGTCGGTGAGCGCGAAGCCCTGCAGCGAACCATCGAACAGCGAGGTGTGGGTGACGCGCACGTTCGCCGGCAGCGTGGCCGGATCGACGGCGAAGCCGTGGTTCTGCGAGGTAATCAGCACGCGGCCGTCGTCGAGATCCTTCACCGGATGGTTCGCGCCGTGGTGGCCGAACTTCATCTTCAGCGTCTTGGCGCCAACGGCCAGGCCCATGATCTGGTGGCCCAGGCAGATGCCGAACAGCGGGATCTTCGCGTCCAGGAACTGGCGCGTGGCTTCCACGGCGTAGTCGCAGGCCGCCGGGTCGCCGGGGCCGTTGGAGAGGAACACGCCATCGGGCTTCATCGCCAGCACGTCGGCGGCCGGCGTCTGCGCGGGCACCACGGTGATGTCGCAGCCCTGCTCGGCCAGCAGGCGCAGGATGTTGTACTTCACGCCATAGTCGTAAGCCACGACCTTGAAGCGTTTGGACGGCTGATTGAAGCGCGTGCGGTCGAGGTCGTAGATGCCCTCGTTCCACGGGTAGGACTCACCGACGCTGACCACCTTGGCCAGGTCCATGCCGTTCAGGCCCGGGAAGGCGCGCGCCTTGGCCAGCGCGGCCTCGGCGTCGACCGTCTCGCCGGCCACGATGCAGCCGTTGAGCGCGCCCTTGTCGCGCAGGATGCGGGTCAGGCGACGCGTGTCGATGCCGGCGATGGCGACGATGTTATGGCGCTTGAGGTAATCGGGCAGGCTTTCGGCGCTGCGCCAGTTGCTCGCGCGACGCGGCACGTCGCGAACGATCAGGCCGGCGGCGTGCACGGTATCGGACTCTTCGTCCTCGACGTTCACGCCGGTGTTGCCGATGTGCGGATACGTGAGGGTAACGATCTGTTTGGCGTACGAGGGATCGGTGAGGATCTCCTGGTAGCCGGTCATGGCGGTGTTGAAAACCACCTCGCCGACGGTTTCACCAGTCGCACCCACGGCGTGGCCGTGGAATACGCTGCCGTCTTCGAGGGCAAGCAGAGCAGGAATAGGCATGGGAGGGCCGCCTTTAGGTGCAGCAAAGTCCGCAAGCCGCTGCATGGCAGCTTGTGGACCTTGGTCGAGGAACGTTTCAGGGCGGGTGGCAATGATAGGTGGAAGACCCCTTTCTGTCCACCCGGAACAGCGGAATATCTGCCCTCCCGGAAGGTCCAACGACGCCCTTCGCGGGCGTTACACTAGCCGCGCCCAGCTCTCAGATGGACCCTATGAACACAGCCGCACTGCTCGATCCTTCCCGACTCGACCGACCGGATACGGACGTACGGCTGGAGCCCTTCCCCTTCCTGATCGCCCACGGCCAGCTGCCGGACGAGGCCCGCGGCGATCTTGAGCGGGATTTCCCGCGCTACGCGAGCGCCGGCTTCTTCCCCTATGACCCCAGCGATTGCGGGCCGTCCGTCAACGCGCTGGTGCAGCGCCTGAGCTCCGCCGACTTCGCCAGCGCCATCGGGCAGCGCCTGGGCATTTCGGATCTTGGCCAGTACCCCACGCTGATTACCCTGTGTCGCTCGCTCAACAAGCGCCACGGCACGATCCACACCGACAGCAAGTCCAAGGTCGCCACGGCCCTGCTCTATCTCAACACGCTGTGGCCGGATACCAGCGACGGCTGCCTGCGTTTCCTCGGCAGCATCGACAACATCGACAACATGGTCGCACCGGAGCTCAAGCCGCTGTACGGCGAATTTGCCGTGTTCAAGCGCTGCGACAACTCCTTCCACGGCCACCTGCCCTACGAGGGTGAGCGCCGCGTGATCCAGGTGGCCTGGCTCACCAGCGAGGAGGAAAAGCTGCGCAAGACCAAGCGCGGCAAGTTCTCCCGCGCCTTCAAGAAGCTCTTCGGCTCGCTCGACCGCAAGCTGGGTGCCGGCCGCGATCGCAACGCCGCCCACAAGGACTGAGGCGCCATCGCGGCCAAGACCGGCTCGCATCCCGGATGAACGACGAGGCGCCGGCGCTTTCGGCGCACTCCATGCCGCTCAGGCGTGGCTGCCGAAATGCCAGGCGATGTAGCCGGCAAACACGCCATAGAGCAGTCCCACCGGCACCAGCCAGCGCGCATCGACGCGGCCGCGGCGGAACAACCACCACAGGTACACGATGGCCACGCCGGTGAGCACGCCGGCCACCATCAGCGGCGCATCGAACAGCCAGGGCGTGGCAAACAATGCGAGTGAGCTGGGGATGGTGGCCTGGATCATCATCGCGCCGGAAATGTTGGCCAGCGCGAGCCGTTCCTTGCCCTGACGCACCCAGATCAGCGCATTCATGGTTTCCGGCAACTCGGTAGCGACCGGGCTCAGCACCAGCGCGACCAGATGCGGCGACAATTGCAGCGCCACGCCGATCGCCTCGATCTGCTTCACGAACGTATGCGAGGCGATGGCGATCACCACCAGCGCCAGCACCGTCTGCGCGGACACCCACCACAGCGACGGATTCGCCGCCTTGGGCTGCAGCTTCAACGGCTCGAGCACTTCCTCTTCGGGTGCGGTGTCGTCGCTCTTCAATTCGCGCCACACGTACAGCGCGTAGGCAGCAAGAAACAGCACGCCGAGCCAGGGCTTGAAGGCGAAGGCGATCAGGCCGAGGGAGCACTTCACCACGAAGATGGCGAGGAACCACGCCTGGTCCCGCGACAAGCGCGCGTGTTCCACGCGCACCAGGTTGTCGGCCCGCTGCAGGCGACGGCGATTCATCCACAGCGCCACGCCCACGATGGCATAGGCGATCGTGGCCAACACCAGCGGACCACCCAGCGCGGCGCCGACGCCGATGTCTTTCTGTTCTGGCGTCTTTCCCAGGATCACGGCCACGAAAGTGACCGCGCTTTCCGGCAGCGCGGTGCCGAATGCGGCGAGGATCGTGCCCGTGGCGGTAGCGCCCAGGTTGAGCTTCTGGCCGAACCACTCCACGCCGTTCACGAAGTACTCGCAAGCAAGATAGATCGCGCCAGCCGAGAGCAGGAACAACAACGCAGTAAGCATGTTTTTTTCCAAGGGCCGGGCGAGCGGAAAACCATTGGCTCGACGACGCGAGCTCGCCCGGCAAAGGTGAGCGCGTCGCGGCCAAAGGTCTCGCCGGGCTGCCGACACCGAAGGTGTCGTTGGCCATTCGCGCCATGAAGCCGAAGCTTCAAGTCTGTTGACGCGAATTCCTCTGGGATACGCAACCTGGCAGGGTTTGCGCGGGGTGAGGATGGCTACTCCCCAATGACAACCCCATGATTTTAGCGGCGCCAACCGGCCCGAACAAGCGAAATCCTGCGATTCGTGGCGATGGCCAGATCCGCTGCCAGCCGTTGGCGCCTCGAAGGGGCTCCACCACGTTCACATCGCCCGGTCACGCCATCCGGCATGCCATGTTCAACGCGACGCGCGCTCGCTCAGCATGGCGTCGAGGTCATAGGCGCCGGGCTCGCGACCGCCGAGCCAGTGAGCTGCCTCCAGCGCACCCCTCGCGAAGATCGAGCGGTCGGTGGCGCGATGGGTGAGCTCGATGCGCTCGCCCTTCCCCATCAGCCATGCTTCGTGCTCGCCCACGATGTCCCCGCCGCGTACCACCGCAAAACCGATGGTCCCGGGTTGGCGCGCGCCAGTGCGGCCTTCACGCGAATACACGCCGCTTTCGGCAAGCGAGGTTCCGCGCGCGTCCGCGGCGGCTTCACCGAGAGCGAGCGCCGTGCCTGAGGGCGCATCTTCCTTGCGGTTGTGATGCGCCTCGAAGATATCCAGGTCCCAGCTCGGCAGGGTCGCGGCGGCCTCCCGCAACAGGCGCGTCAGCACGGCCACGCCCAGGCTGAAGTTGGCGGAACGCAGCAACGCGATGCGCTGCGAAGAGACGGCCAAACGCTGGCCAAAGGTCGGATCGAGCCCCGTGGTACCGGTGACCAGGGCCACCCCATGCGACTCGCAATAGGTGAGTGCCGCAGCGAGCCCGGCGGGACCACTGAAGTCGATCACCACATCGAGCGCATCCGCGCCCGGCCAGTCGTTGGTGTAGACCGGCGCGTCCGCGCCCATGAACACGGGTTGTCCGAGCAGCGTGGAATTCGCCGAAGCCACCGCGGCGACCAGCACGAAGCGCGGGTCGCCCTTGACCAGTTGCACGAGCGCCTGCCCCATGCGGCCGGTGGCGCCATTGATGGCGAGACGAACGGGATGGCGCATTCAGGACTCCGCGATCGGCGCAGCAGGACAGGAAGGGCGAAATGCTACTGCCTGTTGCCGCCGCCGTACACGCATGGACGCGGGGCCACCAGCGGCCTGGTTCATGCTCCCGGCCGCTGCTGCCGTTTACCCGCGCAAGGAGTTACGAGGTGACGCGCGACCAGAACTGCTTCACGCCATCAACCCAGGTCTTGGCGCGCGGCGTGTGCTTGTCGGCTTCGCCACCGGCAAAGGTGGCTTCGAGCTGTTCGAACAACTCGCGCTGCTGCTTGGTCAGCCGCACCGGCGTTTCCACCACGACGCGGCAGATCAGGTCGCCGGTGCGATTGCTGCGCACCGACTTCACTCCGCGGCCGCGCAGGCGGAACATCTGCCCGGTCTGCGTTTCCGGCGGAATGCTGATCGGCACCTCGCCCTCCAGCGTCGGCACCTGCAGCTCGGCGCCCAGCGCCGCCTGCGAGAAGCGGATCGGCAATTCGCAATGCAGGTCGTTGCCTTCGCGCTGGAAGATGGCGTGCTCACGCACCCGCACCTCCACATAGAGATCGCCCGCCTCGGCACCGCCGGGACCGGCTTCGCCCTGGCCGGTAAGCCGGATGCGGTCACCGTTGTCCACGCCGGCGGGAATGTTCACCGACAGCGTGCGGGTTTCCTGCAACAGGCCTTCGCCATCGCACTCCTTGCAGGGCTTCTCGATGGTCTGTCCGCTGCCGCCGCAATGCGGGCAGGCCTGCTGGATCGAGAAAATGCCGTTCTGCATGCGCACGCGGCCGTGGCCTGCGCAGGTCTTGCAGGTGACGGTCTTGCCGTCGTCGGAACCCGTGCCGTTGCAGTGCTGGCAGTTCACCTGCGTGGGAATCTCGATCTTCCTCTCGACGCCGAACACGGCTTCTTCGAGATCGAGCTCCATGATGTAGCGCAGGTCGGAACCACGGCGCGCACGACCGCGGCCACCGCCGCCCATGCCGAAAATGTCGCCGAAGATGTCACCGAAAATGTCGCCCATGTCGCCGAAACCGGCGCCGCCGCGACCGCCCATGCCGTTCTCGAACGCGGCATGGCCATGCTGGTCGTACATCGCGCGCTTCTGCGCGTCCGACAGCACTTCGTAGGCCTCCTTGGCCTCCTTGAATTTCTCTTGCGCGTGCGGATCGTCCGGGCAGCGGTCCGGGTGGTACTTCATCGCCAGGCGGCGGAAAGACTTCTTCAGCTCGACCTCGGTGACCGACCGTTCAACACCCAGGATTTCGTAGTAATCACGCTTGCTCATGGTTGGTGAAGCCGGCCTTCGGCTTGGAAAGCCGGCGGCTGGGCCGCCTGTGAACAGTCAATGGAGAAATTACGGCGGGTCATGACTCAATACGCATCCGTTGAACTTTGATGAGAGAACCAAGGGTGATCTGGAGATCTTCCATGTCGTCCAGAAGCAGCCTGGCATCCTGAAGGAACCCCAGGTTCTGAGCAATGCGCAGCTGAGTGTCAAGTTCAGCCAGCGATCCTCGGGCAACCAGCAGGAACCGGACGAATTCCCTGGCGCTGCCACGTCCAGCTCCCTCCGCGATATTCGAGGGAACGCTGACAGCGGCCCTACGAATCTGCGAGGTCAAGCCGAACCGTTCATCCTCCGGAAAGCCGGAAGTCGCCTGGTAAAGGCGCGCCACCAACTGCATGGCGTCCTGCCAGACACGCAAACCATGATGCGGCCGCGGCATGCTCTTCCCTGTTCACCATTCACCATTTACAGCGCAAGGGGCCTTCATGGCCCCTTGCACGACTTCACCTGCTCACTTCTTGTCGTCCTTGACTTCAGTGAACTCGGCATCGACCACGTCGTCGTGAGCCGCCGAACCACCGCCCTGCTGCGCACCGGCGTGTGCACCGGCTTCGGCCTGGGCGCCGCCCTGGGCCGCGGCGTACAGCGCCTGGGCCACCTGCTCGAGCTTCTCGACCTTCGACTCGATGGCCGCCTTGTCGTCGCCGTCCTTCACCTTCTCCAGGTCGGAGAGCGCGCCTTCGATCGTGCTCAGCTGGTCGGCCGGCACCTTGCCGCCGTGCTCCTTGAGCGCGCTGCGGGTGGCGTGCACCAGCTGGTCGGCCTTGTTGCGGGCGCCGACGAGCTCATGGAACTTCTTGTCTTCTTCCTTGTTGGCCTCGGCGTCGGCCACCATGCGGTTGATCTCTTCCTCGGACAGGCCCGAGCCGGCCTTGATCTCGATCTTCTGTTCCTTGCCGCTCTTCTTGTCCTTGGCCGACACGTGCAGGATGCCGTTGGCATCGATGTCGAAGGTCACCTCGATCTGCGGCATGCCGCGCGGCGCCGGGTCGATGCCCTGCAGGTCGAACTTGCCCAGCGACTTGTTGGCGCTGGCGCGCTCGCGCTCACCCTGCAGCACGTGCACGGTCACCGCACTCTGGTTGTCGTCGGCGGTGGAGAACACCTGCGAAGCCTTGGTCGGCACGGTGGTGTTCTTCTCGATCAGCTTGGTCATCACGCCACCCATCGTCTCGATGCCGAGCGACAGCGGGGTGACGTCGAGCAGCAGCACGTCCTTCACCGAACCGCCCAGCACGCCGCCCTGGATCGCGGCGCCGACAGCGACGGCCTCGTCCGGGTTGACGTCCTTGCGCGGCTCCTTGCCGAAGAAATCTTTCACCGATTCCTGCACCTTGGGCATGCGGGTCTGGCCACCGACGAGGATCACCTCGTTGATGTCGGACACGCGCAGGCCGGCGTCATTCAGCGCGGTGCGGCACGGCTCGATGGTGCGCTTGATCAGGTCTTCCACCAGCGCTTCGAGCTTGGCGCGGGTCAGCTTGATGTTGAGGTGCTTGGGACCGGAAGCGTCGGCCGTGATGTACGGCAGGTTCACTTCGGTCTGGTGGCTGGACGAGAGCTCGATCTTCGCGCGCTCGGCGGCGTCCTTCAGGCGCTGCAGCGCGAGCGGATCCTTGCGCAGGTCCATGCCCTGGTCTTTCTTGAACTCCTCGACCAGGTAGTCGATGACGCGCATGTCGAAGTCTTCGCCACCGAGGAAGGTGTCGCCATTGGTGGCCAGCACTTCGAACTGCTTCTCGCCGTCGACTTCGGCGATCTCGATGATCGACACGTCGAAGGTGCCGCCGCCCAGGTCGTACACGGCGATCTTGCGGTCACCGCCCTTCTTGTCCAGGCCATAGGCCAGCGCGGCCGCGGTCGGCTCGTTGATGATGCGCTTGACGTCCAGGCCCGCGATGCGGCCGGCGTCCTTGGTGGCCTGGCGCTGGCTGTCGTTGAAGTAGGCCGGCACGGTGATGACGGCTTCGGTCACCGGCTCACCGAGGTAATCCTCGGCGGTCTTCTTCATCTTCATGAGGACCTTGGCCGAGATCTCCTGCGGAGCCATCTTCCTGCCGTCGGCCGTCTGTACCCAGGCGTCGCCGTTTTCATGGGCCACGATGCCGTAGGGGACGATGTGCAGGTCTTTCTGCACTTCCGCGTCGGTGAACTTGCGGCCGATGAGGCGCTTCACCGCGTAGAAGGTGTTCTTGGGGTTGGTCACGCTCTGGCGCTTGGCCGGCGCGCCCACGAGGACTTCGTTGTCCTTGGTGAAGGCGACGATCGACGGCGTGGTGCGATCGCCTTCGGAGTTCTCGATGACCTTGGCGGTGGTGCCGTCCATCACGGCAACGCACGAATTGGTCGTGCCCAGGTCGATACCAATGATTTTACCCATGTTGTCTACTCCCTAAATTCTTAAGCGACCCCTCGGCCGCGACTGGTTTCCAGATGGGGCTGGCCACGGCTCAACTCAATGCCGGCAAGCGCTCCGATGCCTTTGCCACCGATGCCGGCGCGGGCGCCGTTCAGGCGTCCAAACCGCCGGCGGGCGGCATCATTCCTTCGCGACCGCGACCAGCGCCGGGCGCAACAGCCGATCGTTCAGCACATAACCCTTCTGCAGCACGCTGACCACCGTGTTGGGCGCCGCACCCGGGGCGTCCACCATGCTCACCGCGTGATGCCTTTCCGGATCCAGCGGCTGGCCGACCGGGTCTACCTGGACCAGGCCGTTGTTCTCGGCGATCTTCAGCAGCGACTTGAGCGTGAGGGCGATGCCTTCGCGCACACTGGCCACGTCACCGCTTTCCACCTGCAAGCCACGCTCGAGGCCGTCGTAGACCGGAAGCAGCTCGTTGAGCAGCTTCTCGTTGGCGAAGCGGCGTGCCTGCTCGACGTCGCGATGCAGTCGACGGCGCTGGTTCTCGATCTCGGCCTTTTCGCGCAGCACCGTGTCGCGCAGCTCCACGTTGCTGGCCTCCAGCTCGGCGATGCGCGCCTTCAGCGCCTCCAGTTCGGCGTTGAGGGGCTCGCCCTGCCCGCCGGCGCCCTGGGTCGTGTTCGACGTCGTTGGATCGTTGTTCTGCATGAATGACTCCAAGCCTCATCCGTGGCCGGCGCCCCTGGCGCCCGCCGTCAAAAAACCGCGGGTAAAACCCCGCCTCCCGGGCGCGTTATAAGGTCGTCGCGACGCGATTCAAGGCGTCGCTGAGCAATCCGGCCGTGGCCTGAACCACCGGGATCACCCGTTCATAGGCCATGCGGGTGGGCCCGATGACCCCGACCGCCCCCAGCACGCGCCCCTGCGCGCCATAGCTGGCGGTTACCACGCTGCAGCCGTCCAGGGCGGCGAAACCCGATTCCTCGCCGATGAACAGCCGCACGCCGGGCGCCTTGGCGCAGACCTCCATCAGCTGCAGCAGCTCGTTTTTCTTCTGGAACGCCTCGAACAGCTCGCGCAGGCGCTCCAGGTCGGCCAGCTCCGAATACCCCATGAGGTTGGTCTGGCCGCTGACCAGCACGTCGTCGCTCTCGCCCTCGGGCGCAAACGAAGCCGCTGCCAGTTCCACCGCGCTGGACATCAGGCGGTTGAGCTCGCCGCTGGTCTCGCGCAGTTCGCGCAGCAGATGGGCCCGGATATCGTCCAGGCGCAGGCCGGCAAACTGGCTGTTGAGGTAGTTGGCGGCCTGCTCCAGCTCACGGCTGTCCAGCGGCTTGGCCAGCTGCACGATGCGGTTCTGCACCTGGTTGTCGGAGAACACCAGGATCACCAGCACGCGGGCGTCGGGCAGCGCGACGAAATCGATATGGCGCAGCGGGAAATCAGCCTGCCGCGGCACCGTGACCACGCCGGCGAAGCGGGTCATCGCCGACAGCAGGGTCGAGACATTGCCCAGCAGGTCGCGCGTCGTGGTCGGCCCAGGAGGGAGCTCGCGCCGGAGGCGGGCCATCTCGTCCATCGGCAGCGGCTGCAGCTCGATCAGGCTGTCCACGAACAGGCGCAGCCCGCGCGGCGTCGGCACGCGGCCGGCCGACGTGTGCGGCGAGGCGACCAGGCCGGCTTCTTCCAGGTCGGCCATGATGTTGCGGATGGTGGCCGGGCTGACGTCCAGGCCGGAGGAGCGCGACAGCGTGCGCGACCCCACGGGCTCGCCATCGGCGAGGTATTGGGCAATCAATGTGCGCAACAGGCGGCGTGCGCGGGCATCGAGATCGGCGGCGGGCATGCTGTAGCAATCCGTGAGACACAAAAGAAATAAGGTCTGGCGGAAAAGTTTGCAAGAAAGGGGTGGCTACGGGGGAGACGGCCATGCCGGTCCGGGTCGCATCGCACCGGGCTGGCACGGGCGAAGCGGCCCCTCTATCCGTTCCCCGCCCCCTGCCCTTTACAATCCTCCGACTTCACCACGCCCTTGCCCATGCTCACCTCGCTCTACGTTCGTCATTTTGCCGTCGTCGAAGAAGCCGAGATCGCCTTCGGCCCGGGACTTACCGTGGTCAGCGGCGAAACCGGCGCGGGCAAGTCCCTGCTGGTGGACGCCCTGATGCTGCTGGCCGGCGCCCGCGCCGACAGCGGTATGGTGCGCGCCGGCAGCGACCGCGCCGAGCTCACCGCCGAGTTCGACCTGTCGGACCTGCCCGAGGCGCGCGAGTGGCTGCGCCGCGAGGAACTGGACGAAGACGAGACCTGCCAGCTGCGCCGCGTGATCCGCGCCGAGGGCAGCTCGCGCGCCTGGATCAACGGGCGACCGGCCAATGCCAGCCAGCTGGGCGAACTCGCCACGCTGCTGGTCGAGATCCACGGCCAGCACGAACACCAGGCGCTGCTCTCGCGTGCCCACCAGCTCGAACTGCTCGACGCCTACGCCGGCAACGAGAGCCTGGTCGCCCAGGTGCGCGAACTGGCCACGCAATGGCGCGAGCTGGGCCAGCGCATCCGCAAGTTGAGCGGCGGCGACGATCGCGAGCAACGCATCGAATTGCTGCGCCATGAGCTGGACGAGCTGGAGAAATGGGCCCTGCCCGCCGACGGCCTGGTCGAGCTGGAAGCCAGCCACAAGCGGCTCGCCAATGCCGGCCGGCTGGCCGAAGGCGCCGGCGGCGTGGTCGAACTGATCGATGGCGACAGCGAATTCGCCTTGCGCCGGGCGCTGGGTCGCGCGCAACTGGAGATGAGCAAGCTGGCCGCCCTGGACGACCGGCTCGCCCCGCTGCTGGAGCTGCTGGACAACGCCTCCATCCATCTCACCGAAGCTTCCGACGGCCTGGGCCGCTATGCGCTGGACGTGGACCTCGATCCGGAACGCTTTTCCGAGGTCGACACCCACCTCACGCGGCTGCATGAACTGTCGCGCCGCCACCGCGTGTCCACGGCGGAGCTGTACGACAAGGCGGCGACGCTACGCGACGAACTCGCCGAACTGGAAGGCGCCGGCGATGCGGTGGACAAGCTCTCCCGCCAGCGCCAGCAACTGCAGCAGCGCTACGACGAACAGGCCGCCACGCTGAGCCAGGCCCGCGCCGAGGCTGCCATTCGCCTCGGCGACGAAGTGAGCGCACTGATGGCCGAACTCGGCATGAGCGGCGGCCGCCTGGTGATCGAACTGGAAGCGAGCGGGGAAGGCGACCCCGATGCGCAGGGCCGCGAGCGCTGCGAGTTGCTGGTCAGCGCCAACCCGGGCCAGCCGCCCCGCCCGCTGCGCAAGGTGGCCTCGGGTGGCGAACTCGCGCGTATCAGCCTGGCGATCGAAGTGGCGACGCTGGGCAAGGACACCATCGGCACCATGGTGTTCGACGAAGTGGATACCGGCATCGGCGGCGCCGTGGCCGAAGTGGTCGGCCAGAAGCTGCGCGCCCTCGGCGGCCAGCGCCAGGTGCTGTGCGTCACCCATCTTCCGCAGGTTGCCGCGCAGGGCCATGCGCACCTGCGCGTGAGCAAGGCCAGTGATGGCGAATCCACCCGCACGCGCATCGAGAAGCTGGATGCGAACGGGCGTCGCGACGAGCTGGCGCGCATGCTCGGCGGCGTGGAGATCACGCGTGAAACCAAGGCGCACGCGAAGCAGATGCTGGATCGCGCGCAGGCCTGAGGCATCCCCTGGAGAGACGGGGCCCCATGGGAGCGCACCCGGTGCGCGACTCCAGCCGGGCCTGGAAACGGCTTCGCCCATTGGCAGTACGGCGGTCCTTGCCCTGTTGCGCACAGGGTGTGCTTTCGCAGGGAAGGCGTGGCCTGTTGTGTTGGCGGAGATCAGTGACTCGGCGCAACGAGATGCCACGGTCGCGCACTGGGTGCGGTCCTACAGGCAGGTTTGCCTTGCGGTCGTGCACTGGGTGCGCGCCTGCAGGGAGCGCGGCGGAATGATGGCGGTCAGTTCTTGCGCGGCAGCAGGCCGCGCTCCGCCGCCATGCGATAGAGGTCCAGTTCCGAACCGGCGCCCAGCTTGCCCATCAGGCTGGCGCGGTGGATGTAGACGGTCTTCTGGCCGATGCCCAGTTCGCCGGCGACCTGCTTGGGTGCGCGACCCGCCGCCAGCAGCAGGAACACCTCGCGTTCGCGGGCGGTCAGGCGCTGTATGGGGTCGCGTGATTCACTCGGCCGTTCGGCGCGGCGCTTGCGCAGGTCCGAGCTGAGGAAGCATTCGCCCTGCATCACCGCGCGCAGGCCGGCCACCAGTTCCTCCGGCGCCACGCCCTTGGTGACGTAGCCGCTGGCGCCACGGCGCAGCGCTTCGGAAACATAGGGTTCGCCGTCGTGCATGCTCAGCACCACGATGCGGGTGTCCGCCGCCACGCTGCGCAGATGCTCGATCAGCGGCAACCCGCTGCCGTCGGGCAGCGAGAGATCGAGCGCCACGAGGTCGGGTCGACGCTGGCCAACTGCCTCCACCGCATCGTCGGCGCTGCGGCATTCCGCAACCACCTCCAGATCCGGCTCCAGCTCGATCAGCCTTTTGAACCCCTCGCGTACGATGGCATGGTCATCGACCAGGACAATGCTGTACATGCCTGCATGTATAGCAGCCGAAAGGATGGCCGCCTATACCCCTCGACGCCGACAGGTAACATCGACTGCATGCCATCGAAATCTTCTGTTCTTCCTGCTACCGGTTTCCTGCTTGCCGTCGGCTACTTCCTGCTCTGGCTGCTGCTGTGGCCCACCGAGCAGCCCTATTGGATGCTTCCCTACGGCCTGCGCTTCGGCGCCCTGCTGCTGGCCCCGATGCGCATGTGGCCGTGGCTGCTGGGCGCGGAGTTCGCGGCGACCGGCCTGCTGGCCGCAACCCATGGCCTGCCGCTGGGCTGGACCGGCTTTCTGCTGGGCGAAGTGCCTGAACCCACGGTGGTGGCGATCTGCCTCTGGCTGATGCGCCGCGCCAAGCTTCACGCCAGCCTGCGCGACCCCGAAGACGTCGCCCGCCTGCTGCTGTCCGCGGCCTTCACCGTGGCCGCCACGACCGCCACCGACGCCGTGCTGCTGGCCCTGGTGCACGCCAGCCCGACCTCCGACCTGATGATCCAGGCGCTGGGACAGGACCTGCTCGGCAACTACGTCGGCGTGCTGCTGGTGGTGCCCCTGCTGGTGATGCTGATGCGCGCCCGCCTGGCCAAACGCGCCATGGCGCGCCTGCTGATGGATGGCCTGCTGGTGCTGGTGCCTTCGCTGGCGATCCTGATGGTGCTGTCCTCGCATGCCGCGCCGCAGCCCCAGTTCGCCCGCGTGCTGTCGCTGGCGCCGGTGCTGTTCTTCGCGTTCCGCCATGGCTGGCGCGGCGCCAGCCTGTCCATGCTGATTTCCAGCCTGGGCATGACCGTCATGGACCACATTTCCGGCCATGGCATCCCCAGTGCCCCTGGCGAGCTGTTCCTCGCGGTGGCCGGCACGGGCGCCCTGATGCTCGGTTCAGCCACCGATGCCCTGCGCCGCAGCAGCGAGCGCGTGGCCGAGCAGAACGTCTACCTCGCCGCCGTGAACCGCCGCCTGGACCATCTCGCCCGCCAGCTCCGGGACGCCGCCCGCGGCAATCTCCAGGCCGAGGAAAACCAGCGCCGCCACATGGCCGCCGAGCTCCACGACGAGCTGGGGCAGAACCTCACCGCCATCCAGACGCATCTCAAGCTGGCCCAGTCGCGCCTCGCGCAGGCGGGCATGGATGACATCGGCGTGTCCATCAATGGGATCCTGGGCCATATGCGACGCGCCCTGCACCGCCTGCTGGACGACTTGCGCCCGGCGGTGCTGGACGAATTCGGCCTGCTGCGGGCACTGGACGAAGGCCCGATCCGTGACCTGCTCAACGCCGCCGGCGTGGCCTACCGCACCGAGCTGCGCGGCGACCCTCGCCTGCTGGACGACGACACCCGCACGGTGATCTATCGCCTCGTGCAGGAAAGCGCCACCAACGCGGTGAAGCACGCCCATGCCGATGTATTCCAGCTGCGCCTGCGCATCGGTGAGCGCCAGGGCACGGCGCTGGCCCTGCTGGACATCCGTGACAACGGCGTCGGCCTGCCGGCGCGCCTGCCTCGCGGCGGTCGCGGCCTGCAGGGCATGCGCGACCGTGTCACGGCGCTGGGCGGCCTGTTCCGGGTCCGGCCCGAATCGCAGGGCGTGCACCTGCGCGTATTGTTGCGCAGCAGCACGCAAACCAGTGACGTGGCGCGCACTTAAGAACGTTACATAGGAAATTTTCCAATACCGGACGTGTGAAGGCTTCGTTAGGCTCTCTCCATCGATGTGGGGGAGCCACCATCGCAAGATGGTGAGCCTTGCCAACCGTGGGGACGGTGGGCAAGAAGAACGGCAGGATGCCGTTCCGCCGGAATCGGTGGCACAACCGGGTTGAGCGAGCAATTCGCCCTCTCCAGGAGCCATCCGGTAACGGATCAAGCCGCAGGGCGGACAGGAGTCCTCCCGCGGCTTTTTTTATGGGCGAACGCCGGCCCCTTTTCACCTCGCCAGCACGGCACCGCAGTCCCAGCCTCATTGGGACACCAGACCGGCCGGAATAAAAAAGCCGGCGGCGTCTCCGCCACCGGCTTCGAAACCTGCCTTGCGGGGCGCTTACTTGGCCTTCTTGGGCCGCACGTAGAGCACCAGGCTGTGGTCCTCGATGACGTAGCCATGGCGGGCCGCGATTTCGTGCTGGAGGCGCTCGATCTCCTCGCTGACGAACTCGATGACCTTTCCGCTGTCCACATCGATCATGTGGTCATGATGCTTGCCGCGGTCCAACTCGTAGACGGCCTGGCCGCCCTCGAAGTTGTGCTTGACGACGATGCCGGCAGCCTCGAACTGGGTAAGCACCCGGTACACCGTGGCCAGGCCGATGTCTTCCTGATGGGCCAGCAGCTTTTTATAGACGTCTTCGGCGGTGAGGTGGTGAGCCTCCTCGTCCTCGAAGATCTGCAGGATGCGCATGCGGGGGTGGGTAACCTTCAGCCCGGCTTTGCGCAGTTCTTTGGTTTCCTGTTCCATAGCAAGCTCCACGCACCACGGCGCCATGAGGCCGTTAGTGTATCATCCGACACCTTTACGATCCGGACGCAACACGCATGCATAAGCTGATTCGCACGCTGGGTTTCGCCATGCTGGCCGTCTCGCTGGCCAGCTGCCGTCTCATCTATACCCCTGACGTGCAGCAGGGCAACCTGCTCGACAAGAAGAACGTGGATCAGCTGCAGCCGGGCATGACCAAGCGCCAGGTGCTGGTACTGATGGGTTCGCCGTCGGTGAACTCGCCGTTCAACCAGAACCAGTGGAATTACGTCTCCACCCAGCAGCACCGCGGCGGCGACATCAAGATCCGCACGCTCACGCTCACCTTCAACAACGACTCGCTGGTGCGCACCGACGGTGACTTCTTCGCCGAAGACGCGCAGAAGCTGGTGGACGACACCAAGAAGTACCACGCCAGCTATCCGGTCGACGAAACCAAGGGTGACAAGAACACCGGCAGCACCCCGCCTGAGGGCAAGGACGGCGGCGATCAGGGGCATTGATGCCCGTGCCGGCGTCAGCCCTCGTGGGCGCGGCGCCGGCGTGCCTCCTTCGGATCGAGGGTGAGCGGCCGGTAGATTTCCACGCGGTCGCCCTCGCCCAGCACCTGGTCCGGCGCTGCCTTCCGGGAAAAGATGCCCAGCCGCGACGGATCGACGACCAGCCCCGGAATGTCCCGGGCCAGCCCGGAAGCCTCGATCGCCTGCATCACCGTGCTGCCCGCGGGCAAGCTCACGCGACGCACGACCTGCTGCGATGACCCGGCATAGACGACTTCGACGTTGACCGCCTCATCCATAGGCACGCTCCGCCTCGCGGCAGAAGTCATCGACCATGCGACCGGCCAGCCCCTGGAAACCCAGCTTGAGCGCCGTGCCGCCGAGCTTGCCGGCATAGTCGAAGTCCAGCGCGAAAGAGATCTTGCAGCCGGCGTCGCCCAGCGCGATGAACTCCCACACACCGTCGAGGCTGCGGAACGGTCCATCCACCAGGCTCATGTGCAGGCGCTGCGGACGCACGGTGGTATTGCGGGTAGTGAAACTCTGGCGGAAACCGGCGTACTTGAGATCCAGCCGTGCGACCAGCACATCATCGCCACGCTCGAGGATCTCAGCGCCGACACACCAGGGGAAGCGCTTTGGGTATGCTTCGACTTCATTGACCAGGTCGAACATCTGGGCCGGCGAATATCGCACCAGGGCGCTGCGGCGGATCTCGATCACATCAGCCTCTTATCCAATTCATCAGATCCACGCCTGTATGGCCGGATCGCAAGTCAGGGCAAACAGCCCGAAGTTTAACGGACATGGCCAAGGCTAAGGACAAAGACAAGCAAGGCGGCACCATCGCGCTCAACAAGCGCGCCCGCCACGAGTACCACATCGACCAGCGCTTCGAGGCCGGCATCGAGCTGCAGGGCTGGGAGGTGAAGTCGCTGCGCGCCGGCCGCATCAACTTCGGCGACAGCTATGCCATGGTCATCGCCAACGAGATCCAGCTGGTGGGTACCTCCATCCCGCCGCTGATCAGCGCTTCCACGCACGTGATCGCCAACGACCGCCGTACGCGCAAGCTGCTGCTGCATCGCGCGGAGATCGACACGCTGATCGGCGCGGTCGAGCGCAAGGGCTACACCCTCATCCCCACCGCCATGTACTGGAAGGGCAACAAGGTGAAGGTCGAGCTGGGCCTGGCCAAGGGCAAGCAGGCCCACGACAAGCGCGAGACCGAAAAGGAACGCGACTGGCAGCGTGAAAAGCAGCGCACCATGCGCGCGCACAACCGCTCAGCCTGATTTGCCCCAACGCATGCCGGGCTCTCCCTCGGAGAGCCCCACCACGTCCCCGTGCAACGTCATGTTCATGGCATCCACCGAGGTGCCGAAGCCAAAGCGCTCATACATCCCGTGGGCCGCGGCGGTGGAATGCAGGTTCATCGAATCCACTTCATGATCCCGCGCCGCCGCGCCGACCGCGGCCAGCAGCGCGCTGGCCACGCCCTGGCGCCGATGCGATGGCTTCACGTACATGTTGAGTACGTACCAGCCCAGGCCACGTCGGAAATAAGCCGACGGCAGGTGCGTATACGGATGTACCGCGACGCACCCCGCCGCACGCCCGTCCAACTCCGCCAGCCAGAACAGCAAGCGTCCCTCGGGAATCGCCTCCTCGATCCAGCCATGCAGGTCATCGGCAAAACCAGCCGGCAGTTCCTGGTGGAGCTCCTGCTCGAGAAAGGCGCAACGCAACTGAGTCAGCACACCTGCATCGGACAGCCCAGCCTGACGAATCCGCAGCATGGCCCTTCCCTTCCGGTGGTGGTCGGCGGCACACGATAGCCTTGATCTACCGCCTTGATGAAAGCCCGCCCGCCTCCATATACTGGCTGGCCAGCAATCGTTTCCCCGGGGGTGTCATGGCTTCGACGGGGGTAGTGAGATGGCTTGGTGCATGCCGAGGGGGCAGCTTTCCTCGTTAATCCAGCGGCAAAACTCATAGTTGCCAACGACGACAACTACGCTCTGGCCGCTTAAGGCCTAGCCCCGAACCCACTTGTGCTCGTGCTCGTGGATGTAGGGTCATTATCACGAGATCGCCCGAAGCCGCCGCCTGTCGGCAAGGGTTAAATCAAGCAGGCTGGTCCTTCGATGCGCTTTGCACGCTGTGCTGTCGCGGGACGAGATCCAACGGCGAGCTAAGCATGTAGTACCGGGCGTCAAACGCCTTCGGACGCGGGTTCGACTCCCGCCACCTCCACCATCAAAGGAAAAGCCCGGCGAGCGATCGCCGGGCTTTTTTCTTGCCGGTGTTCCCATAGGTCCCGCCATCCCGGGCGATGACTCGGCATGTCTTTCCAGATGGGCTGCGCCAGGCCTTGTACGGCACTCACTTTCGAGCCAGCAAATTCTTACGCTAGTATCGTTGCCCAGCTGGATGCCCTTACGCGTCCTCGCTCAGCAGGGGGAATACCGTGCATATGATCTGCCGTATCGCCGGCATGGCCTTTTCGTGCCTGTTGCTCGCGTTTGCGCCACATGGCGCATGCGCCAAAGATATCGAACCCGCATCGGTGAACTTGATGTATTCGCCAGTGGTGTCGTTCGAGACACTACCCGCACTACAGCCATCGACACCGGTGCCTGGCAGCAGTTACGTTCCCGGTGATTTCAACGGTGACGGCACCTCCGACCTCTTGTGGTTCAACCCGGCGCTCAGCCAGGTTGGCTACTGGACCATGTCGGCAACATACGTCGCTCACCTCGATGGCCCGGTAACCCGCACCGGCCTGCGCACCTTCAACGTCACGCCCGGTTACTTCGTCGGAGCCGTCAGTGACTTTGACCATGACGGCTATTCCGACCTCGTCTTCACCAGCGCCAGGCGGGACCTGTGGCTGTGGACCAACAACCGCAATGGTGGTTGGACGTCCACTCAGATCGGCAGTTACCCCGATGCGTGGCAGCTCGTCGGCGCGGGCGATGTCGATGGCGATGGCTACGACGACCTGTTATGGCTGGATCCCTCCGACTGCCAGTTCGCCTACTGGACCATGCGCGGCGCCACACGCACCGGCTATCGCATCATCCCCGTTGCCTGCGGCTACTACCCGCTCGCCATTGGCTACTTCACCCCCACCAATCGCCTCAGCATCCTGTGGACCAGTCCTGCCCACGATCTTTATATCTGGGACAGCACGCCAAGTGGGTTCATCTCCTATGACTTGAGCGCTTATGTGCAACCGCCCTTTACGCGCATGGATCAGCTCTGGTCCGTTGGCGGTGGATATGCGGGACAAGACATGCGCTTCATATGGAGCATTGATGCCACAGGGTATTCGAACAGCATGTTCTCTCGCACTTTCGACGCCAGGAACAATCAGACGGGATTTGTGCGCGGGTCCTTCGGCGGCGGCGGCATCACCATAACCCCGGGATCAGCCGGCTATCTCATCCAGGGCGGCAGCATCAATGCCACATCCTTGTATGTATTGGACCTCAGCGCCTACACCATTCAGACCAATGGGCTCTCAGGCGAGGTGCTCCCCAGCCTGGAATCGGGGCGCAAATGGCCGTATCCCGCTGGTTGGTTTGTTGTTGGCGCAATGGCAAACCACACCATCGCTCCGCCCTGGCTGTAAGAACCCTGCCCGGTATCGCTCCAACATCACGACTCGGCAGCCGCCGCCAGGAATGACAAAGCCATCTGTGCATCGAGGGAGTCACCATGCCAAGCAGGTTTTGCCGATATACGACGCTGATCATCGCCGGCCTCTTTGGTTTTGGCGTGGCCGCCGAGACCATTTCGTCCCGTGGCTCATCCTTGGCAACGGTTACGTTGAGCAATCCATACTCACCGGCAGTGAACTTCGGAAACCTACCTGCCTTGCAGCCGTCCACACCGGTCCCTGGCAGCAGTTACGTTCCCGGTGATTTCAACGGTGACGGCACCTCCGACCTCTTGTGGTTCAACCCGGCACTCAGCCAGGTTGGCTACTGGACCATGTCGGCGACAGTGGTTCAGTCGCCATATTCGGGAGGCGGAGTAACCCGCACTGGCCTGCGCACCTTCAACGTCACGCCCGGTTACTTCGTCGGAGCCGTCGGTGACTTTGACCATGACGGTTATTCCGACCTCGTCTTCACCAGCGCCAGGCGGGACCTGTGGCTGTGGACCAACAACCGCAATGGTGGTTGGACGTCCACTCAGATCGGCAGTTACCCCGATGCGTGGCAGCTCGTCGGCGCGGGCGATGTCGATGGCGATGGCTACGACGACCTGTTATGGCTAGATCCCTCCGACTGCCAGTTCGCCTACTGGACCATGCGCGGCGCCACACGCACCGGCTATCGCATCATCCCCGTTGCCTGCGGCTACTACCCGCTCGCCATTGGCTACTTCACCCCCACCAATCGCCTCAGCATCCTGTGGACCAGTCCTGCCCACGATCTTTATATCTGGGACAGCACGCCAAGTGGGTTCATCTCCTATGACCTGACGGCGTTGACCGCCAGTACTGATCCGAGCGCCAAGCTCACTGCGATTGGAGGCGGCTTCCTTGGCACCGGCATTGGCCTCGTTTGGAGCGGCACGACGACAGATGGATATACGCAAACAAACCAAGGATTTCTGGCCACACGCCAATTTGATGCACAAGGCAATCAAACCGGCTTCGTGATGAGGGCGGTATCTGGCGGTTCTGCGCCCGTGGGTTCGGGTGGCTATCTCATCCAAGGAAATGGCACCAACAGCTCGGCGCTCTATTTTGTGAACCAGGGGATGCGCACCATCAGCACAGGCGGACTACCCAATGGTACCGACCACTACACTGGCAACGCCCCCTCACCGTGGCTTGTCGCGGACAGCTGGACCTACCCATACGGCTGGTGGGTGGTGGGCGCGCCAATCAATGGGACGGTGGCACCGCCGTGGCTCTAGGCAGGGCTTCACAAGCCCGCAACAGCAGCGCGCCATGGACGGTTCGCCGCTTTCAAGACACAACAGCCTCGAAAAGCTGCTCGGGCCCGTGACGCGTGCCCCTCCTTGGGCCATCGGGAACGGCATGCCCCCCTCTTCAGCCGTCGGGCCAGACGGCCCATTCATAGCCGTCGACGTCAACGATGTGAGAGGGACTGCGGCCCGGGAATTTGGAGACGGGTCTGGGTTGACGACTTCCGGCACGTCTCTATCCGTTGCTATATGCTGGCTCGTCGACGCAGCGTTCTCGCAACCGACGATGCTCGTGGATCCATGGCCCGGTCCTCACGGCACATTGACAAGGCCCTGGACCTATGGACGTTGACGCTTTTTGACCTATAGGGGGAGTTCCATGAAGCGTTTTCTAAAGACAGTCCTGCTGTCTGTCGTAGTCGCGTTCGGATTCACGGTCACCGCACATGCTCAAGCAACGCGTACCTGGGTATCGGGAGTGGGCGACGACGCCAATCCCTGCAGCCGGACCGCTCCGTGCAAAACCTTTGCAGGAGCCATTTCCAAAACGACGTCGGCAGGTGAGATATCGGTGCTTGATCCGGGCGGCTTTGGTGCATTGACCATTACCAAGGCCATTACGCTCAGCGGTGGAGGCGAACTGGCAAGCGTCCTTGTTTCCGGCACCAACGGCATTGTGGTTGCCGCCGGCCAGGCCGATACCGTGGTGTTGCGCAATATCGAGTTCACCGGCGGTGGAAGCGGGCTTTCGGGTGTTCTGATTCAGAGTGCCGGCAAAGTCATCATCGATCACTGCACCTTCCAGGGGTTTACTGCGGATAATGTTGAAATAGCCGTGGCATCCCCGACTTACGTGACGGTGCTGGATTCGGTCATGACTGGTGGCGCCATAGGAGTTTCGATCGATAGCACGTCAGGCCCTGGGCCAGTCGTCGCGCTTCTGAAAAACGTGACCATCCAGGGAGCGGGTGTGGGCGTACAGACCAAGCGTGGCGTGGTCGACATCACCCGCTCCACCATCCAAAGCAACACAACCTATGGAGTGTATGCCTCCGTTGGATATATCAACTTGGCCGACAGTACCCTTGCTTTGAACGGCACAGGGGTACTGGCGTCAGCAGGCGCAGCGGTTGCCATGTCAAACGTCAGCCTCTTCAACAATGGCATCGGCATCGGATCGGGTGGAGGTAGCGTTCAGTCGGCCGGCAACAACGTCTCGGCCGGCAATACCACTCCCGGCGCACCGAATGGGGCCGCTCTAGTTCAATAAAGCTTTCGGACCCGATAGCGCATGATGTGTTGATCATGGCAGGCCCATGGGGTGACTGATGGTAGCCACATAGGTGACTACTGCTTGCCGGCGGAGCCGCTGGTTGAAACACCAGGAAAAGAAAAGCCCCTGAAAAAAACAGGGGCTTTTTTTCTGCGATGCCAGTTATGAGCCCAAAGCGGGTCTCAACCCAAGTCGAGCCTGAACCCTCCGATCCGGTACTGCAGCCGACAAAGGCGCCTGCATGGCATGGCACAAGTTCACGCAGGCACATGTGCTGCCGTAGCAATGGGGCTCATCCCGGAGCTACGTGCTACGTTCGCCGAACGACAAGGCACTCGGCGGACGTACCATCAAAGCCTGTCAGTGTGTAATCGCTGAAGACACGCCACTGTTGAATACCGGCATGGCCGCATTGAAGCCATTGAGAGTTGCCGGGCTGAAGGACGTATGCAGCGATCCATTGACGTCAAGCGCGCTGCTGTTCTTCCAATACTCCAGCGTCGCTCCGTTCCCTATATTCCAGATGATGTCGGCCAGGCCGTCACCATCGAAATCACCCACGGCCGCAATGGTGTTGCCGATCGTCGTGCTCTTGGTAACGGTCAGCTTGATGTTTGCGCCATTCATGAGCCAATAGCCCCATTTCGTGCCTGAGTTGTACATCCAGACGAGATCATCTCGCCCGTCGCCGTCGATGTCCCCTCGCCCGACGATGGACCACCCCGCGGGATAGGTAGTCACATACCTGGAAATGAAACCCGTGTGTCCTCGGGCATTGCCGAACCAAATGTAGAGGTCATTCTTCGCACTGGTCCAGGCAATATCCACCAGCCCGTCACCATCGAAATCTCCCGTGGACACCGGGTAGTAGCCACTCGTGTAGGGTGCGATGAGTGAACCGATACGGGTTGATCCGTTCATCAGCCAATAAGCGATCTGGTTGGTGGACTGGTTGATCCATAGAATGTCGGCTTGTCCGTCGCCGTTGATGTCGCCCGCGCCGAAGACCTTCCATCCAGCCGGGTAGGAGCCGGCGTACGCAGCACGGAAACCCGAAGCACCCACTTTTCCGAACCACATGTACAAATCGTTGTTGGCGCTGGTCCAAAGAATATCGACCGCCCCGTCGCCATCAAAATCGCCCACGGCGACTGGGTAATAGCCAGCGGTAATGGCAGTGGTGTACGAGCCCGTGACGTTGGCCCCATTCATCAGGCTGACCTGGAGCTGATGAGTTGATCCATCGAATTGAAGCAGGTCAGCCGCACCCGATCCGTCGAAGTCATCGGGCCGGTAGCCCATGGGATCGAGCTTGAACAGCTTTCCTGCACCGTTGCACCCGCCGCCGTACGTTCCTCCATAGAGGAATCCGTCTCCGCCAAAGATCAGCGTGGCTGGGCCGGCGCCGTCCAGGTTGTAGAAGCTGCTGAGCGCACTGAACTGGTGCAGCGAGGTATACGTGCCCGTCGACGTCATTTTGAAGAGGGTGCCGGTACCAGCGTGGCCACCCTGGGCGGCCGCCCCGTAGAGATTGCCGTCAGGCCCGCGAATCAACGACCGGGGTGAGGCGCCATCGGCATTCGCTCCAGCACCATCGGTTACGGCAAAGGTGTGGAGAACCGAGAAAGTCCCATTCGCGGCAATCGTAAACACGTTGCCGTTGCCCGCGACATCACCCATCTGGGTGGTCCCGTAGAGCGTTCCGTCAGGCGCACGCGTCAACGCAGATGGGTAGGCACCATCCGTGTTGTGCTGCGAGGCATCCAGACCACCGAATGTATGCAGAACGGTAGTAACGCCAGCGCTCGTGAATTGGAATACTGTACCGGCGCCATTCGCGCCGCCGTCCGCTGCAGCGCCGTAGAAGTTCCCATCGGCGCCCTGGATCAGGACTGTCACCAGGTCTCCATCGGTAGACAAACGGGAGGACAAGGTGGTCATGGCCCCGCTCAGCGAAAGCTTGAACAGCGTGCCATGGCCGTTGGCGCCCCCGCGATCGGTTACCCCATAGAGATTCCCGTCAGCAGCCGCGATCACGATGTTGGGGTCCGATCCGTCCGCGTTGAGGCCCGAGCCGTTGGTATTTGAGAATGTGTAAAGCGTCGTGATGGCACCGCTCGGTGTCATCCGAATGATCGCGCCCGAGCTCGGCGACGCCGTACTCGCGGTGACACCATAGAAATTGCCATCGGGGCCCTGCGCCCAAAGAAAGGAGCGCGGTGACGAGGGCAATTGATCCAGGACCTGCAAGGCGCCAGAGGGAGAGAGGCTGAACATGCCTCCGCCACCTTGTCCACCTTGCTGCGCCGTAGCGAACAGGTTGCCCGCGCCATCAAACATCAAAGGGCCAACGGGGGAATTCAGCCCCCCACTGGCGGTGCTGCCACAAGTCGATCGCATATCGGTCAGGCTCACGAACTGCTTGGGTTGCGCCAGGCTCGCGCCGCTGCTGAGCGCCCCAGTGAGCAAGGCCATGCCGAGCGCTGCCCGCCTAAGGCGATGATTCCGCCTACTGTTCCACACCATTGTCACCACTCTCCCCTGTCGACGTTGAAAATTCGAATGACAGATGCGCGAGTGCACCTGGCATTTCCCTGCATGTTTTCAGTTCGCGTCCAAGCGGACGTGTGCCGGCAACATACGAAACAAGCACTCTTTCGGACTGCCGCGCTACTTTGCGAAAACAATCGAATGTGCCCCTCAGAGCATGCCCAGCCATACGGGCCGCGGCACACCTATTGTCATTGCCGATATGGCGACCACACGCAACTGCCCGCCTTTACCGGCTCATCGGCGTCACCTCGACAAAAGTCAGCGACGGCGCTCGAGCTGCCGAAATGCCGCCATGGCCTTCTCTGGGACGCTTTGTGCACTCAATGCCCACGGGGCACAGAGGTGCCCCGGTCGGTACCAGGCGTTACCGAGATGACGCCACTACCAATTTGCCGGATTGGCAGCTCCATTGGCCGGCGCGCCGACGATCCACCACCCGATCGGATAAACCCAATTGTCGTAGTTGGTCCAGATGGGTGCGTTGCCCGAAAAAGCGAGATCTGAGCCAGGCAGGCCGCCAGTCGAGATCGTATGGGTGGACTGCTGGATCATGTATAGACCGGTGGCGTTGACGCTATTGCCCTGGATGACGTAGCCACCCGAACCTAAAGGAGACGCGCCGCCGTCCCAGTTCAACCCGCCCTGAAAATCCGTCTGATTGCCTCGGGCATCAAAGATGCGGGAAAAGATGGCGCCCCACGCTAGACCGCCCGGCGAACTGGTATTGGCCTGGTAATACTCGATGCCTATGCCGTTGCCCATGTAACCGCCACCCAAGGCCCAGACATAGGCCATGCTTCCCACGTAGTTGCTGAGGTTATAGGAGACGAATCCGGTCGGTTTGCTGTCCCATATGTAGAGATCGTTGGCGACGCTGGTCCACAGGATGCTCAGGCGATTGGACGGCTGGTAATACCCAATGCCGACGGGATAGTAGCCACAGGCGATATCGATGATCTTGTAGCCGGTGCGCGCTGCCCCCTGCATGGTCCAGTAGGCAAACTTGCACTCCGACGGGTCGAGCCACAACAGGTCGTCATAGCCGTCGCCGTCGATATCGCCCGCGCCGACGAGTTGCCATTGACTGGGATAGGTGCCTATTTCGGTCGCTTGCCAATGGCCGTGTTGATCATTGGTCCAGAGCCAAAGATCACGGTTGGCGCTGGTGAATACGAGGTCAGCGTAACCATCGTTGTTGAAGTCCCCTACGGCGCCAACAAAATAACCGGGGGTCACCGGATACGAAGCCAACCCGGTGCGAGTCACGCCACCACCTGAGAACGGCACGCCCGCGGTCGTGGCGTTCATGGTCCAGTAGCCAGCCTGACTGAGAATAGGGTTGAACCACAGCAGGTCAGACGTGCCATCGCCGTTGAAGTCGCCCGGGACATAGTTGCTCCCCGGCTTCGGAGTCGACACTTGCAAGGCTGGCAGGGTGCCGAAGGAAACTGCTGGTGACGTTACGGTAGCGGATGCGGCCGCCATTTCAGCCACTGGTTGGTTTGAAGCGGCCGCGCCATATGACCAAGACGCGGCAAGCAGAAACGACAAAGCAATGCCGCCGAAGCGGCCATACTGTTTGATCATGATTCCCCCTGTTGACCTGGCCACAAGGCCAAGTACTTCCCCTCATTAGCTTAAGTCAATTCCGGTACGTTGAAAGCTCGTCCTTGCGATTGTTCGTTATCGGGGCTGATGCAGTAAATGCCGCAGAGCCCCATATTCCAGATCGTGCCCATTGGTCTCGCCCATAGGACTGGAAAAGGCTGCTTCGGATCGGAAACGAGTTTCAGAATGATCCATTCGACTGGCTTGGAAGCCCAGGCGTGCTTTTTGCCGTGTCCAGCCAGATGGCCAGCACGGCGTCTTTATTGCGCGGACGCAGTCCCGATCGTGTGTGTCGGGCGACACTGGCCGATGTCGCAGTCAATCGCCACTGCATAGGAACCACACTGGGCCGCAAAGGTGGTCCGTCCGGTCGCTTGCACTTGGCCGCAACCGATCTGACTGGCCGCCTTCTGCGCCAACGAAAGAATGTCGGGGTTTGCCGATGCAAGAGCGATAGGTGCGACGGGACCACCGCCAGCCGGCGCGCTTGCTTGAGTCGTCGCCGGCGATTGTGCGAAGTACTGGGCGGCATGCCCGCCAAGCACGCTAGCAAAGGCCAGATCGGCCTTCTTTATCGCCGCCACCAGACCGGCCCTCTCGGCTTCGGTCTTTGGCTTGAAGCCGACCGGCTTCGCCGGCGAATAGACCGAGTGAATCTTGACAGGCCTCCCATCTACGGTGGCCTCAATTTCGACCACGACGGGCGGGACATTACTCGTGGCTTCATCAGCCGCGTACCAGCCACCATGAATCTCGCCCGGCGCGCATGACTCTCCGTCCTTGGTCGATCCCGCTAAAGCATTGGATATCAGTCCGCCGAGGATGCCGCCACCCAAAGCGCTCGTATACGCCCTGGCCTTGAGGTGACGCTTCCCGTTCTCGTAGGCGGCATAGTGGCTGACTATGATTTGATGACCACTCCATGGATCACCAGGCAACGATGCCAGGTCGTCATGAAGAAACGCCAGATAGGTCCTTCCCGCATCGGCCTCTTCAATCGTAGAGATGCCAACATCGCAGCTACCCATCCATTTCGAATGTACCGAGCCCAGCCTGTCAGTGGCTGGCCGGTGGTCGACAATCACCGGACCGTCCTCCGACGCCGATTGTGCAGCCGCTGCTGCTTGGCCGCCTTCGACTACGGGATCCGTCGCGCAACCGGCCAGCAGACCGATGCAAACGATTGATGCGACGAGGCACCGCTGCACGTCCCCCGACGTGCAAACGACACGTTCCATAGTGTTCCCCTGTAACTCCAGACTGGAGCGGGGTAAGCCTATGCAAAGGCGACGCGCAGCGATAGTGGTGCGCCACAGGTAAAAGCATCGGCCAAAAGTAGGATACCTGCGCAAACAGCAAGAACTTTCGATTCAAGTCGCCGGTTCGCGCGCCCGCGGCAGAAAAAAAGAGGTGGACGGTTGCCCGCCCACCTCGACATGCGATTCCCTGGCGTCAATGCGTCTTGCTGTGTGCAATCGAGGCGTTCAAGGTCATAGGCTGCATCGCGGCCTGCGTAACTCCCTGCAGGCGATTTTTCTGCACCACATAGCCTGCAGGAATGGCATAGAGCGTCCCATTTCCGTCAGACACGTGCTGCGAAACGAAACCCGTACCAGTGCCCTGCCATACGTAGGCATCGCCACTCGAGTTCGTCCATAGCAGATCGGCCAGTCCGTCACCATCGAAGTCCTCGATGCTGGCGATGGAATAGCCCGGCGCCACGCTGCGAACCTGCATGGAGAGAACAGTGGTGCCGTTCATCACCCACCAGCCGACTTGGTTGGTCGAGGTGTTGGTCCAGATCAAGTCAGTCTTGCCACTGCCGGTGACTTCGCCTGCACCCTCAAGCGTCCACCCGGCGGGGTACGTGCCGCCGTAGCTCTTGGTGAAATTGCCCTGGCCGTCATTGATCCAGTAGTAGATGTCGTTGGCCGGGCCAGTCCAGACGATATCGAGATAGCCATCGCCATTGAGGTCGGCCAAACGCGGGGTATACCCCGTAGCCGCCGCGACGGTGCCGCCAATCACGCGGTCACAGCCCATGTTGAACAGCTGGCCAAAGTGGATCGTGCCGGTGCAGTTGATGGTCCAGTAGCCGAGCTGCCCGGTGCTGTCGTTGCGCCACACTTCCTTGGAGATCCCGGAGCCGTCGACCACGCCCGAACCCACGAGCGTCCAGCCAGCCGGATACGCAAAGCGAAAATTGACCCAGCCGTAGCTGTAGATAGCCAGATTGGTGGTGTGGTCGACCGGGTTGTCGCTCTCCATCACGGTCTGGCCGGCCAGCACGCCACTGAACAAGTCGGTCGGAATCGCCTTCACTTGGTCGTTGGGCTCGAACATGGAATCCCATGGATTGATGTCGAGCACCGTACCGCCGTTCATGTGCAGCATGATCGCGCTGCCGTCCTTCTGGCTGATCATCAACAAGCTACTGTGGCCGTCGAGGATCGAGTTCAGGCCCACACCCTGGTTGCCGCTGCCGAGCATGCCGAACAGGTCCCACGTGCGCGGAATGCTCTTGCCACGTGCTTCCTGTGCTGCGATAGCGTTGGCGAGGTTGGTCACGTTGATCGAGCCCAGGCCAGTTGCATAGTCATAGCCCTTGCCGGCACTCCAAGCGGTCGCCAACGACTTGGTGCCACCATCGCTCACCACGCCAAACGCGTTGCCATGCGTCACGTAACAGTCGCCCGTGCCGGCAAAGCACGGCACGTCGATGTCGCCCGTCACCACGTCATGGAAGATGCAGCCCGCGCTGGTATCCGTGCCGCTGCAGCCCGAAGCCGGCGAGGCCGACGTACCATATTGCTTGCGGGCCAGGCCATACAGCGTTGGACCGATGTTGCCGTGATTGGCGTTCGACGCCTGATTGACCAGTGCCTGGATGCCCGCCATCGCCGGTGCGGCAAACGAAGTACCACCTGCACTGTTGTAGATCGCGTCGGTCGGGTTGATGTAGTTGCACGGCGTGCCGCCCTCCGACGCATCGGACATGCAGAAGATCAACGCATGACCGTAGATGCCGTTCGCGGCAAACAGCGAGACGTCCGGTGTAGCGCGCGTCAGGGCCTGCGACAGACCGGCGATACCGGTCTGCCAGGTTGGCTGTGACCATGCGTAGCTCGGGCCGCCGCCACCACCACCGGTATCCAGGAAGTTTTCGCCCTTGTCGCCGTTGCACGAGGCCAGTGGATCGGCATAGCCAAGGATCGCGTAAAGCTGGCTGCTTGCGCAGGAGCTGTTCCACGTCTGCTCCGGGATGTAGCTGAGTGCGCTGGCACCGAGGTTGCCATTCGCAGGCTGCCAGTACTTGCCACTTTGCCTGAAGTCGTTGAAGTCCGTGCCGCCCACCGAGATGTTGTAGGGCGTGCTTCCCAGGCCATTGACGGCTATGCCGAAGCTCGCCGCCGACTCGTTCTGATCGCAGGCCGCCGCGCCGGCATCGCCGGATGAGACGAATACCGTTGTGCCCTCGGCGGCGGCCTGCGCCCATATGGACGCGACCAGGTCAAGGTCGCCAACCGCTGCGCTGACCAGTTCGCACTCGCCATAGCTGAGGCTCATTATGGCTGGCGGCGTATCCTGCGCTAGCAGATTCTGCGCAGCAAGGAATGGACCAAAGTCCGCACCTGTATCGGCGCACGCGGCCAGCATCACGTTCGCATCGGGAGCGGCGGCGCCGGCCCACTCCGCGTCGAGCGCAGCCTCGCCCTCATCGCCGTTGGTACCAGGATCAGCGCAACTGGTATCGCCAGTGAATGCCGCCGGGTGCACCTGCGCGAACACTCCCGCCGCATTGGTCGGCAGGAAGGTCTGCCGGAATGTAGCGACGTCAGCGTCCTGCACATCGGTGCGCTCAAGCACCGCCACCGTCTGGCCCGCACCGCGGACCGGCGTGTCTTGGCCCCACAACGGGTTGACGTTGTAAATGACGTTGAAGTCGGCCGGCACGAGGTCGTAGTAGACATCGTTGTTGAATAGGAAGTTGAAGTCCGATGACTTGTTACCCGCAGAGACCCAACGTCCCTTGCCGTCGCGCTTGACGGACTGGACATTCTTGACCAGCGGCTTGGGGAAGAAGTCCGTCAGCGACGCCACGCCCGCCACCACAGAGGTCAGCGCGGCAGGCAGTTTCTGTTCGGTGGCGTTGGCGAAGTGCGTCTTTCCGGCCAAGCTGTAACGGCGCATTGAGGTACCGAATGCGCGCTGCACGGCACCGACCGAACCGGTAAAACGAATGCGCATGCGGTCCGGCGATACGTTCTTCACGCCCAGGCCCTGCGAGTTGAGCCACTTCGACACGGTGGCGACGTCTTCCTGATCCGGGCCATACAGCTCGCCCACCTGCTTGGCGGTAAGCCATTTATGGAAGTTCGGTGAGGCCGGATTGTTCAGCGAAGCTAGATAGGCATCGAACTGCTTTTGTTGCTCGACACTGCGTTTGAGTACCAGCGTCATGGACGGGATCGCTTCCGTCTGCCCCATTCTGCCCAGGTCCTGGCTCTTGGCGACCTTCAGCGGCACCGTTCCACGAAGTGTGGTGGTCTGGCGCAGGTCGATCTTCGACCCATCGAGAAGGGGCTTGCTGGTCGTCGAACCAGCGCCCCCGGTAGTGGCGCAGGCGTCGGTTGCTACGCCTCCCGCAAGCAGCAGCAAGCTGCCGACAAGCCATAGCTTGCATGTGTTGACTGACATACTCCCCCTCCACACAGTGCTTTGATTTACTTGAAATTGTCCGCCCAAGGCAGGTGCTCACCGGACTTTGGCACCCCATGCCAAGTGCCGGCGAACGCTCTCGAGACTAGCTTTACTTTCTGGCTACAGTCACACACGCTCAGTTGGCCGATTTCTCACCGAATTCTCACCATCGACGGACCGACCGATCGCTCGGTGGCGCCCGAAGCGGATAGGCAGCCATTCCTAGTCCACGAATATTCCGTGGCCAGTTCACGAGGGGCAGAGCATGTTTTCGCGGATCCGATCCTGGCTAATCGATACGCCCATCGACGACCCGGTCGACCACCGGAATGCGGGCTTCATGCAACTGCTGTTGGTTTTCGAAGGCCTGCGGATCCCCGCAACGAAGATCTATCTCTCTTCGTTGCAGTGGGCCTACATGCAGGAACACTTCTATGCCAAGGCACGCGTCGGCGCACCTGTGGCGATCGCCATCGACATGGCGACCGACTTGGCCATGACGCTCTCGGCGTGGCTTGGCTTCTATCTCATCAGGCGCGGACGGTTTCGCCCGGCAGTATCCCAGTATGTGGCCACCATGCTGTGTTCCGGGGCGCTGGCCTATGCCGCGTTCGGCTACCACGCCACCGACGGCAACCTCACGCTCATCATGATTCTCGCCTTGAGCGGAATGATGCTCGGGCGCAAGGCGCTGTGGATCACCTACACGGCGGAAGTGGCCATCCTCATCATGAGCATCGATCCGCTGAAGGTGCAGAACTCACTGCACCTTCCATCGCTGCTGCTCGGCATCTACAACGTGCTTCCCATGCGGGCAATCACCAGCTACCTGCTCATCGCCATCATCGTGGACCGAAGCATCAACGCGCTGCGCCAGAGCCTGACTGAGTCGGAGAAGCGGCGCCAACAGCTCTCACAGGAAATTGCCGAGCGCGAACGCACGCAGGAGCAGCTTCTGCACGCGCAGAAGATGGATGCCGTCGGCAAACTCGCCAGCGGTGTCGCGCACGATGTAAACAATGTATTCGACATCATTCTTGGTTTCGCCACCGAACGCGACCGTATCCCTTCCGACGACCAACCGGTCGATGACAACCTCCAGGCCATTGCGGATGCGTTGGAAGGCATCGAATTGGCTGCACGTCGGGGCACCGCCGTCTGCCATAAGCTGCTCAACTTCAGTCGCAGCGATCTCACGTACATGGAGGTATTCGACGTGGTCGCCGCGCTGGGCGATCTGCGGCCCCTTATCCAGCAATCGCTGTCCTCCAGTTGCCGCCTTCAGATGCAGCTGCCGAGGGACGCATGGCACATCAGGTTCGACCGCAGCCAGTTTGAGCTGGCGATCATCAACCTAGTCACCAACGCGCGCGACGCGATGCCCGATGGTGGTGAATGCACGCTCACCGTGCAGGCACGGGGTGGCGAGCTGGCACTGTCCGTAAGAGACACTGGAACAGGCATGTCCGAAGCCATCAAGGCGCGCATCTTCGAGCCCTTCTTCACCACCAAGCCAGCGGGACGGGGTACGGGGCTGGGATTGAGCGTGGTGCACGAGCTGGTGATGCGCGCCGGCGGGCGCACGATGGTTGACAGTGCTCCCGGCAAGGGAACCAGCGTCCAGCTGATAGTCCCCATGGCCACCCCAGCCGCACAGACGTCTATTGAGATCGCGACGGCTTGATCCATCGCTGACCGGCAACGGATCAGACTTCGAGCACGTAGCCTGCACCGTGCACCGCGTTGAGCGGCAACGGTTCGCCCAATGTGGACAGGACTTTGCGACGCAGCCGGTGGATCAGCGAATCCAATCGGTGCGGGTCAAACGCGAGAACGTCCTCGGTAAGCGCGCCGATCAACGCTTCACGCGACATCACTTCGTTCGCGTGCTGCATCATCGCCTCGAGCAGTCGCCTCTCCGTCTTGCTAAGCATCACGCGGGCCCCCGAGGGGGACAACAAAAACCACTCGTCGGGACTCAGGCTCCACTTCCCCCTCGAAACCGCCTGCGTTGGCCTGAGCCGACGGGCAACGCTGTAGAGCGTGGCCACCAGCACATCGATCTCGACGGGCTTGGCCAGGTAGGCGTCAGCGCCTTCGAACAGACCACGTACCCGGTCAACATTATCTGCACGTCCGGTCAAGATGACGATGCCCGCGTCCGGCAGTTCGGCGCGAAGCGATCGCGCCACCTGGAAGCCATCGCTGTCGGGCAGGCCAATATCAAGCATGAAGATATCGGGTGCGCTGCTCTTGATCACCTCGCCCAATTCTGCCGCGCGCGCGATGGCAACCACGTCGAAACCGTACTGAGAGAGCTTCGGCACCAGCACCCGATCCCGCAACAAGTCATCATCTTCCAGAAGAACCAAGCGCAAAGGCGACGCAGGCCTTGCTGGTTCTTGGCTCAACGTCATCACAAGAGGCCTCGGCTCGACTCCGGGCACCAGTTCGTGCCCTCCCGTCGAGCTTGCCTTCAGACACTGCTGAAATCCAGCGGAATCGCACTCGATGAAATTTAGGACCTGATGCCTGGATGGCGACGCCTGGCGGAGACACCTTCGACGGCGCGGGGCGTTGCCGGCGCATCCAGCGGGCGCACCGAACGGCTCACTGCCACGAACCGCATGGCCTGCGACGTCGATCCCCGCGCACGGGCCGCCCATGACCTGCATGCGGCGAGTGCCGCATGGATCTTCAAGCGGATACCGCGGCTGCATCGCCCATCCCGGGACATCGATGGCAGCCGGGCATCATCGCGAAGGCGCGTCGATGGATGCAAGTGACAAATATGTCATCCGCGACATATGCCACAGGCACGTGCGTTGGGTCATGCTTGGGGCTTGCCGCGCTGTCCGGACGTCCGTCTGGACCGGCACCCGCCACATGACAGTGCCTCCGCCCCCCGAGGAACGATATGAACGGCTCAAGGCCCGCCCCCAAGTCCCGTCGCGCCGGCATGCAGGTGGCGCTCGTATCGCTGCTTTGCATGGTTTCACTGCATGCGCTGGCCCAGCAGGATCTGGAGCGCTTCCGCCATGCGCCCGCCTCCACGGATAAGACGCAAAACCCCTACGCAGGCAAGGCCGGCGCCGCCGACGACGGCAAGGTGCTGTACGGAAGCTATTGCGCGAGCTGCCATGGGGCGACCGCGCAGGGCAACGGCAACGTGCCGCCGCTTGCGAGCACCACGGTGAAGAACGCTCCGCCCGGCGCGTTGTTCTGGTTCATCACGCGCGGAGACGTGGCCAACGGCATGCCGGCGTGGGATTCGCTGAGCGAAGAGCAGCGCTGGAAGATCGTGACCTACCTCGATTCCCTGCAGCCAGGCACGGCTGCCGCGAGCGCGCCCACGGCCGTGGCCTCGATGACGCCTGGCCACTGGCCCGCGCCCACGCCGCCGTTCACCGATTTCCGCTACGAATCGCCGGGCACCAGCCGCAAGATCACCCTGGCGGACCTGCCCAAACCCTACGCCACCAAGTCCGCCGGCAACGGGCCGCAACTGGTGGCGCGCCCGGCCGATGTGTGGCCCAAGGCACCGCCGGGTTTCAAGGTGGAATTGTTTGCCACCGGGCTGGACAACCCTCGCCTGCTGCGTACCGCGCCCAATGGCGACGTGTTCGTGGCCGAGACCAGGGCGGGCCGCATCACGATGTTCCGCGGCATCACTGCCGATGGTCATCCGAAGGAAACGCACGTCTACGCCAGCGGCCTCAACAAGCCCTTCGGCATCGCGTTCTATCCCGCCACGCATCCGCAGTGGATCTACGTGGGCGACACGGACGCCGTCGTGCGCTTTGCCTACAAGGAAGGCGACGTGCAGGCATCCGGCAAGCCAGAGCACCTGGCCGACCTGCCGCACAGCGAGGGAGGTCACTCCACCCGTGATATCGCCTTCTCGCCGGAGGGCGCGCGCATGTATGTCTCCGTGGGATCGAAATCCAACGTGGATGATCCGGACACCACGCCCGAGGAAAAGAACCGCGCGGACATCCTCGTGTTCAAGCCCGATGGCTCGGACATGCGTGTCTTCGCCAGCGGTATCCGCAACGCGGTCGGGCTCGCGGTCGACCCGAAGAGCGGCGAGCTGTGGTGCTCGGTGAACGAACGCGACGGGCTGGGCGACAACCTGGTACCGGACTACATCACCCACGTCCAGGATGGCGGCTTCTACGGCTGGCCGTGGTGGTACATGGGCAACCACCAGGACCCGCGCCATGTCGGCAAGCACCCGGAACTCGGCGGCAAGGCCATCGTGCCCGACGTGCTGCTCCATCCGCACAACGCGTCACTGCAGCTCACCTTCTATGACGGCGCGCAATTTCCCGAGGCATACCGCGGCGACATCTTCGCGGCGGAGCACGGCTCATGGAACCGGTCCGCGCGCGTCGGTTACGAGGTGATCCGCGTGCCGCGGCACGGCACTCCGCGCGCCAGCGGCGAATACGAGGACTTCCTCACCGGCTTCGTGTTGCCCAGCGGTCAGGCATGGGGCCGTCCCGTCGGCATCACCACGGCCAGTGACGGTTCGCTGCTCGTCAGCGACGACGGTTCCAACGTGATATGGCGGGTACGCTACGGCGGCGGCTGAGTGGGCGATCGCCACCACGGATATGACTCAACCTCCGCGCGAGCCCGACATTTCAGGCGATACCTGACGCGGAGGCTGAGGACCGTGTGGCGCGGAGCGAGTGGGCGGCCCTCGTCGTGGATCAGCGGGAGGCGGCTGGCGTCGTGACGTAGCCGATGCACTCCACCTCGAGTGCGGCTCCCAGGGCCAGGCCCGTCACGCCAAAGGCGCTGCGCGCAGGGAATTTACCGGCCTGGAAATAGCCGCGGTAGATCGTGTTGAAGGCGTCCCAGTTCTTCATGTCGGCCAGCATGACCGTGCACTTGGCGATATCCTTCGAGCCCATCCCCGCGAGCTTGGCCGCAGACATGATGTTGTCCATCACGAGGCGCGCCTGGGTTTCGAAGTCCTTGCCAAGGCCTGAAGCGTCGGCACCGATCTGCCCTGAAAGATAGACGGTGTTGCCGGCACGCACGGCCGGCGAGAAGGGATATTTGTCCTCGCCCGTCACGTAGTGAGTGACGCCCTCTTGTGCCGGCGCGGCGTGCACATCAAGCGCACCCGTTGCGGCCATGGCGGCAACGGCCAACAGTCGAACGACAGCAGCGGTCATGGAAATATCTCCTGGTGAAGGGGCACGACATCAGGCGTCGTGTCAACGGCGCGCCAATATCCGGTGGGAAGCAGACAGTCGCGGCAAGGCCACCTGATCCACGCCCGGGCACCATGCCGCGTTTCTCAATGAGATGAAACGAAATCCGACGCCGCTTGCGCGGGCGGTATCGCGAAATCATTCCGCATGCGCTTCACCTCCGCAACCGGCGGCCGCCCGAAGAGGCGCTTGAACTCCCGATTGAACTGCGATGCGCTCGCGTACCCCACGGCGTAACCGGCGGCTTCTGCGGTCATCCCCTGGCGCACCATCAAAAGGCGGGCCTGGTGCAGTCGCGTCGATTTCAGGTACTGCATGGGCGACGTCCGGGTTACCGCCCTGAAATGGCTGTGAAACGAGGGCACGCTCATGTCGGCTTGCTTGGCCAATTGCGCCAGCGTGATCGGCTGGGCATAAGCGACATGGATATGGCGAAGCGCCCTTCCTATCTTGCCGAACTGCCCTTGCATGGCCAGCGCCGAGCGCAGCGCGGCGCCCTGTGCGCCGGTGAGCACCCGGAAATAGAGTTCGCGCAGGAGACCCGGCCCGAGAATGGCCGCGTCCAATGGCTGGCTCATCGCCTGCAGGAATCGCAGGACGGACGCCCGCAAAGCCGGGTCCATGGGGCTGGACATCATGCTCAGCGGCGCGTCCTGGGCAACAGGCGATGGATGCCGGGTGATCTCGATCAGCAAGTCGGCCGCCATCTGAAAATCCAGATGCATATAGATGGCCAACAGCGGATGGTCGGCGGTGCCGTCGGATTCCATGGTGAACGGAACGGGCACGGCGACCGCCAGGTAATGCTGCTCGTCGTAAACATAAATCTGGTCACCGAAGTATCCGCGCTTGCGTCCCTGGCACACGATCACGATGCCGGGGTCGTACAAGACCGGCGTGCGGGACAGGGCCCGGTCCGAGCGCAGGATGCGCACGCCGGGCAATGCCGTGAGGTTGTATCCCTCCTGCGGCGCCAGCCGTCGGGCAAGGTCCGCCATGCGCCGACCGTCACCGGCCGGTTCAAGACCCTTTGCGGAAGCGCGGCGATTCATAGGAATAGGCAATCAATAGAGATTATCCGGTCTAAAAGATGAACCCATTGATGGCTATTGTGCAACCCATATTCACCAACCACGGGAGCCATCGCCATGCCGACAACCAAGACTCTGCTGGTGACCGGGGTCAGTAGCGGCTTCGGCAGGGCCCTCGCCCAGGAGGCCCTCGCGGTGGGGCACCGAGTCGTTGGAACCGTACGCAACGAGCAAGCGCGTCGCGAGTTCGAAGCACTTGCCATCGGCGATGCCGTGGCGCGCATTCTCGATGTCACCCACTTCGACGCGATCGACGGCGTGGTTGCCGACATCGAGAAAACCGTGGGCCCGGTGGATGTGCTGGTCAACAACGCCGGCTACGGCCACGAAGGCATTCTGGAAGAGTCACCGTTGGCGGAGATGCGGCGACAGTTCGATGTGAACGTGTTTGGCGCCGTGGCCATGATGAAGGCGGTGTTGCCCTACATGCGAGCTCGCCGCCGCGGACACATCCTCAACATCACCTCGATGGGCGGCCATATCACCTTGCCCGGCATTGCCTACTACTGCGGCAGCAAGTTCGCGCTGGAAGGCATTTCGGAATCCGTCGGCAAGGAAGTGAAGCCACTCGGCATCGCAGTAACGGCGGTAGCCCCCGGCTCGTTCTGCACCGACTGGGCAGGACGCTCGATGGTTCGCACGCCGCGCTCCCTTCCCGATTACGACGCGCTGTTCGATCCCATCCGCGAGGCCCGCCGGCAGAAGAGCGGAAGGCAGCTTGGGGACCCCGCCAAGGCGGCGCAGGCCATGCTCGCCGTGATCGCCAGTGATTCACCGCCGAGCCACCTGTTGCTCGGAAGCGACGCGATCGACCTGGTCCGGCAGAAATGGGCATCGCTCGCCGGGGAGATCGACCAGTGGGAGGGTGTCACGCGCTCGACGGATGGATGATGCGACAGGCCCCACCGCCATCGAGCGACAGAACGATGCTCATCCCGGGTGGCGGCAGGTTGCGCCGGTGCTATCGCTCGCCCGAAGGCGCAAGCCGTTTCAGTGCGCTCGCCACGATGTCGCTGAAGACCTTGGCATCGCCGTAGGCCCTTGCCGCCAACATGGCTCCGTACACCATGGCCATGAATGCCTCCGCCTCCTGTCGAGCCGACCCCTGCAACTGGAACCGTCCCAGTTGCGCGCCCCGGGTCATCACGACCTCCAACCAGTTGGACAAGTCGCGAAAGTGCGCGCGCACTTCTTGGGCCAGGTCCGCCGGCAGCGTCGGCAATTCGCTGGCGAGCATGCCCGCCACGCAGAACGGCGCGGAGGCATCGGCGATGCATTTTTCCCAATACCCCGTGTACATGCGCAGCTGCTCATCGGGATCAAAGGCGCGATCGTCGAGCATGCGTGTCTGCTCGATGATCACCGCGCGGGATTGCTCCACCACCGCCTTCGCCAGGTCGGCCTTGGCCGGGAAATGGTGATGGATGCTCGCCTTGCGCACCTGCACCTCTTCGGCGACATCGGCATAGCTGAAGCCGTTGTATCCGCGGGTCTGGATCAGGTGGCGCGCCGAATCAATGAGTTTCTGCTGGGTAGTCATCGCACCCATTCTACCACTAGGTAGGTCATGGCAGGCCCTGGCCAGGCATGATGCCCTCTTGACTAAATTGCCTACCTACTAGTAGGTTTACAATACTTCGCTACGGATACCCCCATGAACTCGCTACGAAACTTCTATTTCCTCCGCGCCGGCGTCGCCTTCGCCTGGGTTGCACTGGCCTTCCTCGCGGCTTCGGCCCCGGCACTCGTGGTGGGCGCGCTGCTCGTGATCTATCCCGCCTGGGACGCGCTCGCCAATGTGGTCGACGCAAAGCGAAGCGGAGGGCTTCAGGCCAACCCCGGGCAGAAGTTCAATGCGCTCACCAGCATCGTCACCGCGGCATGCATGGCTGTGGCCTTTGCCTTGCGCGGCAATGCCGGCGGCGTGCTGGTATTCGGCGCCTGGGCGCTTTTCGCAGGCCTGTTCCAGCTCGCCGTGGGGATTCGGCGCCGCAAGCTCGGCGGCCAGGTCTTCATGATGATCAGCGGCGCGCAGTCGGCCCTGGCGGGAGTCATCTTCGCCGCCAAGTCTTTCGGGGCGGCACCCACCATCGCCGAACTCGCGCCCTACGCCGCCTTCGGCGGCTTCTACTTCCTGCTGTCCGCGCTTTGGCTGACGTTCAAGCCCGCCCGCACCGAAGTGGGCATGGCTGCCGACTGACCGTCGCCTTCCTGCCACCATATCCATCGGCCTGGGCGGCATCGAGCGCCCCCTGCCGATGGTTGTGCGATCCCTTCCGAACAGCCGGCAAGAAGGCCCGCATGCCCGGGAGCGCGGTCATGGGGCGGGAGCGGACCTGGGCGACAGGTTCGACTTCCGGGTCAAAGCGCCCTTCTCGGAACATCTGTTTCGAGAACCAGCTGTTCGAGCAGGGCTTCGGCTCTACTTGTCTTCCGAGATCGTCAGGCCACCCAGGCTCACGCCGAGCTCGATGCCCTGGCCCGCGCCCGACAGCGCAAGGGAGACCTCGCCCTTGGTGAGCACCTGCGCCGTGCCGGACTTCACGGCACCCGCGCTGGCGTCCGCCTGTGCGTAAGTACCCAGCACATCACTTATCTTGGTGATATCGCTGAAATTGCCGATGCCATCGTCAATGCGCGATTTGCCAGCCGTGAGCCCGCCACCATGGCTATCGAGCTTGACCTTCATGGTTTGCCCGTTCTTGCAGGTAACCACGCCTTTACCACTCATGTGCTTGTAGATCACGGACCAGCCCGACAGGCTGAATCGCATGGTGCATTCCAAGTTCGCGGCACTGACGACCTGGGAAAGGGTCAGCGCACATAGCACCATGGACGTCTGGACGAAGCGTCGACCTTTCATAGGATGACTCCATGACTGGCGATGGAAGTTCCGGCTATCGATCGTATGCGGCGGCGGCGGCACATCGTCCCGCAAAGGCGCGCTGCAGCAAACCGTAGTTTTACGGAGAACCCGGCTTGCCGATCAGTTCATGCTGCAATGGGTCGGAGAGCTCGGGTCGGGTCGAAAACCGGCCTTACGAGGTCGCGGACCGGGTCGAGCCCCTATCGGAAGCCGACATCGCCAAGACGTCGCGCAATCACCTATTTCGTCCGATCCGAAGCATGGCAACGCCGACGACCGCCAGCGTCAACCCTATGCCAAGGTGGCAACCACATAAATGGCAATCGGTATCAGGAAAACCAGAGCGACGGCAATGATCACTAGATTGTCCGTCATGGATTGAAGTCCTCCCTTTGAAAACCTGCCGGTGGAACGCCCTTCCGGACACCTGCACCAATCCTCGATCAAGCGCCTGGAGTCGGAGCCTCCATCCGCGAGGCCAACTAATCAATGGTATGCACATGACGCCATTGACCATGATTGAGGAAGTAAACGTCCGCTCCGGCTTCAATCTTTCCGAAATAGAACCCTTCGTGTGCGCTGGCAATTCTCTCGACTGCACCGGGTTCTGGTTGGAATGGATACGCTTCCGTGTGCGTGTATGTGCCCGAAGGTGCAGTATCGACAAAGAGGTCAGTGACCGGTTCGGTCCATGACCCAAGGTCGGCTACTTTGAAGCCGGCGGCCCCATTGAGCGCGACCACCAAGCGAAAGTCCTTCGCTGTTTTGGCAGGAAGCAGCAACACCAGGTCGGGGCGTCCATCTCCATCGAAATCGGCTCGCGAAATCAACAGGCAGGCATTGCCCTTGCTTTCGGCGTAGCGGCGAGATGCTTCCCGCGAATCCGTGGCCAATGGAAGTCTCGTATCCGGAAAGCGCTGCGCCAGTACCCGCCTGAGGTTGCCGGGAACCAATTCAACGCAGGGATCCGCGGTGGTCGCATGCGCTACGCCCAGCGCAGACAGCGCAATGAATAGCGAATACATGGTTGCCCTTGGTCCGGGTACGTTTCGTTTGAGCCAGCCGGCAATCTCGTCCGGCGCCCATTGTTGCCGGAGCATAGCGGCTACCAGGCGCGCCAGAGTCCGGTGCTGAGCAAGCTTGCAGCGCTTGGGGCGGCGGGCGCGATCCCATGCGCATTGATCGGCGAGGCTGGCCCGATAGCGCTCTCATCTGTCATTGCGTCGAATCTCTCGACTTATCGTCGATAGCGCCCGGCTCAGTTGAGCCGCCACTGAGCGAATCGATTGACTGGCTATCAGCGCTCTGGAAATCTCCTCGCGCTTGGCCAGTTTCAGTGCGCGATCCGCCCGATGGCGTACCGCGGGCCGGATACCACCGATCTCGGCCAGAATCCTGCGCACGGTGGAATAGTGCGGATCAAAGAGCTGGGCAATCTTGTGAAGTGACTCGCCACGTTGCCAACGGTCCACCATCAGCCCGGTCTGGGTGTCGGTGTAATGAATCGGAGGTTGTTGGGACTTCTTGCAACACTCCTACTGCTCACGCAGCCCTTTGTGTGTTGCAACGACCGTCTGGATCCGCAGTCGAAAGCAGACCATACCGGCTCGCCAAGCAGCCGACCTCACAGGTGGGGCTGAAGCGATCTCCAGCCCCACCCGATGGGTCCAGCGGGTTCAATGTCCAAGCGGCAATACCGTGAACCGGTTGCACAGGAAGGTGGCGCCGGAGGCGTCCTTGGTCTTGGCGTAGGTCTTGTCGCGAACGGTGACCACTTCGCCCTGGACACAACGCTGGTTCTCGTGGAGCAGGTCGGCGAAGCTGCCTGGACGGGGCGGCGTGTCGCCTTCGGCTCGCTTTTCTTCGCCATAGCCGAGCCAATAGCTGGGCCAGTCGGCGGGTGCGGTGGTTGGGCTGGCGCCGGACTTGCCGGCCTGGTAGCCCAGGTCGTAGCTGGTGTGATCGATGGGTTTGAACTCGAGTGAGTCCACGGGCAACGCGTTCTTTTGAGGGTCCGGGTTTCTGTCGGGACGCACGCTCGAACTGTAGCTTCGTTGCACGATGAAACCCACGACGATGAGTAGCCCAACCGTTGCCAATACCATGCCTTTCGATTGCATAGAGCCCTACCCCCTGTGTTGGAAGACTGTTTTGGAATCGACGAACCTGTCACTGCCTAAGCCAAGCCTTTCTCCGCCGCTGAGGGCGGGCCTTGCATCTACATCCAGGAGACGTCGACGACGTCCACTTCCATCCCGTTGATCAAGGCCATCTCGTTGATGGCCCCGGCGTGGATGACCGCGTCGGAACGGGAGGTTCGATGGCCTTGCGCGATGTCCGGCCCATGCCGTGTCGCGAGGTCGATGGCTTGCGAGAGCGCGGCGCCTGCGTCGCAGGCTGCGACGGCGCCGTAGAGTTCGAAGTCGGCGATGCCTTCGGCACGCAGGAAACCCTGCCCGACGGCCAAGCCTGACCAAAGCCCCATATTTCCCCCTTTTCCCTGCGACCGCCTGCCAGGAAGGCAGGTGACGCATGGAGTCCCCGGCGCGCAGTATGGCAACTCTGCGAACCGCAAGGGAATACCGACCCGTGCGGACGGCCATCTAGCCGTCCGCACGGATCGTTCCGGCCAGCCCGGCCCTGGGGCAAGCCGACCCGGCGGAGGCAAGGTCGAGCGTCAGCCCAACCGTCGACGTCCCTCTCGTCGACAACCTGCTACCGCTAGGTCATAACGCGCCTGCAGCACCAACCAATAGGCGGGCGTGGGATCCAGCACGCTGTACAGGCGCATGGCGAATTCGGCGTTGATGCGCCGTTCTCCCTTGGCGATCTCCCGCAGCGAGGACACGGAAATACCAGTGCGCCGCGCCAGCCAGGGCAGCGTCATGGTGCGGGGCCGGAGGTGATCGTTCAGCAGCACGTCGCCGGGGCTGCGTAATGGGTACGAGAGGTCGAAGTCCATCAGTGGATCGAGTTTGATAAGGCACATGGGGGCTTCCATTCCTGTCAGGCACGGCCCGGCAACGGAGCTAGCCCTACAGGCTTCCGTGTCGGCGCATGCCGGTTACCGATGTAGGCGATCGCTATGTTGCAGCGCAACGCACCGCAGGCAGGGGCGCTGTCGGAACGATCACCCGATGGGGGAAGTGCTCACTTCGAGCCCGCTATCAAGCCCTTCGGCACAACGAGCAGGCAAATGCGTGGCCGATGGCGCGTGTCGGGGTACGCTGACGCGCGCGGGCAGAGTCGCCCGGCCCGCTGGATATGAGCTCCCCGGAACGGGAAGCAAGGGTGGTGCTGGGAAAAATGAACGGGCGCATGCGTCCCGTATGATCGCGGATAGCCATGCTCAACTCTGGGGTAGTTGTTGATGGTCAGCGGGCCGCTTGAGGTGCTAGCTCACTCGGCCCGCGCTTCTCGACCTTGCCGTCGAGGCCACTCGCGACATCCTTGGCGATCCCGCGAGTAACCTCGAAACCGTAGCAAGTGCATGCCATCACGCCTGTCGGCGTTGCCCTCGCCTGACCATCAGCATGCGGCGTACCCGCGTAGGGGCGAACATCCCCCCCCCGCTGCACCTGTCTCCCGACAGTGAATGCGAAGAGACGTGTCGCCTTCAAGCGAAACGCCATCGTCGCCGTTGCGCGTGACGATTCACTCCGGTACGCCGTGTTCATCACGAGCGTAGCTTGTACCCCGTGCGGAAGATCCAGCCGATGGCCACGGCGCACAGCACGAGAAACGCCAGGGTCATGCCCGCGCTCAATACCACGTTGACGTCGGAATGCCCGTAGAAGCTCCAGCGAAAACCGCTGATCAGGTACACCACGGGGTTGAACAAGGCCACCTTCTGCCAGAACGGCGGAAGCATCCCGATCGAATAGAAGGCGCCACCGAGGAACGTCAGCGGCGTGACCACCATCAGCGGGATCACTTGCAGCTTCTGGAAGTCGTCGGCCCAGAGACCGATGATGAAACCGAACGAACTGAAGGTGACGGCGGTGAGCAGCAGGAAGGCCATCATCCACAGCGGATGCATGATGCTGTACGGCACGAAGAAGCGCGCCGTGGCGAGGATCAACAAGCCAAGCATCACCGATTTGGTGGCCGCCGCCCCGACATAGCCCAGCACCGCCTCGAACGGCGACACCGGCGCGGAGAGCAGTTCGTAGATGGTGCCCGACCACTTGGGCAGGTAAATGCCGAACGAGGCATTGGAAATGCTTTCGTTGAGCAGCGACAGCATGATCAGGCCGGGGATGATGAAGGCACCGTAGCTGGTGCCGCCGATCTCGCCCATGCGCGAGCCGATGGCGGTACCGAATACGATGAAATACAGCGAGGTCGACAGCACCGGCGACACGATGCTCTGCGTCAGCGTGCGGAAGGTGCGGGCCATTTCGAAACGGTAGATGGCGCGAACGGCGGGCAGGTTCATCGTGCACCCCGCACCAGGCTGACGAAGATGTCTTCGAGCGAGCTTTCCAATGTGTGCAGGTCCTTGAAGTCCACGCCTCGATCTCCCAGCTTGCGCAGCAAGACGGCAATGCCGGTGTCGTCGCCCTGCGCATCGAATGTATAGGTCAGCGTCGTACCGTCCTCGGACAGCTCCAGCGCGTAGTCGCCCAATCCCTCGGGCAAGGCCTGCATGGGCGTCTGCAGGCTGATGGACAGCTGCTTCTTGCCCAGCTTGCGCATCAGCACGTGCTTGTCTTCCACGAGGATCAACTCGCCGCGGTTGATCACGCCCACGCGGTCGGCCATTTCCTCGGCCTCTTCGATGTAGTGCGTGGTCAGGATGACGGTGACGCCGGTTTCGCGCAGTTTGCGCACCATCTCCCACATGTCGTGGCGCAGTTCCACGTCCACGCCGGCGGTGGGTTCGTCCAGGAACAGGATGCTCGGTTCGTGCGCCAGCGCCTTGGCGATCAGCACGCGACGCTTCATGCCGCCGGACAGCGTCATGATCTTCGCGTCTTTCTTCTCCCACAGCGAAAGATCGCGCAGCACCTTTTCGATGTGCTGGTCGTTGCGGGTGCGCCCGAACAGGCCGCGACTGAACCTGACCGAGGCCCACACCGTTTCGAAGGCGTCGGTGGACAGCTCCTGCGGAACCAGGCCGATCTTCGAGCGCGTGAGGCGATAGTCGCGCAACACGTCGTGGCCATCGGCGCTTACTTCGCCGGCGCTTGGCTTGACGATGCCGCAGATGATGCTGATCAGCGTGGTCTTGCCGGCACCATTGGGGCCGAGTAGCGCGAAGATCTCGCCTTGCCGGATGTCGAGGTCGATCGGCTTCAATGCCTGAAAGCCGCTCTTGTAGGTCTTGCTGACGCCTCGAATGGATACTGCGTGTGGCGTCGTCGTGGCCTGTTCGCTCATTGCATTCCTTGGTCTGGCGTGTGACGCAGCCCGGGGAGTCTACGCCAGGGACTGTCCCGGCTGACACCGCGTGATGGCTGCTTGATCAACCGCTCTTCGCGAGCGCCGCATCGTGGCGGCGTTGTGCGCATGCGTTCCCGTGTATCGAAGACCATGAACCAGCGTCCGTGAGTTCGACATGCCCGCATCGGATCGCAAACGCATGCGGCCCCCAAGACCATGGAGGCAAGGCTCGCGGCATTCAACCGGGCCCGCCGGACAGATGGTTCGAGCGGACGAGGAGCTACTTGTCATACTGGGAGGGGGTATATAGGATACCCCCGGCTAGTATTCTGGGGACTCTGCCCATGCCTCATACCGCCGAAGAGAAGAAGCGCGTCCTGACGCGCGTTCGACGCGTTCGCGGCCAGTTGGATGCGCTCGAACTGGCGCTGGAGAACGGCGCCGAATGCGGACCCATCCTGCAGCAGATCGCGGCCGTGCGCGGCGCGATCAACGGCCTGATGGCCGGCGTGCTCGAAAGCCACCTGAGGGAAGAGTTTGCCCATGTGGCGCAGGCCAACGGCAAACCCGACCCATCCATCGACGAGGTGATATCCCTCGTGCGCTCCTATCTCCGTTAACCCTCCCCGATGGCCGCGTCGGCGGCCGTCCGATTCACTCGCCCAGGACATCGCCATGAAATCACGCGCAGCTGTTGCCTTCGAAGCGGGCAAGCCCCTGCAAATCGTCACCATCGACGTGGAGCCGCCCCGCAAGGGCGAGGTGCTGGTGAAAATCACCCACACCGGCGTCTGCCACACCGATGCGTTCACGCTCTCGGGCGATGATCCGGAAGGCATCTTCCCCGCCGTGCTCGGCCATGAAGGCGCCGGCATCGTGGTGGAAGTAGGCGAAGGCGTGACCAGCGTGAAGCCCGGCGACCATGTCATCCCGCTGTATACCGCCGAGTGCGGCGAATGCCTGTTCTGCAAGAGCGGCAAGACCAACCTGTGCGTCGCCGTGCGCGCCACCCAGGGCAAGGGCCTGATGCCGGACGGCACCACGCGCTTCAGCTACAACGGCCAGCCGATCTATCACTACATGGGCTGCTCCACGTTCAGCGAATACACCGTGGTGGCCGAAGTCTCGCTCGCCAAGATCAACCCGGATGCCAACCCCGAACACGTCTGCCTGCTGGGCTGTGGCGTCACCACCGGCCTTGGCGCCGTGAAGAACACCGCCAAGGTGCAGGAAGGCGACAGCGTGGCGGTATTTGGGCTGGGCGGCATCGGGCTGGCCGTGATCCAGGGTGCCAAGCTCGCCAAGGCCGGCCGCATCATCGCGATCGACACCAACCCGGGCAAGTTCGACCTGGCGCGCTCGTTCGGCGCGACCGACGTCGTGAACCCCAAGGACTACGACAAGCCGATCCAGCAAGTCATCGTGGAGATGACCGGCTGGGGCGTGGACCACAGTTTCGAATGCATCGGCAACGTCAACGTGATGCGCGCCGCGCTGGAATGCGCGCATCGCGGCTGGGGCCAGTCGATCATCATCGGCGTGGCCGGCGCGGGCCAGGAAATTTCCACCCGCCCCTTCCAGCTCGTGACGGGCCGTCGCTGGATGGGCACCGCGTTCGGTGGCGTGAAGGGCCGCTCGCAGCTGCCCGGCATGGTGGAAGATTCCATGGCCGGCACGATCCAGCTGGCGCCGTTCGTGACGCATACCAAGCCGCTCACGGACATCAACGAGGCGTTCGACCTGATGCATGAGGGCAAGTCGATCCGCACGGTGGTGCATTTCTAAAAGCGCGAGCAAGTACGCCATCATGGCGGGCGGGCACCGCGATGAGGTACGGAAGCGTGATGACATGCCCGCTTCCGGCCCTGCTCCGCCAGTGAGTGAACGGCGGGCGCAGCATCATTGATGATGCCGCGCCCGCCAGCGTTACGACCTCAACGACGGTTGGGCTCCGATGCCCGGTGCGTGCCATGGTCATGCGCACGCCATCGGTCGCCTGGAACATCCGTCAACAGCTTCGCGCGAATGAAAGCCTCAGTGCTGTCCCGCATTCGCGGTGGCGCTTGCATTGCCATCGACCTGCGCCGAGCCGGACGCCCCGTGAGCCACCTGCCCCGAGCCGTCGGCGTGGGCGCCGATATCCGCATGGTCGTTGGCGTTGGCGTCGGCCGAAGCGTTTCGTCCTTGGACACCCTGGTCGGCATTTGCGCTGCCGCCGATAGCGCCTGCCATGTTGCCCAAGCGGCCCGCGCTATCGCCTGAGGCTTGGGACGACTGCGCCACTGCAGACTGCTGCAATGCCTGCCTGCTTGCGCTCGCCGAAGCCGCCTGCACTGCATGACTCGTGGCCGTTTGCTCGATGGCATGGCCGCCGGCATCAGCCGCACCACCCGCCAGCGCCGCAACGTTGCTGGACGCATTCTGCGCGCGACCCACCGCGCCACTGGCGTCGCGTTTGGCCGTCGATACGTCTGAGTCGGCGCGGTCGAGCGCCTGCCCTGCGGCATTCGCCGCGGACTGACGTACGCCGGAAGCGTCCACGCTGCCAGCCGCCGTCGCAGCGGCTTCACCCGCACCATCGAGTGCGGCGTGCGTACCATGACCATTCGCGCCGGCGAGGCCCGCCGCGGCACCACCGGCCGCCTGCCCGTTCACCGAACCGGCTGTCTTGGCTACGGCACCGGTCGCCGACCCGCCGGCCGCCTCCGCCCGCTGTCGCAAAGGCGCGGCACGTCGCTCGATATCACGCTGGCCGATAGGGGGCATGCCTGCGTTGCCCATGCCCCGCATGGAACCACCGACCTGGCCGCCCACGGAACCGATGGCGGATTGGCCTCGACCGGCAAGTCCGCCGCCGATGCCGCCGCCAAGAACCTGGGCGTGGGCCGTTGCGACGGTGACCAGGGCCACGGCACCTGCGCGCAGAGCGAAAGAGAGCGTCGTGTTGTTGCGGAGCGTGTTTCGCATGGGTGGGTCTCCTGCCTGGGGCGAATGCCCGGCTTGCAGGAGTCCTCTACGTTGGCGATCAGCGGATCCTTCCGCGCCGACGCGGTTGTCGTTGGTCCGCATTCAGCTTCAAGGCGACAGCACGCCGTAGCCACAGCGTGGGTCATGGCCGGAGGCATCGAGCGCATGCGCTTCGCCGATCAGGTGTTGCAGTACCTGCGCAGCAACCTCCGGACCCGGCGTTTCCATCAGGTGCGCTGCCTTGCGCGCCACGATGGGCGCGGCAAACGAAGTACCACGCAGCGTGTTGCGTCCGGTGCCGACCACGCCGGATGCGCAGAAGGAAACCTGATCGCCACTGGCAGACTCCGGCAGGACGCGGCCGTGCGCATCGACGCCACCGACACCCATCACGCCCGGATACGCCGCCGGAAACAGCGGTGGCGCCGCGGGGCCGTCGTTGCCTGCCGCACTCACCAGCACCTGGCCGCGCGCGAGCATGGCCTGCACGGCATGCGCGAGTATCGGATTGTCAGGACCGACCAGGCTGATGTTGATCACCGGCACGTGCTCGCGCGCCATCCAGGCCAGTGCCTCCACCAGTTGCGATGTGGCACCTCCCACGGTGTCTCCACACCACAGATCGGCGGCGAACAACGTATCTTGATCGCCATCGACCAGCCGTGCGGCGACGGCCGTGCCGTGTCGCGAAGGCTTTGGCGTCGTGCACCCGTGCTGCTCGACCTGCGCATGCGCCAGCGCGGGATCGGCCATATCGACACCGCCGTCGATGAGCCCCACGCGCTTCGCCGGCCCCGAAGAGGCGACGTCCGGGGACGATGATTCCGCGGCCGCTTCGGTCATGCCGGCCGGCAGATAGAGGTGCTGATAGGCAAAGGTCGCCGCAGGCGCCGCCTGCCTCAGTACACGCATGGATGCTTCCGCACGGCGGTTGCGGCTATCGCGAAGCACGACAAAGCCCAGCTCGGGCATCGCATCCATCGATACTTCGCGCTCTTTGCTGAAGCCCTGCGCCAATACCGCGTCAAGTGCCGCCCCTGAAAGATTCATGGCCAGAAATTCGCCACGCAGGATCGGTGCGCCTTGGGGGTCGACGTCCACGCGCCTGCCTTCCTTGCGCAGCAGCGCATCGACCTGCACCGATCGCGTGAGCGCCACTGATCGTTGCAGCACGTTGTCGATGCCTTGCAGGTTGGCGCCCGGCCATGCCGTCGGCAGGCGGGTGTTGATGGGCGCCGGCAAACCCGTTATCCGCTGCGCGGGGCCGAGTACTTGCGCATGCATCGGTGCAACGGCAGCCATGGCCAACGCGATGGACAGCCCCTGCAGGGACCAGCGGTAAGTACGGCGCAACGGCATCGCCACGGGCCTCCAGGGCAACGGGGCCGGATGCTAGCATGCCCCTGCTTTATCCCCTTGAACCGCGTTGGAACGCCCATGGAAGGAATCCACCCTTCCAGGCGTAACGAAAGGTGATGTGTGAATTCGAGCGACGCCATGCGCGAAGGCCTGATTGCGTTGTTGCCACGCCTGCGACGCCTCGCCCGGGCGTTGGCGGGGCAAGTGGCCGACGCCGATGACCTGGTGCAGGTCGTATTGGAGCGGGCACTGGCGCGCGCCGAACAATGGCGGCCGGATGCGGCGCTGGACAAGTGGGTATTCGCGATCGCGCGCAATGCCTGGCGCGACGAACTGCGCGCACGCCACCGTTCACAGGCGCTGTTCGCACCCGAGGAAGCCGGCGACGCGGTGGCCGACAGCAACAGCGCGCCATCCGTGCAGAAGCTCGCACTTGCAAACGCGCTGGCGGCACTGCCGCCCGATCACCGGGAAGTGGTGGCGCTGGTGCTGGTCGAAGGCATGTCCTACAGCGAAGCCGCCCATGTGCTCGAGGTACCGGTAGGCACGGTCACCAGCCGCCTGGCACGAGCCCGTACCGCCCTGCAGGCCCATCTTGGGACAGAAGCATGAATCCGATCGATGACGACATCCTGCAGGCCTACGTGGACGGCGAACTGGACGCCGCCACCGCGGCACAGATCCACGCCGCGCTCGCGCACGATGCAACGCTCGCCGAGCGCGTGCGGCGCGCACGCGACCTGCGCACGCAACTACGGGGCATGTTCGATCCCGTGCTGGAAGAACCTGTACCCGAGCACCTGTCCGCATTGCTTCGGCCGGCCCCATCGAAAGCGACGGACCCGGTGGTATCGCGAGCCGCACCGGCGAGCAAAGACACATCGGGCAACGCTCGCCGCCATGCGGCCCGTCGCCGATGGGTGCCAGGAACCGCTCTGGCGGCATCGGTCGTGCTGGCCGCCTTGTCCGCGTGGTGGTGGCGCCCCGGTGAGGTGCTGACGCGTACGCAGCATGGCCAGACTTATGCGGCAGGCACCCTCGCCCATACACTCGACCAGGCATTGGCGAGCGAACCGGATGCGCGCGCGCCCATCGCCATCGGCCTGAGTTTCCGAGGCGCGGACGGGCACGTCTGCCGCACCTTCGTCGTGCGCACGCCACCATCGCGCGCCGGGCTGGCATGCCATGGTGATTCGGGCTGGGCGTTGGCCGTGCTTGGTCCGACGACACCGTCCGAGGGTGGAGAACTGCGGCAGGCGGCCAGCGCGCTGACGCCCGAAGTACAGGCCGCCGTCGACGCGCGCCTCAGCGGCAGTGTCTTCGATGCAGCGCAGGAGCGGGCGGCGCGCTCAGCCGGCTGGCGTTAGCGAACGATGCCTTGATACCGGAAGCCTGCCACGCGAAAGAACCGACATGCTTGGCAGGTGATACAGGCGTACTGCTTCGAAGCGGACGTGATGCTGTTCTGACGCTTCACCAAGCGCGGGGCATAGGCTCAATCCCGCGGTGGAAACCACACCTTCCGGATCTTTCCTTCGCGTACCTCATAGACCGCCAGGGCCTTGGGTTGTCCTTTGTCCGCGGGAAGGCCCATCACCTGTTCCTGATCCACCACGACCGGACCATTGACGACGCGCCGGGTGATTTCGACGCGGAATTCCTTGGGTTTTGTTGCCAGGAAGGCATAGGCCTGCTTCAACGCCGCCGCGCCCACGACGACGGGACGCTGTCCGCCCAGGTCCGTGATGACAACATCGTCGGCGTAACAGGATGCGAACTTGGCGACGTCGTGCGCGTTGTACGCATCCACCTGCGCCTGGACGACCGACACCGGATCGTCAGCCTTGTTGTCACAGGCGGCTACGGACAGCGGACACGCCATCAGCAACACCAGCACTGGATATATCTTCATGCGCGCAACCATGGATCCTCCGAAACGATAGGCTCGCGTTGGCAACAAAGGTGGACGCGAAGCACCCCGGTCAACCGCATCGCGCGATGGTCATGGCAACAACAACCGCCATCTGTGAAGCTCCGCCTCCACGGTCTCCGTCATGACCGGGCTTTATGCCTTCCGGCCATCGTACGGTTCGAACACTTGCACCGTCCATTCGATGAATGCACGTAGCCGTGCGCTTTCGTGCCTGGTTCGTTCGAATACGATGTTGAGATCGTGAAGCGGCCGATGCCACTCCGGCAGGAGTTGAACAAGATCGCCGCTTTCCAGATATGGCTTTGCCATGAAGCCGAACGTCTGTCCCACGCCAAGCCCATGCACCAGCGCCGTCAGGTGGGCCGTGCTCTCATTGACCATGACGCCACGGGATCCACGCGGGTCGACCTCCACGCTTTCCTCTTTGCGATCGAACACCATGGGAAACGACCGCCCGGTCAGCGACGAGAAATAGCCCACCAGGTCATACCGCTCGAGCAGCTCGCCGGGATGCTGCGGCACGCCGCGCGACTTCAGATACGCGGCGCTCGCGCACGTGACGTAGTCCAGGCTTGCAATGCGCCGGGCCACCAGCGAGGTGTCGGTCAGCGCGCCGCCGCGGATCACGCAGTCGACGGCGTCACCAATGAGGTCGACATGACGATCGCTCACGCCCAGTTCCAGCTGGACATGGGGACAGGACGTGCGGAACTCCGCCATCCTGGGCAGAAGTATGAGGTTGGCCAGGGATGAGCCGATATCGACGCGCAGCCGGCCCCGGGGTCCCACGGCGGCCTCGGAGAACATGCCGTCCATGTCCTCGAGTTTGGCCAACAGTTCGACGGCCCGCTGGTAATAGGCTCTGCCCTCCTCGGTCACCGTCACCTTGCGGGTGGATCGTTGGAACAGCTTCGCGCCGAGATGGCTTTCCAGCTCCTGCACGAGCTTGGTGACGGTGGCCCTGGGGATGTCCAGCGCATCGGATGCACGGCCGAAACCGCCCGACTCGGCGATGCGAACGAACACGCGCAATGCATCCAGCTGATCCATGGGGTCTCCGGGGATTGTTCACGGGCAGGAAAATTCATTTCCTCGCACCCATCTTAATCCGGCGATGCGTCGCGCCTATCGTTTGCCCATCATCTTCAACCCCTGATGGGAGCATCACCATGAATACCCGACTCAACGGCAAGGTCGCCCTGGTCACCGGTGGTACCAGCGGCATTGGTTTCGCATCGGCGATGGAGCTGGCCAACGAAGGCGCCAAGGTCTATGTCACCGGGCGTCGCCAGGCCGAGCTGGACGCGGCGGTGAAGGTTATTGGCCGGGGCGCCGTGGGCATCCGCGGCGACGTCACCAGGCGCGACGACCTGCAGGCACTGGCCGACGCGATCAAGGCCAACGACGGCCACCTGGACATCCTCTTTGCCAATGCCGGTGGCGGAACCATGGCACCGCTGGGCGAGATCACCGAGCAGCATTTCGACGACACGTTCAATCGCAACGTGAAGGCGCTGGTCTTCACCGTGCAGACGATGCTTCCGCTGATGCGGGCCGGCGGCTCGATCGTGCTCACCGGCTCCATCGCCGGCAGCAAGGGAACCGCGGCGTTCAGCATCTACAGCGCCTCCAAGGCGGCCGTGCGCGGCCTGGCCCGCAGCTGGGTGCTGGACCTGAAGGAACGCAGGATCAGGGTCAATGTCGTCAGCCCGGGCTCTACCCGTACCGTGGGACTTGCCGAGCTGGGCGGCGAATCCAAGGAGGCGCAGGACGGGCTCCTGGACTACCTGACCTCACTGGTACCCATCGGACGCCTTGGCGAACCCGCGGAGATCGCGAAGGCCGTGGCCTTCCTCGCCTCCGACGATGCCAGCTTCATCAATGGCTCGGAGCTTTTTGCGGACGGTGGCCAGGCGCAGATCTGACGCTGGCATGCGAAGCATCCGGCAAGGGTAGCGACCACCCGGCGAGTCCACCATGGTTGACTCGCCGGGACGGTCTCGTCCTCACCCTTTTGCCGGCGACACCGGATGGATGCTGGCCTGCGCCCGCCACGCCTTCGCCCACGCCGAGGGTCGCGGCCCCATCACGAAGTCGAGCTTTCCGCCGGACATGATCTGCTGGTAGGTGATGACCGGGGCATCGAGCGGCTTGCCGTTGAGCGTGGCCGATTGGATGTACACGTTGTCCGCCGAATTGTTTTTCGCGGTGACGACGAAGCGCTTCCCGTTCGCTAGCCGCAGCGCAAGACGCGTGAACAGCGGGCTGCCGATCATGTAGTCGCCCGAGGCGGGGTTGAGCGGGTAGAAGCCCATGGCGGTGAAGACGTACCACGCCGACATCTGGCCGCAGTCTTCATTGCCGAGAATGCCGACCGGCGTGTTCGAATACGCGCTGGCGGCGATCTCGCGCACACGCGCCTGGGTTTTCCAGGGCGCGCCCATGAAATCGTAGAGGTAGCCGTAATGGTGGCTGGGCTCGTTGTCGTGGTGGTTGTGCCCATCGCGGAAATGGGTGTCGAGCTTCGCCTCGGCCGCGGCCGGGCCGCCGAGCAACGCGATGGTGCCGGGAATGTCGTGCAACGCCGCGAAGAGATAGGCCCATTCGTCGCCTTCCGTCCAGCCATCCCCTGGCGAAGCCCAGGAGCCATCGGCGCGGCGCGCCTGCATGAAACCGCGCGCGGGGTTGAACAGCAGGCGGTAGTTCGATGCGCGGCGCATGAAGTACGCGTAGTCGTCGGCGTGCCCGGTGGCCTGGGCCACGCGCGCGACCGCATAGTCGTCGTATGACTCTTCCAACGTGCTCGACGCCGACTCGGCGACCTTGTCCGATGGCAGGTAACCGAGCTTCAATCCGTACGTCAGGCCGGCGCGTGCTTCGTACGGCGTGTGTGGTTCGCGGTCACGCCACGCTCGCGTGGTGTCGCCGTCGGGAGGCGTCGTTGCATCCTTGCGCACGGCGGCGTAGGCAAGCTGCCAATCGAAGCCGCGGAAGCCCTTGGTGATTGCCTCGGCCACCAGCGAGTCGGCGTGGGTGCCGATCATGATGTTGGTATAGGAAGGGTTGGGCCACTTCGGCATCCAGCCGCCTTCGCGGTAGTCCTGTAGCAGCGCCTGGATCATGCCGTCGATCCGTTCGGGCGCGAGCAGCGTCAGCAGGCTGTGCTCGGCGCGAAAGGTGTCCCAGATGGAATAGTCGGTGTACGACACGCCGTCGTGCACCTGGTCGTCGAACGCGCTGTAGTAGCGCCCGTGCTCGGAGAACAATCGCGGGTACAGCAGTGCGTGATAGAGGGCGGTGTAGAAGATCTGGCGCTGGTCCGCACTGGCGCCGTCGATATCGAGCAGGCCCAGCTTGGCGTTCCAGGCGTCCTTCAGGGATTGGCGACGCGCATCGAAATCCCAGGCGGGAAGCTCTGCGTCGAGGTTGGCCCGGGCCTGCGCGATGCTGATGAACGACGTGCCTACCTGCGCCTCGATCGGCTCGCCGCCTGCGGTGTCGAACGATACGTAGGCACCGACATTGCTGCCTTCGACATCGCTGCGCCCTTGCAGGGCCGCCGCATCCTCGTAGACATGCGCCGCCTTCAACGGCTGCTTGAAGCGAACGACGAAGTAGCCCTTGAAGTGGGGCAAGGCCAGCGGGCCCAGCTGATCGTCCTGGCGATCGGGGTTGTAGCCGCGCACTTCGCGGCGCGCTTCATCGACTTCCACATGGCCGCGAATCCCTGGGCGCGTGGCTTCGATAAGCACGCCTGCCCTGCCCGCCGTGGGAAACAGGAAACGCAGATAGCCGCAGTGGTCGGTGGCGGTGAACTCCGTGTGGATCCGGCGCCCGCCATCGGCCTGCATGGTGACGCTGTAGTAGGCGGGCGAGGCGGTTTCGTCCTTGCGCGCGAACGGCAGTCTCCTCGCCTGCGGCGTGTACTTGGCGTCATCGAGCTCGGGCATCAGGGTGACGTAGCCGTAGTCGCCCATCCAGATGGCGGGCTGGTGCGTCCCGATGAAGCCTTCGACGTGCGTGTCGGCGTAGTTGTACGGGCTGACGCTGACGCGGTTCTGCCGGGTCTGCGCCGTCCAGTTGGTCATGCCGAACGGTGTGGTGACCAGGGGCATGGTGCCGCCGTATTCCGAACCGGTTCCCGCCGTGCCGATATAGGGATTGACCCAGTCGATCGGCGTCGGCGTGGCCGCGCGGGCCATCATGATGGGCAGCGAAAGGCAGAGCAGCGCCAGTGCATACGTGACCTTGCCGCGTTTGAAAACATCGCCTGGATGGAACGCCATTGAACGTTGCCCGGATAAGGGTTGGAAGTCCCGACGCGGCGGGAGTGAATTGCCCGGAAGACTAGCAAGCCTCGGCGTACGGGTGCTTTTCCACGCGCCGGATCCGGCGAGGGCATGTCGTCCCTGTCGAGTTCCTGCTTGACGTTCACCGACCGACATCCCGCGTGACCGCGCGATGACGGTGCATGCACCCGCTTTGATGCGATGAACCGGGTTTCTTCTCAAGGGGCGCGTCGATCGTTTGCCGACACTGATGGGTTCGCTTCCGGCAAGCATGGACAGGACCACGCCACGGCATTGCCTCGACGCGTCACCCGGCGACCTGGCGGGCGTTAACACCCAAGGGTGATTGCGCCTTTCCAACCCGAAACCCCGGCCCTATGGCCGATGGCAGGCACCTGACCGGACGCGTATGTTGCGCGGACGCATATGCCACATATGCGTACTTGCGCGGACGCTTATCGGCGCACCGATAGCGTTCCCAGGGGGCGCGGTCACCTAACGAAACGAAAGGGAGACCAGTGTTATGCAGACTCGACTGCTTTTGGCAGCGGCGGCCATGGCGTTTGCTTCGTACGCCTTCGGCTCTTCCCCAACCACACTTCAAATTCAGCGTGGAGCGACCACGGTACCGACGACCACGGCTCTTGGCGGCGCGTCGTTGACTGCCCTGGAACTGGATCCGGCGATGACCGCCGGTGATGCCGATTCGGGCGACGGCGATGGCCTTGGGCCCGAGCCTGTGGTCAATCGCGGCATCAGCAAGGGACATGCCGGCATCAACCGGATGGGGAATGCGAAACGTGCCAAATCGAGCCCGGAGCTGCTCGGGGGCTTCAATGGACTCAACCTGCATGACCAGCGCTACGCCAACGGCGGCAACCAGTTTTCGGTGGAACCGCCCGACCAGGGCCTATGTGCCGGTAACGGCTTTGTCATGGAGAGCGTCAACGACGTATTGGCCATCTATGACAACGCCGGCAATAGGCTGGTCGGCCCCGTCGACCTCAATACGTTCTACGGCTACCCGGCGGCGATCAACCGCGGCACCGGCGCCTACGGGCCCGAAATCACCGACCCGTCCTGCTACTACGACGCAGGCACGCAGCGCTGGTTCCAGGTGGTGTTGACGATTGATCGCGTGGGCACGACCTCGTTCCTGGCGGGCACCAATCATCTCGACATCGCGGTCAGCACGACCCCCGATCCCACGGGCGCATGGAACATCTACCGCCTGCCGGTGCAGAACAACGGCACGCAGGGCACCCCGGACCACGGCTGCGCCGGCGGATACTGCCTGGGCGACTATCCGCATATCGGCGCGGATGGCCATGCGATCTTCCTGACGACCAACGAGTTCTCGTTGTTCGATGATGGCTTCTACGGCGCGCAGATCTATGCGATCTCGAAGCAGGCGCTGGCTGCCGGCGCGACGGCGAACGTCGTGCTGTTCAATGGTGGCGATCCGAGCATTCCGGCGCCGGCATTCACGGTGTGGCCGGCCATCTCCTCGGGCGGCCAATACGCCACGGCGCTTGGTGGCACCGAGTATCTGCTCAGTTCGGATGCCGTGTTCTACGACTCCGGCGTGTCGAACACCCTCTGGTTGTGGTCCGTGTCGAACACGCAGGCCATCGACACCCTGCCTGGAGGCCTGGCGTTGAACGTTTCGCCGCTGACCGTGCAGCAATACGCCGTGCCGAGCAGCCTGGCGCACCAGAAACCGGGCAACACGCCGCTGCGCGACTGCTTTGCCACGCCAAGCTGCGCATCCATCCTTGGCTACCCGAGCATCGTCTACTCCACGCCGCGCGACCTCGCGGTAAACGACTCGCGCATGCAGCAGGTGAGCTATGCCAACGGCAAGCTCTGGGGCACGCTGGACACCGATGTCCTGCTGGGTGACGGCAGCCATGGTTCGGGCATCAATTACTTCGTCATCAATCCGAGCTCCGGCGTACTCTTCGCCAACGGCACGCTGTCCTTGCCCGATGCGAACCTGACCTACGGCGCGGCGGCTGTCACGCAGAGCGGGCGCGGCGTGATCGCGTTCACCGTGGTCGGCCCCAACGACTTCCCAAGTGCCGGCTATGCCAGCCTGGATGCAAAGGTCGGTGCCGGCGATGTGCATATCGCCGCCGGCGGCGCGGGTCCGTGGGATGGCTTTACCGGTATCCCGTATCTTGGTGGCGGTCGCCCGCGCTGGGGCGACTATGGTGCGGCCGCGGCCGACGGCAACACCATCTGGCTCGCCTCCGAGTACATCGCGCAGACGTGCACGCTGGCCCAGTACATGGCCCCGCCCTTTGGCCAGTGCGGCGGCACGCGCGGCGCCCTGAGCAATTGGGCAACGCGCATCTCCGCCATCGGGCTCTGAGTTTCAAGCAGGCATGACCATGGGGCGTGATGGGCAACACCCATCACGCCCTTTTTCCTGGAAGCGACGGCGCCGATGCAGTCGAGAGTCGCGGCATCGGCACGCCACGCTTCACGCTCACTCTTCGAACGGCCTCTTGCCAAGCGCCTCGACCATGTAGTCGACGAAGCAGGTGATGCGCGATGCCAACGTCGTGTTCCGGTAGTAGACCGCATTGACGGATTGGCGGACATCCAGCGTCTGCCTGGCAAACAGCTGCACCAGCCGACCCGATCGGCGATCGTCGCGCGTCACGAAATCGGAAAGGCAGACGATGCCCAGCCCGGCGAGCGCCATCTGCCGGAGCGTTTCGCCACTGGACGATGCGACGGTGGGCTTGATGTGAACGGTGTTCCCGCTGGCGTCGCGCAGCGGCCAGTCGTTCAGGCTTTCGGGCTGGGTGAAGCCGAGAAGCTCGTGCTGTTCCAACTGCGCAGGCCTGGTTGGCGTGCCACGCCGCTTCAGGTAGCCGGGGCTCGCCAGCACACGCACGCGGCTGGTGCCGATGGGCCTTGCATGCAGCGTGGAATCCTTCAGGGCGCCGATGCGGAACGCCACGTCGGTGCGCTTTTCGATCAGGTCGATGATGCCCTCGTTGGCGTTGACCTCCAGCTCGACCTCGGGAAAGCGCGCACGGAACCCGGCGAGATGGGGCACGATGACGTGCAGCACGAAGGGCGTGGCGGCATCGACGCGAAGGCGCCCAACCGGACGCAGGCGACGCGCCGCCATCTGCTCTTCCGCCTCGTCCACCGAAGCGAGGATGGTGCGGGCGTGCTGCAGGAACGCCGCGCCCTCTTCCGTGAGCTCCAGCCGGCGCGTGGTGCGCGTCAGCAGCGTGGTCCGCAGCTTCTCCTCGAGCCGGCTCAAGGTACGGCTGGTGGCCGAGATGGTCAGTCCGAGCTGCTCCGCGGCAGCGGTGATCGAGCCCGTATCCACGACGGCCACGAATGCCTGCAATTCGTCGAGGGTCGTTTTCATTGTTTACTTCAATTCAATAGTATTTCGCTTATACGCGGCTTAATCTGCAAATGTAAAGCGGTCAGACTGCGCTCCATCGATGCCCCCCCCTGGATCCCAGTCATGCCTCTTGCCTTGCTTGCCCTGACCCTGGCGGCCTTCGCCATCGGCACCACGGAGTTCGTCATCGTCGGCCTGATTCCGACGATCGCCGGCGACCTCGGCGTGGGCCTTCCCTCGGCTGGCCTGCTGGTCAGCCTCTACGCGCTTGGCGTGGCCATCGGCGCACCCATCCTCTCCGCGCTTACGGGCCGCGTGCCGCGCAAGCCGCTGCTCGTCGGCCTGATGGCGCTGTTCACCGTTGGCAACGTGGTGGCATGGATGGCGCCGGGCTACGGCACGCTGGTCGTCGCCCGCCTGCTGACCGGCCTGGCGCATGGCGTGTTCTTCTCCGTGGGCTCCATCGTCGCCACCAGCCTGGTGCCGCGCGAGAAGGCCGCGCGCGCCATCGCCACCATGTTCAGTGGCATGACGGTGGCGTTCGTCACCGGCATTCCGCTGGGCACCTTCATTGGCCAGCACTTCGGTTGGCGCATGACCTTTCTTGCCGTCGCTGCATTCGGCGTGGTCGCGCTGATCGGTGCGCTGGCCCTGGTGCCCAACAACATCCCGCATGCCACGCCTGCCCCGCTGCGCCGCCAGATGCGCGTGCTGCTGGAACCGCGCCTGTTGCTGGTCTATGCGATGACGGCGGTGGGTTACGGCGGCTCGCTGATCGCCTTCACCTTCCTCGCGCCCATTCTCGAAGACATCGCCGGCTTCAAACCCGACATGGTGGGCATGGTGCTGCTGGCCTACGGTGTCTCGGTGGCGATCGGCAATGTGTGGGGCGGCCGCCTCGCCGACCGGCGTGGACCGGTAAGCGCACTGAAGATCATCTTCGGCTTGCTGGCTGCCGTGCTGCTCGTGCTGACCTTCACCGCACCCAGCCAGCCGCTGGTGGTATTGACGGTGCTGGCCTGGGGCGCCGTGGCGTTCGGCAACGTGCCCGCACTGCAGGTATATGTGGTGCGGCAGGCCGAACACGTGGCGCCGGAAGCCACGGATGTCGCCGCCGGCTTCAACATCTCCGCCTTCAATCTCGGCGTCGCCGGTGGGTCCTGGGCCGGTGCGCAAGTGGTGAGTCATTTCGGGTTGGCGCATACGCCGTGGATCGCGGCACTGGTGACGCTTGGCGCCTTCGGCCTGACCGTGCTCGCCGGCCGCCTGGACCACCGCAGCGCGTCGCCCCGACTCGCGCAAGCCTGATCTCCCTTCCCCTTTTCGACCTTTTCGCAGGAGTCTCCCCATGAGCATCCCAACCTTTGGCGTCGGCACGTTCCGCCTGACCGGCCAGACCGTCATCGATTCGGTGCGCACCGCGCTGGAACTCGGCTATCGCGCCGTCGACACCGCGCAGATCTACGGCAATGAGGCCGAGGTCGGCCAGGCCATCGCCGACAGCGGCGTCAAGCGCGACGAACTGTTCGTCACCACCAAGATCTGGACCGCGAACTACGCCAAGGACAAACTGGTGCCCAGCCTGCGCGAGAGCCTGGAAAAGCTGCGCACGCCCTATGTCGATCTCACCCTGATCCACTGGCCGGCACCCGGCCACGGCGTGGAGCTGAGTGAATACATGACGGCGCTGGCGGAAGCGAAGGCGCTGGGCCTCACCCGGCAGATCGGCATCTCCAACTTCAACATCGCGTTGACGAAGCAGGCGATCGCGGTGGTCGGCAAGAACGAGATCGCCACCAACCAGATCGAGCTGAGCCCCTACCTTCAAGGCGAAAAGCTGACCGCCTTCCTCAAGGAACAGGGCATCACGGTCACGTCGTACATGACGCTGGCCTACGGCAAGGTGCTGAAGGATCCGGTGCTTGCGCAGATCGCCGGCAAGCACCAGGCGACCGTGGCGCAGGTGGCGCTGGCGTGGGCGTTGCAACTCGGCTACGCGGTGATTCCGTCATCGACGAGGCGCGAAAACCTGGCCAGCAACCTGCTCGCCCGCGACCTGCATCTGGACGCCGCGGACATGGCGAAGATCGCCGCGCTCGAACGCAACGGTCGGGAAGTAAACCCGGCGGGCCTTGCGCCGGTATGGGACTGATCGCGGCGGCCGATCGCGTGGATCGGCCTTGACGCCCACCACCCACGGCCGCCCGACGAGGCACGTTCGCCGTCCGCGCGCCACTCATTTCAACGCATCGACGGGCGCACCCATGCCCGTCACGGAGACCTTCATGTCTGCTACATCGGATGCCCTCTTCCAACCCTATGCGCTCGGCGATCTCGAACTGCCCAACCGCATCGTCATGCCGCCGATGACGCGCTCGCGCGCGAGCCAGCCCGGCGACGTGCCCAACGAATTGATGGCCGAGTACTACGCGCAGCGCGCCAGCGCCGGCCTGATCGTCAGCGAAGGCACCTGGATATCGCCGCTCGGCAAAGGCTATGCGTGGACGCCGGGCATCCACTCGCCGGCGCAGGTCGCTGGATGGCGCAAGATCACCCAGGCGGTGCACGCGGCCGGCGGACGCATCTTCGCGCAGCTCTGGCACGTCGGCCGCCTGAGCCATACCAGCCTGCTCGATGGCCACGCGCCCGTCTCCTCTTCGGCCATCCAGGCCGAAGGCGTGAATGTCTTTATCGCGGAGAGCAACGGCACGCCGGGCTTCGTGCAGGCGTCCAAGCCGCGTGCGCTGAAGGTGGAGGAAATCCACGCCATCGTCGATGACTACCGCCAGGCCGCGCGCAATGCCATGGCCGCCGGCTTCGACGGCGTCGAGCTGCATGCGGCCAACGGCTATCTGGTCAACCAGTTCATCGACTCCAACGCCAACGACCGCACCGACGCCTATGGCGGCTCGCTGGAGAACCGGCTGCGCTTCCTTGCCGAAGTCACGCAGGCGCTTGTCGAAGGCACCGGCGACCGGCGTCGCGTGGGCGTGCGGCTGGCCCCGCTCACCACGCTCAACGGTTGCTCCGATGCGGACCCCGAGACGACCTACCTGGCCGCGGCAAAGCTGCTGGGCACGATCGGTGTCGCCTACATCCACATTGCCGAAGCCGACTGGGACGATGCCCCGCACATGCCGGTCGCGTTCAAGCAGAAGCTTCGCGCCGCGTTCCCCGGCACCTTGATCTACGCCGGCAAGTACACCGCCGAACGTGCCCGCGCCGCACTGGGTGAAGGCTGGGCCGACCTCATCGCGTTTGGACGTCCGTTCGTGGCCAACCCCGACCTGCCGGCGCGACTGCGTGCCGGTGCGCCGCTCAATACGCATGACCGTGCCACGCTGTTCGGTGGTGGCGCCCATGGATTGACGGACTACCCCGCACTCGCCGCGGCCTGAGCCCCTTCCCGAGACCCGACCATGAACCAGCAACCCAACCATGACCATCCGCGGTTCGCCGGCCGCGCCTTCCGCGTGGACTACGACGGCCTGTCGGCGCACAACATCTACGCCGCGGACGGGCAATCGGTCCACTATGCCATTGTCGCCGGCCCCTATACCGGGGCCAGCGGCGAGTCTCCCTGTGAATGGCGGCAGATCGCCGAGGGCGTGTATGCCATTTCATGGCAGGAAGCCAATGGCGCCACCGTCGTGCATATCGATGATTTCGCCGGCGGGCGATCGCAGGCCTTCTTCACCGCACCCGACCTGGGTTTCCACCGCATGCAGGGAACCCTGATGGAGCTGGATGCCGCCGACAGTGCAGCATCCGATCGTCCCTGACCATTTCTCATTGCGGCAAGGATCGGCATCGACACCGCGCCACCGGACAACATGTCATCGGAATGCTTCCGATCCGGCCGCTGCCTTGCAGGGACGCCCTCCAAAGAAAAGGCCGGCATGGCCGGCCCTTTCCATTGACGAGTGACGAAGCATCACTTCTTCTGCGGCGCTTCCTTCAGGCCACGGTTCAGCAGCATCGGCTCGATGCTCGGGTCCTGGCCGCGCCAGTCCTTGTACATCTTGGCCAGCTCTTCGGTGTTGCCGCGCGAGAGCACCATCTCGCGGAAGCGGTCGCCGTTCGCGCGGGTCATGCCGCCCTTGTCGACGAAGCCCTGGAAGGCGTCATCGGCGAGCATTTCCGTCCACAGGTAGGCGTAGTAACCGGCGGCATAGCCGTTGCCCCAGATGTGCTGGAAGTAGCTGGAGCGGTAGCGCGGCGGCACGTAGCCCAGGTTGATCTTGGCCTTGGCCAGCGCCTCGGCCTCGAACTTGTCCGGATCCTGCTTCGGCGCATCCGGGCCCAGGCTGTGCCAGCTCATGTCGAGCAGCGCGGCTGAAAGCAGTTCGGTCATGTCGTAGCCCTTGTTGAAGGTCTTCGACTTCTTGATCTTCTCCACCAGCTCGGCCGGCATCGGCTCGCCGGTTTTGTAGTGCTTCGCGTAGTTGGCGAAGATCTTCGGATCGGTGGCCCAGTGCTCGTTGAACTGCGACGGGAACTCCACGAAGTCACGCGCCGTCGCGGAGCCTGACAGGCTCGGGTATTCGGAGTTGGCGAAGATGCCGTGCAGGCCATGGCCGAACTCGTGGAACATGGTGATCACGTCGTCAAACGACAGCAACGCCGGCTGGCCGGCTGCGGGCTTGGTGAAGTTGGCGACGTTGAACACCACCGGCTTGGTGCCCATCAGCTTGGACTGGCCGACCAGGTTGCTCATCCAGGCGCCGCCGTTCTTGTTGTCGCGCTTGAAGTAGTCGCAATAGAACAGCGCGAGCGACGAGCCGTCCTTGTCGAACACCTCGAACACGCGCACGTCCGGCTGCCAGACGGGGATGTCCTTGCGCTCCTTGAAGGTCAGGCCGTAGAGCTGGTTGGCGGCGTAGAACACGCCGTTCTGCAGCACGTTGTCCAGCTCGAAGTACGGCTTGATCTGCGACTCGTCCAGGTCGTACTTCGCCTTGCGCACCTGCTCGGCGTAGTGGTTCCAGTCCCATGCCTCGACCTTGAAGCCGCCCTTCTGCTGGTCGATCACGTCCTGGATGTCCTTGGCCTCGCGCTCGGCGTGCGCCGTGGCGGCCGGGGCCAGCTTGTCCATGAAGCCCAGTGCCGCCTCCGGCGTCTTGGCCATCTGGTCTTCCAGCTTCCATGCGGCATAGCTGGAGAAGCCCAGCACCTTGGCCTGCTCGGCGCGGATCTGCGCGATGCGGGCAATCAGTTCGCGCGTGTCATTGGCGTCGCCCTTCTCGGCACGATCCCACGAGGCCTTGAACAGCTGCTCGCGCGTGGCGCGATCGTTGAGGCTCTGCAGCGCCGGCTGCTGCGTGGTGTTCTGCAGCGGGATCACCCACTTGCCATCGAGCTTGCGGTTTTCCGCCGCCTGCGAGGCGGCGGCGACATCACCGTCGGACAGCCCGTCGAGCTTGCTCTTGTCGTCCACCACCAGCGCACCGGCCTTGGTGGCGGCGAGCAGTTTCCTGGTGAACTGCGTGCGCAGGCCGGATTCTTCCTTGTTGAGGTCCTTCAGCTTCGCCTTGTCGGCATCGGACAGCTTGGCGCCGCCGCGCACGAAGTTCTTGTAGGTCACTTCGACCAGGCGCTTGGATTCCGGGTCGAGCTTGAGCGAATCGCGCTGCTCGTAAATGGTCTCGATGCGCTTGAACAGCTTGTCATTGAGCACGATCGCGTCCTGGTGCTCGGCGAACTTCGGCGCTTCGTCCTGCTGCACCTTCTGCAACGTGTCGTTGGTGTTGGCGCCGGTGACCGCGAAGAAGGCGCGACGCACGCGGGACAGCAGCTGGCCCGACTTCTCCATCGGGATGAAGGTGTTCTCGAAGGTCGGCGGCTCCGGGTTGTCGGCGATCTTGTTGATCTCCTCCAGGTGCTGCTTCATGCCCTCTTCCAGCGCGGGCTGGTAGTCGCCGTCCTTGATCTTGTCGAACGGCGGCGCCTGGAACGGCAGGGTGCTGGGTTCGAGGAACGGATTCACGGCGCTCACCTCGGCCTTGGGCGCAGCGGTGGATGCCTTGGCCGGCGCGGTGCTGGCCGGGACGGGAGCGGGCGACTGGGCCGGCTCGTTCGACTGCTGCGAGCAGGCGGCAAGCGCCATGGACGTGGCGACCACGAGCGTACGAAGACGAAGCATCTGATTTCCCCGGATGAACGGCACAAAGCAGAGACCTAACCACAGCCGGGCGCGGCTGGCATGGGTAGGAAGTCAGGCCCCTGCCCACGCCTCGCCCCCGGATGTATCCGCCATTACTTGCGCGGGGCAATGATCTCGCTGAGGTAGTCGGGCTTGCCGCTCACGCGCACCAGGTGCGGGTACTGCAGGCCGTCGTGATAGTCCACGGGCACCGTGCGATAGCCGCCCTGGTACTTGAGCAGCAATTGGATCGGCGTCTTGGTGCCCTTGGCCGCCGTGATCGCCGCCTTCAGGACGTCGGTGGAATAGTTCTCGCCGTTCACCGCGACCAGCGTGGCGCCGGTGCTGACGCCTGCCTTGAAGGCCGGGCCGTTCCACCGCACGTCGTTGACCTGCCCCTTGTCGTTCATGGTCAGGCCGATCGACCAGGCAAAGTTGTACAGATGGCGCGCCGGTTCCTGGCGGCTGTTGTACTGCTTCTCGTAGCCGCTTTCCTGGTCGGTGTACACGAGCTTCCAGCCGGTGGCCTCGAGGCCGTCCTGCAGCGGCGGGTTCAGCACGTTCACCCGGCTGTGCAGGAAACTTGCCCAGTCGTACTTCGCCACGCCATCCAACGCCGCCACCACGTCGTCGAAGGTATAGGTCCTGGTGACATAGCTGCCGTTGTCGACGCCGAAGAACGCCTTCGCGAAATCGTCCAGCGACTTCTTGTCGTGGGTGAGCTCGCGCAGCTTGCCGTCGACTTCCAGCCACATCATCTGGCCGCCGCTGTAGTACTCCTCGCTCATCTGCCAGCTGCGGAACGGCAGTCCGGCGCGGCGCGCGATGGTGGCGTCGTTGGTGGTGTCCTCCAGCGTGCGCCATTCGAAGCCCACGCGGTTGCGCTCGTAGTTGGCGGCCGTCATGGCCAGCGCATCGCGGAACTCCTGCGGCGACCACATGCCGGCGCGCGCGGTCAGCACGAAGCCCCAGTACTGCGTCTGGCCCTCGTACACCCACAGCAGCGAATCGCCCATGGGCACGTTGAAGTTGGGCGTCCACAGATCCTCGCCGCGACGGAACTTGCCGTTCCACGAGTGCGCGTATTCGTGGGCCAGCAGGTCGCGTCCCGGCGCGGCCTCCTTCCACGCGGTGAAGTAGTCGGCGTCGAGGCCGTCTTCGCTGGACTGGTGATGCTCGGTGCCATGGCCGGACATCTCGTCGGACAGCGAGAACAGGAAATCGTAGTGGTCGTAATGGTGCGAGCCGAACAGCTTGAGCGCCTGCGTCACCAGGTTGCGGTGCACGGCCACCTGCTCCGGCGTCATCTCCAGGTACTTCGGCGCATCGGCGAAGACGTCCAGGTACACCGGCACTTTGTCGAACGAGGTGAGGTCGACGCGCTTGAAGTACTGGCCCGCATAGACCGGCGAATCGACCAGGTTGTTGAGCGTCACCGGCTTGAAGGTCACCGTATCGCCCGAGCGCGAGGCCGTTTCCAGCGCCGTGGCGATCTGCCAGTCATGCGGAACGGTCATGCTGGGCGCGAAGGTGATCTGGCGCGAGTAGTGCCCGGCCGGATACAGCAGCATCGAGCTCCATTCGACGTCCGTCATGCGCTGGGTGATCTCGAAGCCCGCATCGTCGGTGCGGCCGGACAGGTACTGGAACTCCGCATCGATATGGGAAACGCCTTCGGGCACGTCGAGGTGGAACGCATACACGTTGTACTTGTCGCGCTTCCACATCAGCGGCTTGCCGTTGGCGCTGAGCTTCACGCCCGCGAGCATCGCGATGGGGCCGGTCGGCGAGTGGTCGCCGGGAATCCACTGCGGATACAGCAGCGTCAGCGGGCCCGCCTGCACCGGAATGCCTTCACGCACGCGGAAGATGCCTTGCGTGGTGTCGTTGGCATCCACATGGATGGATACCGTGCCCGCGTACGGCGTGTCCTGCGGCGGCGGCACGTCGCCGGCGCGGTTTTCGTCGGCGGCTGCCGCCGCGTCGCCTGCGAGCACCATCGCCACGGCCAGGGCGAGTCGCGAGAACATGCGGCGCCTGGCAAGCGGCGAACCAACGGAAGGGACACGGGACATGAGCGGCTCCGGCAGACGGGTGGATGATCCCGCTACTTAACACCACAGATGCCGGGTCGAGCTAGTGGGGCGTTGCGGCCGTCGGCCGCGACGGGCTATCGCCGCGTCGCCAACACCCCATCCAGCGCCAGCTGCGCCTTGAAGCCCGCCTTCTCCAGCCGCTTCGCCACTTCACGGGGGACGTCGCGATCGCTGGTGAGCTTGTTGGGACTGCCGGTGTAGTGGAACATCCGCCCGCCGCGGCGCAGCACGCGCGCAAGCTGGTCGTAGAACGCCTGGGAATACAGCTCGCCCGCGATACCGAAGCGCGGCGGATCGTGCAGCAGCGCGTCCATCGAGGCATCGGCGATCTGCGTGATGGCCTGCGAAACGTCCGCATGGGTGAGCTGCAGGCGACCGCCGCTGGCCGCCGCAGCCGGATCAGGCGACCACGGATTGAGCGTGCGCAGCCAGAGCACGTCGGGGTTCTTCTCGAACGATTGGATACGCGCCACGCCGGCATCCAGGCAGCAGGCCGCGAAATAGCCCAGGCCACCGCAGGTATCGAGCACAAGCTTTCCACGCGGCTCGACCAACGCCACTTTGCGGCGCGCATCGTCGACCGGCGACTCCTTCGAGGTGGGCAGCATCTTGATGCCGTCGATCTCGAACGTGGGCGCGCCCCATTCCGTCGGCACCAGCTTGATGAGCGAGCCGGAGAAGCGCGAGACGGCGGCGAATTCGTCGCCATCCCAGTAGTAGATGGTGCGCTCCTTCAGCTTGCCGGGATACGGATACGACTGGCCTTTCCATTGCCAGGTGTCCGCCCGCAGCGTGGCGACGCCGGTGGAACGGTCCAGGTCGAGCGAGCCGCTCCATCCATCTGTGCCGGCGTCGCGGGCGGCGATCAGGCTTTCGGCGGCAGGACGGGTAAGCAAGGGACCGGCATAGTGCGACACGAGCGATGTTCTCCAGGTTCATGGTCTACCCGGCCTGGACCGGGCAGCGCGCTCACCGGCAGGAACCGAATGCGGCCCCTAGGCGAAACGTGCAAGTGTGCCAAACGCTGCGTGGCCTTTGCATCCGCATCGACGGTACGTCGCGTGTCGAGGGGTGCATGCGTGTTTCAAATCACGCTGGATTTGCCGCCGTCCATGGGGATCACCGCGCCGGTCACGTAACTCGCCCGGGGCGAGGCAAGAAACACGGCCACGTCCGCAATCTCCGGCGGCTCGGCCATGCGCCCCACCGGGATCTCGGCCAGCTGTTCGGCGAGCACGTCTTGCGCCGGGCGACCGCTCGCGCGCGACGCCGCATTCAAGCCTTCCTGCACACGCCCCGTATTCGTCATGCCGGGATTGATCACGTTGACGCGCACGCCCTTGGCCGCGTACGCATTGGCATAACCCACCGAGGCAAGCATCAACGCGGCGTTGGCGGCGCCACCACCGATATGGATGGGATGGGCCTGCTTGCCGCCCTGCCCGACCACGTTGACGATGCTGCCGCGGCCGCGCGATGCCATGTGGCGGATCACCGGGTCGATGATGTGCATATAGGTGAAGTACTTCGCCTGCATCGCCGCATGCATCGCGTCGGCGTGCAATTCGGCGATGGGCGTGCGCTTCGCGGCACCGGCGCAGTTGACCAGCACATCGATCGGGCCGAACTCGTTCTCGATGTATTCGACGACCATCTGCGCGGCGACGCTGTCCTGCAGGTCCGCGGCGGCAATGTCCAGGCGAAGCCCCTCGTGCTGCAGATCGTGCTGCGCGGCGTGCAGGTGCGCGATGTCGCGCGATACGCCGATGACCTTGGCGCCTTCGCGCGCAAAGGCTTTCGCACACGCCAGGCCGATCCCCTTGCTTGCACCCGTGACCACCACGATGCGTCCGGCCAGACCTAGGTCCATGGAGCGCCTTCCTTTTCGTTGATGGCGACATTGAAGCACGGCCATCCCCCACGTGACGTGAGGTGATGCCTGTCACCCACGATGGTTGATGACCGCTTCTGCCCCGGCAGTGCCCGAGGGCGGAGGCTAGGCGCCACCGGGAGGGCTCTGGCCGGCCCTACCACTCGTTCAGCTTTATAGGCCATCAGTCACATTGCGAATTTTCGCCCGAGCTATTGACGGTTTCGATTATGGTGTTATAGTTCACTACAACACCGGTCCACGAGGTCACTAAAGGAGACCCGCCATGAAAGCGAATAACCTGCTAGCACTGGCCGCCGCTGCCCTGTTCACCACGGTAGGCCTGGCCGCCATCAACTCCAACGTCAACAGTCTCCCGGTTTCTGAGATCAACGGCGTCAAGGTCATCGACCTGGCCCCGATCGATGTCCGCCCCACGGCTGAGGACATGCGCGCCGCCGCCCTGTACGTCGACGCCGGCGTGGCCGCCGCCCTGACGGCAGCCCCGATGCTCCGCCCGGAAGCCGTCGCCAGCCGCGGCGTGCTCGGGGCCCAGCTGGCCATGCCCTACTATTCGTTTGGCAATCAGTTCGGCCGTATCAGCAAGGAATAACCGTATGACCATTACCTGGAACGACAGCGTCCCGATTTACCGCCAGCTTCGCGAGCGCGTGGTGGCGATGATTCTGGACGGCGCCTTGAACGAGGGCGACCCGCTGCCGTCAGTACGCCAGGTAGCTGCAGACTTTCAGATCAACCCTCTGACTGTCTCGAAGGCGTACCAGGAACTGGTCGACGATCAACTGGTGGAAAAAAGGAGGGGATTGGGCATGTTCGTGATCGATGGAGCCAGGGAAGCGCTGCTCAAGTCCGAACGGGAGCGCTTCCTGCGCGAGGAATGGCCGGCGCTGTTTGCACGCCTGCAGCGCCTCGGGCTGGACCTGAAGACCCTGATGCGCGAAGCGTCCGACAACACGTCGGCCAATGGGGAGAGCCAGTCATGAACGCGGTCGTGACCGCCAGCGGTCTCAACAAGCGCTACAAGAACACCGTCGCGCTGGATCATGTGAATTTCCGCATCGAGTCGGGCCGCATCGTGGGGTTGATCGGCCCCAACGGGGCCGGCAAGACCACGGCGCTCAAGGCCATCCTCGGCCTGACCGATTTCCAGGGAGAGCTGAGCGTGCTGGGCCTGGACCCGCGCACCCAGCGTGACCGCCTGATGGAACAGGTGTGCTTCATCGCCGACGTGGCGGTACTGCCGCGCTGGCTTCGGGTCCGCGAGGCCATCGATTTCGTGGCCAATGTGCACCCCCGCTTCAACCGGTCCAAGTGCGAGGCCTTTCTCGCCCGCACCAAGCTCACGCCGGACCAGCGCGTGAAGCAGATGTCCAAGGGCATGATCGTGCAGCTGCACCTCGCCCTGGTGATGGCCATCGACGCCCGCCTGCTGGTGCTGGACGAGCCGACGCTGGGCCTGGACATCCTCTATCGCAAGCAGTTCTACCAGAGCCTGCTGGAGGACTACTTCGACGAGAACAAGACGATCATCGTCACCACGCACCAGGTGGAGGAGATCGAACACATCCTTACCGACCTGATGTTCATCCGCGACGGCAAGATCGTGCTGGACACCGACATGGAAGCCGTCGGCGAGCGTTTCGCCGAAGTGATGGTGAGCGCCGACAAGGCCGCCACCGCGCGCAGCATGAAGCCGCTGGACGAACGCCAGGTGTTCGGCAAGAGCATCTTCCTGTTCGACGGCGCCGACCGCGCCACGCTCGAAAGCATGGGCGAGGTACGCCGCCCCACCGTCAGTGACCTGTTCGTCGCCACCATGAAGGGAACCTACGCATGAAAACCTTCTACTGGCTCGTGAAACGCGAATTCTGGGAACACCGCGGCGGCTTCCTGTGGGCGCCGATCGTCACCGGCGTGGTCTTCCTGGTGCTCAACGTCATGGCCATCATCACGGCCGAAGTGCTCGGCGCGCGGCATGGCATAGAGATCGGCGGCAGCAACTGGCAGATGATGATCGCCAAGGCCGACGAGGGCGACCTCGCGCAGATCGGCGCCGGACTCGACATCGCGATGCTTTCCTCGATGGGATTGATCAGCATCGTCATGGGCATCGTGGTGCTGTTCTATTGCCTTGGCGCGCTGTACGACGACCGCCGCGACCGCAGCATCCTGTTCTGGAAATCGCTGCCGATCTCCAATACCAGCACCGTACTGTCGAAGGTGGTGAGCGCGACGATCCTGGCCCCCGCCATTGCCGTGGTCGTGGCCGTGATCATCGGCATCGTGCAACTGGTGATCTTCGCCCTGGTGCTTTCGCTGCACCACGTCAACGCCTGGCAGCTGATCATGCTGGCCCATCCGTTCCGCGCCATCGGCACCCTGGTCAGCAGCATTCCGCTGTACGCACTGTGGGCCATCCCGTCGGTCGGCTGGCTGCTGTTCTGCTCGGCCTGGGCACGCACCAAACCCTTCCTGTGGGCGGTGGCGGTGCCGGCGGTGCTGGGCCTGCTGGTGAGCTGGTTCGGCATCATGGGCCTGTTCAACCTGCCGACCGTGTGGTTCTGGAAGAACATCGTGCAGCGCGCCTTGCTCAGCGTGTTCCCCGGTTCCAACATCGTCTACAGCGACAACGCGCTGGAAGCCACGGCCGACCTTGGCGACGCCCACAACCCGCTGAGCGTGCTGTCGCCGATGCATACCTACACCCTGCTCGGCTCGCCGAACCTGTGGCTGGGCGTGCTGGCCGGTGCAGCGCTGATCGCCGGGGCCATCTGGTATCGCCGGGTCCGCGACGACAGCTGACTCCAACGCATTCGCAACGGGGAAAACATCATGGCTACCAATGCATTCACCAGCCGCATCATGGCGCTGACCCTGCTCTTGCCGCTGGCGGCCTGCAGCCAGTCCGACCATGGCAGCAGTGACGTGGCGAAGGCGATGGACGAAGCGCAACGCCAGACCTCGCCGACACTCATCGGCGCGGAGATCCAGAAGGGCATCGACAAGGCCAAGCAGGAGCTGCTCACCAAGGACATCGATGTCACCAACGTCCACGCGGGCAGCCACCATCACGACAGCAACGACCGCCCGAAAGCCGCCATCACCCCGGACGGCCAGCTGGTGATCGAAGGCCGGCGGGTCGAGGCCACGCCCGAGCAGCATGCGTTGCTGGTGGACTATCGCCAGCAGATCATCGGCATCGCCACCGCGGGCATGGACATCGGCGCGAGCAGCGCCAACATGGGCCTGGGCATCGCCAAGGATGCGATCTTCGGCAAGCTCAGCGGCAAGAGCGACAAGGAGATCGAGGCGGACATCAAGCCGCAGACGGACAAGATCGAAGCCGCCGCCGTGCAACTGTGCAAGCGCATGCCCGACCTGATGGCCTCGCAACGGAAACTCGCAGCCGCCATGCCCGCGTTCCAGCCCTACGCAACGATGACGCAAAAAGACATCGACGATTGCGGCAAGCACACCGACGAAAACGGCAAGCAGGGATTCGCCGTCTTCTCCGATTGAACCTGTTCCATCCGGCCACCGCGCCGGTCGTACGGTCGCCTCCGCCAGTGGATTTCGACGGCCACGCGACGACAGCTGACGGTTCGTGTCCCGCCTGCACCTTCCGCACGGATGCGGAGTGCAGGTGGGACATCCTCCGACGGCGCTCATCCCACGGGGGTCTCATGCGTTGTCGCCATGTCGCCATGCTGCTGTGCCTGAGCCTGGCGGCAAACGCCTTGGCCGCCGATGCCCCTCCTCAGCGCCTGCGCGGCGAAGCCCTGGACCGCAAGGTCGAACAACTGATGCATGCCGCGCACGTGCCCGGGCTGGCCTTGGCGCTGATCGAGAACGGACAGGTCACCTATCTGCACGCCTACGGCGAGCGCGACACCGCGAAACACCTGCCGCTGACCACCGACACGGTGATGTATGCGGCCTCCATCACCAAGGCGGCTTTCAGCTATGCCGTGATGACCCTCGCCGATGCGCACAAGCTGGAACTGGACACCCCGATCGCGGGCATGCTGTCCAGGCCGCTGCCGGAATACGCCAGGTACGCGGACCTTGCCGGTGATGATCGCTGGCGCAGGATCACGCCACGCATGCTGCTGAGCCATGGCGCCGGCTTCCCCAATTTCCGTTTCTTCACGCCCACCGGCTACGACGCCAAGGGCAAGCTGTATATCGCGTTCGATCCCGGCAGCCGGTTCGCCTATTCGGGCGAGGGCATCAACTTGTTGCAGTTCGTGCTGGAAAACGCCAAGAACGTGGATGTCGCCACCCTGATGCAACGCGCCCTGTTCGACCGCTTCGGCATGTCCCGCACCAGCATGACCTGGCGCGCCGACTTCGCCGACAACCTCGCGATCGGCTACGACGAAGCCGGCAAGGCGCTGGGGCACAAGCAACGCGAATCCGTGCGCGCGGCCGGTTCCATGGACACCACGCCGCATGACTACGCGCAGCTGCTGGCTGGCATGGTGCGCGGCGATGGCCTCAGCGCCGCAACGCATGCCGACTGGCTCAGGCCGGTGCAGCGCATCCGTTCCGTGCAGCAATTCCCGACGCTGGATACCTCGACCACGACCGACAACGAAGGCATCGCGCTTTCATCGGCGAGCGGCGTGATCGTCTACCGGTCGCCGCAAGGACCGGCCTGGTTCAAGACCGGCCATGACGACGGCACCAACAACCTGGTGCTGTGCCTGCAGGGCCCGCGAGACTGCGTGATGATCCTCAGCAACAGCTCCAATGCGGAGGGCATCTACCGCTACCTGCTGGACATCACGCTGGGGCCCACCTGTTACCCATGGTATTGGGAGAGCGATATTCCGTACGATCACCCGTCATGGAGCAGGCCCGAGTCGCGCCAGTCGCCGCATCCGCCCTGCACTCCCCTTCCCTTTCCACGCCAAGGAGTTTCCCCATGAACCGTCGCCATTCGTGCCTGCTGCTCGCGCTGACCGCCCTGCTGGCCGCTTGCAGCGGTTCGGGCGGCGACGTGCTGGTGTTCGGCGGCAACACCGACATCATCAATAATCGAATCACGATGCATGACGGGGTCATCACCATCAAAGCCTCCGGTGTGCCCGACGCCACGGTGAATGCGCAGGGACAACTCGCCATCGATGGGCACGACGTGGCCGTGAGCGACGCACAGCGCAGCCTGCTGCAACGCTACAACGCCGCCGCACAGGCCATGCGCACCGACGCCATCGCCACCGGCAAGGCCGGCGTCGCCACCGCGACGCAAGCCGTGAGCGCCGCTGCCGGCAAGATCACCGGCGCCGACAGCGCCGAAGCCGCCCGCGCCAAGGCGGAGGAAACGGCGACGACCGTGAAGGAGGCCGCCGCGAAGATCTGCGAGGACCTGGCGGCGATGAAATCGGCGCAGGACGAGCTGGCCACGCAGCTGGATGCGTTCAAGCCATACGCGCATGCGCTGGGCGATGCCAATGTCGAGAAGTGCCGGAAGGACACGCACCACTAGCTTGCCAAGGCGCCGACTGTAGGAGCACACCCGGTGCGCGACCGCGAAGCCCGGGCGTTGCCGCTCCGTAGGCTTTTCGCGCACTGGGTGCGCTCCTACAAGACGTCCAAGGGATGTAGCGACTCAGCCGCCTCCGCCGCCACCGCCGTGAATGCCACCCTTGGTCAGGGCCATCGGATCGAGCAGCTTCTGCAACTCGGCCTTTGAGAGGCCGGTCGTCTCCAGCGCCACATCGAGAATCGGCCGCTTCTCCTTGTAGGCCTGCTTGGCCGTCGCCGCACCCTTCTCGTAGCCGATCACGGGGTTGAGCGCAGTCACCAGGATGGGGTTCTTCGCCAGCGCCTCCTTCACCCGCGCGCTATTGACCTTGAAACCAGCAATGGCCTTGTCGGCCAGCAACACGCTGACGTTGGACAGGATGCCGATCGACTGCAGCAGGTTGTGCGCCACCAGCGGCAGCATCACGTTGAGCTGGAAGTTGCCCGACTGTCCGGCGATGGTGATCGCCGCGTCGTTGCCGATCACCTGCGCCGCCACCATGACGGTGGCTTCGGGAATCACCGGGTTCACCTTGCCCGGCATGATCGACGAGCCCGGCTGCAGCGCCGGTAACTCGATTTCGCCGAGTCCTGCCAGCGGACCGGAGTTCATCCAGCGCAGGTCGTTCGCGATCTTCGTCAGCGCCACGGCCAGTGCCTTCAACTGGCCCGACAGTTCCACCGCGGCGTCCTGCGCAGCCATGCCCTCGAAGAAGTTGCCCGCGGATTCGAAGCTCACGCCCGTGAGCTTCTTCAGCTCGCGCGCCACCGCCAGGCCGAACTTGGGGTCGGCATTGATGCCGGTGCCTACCGCCGTGCCGCCGAGCGGCAGGCGCCGCATGCGCATCAGGCTGTCCTGGATGCGCTCGATCGCCGTGCCGACCTGCGCGGCCCAGCCGGACAACTCCTGGCCGAACGTCACCGGCATCGCATCCATCAGGTGCGTGCGCCCCGTCTTGGGCACGTTGCGCAGTTCGCGCGCGCGGCGATCGATGGTGCGCTTGAGGTGCTTGAGCGCCGGCAGCAACTGCTGGCTGGCCGTGAGCGTCGCGCTCACGTGGATGGTGGTCGGAATCACGTCATTGGAGCTCTGCCCGTAATTGACGTGGTCATTGGGATGCACCTTCAGGTTGCCTTGGCTGGCGAGGTGGGCGATCACCTCGTTGGCATTCATGTTGGTGCTGGTGCCCGATCCCGTCTGGAACACGTCGATCGGAAACTGGTCGTCGTACTCCCCCTCGGCCACCGCCAGGGCGGCTTTGCGGATCGCGTGCGCCTGGTTCTTCTTGAGGTGCCCCAGCAAGAAATTCGCATCGGCCGCGGCCGCCTTCACCAGCCCCAATGCGCGGATGAACTCGCGCGGCATGTGCATGCCGGAAATGGGAAAGTTGTCGACCGCACGCTGCGTCTGCGCGCCATACAGCGCCTTCGCCGGCACCTTGAGCTCACCCATGCTGTCGTGTTCGATGCGGAACTGGCTCATGTCGTCGGTATTCCTCGGGGAGATGGGTGGACTATAGGTCGGGGCGCGTTAGGGAGCTGCCAAGGGCCACCTCGCTCCCCGCGCCCCCTCCCTTTCTGTAGGAGCGCACCCAGTGCGCGACAGCCTTTCGCGCCGGTCCGCAGCATTCGTTCTTCAGGCAAGCGGTTGGCGATGTCTTAATTGCTGTCTTTCGCGACCGGGCTCGCCTGCGACCGAAGGAAGTCCCTGTGGGGCCGCGGGCTTCCGGACCGCTGCCGCGGCCCGGCTCATTTTCTCTGCATGGCGTTCCCTTGTAGGAGCGCACCCAGTGCGCGACAGCCTTTCGCGCCGGTCTGCAGCACTCGTTCTTCAGGCATGCAGTTGGCGATGTCCTAATTGCTGTCTTTCGCGACCGGGCTCGCCTGCCGCGGGCTTCCGAGCCGCTGCCGCGGCCCGGGTCACTTTTCTT
>NZ_BCPR01000002.1 GCF_016586165.1 Dyella sp. EPa41 | reverse complement strand
ACGCAGGACATCTTCCAGCGCGAACCGCGCGTGCTGTTCCTGTCCAGCCACCAGATGCCGCTCTATCCGGAAACGGGGCGCGAAGACGAACGCGGCGCCGGCAACATCATCAACGGGCCGCTCTCGCCCGGCGACGGCTCGTATGAGTTCCGCGAACTGTGGGAGGGCGTGCTGCTGCCGCGCATGCACGCGTTCAAGCCGCAGCTGGTCCTGGTGTCTGCCGGGTTCGATGCGCACCGCAACGATCCATTGGCCGACCTGCGCCTGGGCAGCGAGGACTACGCGTGGATCACCAGCCGCCTGGTGGCCGTCGCCGAAGCCCACGCCGAAGGCCGCCTGGTATCCACGCTGGAAGGCGGCTACAACCTGCTCGCGCTGGCCACCAGCGTGGCCGAGCACGTCAGCGAGCTGATGGAACCCTGACCAACGTTTTTGTGGGAGCGCACCCTGTGCGCGACGACCCTGCACAGCGTCGAGACGGCAAGGTTGCGGTCGCGCACAGGGTGCGCCCCCACAGACTCCGCTCGTCGACCTCACGCCATCGGCAGGAAATCCAACGCCACCGAATTGATGCAGTAACGCAGGCCCGTCGGCTTGGGGCCATCGGGAAACACATGCCCCAGATGGGAATCGCAGCCTGCGCAACGCACTTCGGTGCGGCGCATGCCATGGCTCTCATCCTGGTGCAGGCTGACAGCCGCCCGGGTAATCGGCTGGAAATAGCTCGGCCAGCCTGAGCGGGAATCGTACTTGGCTTCCGACGCGAACAACTTCGCGCGGCAGGCCACGCAGACGTAGGTTCCCGCGGCCCTGTGCCGGTACCACTTTCCACTGAAGGGCGGCTCGGTGGCCGAGCAGCGGCAGACGGCGTATTGCTCCGGGCTCAGGCGGGCACGCCAATCCTCGTCGGGCCTGGTGATCTTTTGCTCACTCACGCGTCATCCTTATCGACCGTAGTTCCATCCAACTGCCGTCCAAGGGGGCTTTCTGCTAGTTTTACGAGCCTCCCAGCCGACAGACTGCCATCGTGACGCCCAAGCCGACTTCGCGCCACCTGCCTCCGCGCCGCCTGCTGGCGGTCGCTGCCGCGCTCGCCCTGTTTGGTGGCCCGGTGGAGGCCCAGTCGACCTCGGACCAGCCCGAGCCCGCGGCACCCGTCAGCAATACGCCGCCGGCGGCCGTGCCCAATTGCCCGCTGGGCGCGTTCCGCTGCCCTCCGCGTCCGCTGAACTACACGATGTGCCGTCCCAACGCCATGCTGTCGTTCTACGACCCGACGCTGAGCAAGGACAGCTCGGTCCGCGACACCTCCAACACCTATGTCACCGCGCAGCGCGTCGACAGCTCCAACCAGACGGTCTACCACCTGGAAGGCGACGTGAAGGTGGAGCGTGCCGACCAGCGCATGCAGGCGGACGTCACCGACTACAACGACGAGACCACCGACTACGACGCGCGCGGCAACGTGCGCTACCAGGAAGCCGGCCAGCTGGTGTCGTCGGACCACATGCGCGGCAACCAGACCGCCAGCACCGCCATCGCCGACAACGTCAGCTACCAGATGCTGACCAATCGCGGCAACGGCCTGGCCCAGCAGGGCCAGATGCTGGACGACCAGCGCAGCCGCTACACGCAGGCCACCTACTCGACCTGCGACGTGGGCAACCACGTCTGGGAGATCAAGGGCAAGGACATCCGGATGGACAAGGAGACCGGCGAAGGCGTCGCGCATGACGCCACCATGTCCCTCTATGGCGTGCCGTTCTTCTACCTGCCGACGTTCTCCTTCCCGATCGATGATCGCCGCAAGACCGGCTTCCTGACGCCGACGATCGGCAACTCCAGCCGTTCGGGCTTCACGGTCAGCACGCCTTACTACCTGAACCTCGCGCCGAACTACGACGCCACGCTGGACCCGCGCATCTACACGTCCCGCGGCGTGATGCTCGCCGGCGAGTTCCGCTACCTGGTCCCGGGCAGCCTCGGCCAGCTGAACTTCGAATACCTGCCGAACGACCGCGGCGACCCGACCCCGGGCAGCACCGAGGACACCAAGGGCGATGACCGCTGGTTGCTGAAGTACAACGACGTCTCGCACCTGTACGGCCCGTGGTCGCTCAATGCGTCGATCAATCGTGCATCCGACCGCAACTACCTGCGCGACTTCGGCAACGACCTGTACACGTCGGCGATCGGCACCCTTACGTCGAGCACCTACATCAACGGCGGCGGCATGTGGGGCAGCGCGTACTGGAACGCGCAGATCGGCGCGGATTACTACCAGAACGTCGACCCCTCGCTGCCCGATAGCGTGGTGCAGTACAAGCGCTGGCCGCGAGCCGCGTTCAACGTCGACTACCCGATCAACCGCTGGCTCGACGTCGGCGCGAACACCGAGGCCGTCGCGTTCCGCAAGGAAAACGTGGTGGAGGGCAACCGCCTCGACCTGTATCCCTATATCGGCGCGGATTTCCGCGGCGCGGCCTGGTTCGTCAAGCCCAAGATCGCCTACCGCTATACCGGGTACGACCTGCAGGGCAACTACGAAGAATATGGCTACCAGGGCCGCCTTGGCCCGAACGTCTCGTCCCCGTTCACCAGCAATTCGCCGAGCCGCTCGCTGCCGATCGTGAGCGTGGACAGCGGCCTGGTCTTCGACCGCAGCACCTCGCTGTTCGGCACCAACTACACGCAGACGCTGGAGCCGCGCCTGTACTACCTGTACGTGCCGTACCGCAACCAGGACAACATCCCGCTGTTCGACACCAACCTGATGTCGTTCGACACCTGGCAGCTGTTCACCACGAACACCTACTCGGGTGCGGACCGCCAGATGAACGCGAACAACCTCAGCGCCGCGGTCACCTCGCGCCTGCTCGACGACAACGGCGTGGAACGCCTGTCGGCCACCTTCGGCCAGATCCGCTATTTCAACCAGCAGCGCGTGCAGCTGCCCAATGGCCAGAACACGGTCACCCCGGCCACCGACTGGTCCGGCTCGGACTACGTGGTCGAGCTCAACACCCAGCTCAGCGACGACTGGCGCCTGACCTCGCAGTACCAGTGGAACCCCAATACCAGTCTCACCGACCTCGGCGCCCTGACCCTGCAGAAGCGCATCAAGGTCGACGGCATCATCAATTTCTCGTACCGCTACCGTCGCCAGCCCGGGTCCGAAGCGCCCCTGCTGGAACAATACGACGCCTCGGTGGTCTACCCGATTTCCGACCGCTGGCGCCTGCTCGGCCACTGGACCTATTCAGTGCTCGACAAGAAGACGGTGGAAGCCCTGGCGGGTGTGGAGTACGACAGCTGTTGCGTGGCTGTGCGCCTGATCGGCCGGCACTACGTGAACACCTACAACTACATCACCACCACGGGCGCGGCGAACAACGCCATCATGCTGGAAGTGGAGTTCAAGGGCATGGGCGGGTTCACCGGTCAGTCGGAAAGCTCCCTGCGTAATGGTATTCTTGGTTATCAATAACTTCCCTGTCGCCCATGGCGATTGAAGGCCCCCGACTGATGAAGCAGCCTTTCGCGTTGTTCCTGCTCGCGATCGCCACCGCGACCGCCCTGCCCACCCATGCCCAGCTGTTGCCGCAGGCGGCCACGGGCAAGCAGCCGCTCGACCGTATCGTGGCGGTGGTGGACGAGGGCGTGATCCTGCAGAGCGAGCTGAACGAGGCGGTGCGCTCGGTGCAGCAGCAGTACGCCCGCAACCCCGGCCAGCTTCCCCCGATGGATGTGCTGCAGCGCCAGGTGCTGGATCGCCTGATCCTGATGCGCCTGCAGGTGCAGCGCGCCGACGACCAGGGCATCCGCGTGTCCGATGCCGACGTGGACAAGGCGGTCGCCGCCGTGGCCCAGCAGAACCGCATGTCGTCGGAACAGCTGCGCGCCGCCGTGGAACAGGACGGCTCCAGCTGGGCCGCCTTCCGCCACCAGCTGGGCGACCAGCTCGTGGCGCAGCGCCTGCACGACAGCGTGGTGCGTGACCAGGTCAGCATCACCGACAGCGAAATCAACAACATGCTGGCCAGCCCCACCTACAAGGCCGGCGAAGTGCACCTGGCCCACATCCAGGTCAGCGTGCCGGCCGGCGCCAGCGCCGCCGACATCAAGGCGGCCCAGGACAAGGCCACCCAGGCCATCGACGCCATCAAGGGCGGCATGGACTTCCATGCCGCCGCCATCCGCTACTCCGACGGCCAGGACGCCCTGGACGGCGGCGACCTCGGCTGGCGCCGCCTGGACGAAATCCCGCCGGCCTTCGCCGACGCCGTGGCCGGCATGAAGGCTGGCGACGTGACGCCGGCCATGCGCGGCCCGACCGGCTTCCACATCCTCAAGCTGATCGAGCAGCGCGCCCCGAGCCGCCAGGTCGTGCAGGAGTTCCACGCCCGCCAGATCCTGATCAAGCCCAGCGAGCTGCTGACGCCGGAACAGGCCCACCAGAAGGCGGAAGACCTGTACAGCCGCATCGTCAACAAGCACGAAGACTTCACCAAGCTGGCGAAGGAAAACTCCAAGGACGACACCACCGCCAACAACGGCGGCGACATGGGCTGGTTCGCCCAGGGCGACTGGGGCTCGATCATCGGCGAGAAGCTGGGCGAGATGAAGGATGGACAGGTCTCGCAGCCGTTCCAGAGCGAGGCCGGCTGGCATGTCCTCGAGCGCCTGGGCACCCGCCAGAGCGACCGCACCGACGAAATGGAGCGCAACCAGGCCCGCCAGGCCATCGGCAACCGCAAGGCCGAGCAGGTTTACGACGACTACCTGCGCGAGATGCGTTCCAGTGCCTACGTGAACATCCTGGTGCCCGAGCTGCGCGATCCCAACCAGCCGCAGGCCACCAAGTCCTCCTGAGGCCGCTTTGAACGTCGCCCACGCCCTGCCCCGGCTGGCCGTTACCGCGGGTGAGCCGGCGGGGGTCGGACCGGAGCTGCTGATCCGATTGGCCGCCACTCCCGTGGCGGCCAATTTCGTTGCGGTCACCGATCGCGAACTGCTGGCGCGCGCGGCCTCCCGCTGCGGGCTGGCCATCGAACTGGTCGACGATGACGGTTCAAAGATCGCGACGCGCGCCCCCGGCCAGTTGCGGGTCCACCATGTGCCGCTGGCAGTTGCCGAGCGCCCCGGCCATCCCGACCCGCGCAATGCCCGCCATGTGCTGGCCACGCTTGCCGAAGCGGCCGATGGGTGCATGGCGGGCCGGTATGCGGCGGTGGTCACCGCGCCGCTGCAGAAGTCGTCCATCAACGAGGCGGGCATCCGCTTCAGCGGCCACACCGAGTTCTTCGCCGAGCGTGCGCACGCCGACGTGGTGATGATGCTGGCCAGCCCCGAGCTGCGCGTCGCGCTCGCCACGACCCATCTTCCGTTGTCGGCCGTTCCCGCCGCGATCACGCGCGATGCCCTGGAGCAGGTGCTGCGCATTGTCCATCGGGAACTGCGCGCCAAGTTCGGCTTCGCCCAGCCGCGCATCGGCGTGCTTGGCCTGAACCCGCATGCTGGCGAAGGCGGCCACCTGGGCCGCGAAGAGCTGGACACGATCATTCCGCTGCTCGACGACCTGCGGGGCGAAGGCATGACCCTGGTGGGCCCGCTGCCGGCCGACACGGCCTTCGTGCCATCGCAGCGCGATCGTTACGACGCCGTGCTGGCGATGTACCACGACCAGGCGCTGCCGGTGCTCAAGAGCGAAGCCTTCGACCGCACCGTCAACCTCACCCTCGGCCTGCCCTTCATTCGCACGTCGGTCGATCACGGCACGGCGCTGGATCTGGCCGGCACCGGCAAGGCCGCCCCGTCCAGCCTGATCGCCGCGGCAAACATGGCGCTGGACCTGGTCCGCCGACGCGCCGACCTGTCGTGAGGAACGACACGACCCACTTCACCGAGCTTCTGCGCCCATGTCTCCTCCGATGAACGCCCGCCCCAAGAAGAGTTTCGGCCAGCACTTCCTGCACGAGAAGCGCTACATCGAGCGCATCGTCAGCGCGATCTCGCCGCGCCCCGACGATTTCGTGGTCGAGATCGGCCCCGGCGAAGGCGCACTGACCCTGCCCTTGCTCGCGGCAGCGCAAAAGCTCACGGCCATCGAGCTCGATACCGATCTCATCCCTGATTTGCAGGCGCGCGCCGCCAGCGTAGGCGAGCTCAGCATCATCCACTCGGACGTGCTGAAGGTGGACTTCAGCGCGCTGGCGCACCGCCACGGCGTGGAACGCCTGCGCATCGCCGGCAACCTGCCTTACTACATCTCCAGCCCGATCCTGTTCCATTGCGTCGAACATGCGCGCGCGATCCAGGACATGCATTTCATGCTGCAGAAGGAAGTGGTCGACCGCATGGCGGCCGAGCCCGGCAGCAAGGTATACGGGCGCCTTTCCGTGATGCTGCAGCTGGCCTGCCGCGTGGAGCCACTTTTCGTGGTGCCGCCGGGCGCATTCCGGCCGCCGCCGAAAGTCGATTCGGCGGTGGTGCGCCTGGTGCCGCTGGCAACAGACCAGTTGCCGGACGCCGATCCCGGGCGCATCCATGCCATCGTGAAGGCGGCGTTCGCGCAACGCCGCAAGACGCTGGGCAACGCGCTCAAGAACGTCATGGATACCCCGTCGATTATCGCGGCGGATGTCGATCCCAAGGCGCGCGCCGAAACGCTTTCACCCCAGGACTACGTACGCCTGGCACGCGTCGTCACGGAGTGAACGCGACGGCCCGTCGCGCGGCGGGTCCCGATTCAGCCCGACGCACGCAAGCTTTCCCCATGGAAGGCCACAACCCGTACAATCGCGGCATGAACGACAGATCTTCCTACACGATCGACGTGCAGGTCGAACCCCGCTTTGTCCCCGACCAATCCCGTCCCGGCGACAACCGCTATGTTTTCGCCTACACGATCACGCTGCACAATGCGGGCGACGTGCCCGCGCGCCTGCTTTCGCGCCACTGGGTCATCACGGATGCGAATGGCAAGGTGGAAGAAGTCACCGGCGAAGGCGTGGTCGGCGAACAGCCCTGGATGCGTCCGGGCGACCGCTACGAATACACCTCCGGTGCCGTGCTGGAAACCTCGGTGGGCGTGATGGAAGGCAGCTACCAGATGCTGGCCGACGACGGCACCCGCTTCGAAGCGATGATTCCGGCGTTCACGCTGTCCATTCCGCGTACGCTGCACTGATGGCTATCTATGCGATCGGTGATGTGCAGGGCTGCCATCCCGAACTCCAACGCCTGCTCGACAAACTGCGCTTCGATCCCGCCGGCGACCGCCTGTGGTTCTGCGGCGACCTGGTCAACCGCGGCGGCCAATCGCTGCAGACCCTGCGCCTGATCCATAGCCTGCGCGAGCAGTCCATCGTCACGCTGGGCAACCACGATCTCAGCCTGCTGGCGATTGCGCAGCGCCGTCCCGAGGCACAGTCGAAGGTCAATCCGGAACTGCGCGAAGTGCTGTTCGCCGATGATGCGCCGGTGCTGATGGAATGGCTGCGCTCGCAGAAGCTGCTGCACCACGACGAACAGCTCAACTGGACCATGGTGCACGCGGGGCTCGCTCCCATGTGGACCCTGCGCCAGGCACAGCGCTCGGCGCAGGAGATCGAGCGCGAACTCGGCAGCCCGCGCCACCCGCGGCTGCTGAAGAACCTGTTCGGCAATCGTCCGGCCGCGTGGAGCAGCCGCCTGCAGGGCATCGAGCGCATGCGCGCCTCGATCAACACGCTCACGCGCATGCGCTATTGCGACGTGCAGGGCCGCATCGACTTCGAGAGCAAGGGCATTCCAGGCACGCAGAAGCCCGGCATGTATCCGTGGTTCGAAGTGCCCGGCATGCGTCGTCGCGAAACACGCATCGTGTGCGGCCATTGGTCCGCGCTCGGCCGCATGGCGGGCATGGGCATCTACGCCATCGATACCGGTTGCGTGTGGGGCGGCCAGCTCACTGCGTTGCGACTGGACTGCGAAGAGCCGCAGTACATCACCGTCGACGCCGAGCCCTATCGCAAGCGCGTACCGGGCGGCGGGGACTGACGCGCCCGACACCGTCCCGTCTTCTGTGGGAGCGCACCCTGTGCGCGACTGCGACGCTGCAGTCGAATGCGCGGTGAGGAGCCGCGTGCGTCGATTGCAACATAACCCGCGGCGCGCAGTGTCATAGCGGCACGCATCCGTCGCCTGCGCACAGGTCCTGGTCGCGCACAGGGTGCGCTCCCACAAGGCAACCCATGAAGAACCCCGCGCGAAAAGCCAACGGAGCGGTGAGGCGACTGCATGGCATTCGCGTAGCGGCGCAACGGTGATCGCGCACTGGGTGCGCTCCTACAAAAAGCACGAGTTGATGCGCAAGAAAAACCCCGCCTGGGCGGGGTTTTTCATTTATCAGCTCAGCTGACCGTGGCAGTGCTTGAACTTCTTGCCGGAACCGCAAGGGCAAGGATCGTTGCGGCCCACGCGCGGACCATCCGCGCCCGCCTGCGGCAAGGCTGCCATGCTGGCCGCCGCCAGGGCTTCCGCATCGGCGCCCAACGCGCCCACCGGCGCACCACCGCCGCTGGCCATCATCTGGCGCTGCAGGCGCTCGGCCAGACGCTGCTGCTCGGCTTCCATCGCAGCGACTTCTTCCTCGCTGCGCACGCGCACGCGTGCCAGCATCTGCACGACTTCGCTCTTGATGCGATCGAGCATGCTGGAGAACAGCTCGAACGATTCGCGCTTGAACTCCTGCTTGGGCTGCTTCTGCGCGTAGCCGCGCAGATAGATGCCCTGGCGCAGGTAGTCCATGCTGGCCAGGTGTTCCTTCCAGGCGTTGTCGACCACGCTCAGCATGATGTGCTTCTCGAGCTGGCGCATGGTCTCCGGTCCGATCTGCTGTTCCTTGCTCTTGAACAGCTGCTCGGCACCTTCGCTCACGTGCTCGAGGATCATCTTGTCGTCGACCTCGTGCTGCTGCTCGACCCAATGCTTCATGTCGAGCGACAAGCCGAACTCGCTTTCCAGCTCGCGATCGAGGCCGGCAAGATCCCACTGCTCGTCCACGCTGTCGGCCGGCACGTGGCGACGCACCAGGTCGGTGATCACGTCCTCGCGGATGTCGGCGATGGTGTCGGACACGTCGTCCACTTCCAGCAGCTCGTCGCGCTGCGCGTAGATCACCTTGCGCTGGTCGTTGGCGACGTCGTCGAACTCCAGCAGGTGCTTGCGGATGTCGAAGTTGTGCTGCTCGACCTTGCGCTGCGCCTTTTCGATCTGGCGGCTGACCATGCGGTCTTCCAGCGCGTCGTCTTCCTTCATGCCGAACATGCGCATCCAGCGGCCAACCCAGTCACCGGCGAAGATGCGCAGCAGGTTGTCTTCCAGCGACAGGTAGAAGCGCGAGGAACCCGGGTCGCCCTGGCGGCCCGAACGGCCACGCAGCTGGTTGTCGATGCGACGCGACTCGTGGCGTTCGGTGCCCACGATGTGCAGGCCGCCCGCGGCGAGCACCTGCTCGTGGCGCTTCTTCCAGTCGGACTTGACCTTGGCGCGCTCGGTTTCCGAGGCGTCTTCTGGCAAGGTCGCCAGCGCCGCTTCCAGGCTGCCGCCCAGCACGATGTCGGTACCGCGGCCGGCCATGTTGGTGGCGATGGTCACCGAGCCCGGCGCACCGGCCTGGGCCACGATGTGCGCCTCGCGCTCGTGCTGCTTCGCGTTGAGCACTTCGTGCGCGATCTTTTCCTTGCGCAGCAGGTTCGACAGCAGTTCGGACACTTCGATGGACGTGGTGCCCACCAGCACGGGCTGGCCGCGCTTGTGGCAGTCCTTGATGTCTTCGATGACCGCGCGGTACTTCGCCTGCTGGGCGAGGAAGACCATGTCCGGGTTGTCCTGGCGGATCATCGGCTTGTGGGTGGGGATCACCACCACTTCCAGGCCGTAGATCTGCTGGAACTCGTAGGCTTCCGTATCGGCCGTACCGGTCATGCCGGCCAGCTTCTTGTACATGCGGAACAGGTTCTGGAAGGTGACCGTCGCCAGCGTCTGGTTCTCGCGCTGGATCGGCACGCCTTCCTTCGCCTCCACCGCCTGGTGCAGGCCGTCCGACCAGCGGCGGCCCGGCAGCGTGCGGCCGGTGAATTCGTCGACGATCACCACTTCGCCGTCGCGGACGATGTAGTCCACGTCGCGGTGGTAGATCGCGTTGGCGCGCAGCGCCGCGTTGAGATGGTGCACGACGGCCAGGTTCTTGGAGTCGTACAGGCCACTCTCCGGATCGATGACGCCGGCCTGGCGCAGCAGTTCGTCCGCATGCGACATGCCCTCTTCCGAGAGGTGCACCTGCTTCTGCTTCTCGTCGACCCAGTAATCGCCCGCGCCGTCTTCCTTCTCCTGGCGGATCATCTTCGGCACGATCTTGTTCACCGAAATGTACAGCTGCGGGGAATCCTCGGCCGGGCCGGAGATGATCAGCGGCGTGCGCGCCTCGTCGATCAGGATGGAGTCGACCTCGTCGACGATGGCGTAATGCAGGCCGCGCTGGTAGCGCTGGTCCTTGCTGAGCGCCATGTTGTCGCGCAGGTAGTCGAAACCGAATTCGTTGTTGGTACCGTAGGTGATGTCCGCGGCATACGCGGCATGCTTGTCGGCGTGGTCCATGCCCGGCCACACCACGCCGGTGGTCAGGCCGAGGAAACCGTACAGCTTGCCCATCTGCGCCGAGTCGCGGCGGGCCAGGTAGTCGTTCACGGTGACCACGTGCACGCCCTTGCCTTCCAGCGCATTGAGGTACACCGGCAACGTGCCCACCAGGGTCTTGCCTTCACCCGTGCGCATTTCGGCGATGCGGCCCGAATGCAGCACCATGCCGCCGATCATCTGCACGTCGTAGTGGCGCATGCCGAGCACGCGCTTGGCGGCCTCGCGCACCACCGCGAATGCTTCCGGCAGCAGCTTGTCCAGCGACTCGCCACCGGCCACGCGCTGCTTGAACTCGTCGGTCTTGGCGCGCAGCGCCTCGTCGCTCAGCTTTTCGAACTCGGGTTCGAGCGCATTGATGCGCACGACAGTCTTGGAGAGCTGGCGGAGCACGCGTTCGTTGCGGCTACCGAAAAGGCTCGTCAGGGCACGGTTGAGCATCGATCTTCCGGATCAGGATTCATGAGCCGCCCGCCTGGGGAAACCGGGCGGGACGAAAGGATTGATGATACTAGGGTCGGCGGGCTATCCCAAACGCCGGAGGTCACCCTCCCGCGGCCCGGCGGGATGCGCGCTGGAAAGCGGCCCGCGGACTCCACCGATCATCGTCCCAGCCAGGGCAACGCTGATCAGGTCTCGTCGCCGTAGGTGTGGCGGCTCGCGCAAAAGCTTTCAAGGGCGGCCGGCGGCCGCCCCGGAACACGGTCAGCGATGGTTCTTCACGAAGGCCAGCGGGTTGACCACGCGGCCCTTGTACCAGACCTCGAAATGCACGTGCGAACCGGTGGAGCGGCCGGTGGAACCGGCCTCGGAGACGACGTCACCCACATGCACGCGCTGGCCGGGCGTGACGTCCAGCCTGCTGTTGTGGGCGTAGCGGGTCATGTAGCCGTTGCCGTGGTCGATTTCGATCACTTCGCCGTAGCCGGTGCGTTCGCCGGCGAAGGTCACCATGCCTTCGGCGACCGCATGCACGGCCGTGCCCTTCGGCGTCGAGATGTCCAGGCCCGTGTGATAGGCGCTGTGCCCGCTGAACGGGTCCGGGCGACCGCCGAAATAGGAGGAAATGTAGCCGTCGACCGGCATGCCGGTGGGCTTGAGATTGGATTCGATCTTGGCGTCCAGCAACAGGCTCTGCAGCGCGGAAAGCTGCGCCTGCTGGCTGTCGAACTGGTTGGCGAGCTGATTGATGCTGGTGTCGAGCGTCTGCGGCAGGGCATAACCACCGTCCACCGCATCTTCCACACCACCGACGGCAGGCTGCTCGTCGAAATTGAATTCGCCATCGTCGAGCTTGCCGACCTGGGTAAGGCGCTCGCCAAGGGCATTGAGACGGGTCGATTGGGCCTGGAGCTGGCCCAGCTTCACGGCGAGCGCGTCGATATCGCGCTGGGCATCCTTGCGTACGCCGACCAGTTGCTGGTTCTGCTGCTGCACCTGCTGGCGCAACTGGCGGATCTCGGTGAGGGCGCGATCATGCGGACTGGCCACTGCCATCGCGAGGGCGCCGCCCAGTCCCGCACATCCCAGTACCGCCACCGCCGCCACCCCCAACAGTCGCCATCGCAGGCGCCGGTCGGCGAGGTTGAATGTTTTGGGCACCTTTTTGGTGCGGGACACAAGTATGATTTGCATGTCTTTCTTCGTCGAAGATGCCGGTATCCATGCAGCGCGACGCTCCACCACCCTCCCGCCGCACCGGTTCCGGACTCACGCCCATCACCGCGTTCGGCCCCATTGCCTCACTGGCCCGCAAAGCCCGTGAGCTGGATGCTTTGGATCGCGCACTGCGCCAGACGTTACCGTCACCACTCCGCGAGCAGGTTCGCTTCGCCAACCTGCAAGACGGCCGCCTCGTTTTTCTGGCTCCTTCGCCGGCTCTGGCCGCCAGGGTGCGCCTTCTCCAGACGCAAATCCTCTCGACCGCACGCGCCATCGGCACGTACGCCAGTTCAGTCACCGTGAAAGTGGCCCCCCCTCCACCGACAGACATCGTGCCGGATCGGTCAAAACCGCTTTCGCCGGCCGCAGCCTCTCACCTGAGAGCCGCTGCAGCCTCAACAACAGACCCCGAATTGCGGGAACTGTTCCTTGAGCTGGCGTCCGTCGCCGAAGTTTCTGATTCCCAACCCGGCGAAGCGGCGGACTGACGTCCGAACTTCGCCGACACCATTGCGGTACTTCCCCTGCACCGACCCTGAGGTCGGCCTGCATGGGTTTATACCATGCCCCCACGAACCGGATAGACCGTGATGTCATCAGGACGTGAACAGCTGCCAATAGAAGGCGGGAGGTATATCACAAAACGAACGGCCGCGTCCCTGAGGACGCGGCCGTTCAGTTTGTTCAGCCTTGTGAAGGACTTACGCGATCAGATCGCCTGCGCGGGGTGCGCGTAGGAAATCGGCGCCGTGGCCGGGTCGTCGGCGAAACTCACCTCTTCCCAGGCGGAAACGTCGGCCATGAGGGTGCGCAGCAGCTTGTTGTTGAGCTCATGGCCCGACTTGTGCGCGTAGTACGCACCGACCAGGCTGTGGCCCAGCAGGTAGAGATCGCCGATGGCGTCCAGGATCTTGTGCTTGACGAATTCGTCCTCGTAACGGAGGCCGTCTTCGTTGAGCACGCGGTAGTCGTCCAGCACCACGGCATTGTCCATCGAACCGCCGAGCGCGAGGTTGTGCTCGCGCAGCATCTCGATGTCGCGCATGAAGCCGAAGGTGCGAGCGCGGCTCACTTCCTTCACGAACGAGGTGGTGGAGAAGTCGATCTCCGCCTTGGACGTGCGCTTGCTGATGATCGGGTGGTTGAACTCGATCGAGAAGCCAACCTTGAAGCCTTCGAACGGCTCGAAGCTGGCCCACTTGTCGCCTTCCTGCACCTTGATCGGCTTCTTGATGCGGATGAAGCGCTTGGCGACGTTCTGCTCCTCGATGCCTGCGGACTGCAGCAGGAACACGAACGGGCCCGCGCTGCCGTCCATGATCGGCACTTCCGGCGCGGAAAGGTCGACGTAGGCGTTGTCGATGCCGAGGCCTGCCATCGCGGAGAGCAGATGCTCAACGGTGGAGACGCGCACATCGCCATTGACGAGGGTGGTGGACAGGCGCGTGTCACCGACATTGTCGGGACGAGCGGCAATTTCCACCGGCGGATTCAGATCGGTACGACGAAACACGATGCCCGTATTCGGGGCAGCGGGGCGAAGCGTCATGTACACCTTGTCGCCGGTATGCAGACCGACGCCGGTGGCACGAATGATGTTCTTGAGCGTACGCTGCTTGATCATTTTTTGGGTACCTGTAAGGGGCAGCAGCCAAATTAGGGAACGGATGCTAACACAGTCTTAACCTGTGAAAAGGCGATCCATTCCGCACACACTGTTCACCCTTTCATGTTCCTTTCATCCATGAATAACATTTATTCATGGGGTGATCAGCGCTTTTCCCAGCAACTTCAACGACTTAAGTTCTGACACGGCGCTCCGGACCGGGACGGGATTCCGGTCACGGAGCGCCGGGCCGACCGGAAAATCCACTTCCGGCAGGCCATGCGTCATCCCTGAAGCACAGTCGTTGGAGCTTGCGTACGTCCAGAACGCTCGCCGGCGACGTCAGCGGACATCCACCCCAAAGGGGCGGAAAACCCTTACGTACACCGGCTTCCCGAGGGAACGACAGGTGTGCGTTTCGTTACTGACAAGTGAAACCGGCGATTTGTTCAATTTTTCTTCAAATTATTTGCCCTGTCAGCTATCTCAGTCGGCCTGGCGGCGCAGGAAGGCCGGGATGTCGAGGTAATCGAAGCTGGGATCGGCGCTCTTGGCGGACGCGCTGGCCTCGACGCGGGTGGTCGTGGTGACTTCCGGCTGGGCGTAATCCACCACTTCGTTGCCGGTGCCGGTACGCAGCACGACCGGACGCGGACGCTGGCGCATTTCGACCTGCTGGGTCACCACCGGACGCATTGGCTGGCGGGCCGCAGCACGGTTCAGGCCCGTGGCCACGACGGTGACGCGCACGTCGTCCTGCATTTCCGGGTCGAGCGAGGTGCCCATCACCACAGTCGCGTCTTCGCTGGCGAAGTCGTGGATGATGCGACCGATCTCGTCAAATTCGCGCATGGTCAGGTTCGGACCGGCGGTGACGTTGACCAGGATGCCGCAGGCGCCGTTGAGGTTGACGTCTTCCAGCAGCGGGTTGTTGATGGCGGCTTCGGCGGCGGCCTGCGCGCGGTCGTCGCCGCGGGCGGTGCCCGAACCCATCATGGCCATGCCCATTTCGGACATCACGGTGCGCACGTCGGCGAAGTCGACGTTGATCAGGCCCGGCGCGGTGATGAGGTCGGCGATGCCCTGCACGGCGCCCTGCAGCACGTCGTTGGCGGCCTTGAACGCATTGAGCAGCGTCACTTCACGGCCCAGCACCGACAGCAGCTTCTCGTTGGGCACGGTGATCAGCGAATCGACGTGCTGCGAGAGATCCTCGATGCCCTTGGCCGCGACCTGCATGCGGCGACGGCCTTCGAACGGGAACGGCTTGGTGACCACGGCCACCGTGAGGATGCCCTTTTCCTTGGCGAGCTGCGCCACCACCGGGGCTGCGCCCGTGCCGGTGCCGCCGCCCATGCCGGCGGTGATGAACACCATGTCCGCGCCCTCGAGCACTTCCTCGATGCGCTCACGATCTTCCAGTGCGGCCTGGCGGCCCACTTCCGGGTTGGCGCCGGCGCCCAGGCCCTTGGTCACGTTGGCACCCAGCTGCAGGTGCGTGCGCGAACCGCAGCTCTTCATGGCCTGCGCGTCGGTGTTGGCGACGACGAACTCGACGCCTTCGATGTTTGCATTGAGCATGTGGGCCACGGCGTTGCCGCCGCCGCCACCCACGCCGATGACCTTGATGACTGCATTGGGTGCGAGTTTTTCGATCAGTTCAAACATTTCCCGTCCTCCGTAGAGCTCTGTTGTCGTTGTATCCGCGGGTGTCGACGTTCCTGTCGCCCCTTGGTGGCGGACGAACATCCATTCGTCCATGGCGGGGCCTCCTGCCCCACCCAAATCAGAAATTCTTGGTGATCCAGCCGCGCAGCTTGTCGACCAGGCCGCCCACGCTGCCGCCCGACGGCCCGCTCATGCGCATGCCGCCGTGGCGCGCGCCGTGCAGCAGCAGGCCCACGCCGGTGGAGTGCAGCGGATTGGAAATGACTTCGCCCAGGCCACTGATGTGCTGCGGCACGCCGATGCGCACCATCTTGTGGAAGATCTCCTCGGCCAGTTCCAGCGCACCCTCCATGCGCGAAGCGCCGCCGGTGAGCACGACGCCGGCCGCCACCAGGCTCTCGTAGCCCGAGCGCCGCAGCTCGTCCTGCACCATCTCGAAGATTTCCTCGTAGCGCGCCTGCACCGACTGCGCGAGCGACTGGCGGGCCAGGCGACGCGGCGGACGGTCACCCACGCTGGGCACCTGGATGGTCTCTTCCGCGTGCGCCAGCTGGGCCAGCGCGCAGGCGTACTTGATCTTGATCTCCTCGGCATGCGCGGTCGGCGTGTGTACGCCGTAGGCGATGTCGTTGGTGACCTGGTCGCCGCCGACCGGCAGCGACTTGGTGTAGCGGATCGCGCCCTGCGTATAGATGGCGATGTCGGTGGTGCCCGCGCCGATGTCGACCAGGCACACGCCCAGTTCGCGCTCGTCATCGGTCAGCACCGACTTGGCGCTGGCCACCGCCGAGGGCACCAGCTCGTCCACGGTCAGGCCGCAGCGCTGGATGCACTTGGAGATGTTCTGCACCGCCGCCGCCGCGCCGGTCACCAGGTGCACGCTCGCCTCCAGGCGCACGCCGCTCATGCCCACCGGCGAGCGAATGCCGTCCTGGCCGTCGATGCGGTATTCCTGCGACTCCTTGTAGAGCACCTTGCGGTCGGCCGGGATCGCCACCGCGCTGGCGGCTTCCAGCACCTGGTCGAGGTCGCCCGGGGTCACTTCGCGGTCGCGGATCGCGGCGGTGCCGTGCGAGTTCTTGGTCTCCAGGTGGCTGCCCGAGATCGAGGCGTAGACCGAGCGGATATCGCAGCCGGCCATCAGCTCGGCTTCCTCCACGGCGCGCTGGATCGAGTGCACGGTCGATTCGATGTCCACCACCGAGCCGCGCTTCATGCCGCGCGAGACATGGGTGCCGATGCCGATCACTTCGATCGGCTCGCCGGGTTCGTACTCGCCGACGATCGCCACCACTTTGGAGGTGCCGATGTCGAGGCCGACCACCAGTTGCTTGTCGTTCTTGGTCTTCATGTGCGGGGTGAGCCTCCAGCGTTCACGGTGCTCGCCTGCGGCGGCCATCGAACGGCAAATCCATTGGTGTAACGAAGATCGGCATAGGCGAAGCCCTCGGAGTGGCCGGCCATCAGCTGCGGGTAGACGTCGAGGAACCGGCGCAGGCGGCGACCGGCCTGGTCGCGATCGCCTACGACGATCTGCGCGCCGCTGTTCGTGGTGAGGCTCCAGCTGCCGCGCTCGGTGAGCGAAACGCCGACGATCTTCAGTTTGGTGTTGGCGAAGGCCTTCTGCGTTTCCGCATAGAAGCTCACCACTTCCGCCAGGCGTGCATCGGGGCCGCGCAAGTCGGGCAGATCGCCATTGGCCGACACGTCAGGCACGTCGAATACCAGACCTTGCCGGCTGATCAGGCGCTTCTCGTTCCAGCGTGCAAACGGCTGGCGCTCGTAGATGCGCAGGATCAGCGTATCGGGCCAGCGCTTGCGCGCCTCCACCGATTCCACCCACGGCAGCGCGGCGACCGCCTTCTGCACGCCATCGAGGTCGAGCGCGAAGAACCCCTTGCCGAGGCGCGGCATGACGACCGTACGGAGCTCGTCCTCGGTCACGTGCTTGAACTCGGCCTGCACCGTCAACTGGGTCACCGGCCAGCGATTGGCCGCAAACCATCCGCGCAGCACGCCGACGATCGGCAGCGCCACGAGCGCGATGGCCAACACCCAGGCAACGAGGCGGATGGTTCCCCTCACACGTCCTCCCGGAAGCTCGTTTCAAGCACGCGCCAGCACAGCGTCTGGTAGTCGATGCCGGCGACGGCCGCGGCCTTCGGTACCAGCGAATGCGAGGTCATGCCCGGCGCGGTGTTCACTTCCAGCAGCCAGTTGCGACCCTGCTTGTCGCGCATCACGTCGACGCGGCCCCAGCCCGAGCACGCCAGTGCATCGAACGCGCGCAGGGCCAGGTCCTGCATCTCGCGCTCGGCGTCGCCGTGCAGGCCCGGGCAGATGTACTGCGTGTCCTCGGCGATGTACTTCGCGTTGTAGTCGTAGTACTCGCCCTTGGGCACGATGTTGATGGTGGCGAGCACCTGGCGATTGAGCACGCCGACGGTGTACTCGCCGCCTTCGATCAGCGTCTCCATCAGCATGTCGCCGGGATAGCGCTGCGCCAACGCCACGGCGGCGTCGAGGTCTTCTTCCTTGAACACGCGGGTGACGCCCACGCTGGAACCTTCCCATGCCGGTTTCACGATCAGCGGGAAACCGATCTCGCGCGCGGCGGCATGCACGTCGGCGCCACGCGGCAGCGCCTTGAACCTCGGCGTCGGCAGGCCGAGCGCCTGCCACACCAGCTTCGCGCGGATCTTGTCGAGCGAGAGCGCGGATCCGAGCACGCCGGAGCCGGTGAACGGAACGCGCAGCGATTGCAGCGCGCCTTGCAGCTCGCCGTTCTCGCCACCGCCGCCATGCAGGATGTTGAACACGCGGGCGAAGTGGCCGGCGCGCACGGCGTCCAGCAGCGCCGGGATACCATCGATGGCATGCGCATCCACGCCGCGCGCCTGCAGCGCGGCCAGCACGTTGCGGCCGGAATCCAGCGACACCTCGCGCTCGGCCGAACTGCCGCCCATCACCACGGCGACGCGGCCAAACTGTGCGGGGTCGGTAATCGTCTTGCTCATGCTTTGCTCGTCTTCAGTTGACCGGCGTTCGCCATTTCCACCGCCGCCGCGCCGATATCGCCGGCGCCGAGCAGCAGCAACAGATCGCCGTCGCGCAGCAGCGCGGGCAGCGTCTCCTTCAGTTCACGCGGATGATCGACCAGCACCGGATCGACCTTGCCGCGCGCGCGCACCGCACGCGCCAAGGCGCGGCCATCGGCACCCGCGATCGGCGCTTCGCCGGCCGGATAGACATCCGTCAACACCAGCACGTCGGCCTCGGCCAGCACGTTGGCGAAATCATCGAGCAGGTCGCGCGTGCGGCTGTAGCGATGCGGCTGGAAGCCGACCACCAGGCGGCGGTCCGGCCAGCCGCCACGTGCCGCGGCGAACACCGCCGCGAGTTCGCGGGGGTGATGGCCGTAGTCGTCCACCAGCAGCGCGGTGCCCTTGTCCAGCGCGATCTCGCCGCGACGGTGGAAACGACGGCCCACGCCCTGGAAATTCTGCAGCGCGCGGGCGATCGCCTCGGCTTCCACGCCCAGCTGCCAGCCGATGGTGGCGGCGGCCAGCGCGTTGAGCACGTTGTGGCGGCCCGGCAGGTTGAGCTTGACGTGCAGCGCCTCGTTGCGACCCGGCAGCCACAGGTCGAAGTGCATCTCGAAGCCGTGCTGCGAAAGGTTGCTCGCGCGCACGTCGGCGTCCTGCGTGTCGATGCCGTAGGTCATCACGCGACGCGTGGTGGACCTGGCCAGCTCGGCCACTTCCGGATCGTCTACGCACAGCACCGCCAGGCCGTAGAACGGCAGGCGGTGCAGGAAGTCGGCGAAGGCCTTCTTTACCAGCGCGAAATCACCGTGGTAGTTCTCCAGGTGATCGGCGTCGATGTTGGTGACGACCGCGACCACCGGCGACAGCATCAGGAACGAACCGTCCGATTCGTCGGCCTCGGCCACGATGTACTGGCCCGTGCCGAGGCGGGCATTCGCACCGGCCGCGTTGAGCTGGCCGCCGATCACGAAGGTCGGATCGTAGTTCGCCTCGGCCAGCACGCTCGCCGCAAGGCTCGTGGTGGTCGTCTTGCCGTGCGTGCCGGCGATGGCGATGCCGCGGCGGAAGCGCATCAGCTCGCCCAGCATCTCGGCGCGCGGCACCACCGGGATGCGCGCGGCACGGGCAGCCTGCAGTTCGGGGTTGTCGGCGTTGATGGCGCTGGAAGTGACCACGACGTCGGCATCGCCGATGTTCTCGGCGGCGTGGCCGACATGAACTTCAATGCCCAGCGCGGAGAGACGCTGCGCCGTCGGCGAATTGGCGCGATCGGAACCGGAGACGGCATAACCCAGGTTGTGCAGCACCTCGGCGATGCCGCTCATGCCCACGCCGCCGATGCCGATGAAATGCACGCGGCGGAAGGTGGTCATCAAATCCTCGTGCGCGAGCAAGCGACGCGGCGTCATGCGGCCACCTCCATGCACGCGCGCGCGATCACCGCCGCGGCATCGGGCTTGGCCAGCGTGCGCGCGGCCTCGCCCATCGCGACCAGGCGCTCGCGATCTTCCAGCAGCGCCTCGAGGCGCTGCGCCAACTGCTGTACGTCCAGATCCTTCTCCTGAATCAATTCGGCCGCATGCACGGCGACCAGCGCCTCGGCATTGCGGGTCTGGTGGTCATCCACCGCATAGGGAAACGGCACGAGCACGGCACCGAGCCCGGCGGCCGTGAGCTCGGCCAGCGTGAGCGCGCCCGCGCGGCAGACCGCGAGATCCGCCCAGGCATAGGTGCCTGCCATGTCTTCGATGAAGGGCACGATCTGCGCGTCGACGCCGGCCTTGGCATAGGCGGCGCGCGCTTCGTCGATGCCGCGGTTGCCGCACTGGTGCAACACGTCCGGACGCTGCGCCGGCGACAGCAGCGCCAGCGCCTGCGGCAAGGCGATGTTCAACGCGCGGGCGCCCAGGCTGCCGCCCAGCACGAGCAGGCGGGCACGACCGGCACGTGCGGCCATGCGCTCGGCGGGCGCCGGCAACGCGGCAATGGCGCCGCGCACCGGATTGCCCACCCACTCGGCACCCGGCAACGCATCGCTGAAGCCGGCCAGCACGCGCTGGGCATGCTCGGCGAGCTTGCGATTGGTGAAGCCGGCCACGCGGTTCTGCTCGTGCACCAGCAGCGGGCGACGCGTGAGCCGGGCAGCGACGCCGCCGGGGCCGGCGACATAGCCACCCATCGACAACACGCTGCGCGGCTTGATGCGGCGCAGCGCACCGAGCGACGCGAGCAAGGCACGCGCGAGCATGAGCGGCGCCAGCAGGCGCGTCTTCAGGCCCTTGCCGCGCAGGCCACCCACCGGCACGGTCACCAGCTCGATGCCGTGCGCCGGCACGACCTTGGTCTCCATGCCGCCTTCGGCACCCAGCCACACTACCGGCACGCCCTGCGCACGCAGCGCCTCGGCCACGGCGAGGCCCGGGAAGATGTGGCCACCGGTACCGCCGGCCATGATGAGCACGGGCTGCGACAGGCTCTTGGTCATGCGGTCACCGCCTCACGCGCGGGCGTCGCGGCCACGGACGTGTTCGCGTCGGGCACGGCGTTCGCCGGCATGCGCGCCGCCATCTGGCGCGCATCGAGGGCGCGGTTGATCTCATAGGTGGTGCGCAACAGGACACCGGCCATCGCGCAGGTCAGCACGATGGACGAACCGCCGTAGCTGATCAGCGGCAGGGTCAGCCCCTTGGTCGGCAGCGCGCCGAGGTTCACGCCGATCGACACCATGGTCTGCAGGCCGAGCATCAGCGACACGCCGCAGGCGACGAAACCGGCAAAGCGCTGGCCGATCTCCATGCCCTTCAGGCCCATGAAGAGGCCGCGGCCCACCGCCAGCGCGAACAGGCCCATCACCAGCAGGATGCCGGCCAGGCCCAGTTCCTCGGAGATCACCGCGAAGATGAAGTCGGTGTGCGCTTCGGGCAGGTAGGACAGCTTGAGCACGCTGGAGCCCAGGCCCACGCCGGTCCACTCGCCACGGCCGATCGCCATCAGCGACTGCGTGAGCTGGAAGCCGTCGTTGAACGGATCGGCCCAGGGATCGATGAACGAAGTGAGGCGGCGCATGCGGTACGGCTCGAACTTCGCCACGAACCACAGCAGCGCCACCACCGGCAGGCCCATGCCGCCGAGGTAGACCGGCTTGGCGCCACCCATCCAGATCATGCCGATGGTGACCGCGATCATCAGCGTGGCCGAGCCGAAGTCCGGCTGCGCCAGCAACAGCAGCACGAACAGGCCGGCCACCATGATCGGCTTGAACAGGCCCCAGAAACTGGTTTCCACGCTCTCGCGATGGCGCACCAGGTAGCTCGCCGTATACACGACCAGGATCAGCTTCACCGCTTCGACCGGCTGGAAACTGGTGATCAGGAAGTTGAGCCAGCGCCGCGCGCCGTTGATGCGCATGCCGATGCCCGGCACGAACACCAGCAGCAGCAACACCACCGCACCCGCCAGCAGCAGGTAGGCGTTCTTTTCCATGAACTTCAGTTCGGTGCGCATGGCGATGCCCGCCAGCACCATGCCGATACTGAGGAACAGCAGGTGGCGCTTGAGAAAGTAGAACGCGCCGATGTGCTGGCTCTCGGCCACCGCGATCGAGCTGGACGCCACCATCACCACCCCGATGCAGGCCAGACCGACGAGCGCGATCACCAGCGGCATGTCGAAGCTGCCGCGGGGTCCCTGTCGTCGCTTGGCCTGGGTGGTGTCAAACATGGGCTCGCTCCGCGACCGGGGAACGGTAAACAGTGAACAGTGAATGGGAAAAAGCACGCACGATGGTGCGCGACGCGAGCGCGCTCTTCCTGTTTACCATTCCCCATTGACTGTTCACTGCTCTCATCAGCGCACCTTCAACGTGGCGAGGCCGATCAGCACCAGCACGACGCTGATGATCCAGAAGCGCACGATCACGCGCGGCTCCGGCCAGCCCTTGAGCTCGAAGTGGTGATGGATCGGCGCCATGCGGAACACGCGCTTGCCGGTCATCTTGAAGCTGGCCACCTGGATCATCACCGAGGCGGTTTCCATCACGAACACGCCGCCCATCACCAGCAGGACGATTTCCTGGCGCACGATCACCGCGATCGCCGCCAGCGCCGCGCCGATCGCCAGCGCGCCCACGTCGCCCATGAACACCTGGGCCGGGTAGGTGTTGAACCAGAGGAAGCCCAGGCCCGCGCCGGACAGCGCGCCACAGAAGATCGCCAGCTCGCCCGCGCCGGGAATCGACGGGATGCCCAGGTATTCGGAGAACACGCGGTTGCCCGCGAGATACGCGAACACGCCCAGCGCGCCGGACACCAGCACGGTGGGCATGATGGCGAGACCGTCCAGGCCGTCGGTGAGGTTCACCGCATTGGAGAAGCCCACGATCATGAAATAGGCGATGACCACGAACATCACGCCCAGCGGCACCGCCACCTGCTTGAACAGCGGCACGTACAACGCCGTCTCGGCCACCGGCGCGTTGCCGACGCCGTGCGGCGCCGTGTAGTAGAGGAACAGCGCGGCGGCGAGGCCGAACACCGACTGCCAGAAATACTTCCAGCGCGAGGCGAGGCCGCGGCTGTCCTTGAGCACCAGCTTCTTGTAGTCGTCGTAGAAGCCGATCACGCCGAAGCTGAGCAGCACGGCCAGCACCAGCCACACGTAGCGGTTGTGCAGGTCGGTCCACAGGATGGTGGAGAGGGTGACCGCCAGCAGGATCATCACGCCGCCCATGGTCGGCGTGCCGGCCTTGGACAGGTGCGTCTGCGGGCCGTCCTTGCGCACCACCTGGCCGGCCTTCAATTCCGCCAGCTTGCGGATCACGTTGGGCCCGAACAGCAGCGACATCGCCAGCGCGGTGAGCGCGGCCATGATGGTGCGGAACGTGATGTACTGGAACAGGTGGAGGGCGGTGAAGTGCCGTGCCATCCAGTCTGCGAGTTCAAGCAGCATCGGATGCGCCCTCCCCTGTTTTCTTGTTGTCGCGAAGCGCAGCGACCACCTGGTCCATGCCGGACGAGCGCGAGCCCTTGACCAGACAGGCAACGCCGCTGTGCAGATGTTGTTTCAATGCGGCGGCCAACGCCGCCTTGTCGGCGAAGTGTTCGCCGCGTTCGCCGAACGCCTTCACCGCGGCCGCGCTCAACGGGCCGACCGCGAACAGGCGATCGATGCCGCGCTGGTGCGCGCGCTCGCCGATGCCGGCGTGCAGCGCCACGGCGTTTTCGCCAAGCTCGGCCATGTCGCCCAGCACCAGCCAGCGCTCGCCTTCGGCAAGCGCCAGCGTATCGATGGCCGCGCCGACCGAGCCGGGATTGGCGTTGTAGCTGTCGTCGATCAGCGTCCAGCCACCGCGCATGCGCTCGAACTGCAGGCGGCCGGCGACGCCGGGCACGTTCTCGAGGCCTTCCACGATGGTGTCGAGCGGCACGTCCAGTGCCAGCGCAATGGACGCGGCGGCCAGCGCATTGGCGATGTTGTGGCGACCGGCCAGCGGCAACTGCACTTCGGCATCGCCTACCGGGGTGCTCAGCAGGAAGTGCGAGCCGTCGACGCGCTGGTCGAGGATGTCGGCGCCCACGTCGGCCTTGTGGTCCAGCGCGAAGCGCAGCTGGCGGCGCGTGCCGGCGAGCCCGGTGAAGAAGCTGGCGAAAGCCTCGTCCGCATTGATGATCGCCACGCCGTCGACCGGCAAGGCCTGATACAGCGCGCCCTTGGTCTCGGCCACGCCTTCCACGCTGCCCATGCGCTCAAGATGCGCGGGCGCGATGGTGTTGACGAGGCCGATATCGGGCCGCGCGATGGCGGCGAGGTAGGCAATGTCGCCCGGCTTGCCCGCGCCCATTTCCAGCACGGCGTATTCCGTGTCCTGCGGCATCGCCAGCAGGGTGAGCGGCAGGCCCAGCTCGTTGTTGTAATTGCCGGCGTTGACGTGCGTGCGGCCGTGGCGCGACAGGATCGACGCCGTCAGCGTCTTCACCGTGGTCTTGCCGTTGGAACCGGTGATGCCGATCACGCGCACGTTGCTCTGCGCACGCACGGCGCTGGCGAGGTCGCCCAGGGCCAGTTCCGTATCGTCGACCAGCACCTGCGGCAGGTCGAAGTCGACCTTGCGCGTGACCAGCGCGGCGATCGCACCCTTGGCCTTCGCATCGGCGAGGAAATCGTGCCCATCGACGCGCTCGCCCTTGATCGCCACGAACAGGTCGCCGGGCTGCAGCTTGCGCGTGTCGATGGCGACGCCGGTGACGTCCACGTCGTCGCCGAGCAGGCGTCCGCGGGTCCACAGGGCGATGGCGCTCAGGCGCATCATGCCCGGGTCTCCAGCGCGTGGCGGGCCACGGCCAGGTCGTCGAACGGACGCTTGCCCGTCGCGCCTTCCTGATACGTCTCGTGTCCCTTGCCGGCGATCAGCACCACGTCGCCGGCCTTGGCCGAGGCGAGCGCGTGCTGGATGGCGGCGGCGCGATCGCGCTCGACCGTGGCGGCTTCCGGATGACGAAGGCCGGCGACGATGTTCGCCACGATGACGTCGCCGTCCTCGGTACGCGGATTGTCGTCGGTGATGATGATGGCGTCGGCAAGGCGCTCGGCGATCTCGCCCATCTGCGGGCGCTTGCCGGCGTCGCGGTCGCCGCCACAACCGAACACGCAGATCAGGCGGCCTTCGCAATGCGCACGCAGTGCCTTCAGCGCCTGCTCCAGCGCGTCCGGCGTATGCGAGTAATCGACCACCGCCAACGGCACGCCGTCGACGCCGCCGAGGCGGTTCATGCGGCCGTTGATCGGCTCCAGCACGGTGATGGCATCGGCGATGCGCTCGAACGGTTCGCCCATGGCGCCGAGGCAGGCCACCACGGCCAGCAGGTTGGCCACGTTGAAGCGGCCGAGCAGGCGGCTGCGCACGGCGCGCTCGCCCCAGGGCGTATGCAGGGTGAAGGCGAGGCCTTCGGCGGACGTCATGACATCGGTCGCACGTACGTCGGCCGTGGCATCACCCTCCGCGCTCAGGCGCAGCGCGTGCACGCCCGGCGGAAGACGATCGGTCAGCGAGCGGCCGAAGGCATCGTCGATATTGATCGCCGCAGCCTTCAGCGTCGGCCACGCGAACAGCTTGGCCTTGGCCTCGCCGTAGGCTTCCATGCTGCCGTGATAGTCGAGATGGTCGCGCGTGAGATTGGTGAATGCCGCCACGTCGAAGGCCACCGCGCCGACGCGACCTTGCTCCAGTGCATGCGAGGACACTTCCATCGCCACGTGTGTCGCCCCCTGGTCGCGGAACGAGGCCAGCAGGCCCTGCACGTTGATGGCGTCGGGCGTGGTGCGCTCGCCTTCGTTGAGCTGGCCATGCAGGCCGGCGCCCAGCGTGCCGATGGTGGCGGCGCGATGGCCGAGCCATTCCAGCGCCTGCGCCAGCAGCTGCACGGTGGAGGTCTTGCCGTTGGTGCCGGTCACGCCGATCACGTGCAATGCGTCGGACGGGCGCCCGAAGAAGCGCGCGGCGATCTCGCCTACCTTGCCATGCAGGCCATCGACCCACAGCACCGGCACGTCGATGCCGGATGCATCGGCAGCCGGCGCTTCGGCCAGCACCACGCGCGCGCCGCGCGCGACGGCGCCCTTCGCGAAATGGATGCCATGCTCGCGCGTGCCCCGCAGCGCGAAGAACGCGTCGCCGGGCCGCACCTGGCGCGAATCCAGCGTGAGCCCTGAAACGACGATATCGCCAACACCCGGGGTGTCGGCGATGCCATGGAGAAGCTGGTCGAGGCGGGCGCTCATGGCGTGGCCCCCTCGATCGGTGCGTCGTCCACCTGTTCGACGGTGGGCTGCTTGTTGCTGGTCAAACCGTTCTGTCCTTGCAATGGGCCGCCGACATACCAGCGCCCGATATTGTCTGGAGGCACATCCATGAGGCGCAGCGCGCCATCCATGACCTTGGCGAAGACGGGGCCGGAAACGAGGGCGCCGTAGTAGCTACCCTTCTTCGGGTTGTCGATCACCACCACCGCCGCCATGCGCGGGTTCGAAGCAGGCACGATGCCGGCGAAGGCGGCGCTGTAGTTGTTCTTCGAGTAGCCGCCCGCGCTGGCCTTGTGCGCGGTACCGGTCTTGCCGGCCACGCCGTAGTTGGCGATCCACGCCCACGGCGCCGCGGTGCCGCCCGGCTGCGTCACCGACTCCAACATCTGCACCAGTTGGTTGGCGATCTTCGGGTCGACGATCTGCCTGGCTTCGTTGTCCGAGCCCTTCACGAAGGTGGGCAGGTGCATCACGCCGCTGTCGGCGATGGTGGCGTAGCCGTTCGCCAGCTGCAGCGGCGTCACGTTGAGGCCGTAGCCGTAGGCCAGGATGGCCTTCTCCAGCATGCCCCAGCTCTTGCCCGGCTTGAGGTAGCCGGAGGCTTCGCCGGGGAAGCCGCTGTTGGTGCTGTTGCCGAAGCCGAACGCACGGTAGGTGTCGTACATCAGGCCGGTATCCAGCGTCATCGCGACCTTGGCGGCGCCGATGTTGCTCGACTTGGCGAGGATGCCCGTGGGCGACAGCATGCCGTAGGCGTGCGTGTCGCGGATGTCGTGCGAGATGTAATAGAAGTGGCCGTTGCCCGTGTCGATCATGGGACCGGTCGGCGAGTACTTGCCGCTGGACAGCGCGGCGGCCATGACGAACGGCTTGATGGTGGAGCCGGGCTCCACCACGTCGGTCATCGCGCGGTTGCGGCGGCTCGACGGATTGCTGCCGCGCAGGGCGTTCGGGTTGTACGTCGGCCAGTTCACCATGGCCAGCACTTCGCCGGTGTGCACATCCAGGATCACCATCGAGCCGGAGTCCGCATCGGACTGCTCGATGGTGTTCTTCAGCTCGTTGTAGGCAAGGAACTGGATGCGGCGATCGATGCTGAGCGTGATGTCACGACCCGGTTGCGGCGCGCGCACCAGTTCCACGTCTTCCACCACGTGGCCCATGCGGTCGCGGATCACGCGCTTGGCGCCCGGCTTGCCGGCCAGCCAGTCGTCGAAGGCCAGCTCCAGGCCTTCCTGGCCGTGGTCGTCGATGTTGGTGAAGCCCAACACGTGCGAGGTCACCGGGCCCGACGGATAGAAGCGGCGGAATTCGCGCTGGCCGTTGACGCCGGGCACGGCAAGGTCGAGCACCACCTGCGCCGCATCCGGCGACATCTGGCGCTTGAGGTAGACGAACTCGCGCTCCGAACGCTGCATCAGGTACTGCTTGAGCGCGTCCGCATCCATGCCGATGGCCTTGGCCAGCGCCGGCAGCTTGTCCTCGCTGTTCAGCACCTCGGACGGGTTGGCCCAGATCGAGACGACCGGCGTGGAAACCGCCAGCGGTTCGCCGTTGCGATCGAAGATGGTGCCGCGCGACACCGCGATCGGCACCTCGCGCAGGAAGCGGGCGTCGCCCTGGTTCTGGTAGAACTCCTTGCGCACCACCTGCAGGTCGAACGCGCGAGCCACCAGGCCCAGCGAGGCGAGCGACAGCACGCCGACCACCAGCAACATGCGGCGGCGGGCGCTGGGGGCCGCGGTGCGGCGGCGTGTGGGCGAAGGTGTCGTGCGCGGGCGCGGCTTCATCGACGCACCAGCTGGATGTCTTGCGGCTTGGGATTGAGCATGCCCAGCTTCCGCGCCTCGTCGTCCACGCGACGCGGCTCGGCCCAGGTGGCCTGCTCCAGTTCCAGCTTGCCGTATTCGATGTTGAGGTCGTCGCGCGCGTTCTGCAGGCGGGTGAGCTCGACGAACAGCACGCGGCTCTCATGGCGCGTCCACACCACGGCAATGGCGCTGGACAGCACCGCCGCGATCAGGATCAGCATGAAGAGGGTGCCGATGACCTTCATGCGAGCTTCTCCGCCACGCGCAGCACGGCCGAGCGGGAGCGCGGATTGACGGAGAGCTCTTCGTCCGAAGGAAACCTGGCCTTGCCCACGGCGGCCAGGCGCGCCGGCGCCGCCGCCACCGGGGGACCGCGACGGCTGCCCTGCACGCGACCCGAGTGGTCGCGGATGAACAGCTTCACGGCACGGTCTTCCAGCGAGTGGAAGCTGATGATGGAAAGGCGGCCGCCGACCTTGAGCAGTTCGAGCGCGGCGTTGAGGCCATGCTCCAGTGCGTCCAGCTCGCCGTTCACGCGGATACGCAGCGCCTGGAAGCTGCGCGTGGCCGGATGCTTGCCCGGTTCGCGGCGACCCACCACGCGCTCGATCAGGCTGGCCAGTTGACCGGTGCGGGTGATCGGGTTGTCGGTGCGGTCTTCGACGATGGCGCGGGCGATCTTGCGGCTGAAACGCTCCTCGCCGTAGATCCACAGCACGTCGGCGATTTCTTTCTCCGACGCATGCGCCAGGAAATCGGCCGCGCTCTCGCCCTGCGTGGTGTCCATGCGCATGTCCAGCGGCGCATCGGCCATGAAGCTGAAGCCACGGGCGGCTTCATCAAGCTGGGGTGAGGACACGCCCAGGTCGAGCAGGATGCCGTCCAGGCCGCCGGCAGTTTCGTCCCACTCGGCCATGGTCGAGAAATTGGCGTGGCGAATGGACACGCGCGGGTCGCTGGCGAACTCGGCCTGGGCCGTGGCGATGGCCTGCGGATCGCGGTCCATCAACAGCAGGCGGCCGTCGGGACCCAGGCGCGACAGCACGGCGCGGGCGTGGCCGCCGCGTCCGAAAGTGCCATCGAGATAACGCCCGCCAGAATGCACGGCGAGTCCCTCCACTGCTTCACCCAGCATCACCGGGATGTGCTTCAGCTGCTGCTCGGCCATGCCGCGCACTCCCGCTCCCGTCCCGCCACCAAATAGCCGCGCCACAACCGTTGCCGGTTACAGCTGCAGCTCCGCCATCTCGTCTGTGATCTCGTCTTCGCCGATGGTCTGGCGGATCTTGGCCAGGTGGGCCTGTTCGCTCCAAAGCTCGAACTTGTTGCCCATGCCCAGCAGAACCGCTTTCTTCTCGATGCCCGTGGTCGCGCGCTGGCTGGCAGGCAGCAGCAGGCGTGCGGCGCCATCCGGCTCGACCACCGCCGCGGCACCGACCAGCTTCATCTGCATGTCGCGATGGGCGGCCTTGACCTTGGACAATGCGTTCACCTGGTCGCGCACCTTTTCCCACTCGGCGTACGGGAACAGCCACAGGCAGCCCGTCTCGAAGGGGTTGTAGGTGATCACCAGACGATTGGCGCAGGCGCCGGCCACCAACTCGCGGTACGCGGTCGGAATGGCCAGCCGGCCTTTGTCGTCAACAGTGATGGCGGTTTCGCCCTGGAACACGACCGTTAGGCTCCACGAATTCCCACGATTTCACACAGGAACCCACGATAGTCTCGCCCCCTGAGACTGTCAAGGGAATTTTGCTTGTGAATCAATGAGAAAGGCGGTGATCTGGTAGCAATTCCAGCCTTTTATGAGGAACCGCCCGAAGGTGCTTGAATGACTGGGATTTTTTGAATCCGAGACACCTTCAACGGAGCGCCCTCCAGCCACCGGAATGCCATCCCGCATGAACCGGCCGTTCAGACCTTCCATACGCGACCGTCGCCACCGCGTCGGGACTCGACGCGGTGGCGACGACCGGTAAGAAGGAGGGTGGAGTCGGCCTGTAAGCCGGGTTCTGTACGCCTTGCGGCGCGACAGTCATTCCTCTCGGCCTGGCGTCACCGCCAGGCTCCAGCAACCTACCCGGGAACAACGCGGGCCGCGTTATCGTTCCCCTATTCGGTCTTGCTCCAGGTGGGGTTTACCGTGCCATGCGGCGTTAGCCCCGCACGCGGTGCGCTCTTACCGCACCCTTTCACCCTTACCACGCACATCCGGAGATGCCGTTCGGCGGTCTGCTCTCTGTTGCACTGGCCGTCAGCTCACGCTGCCCAGGCGTTACCTGGCACCTTGCCCTATGGAGCCCGGACTTTCCTCGATGCGCTTGCGCGCGACGCGACTGTCCGGCCGACTCCGGCGCGCATTCTAATGGAATGTGAGGCTCAAAGCGCTTGAGAGCAGATCGCGCGAACGAGTCCATTCAACGCAGACCGGCCAGAGTCATTGTGGGAGCGCACCCTGTGCGCGACAGCAGAGGTGCGGCCTGGACTCCGTGGCCGGTTTCGCACCGCCCCCTTACAGCTCTGCCCATGTCGCGCACAGGGTGCGCTCCCACAAAAAGCTTCAACCTTCATATAGAAGCTTCCTCGGCGCCCCGCTGATCGCCGCCGCCAGCTTCGCCGCCTTCGCCGGCGGCAATTCCTCGCGCAGGATGGCAAACACGCGACGCCCTTCCGCCTCGCGCGCATCCGCCTCTTCGCCGCGCCCGGCCACCAGGATCACGCACTCGCCGCGTTGCTGGTCCGGATCATCCGCCACGCGCGTCGCCAGCTCGCCCAGCGGCTCACCGATCACCGTTTCGAACAACTTGGTGAGTTCACGGGCCAGCACGCCTTCGCGCGCCGCGCCGAACACGTCGCGCATGTCAGCCAGGCTTTCAGCCACGCGATGCGAGGACTCATAGAAGATGAGCGTGCGCGCATCGCCCGCAAGTTCCTGCAAGCGCGAACGCCGCGCGGCGGCCTTGGGCGGGAGAAAGCCTTCGAACACGAAACGATCGCTGGGCAACCCCGCCACCGACAGCGCCGCGATGGCGGCGCACGCACCCGGCACCGGCGCACACCGGATGCCGGCCGCGCGCGCCGCGCGCACGAGGCGAAAGCCCGGATCGCTGATCAACGGCGTGCCCGCGTCGGATATCAACGCCACCGATTCGCCGCCCTGCAACCGCCGCACGATCGCGTCCACCACCTCGCGCTCGTTGTGCTCGTGCAAGGCCACCAGCGGCGTGCCGATGTTGTAGTGCATGAGCAGCGGACGGCTGTGCCGCGTGTCCTCCGCCGCGATCACCGCCACCGAACGCAAGGTTTCGATGGCGCGCGCGGAAAAGTCATCGCGATGACCGATCGGCGTGGCGACGACCCATAGCTGGCCGGGCTGAATCTGTGACATCTTGCCAATTCCTCCGCCGCGAGGCGGCGATCCAATGGGCTATCATCGCCCATCCGCGTCAAAAGCTCGAAGGGATTTGGCCATGCGCTTGTACCGCGCCGCAGGCACCGCCCTGCTGATTTCACTGGCACTCACTGCCTGCGTACCGCCTGCAGCCCAGCGCTCTCCCACCGAGATCGCCGCCGCCCAGCAGGCTCAGGCACTGGCGCAGCAAGGCAAGTTCGAGGATGCGGCGCAGTCGTATCTCACGCTGGCGCAGACCAGCGGCAATCGCGACGAATACCAGCTGCTCGCCGCCGAGGCCTATCGCCAGGAAGGCCAGCTCGACCGTGCCGCGCCGTTCCTCGCCGGCATTCGCCGCCAGCGCCTCACCGGCGACGAACCCGTGCGACTGGACCTGCTGCAGGCCGAACTCGCGCTCAAGCAGCACAACGCGCCGCATGCCCTGCAGCTCACCACGCAGCCGAATCTCGCCGTGCCCGCCGCGCTGCAGGTGCGCCTGCTCGAACTGCGCTCGCAGGCCATGCAGCAAACCGGCGACCCGTGGGGCGCGGCGCGCACGCGCGTGGAAATGGACGGCCAATTGACCGGCCTGGACCAGGCACAGAACCGCAAGCAGGTCGTCACCCTGCTTACCCAGCTGGGGATGGAACCGCTCAAGGCGCGCGCCGCGGCCATGCAGCCGGGCGACCGCATGCTGCCCTGGGTCAACGAGGCCTTGGGCCAGCTCGGCGTCGCCGTGGCGCGCCCCGCTCCATCGCTGGAGCAGGAGGTGGGCACGATGATTCCCGGTGAAGGCGCGAACGTGCGCGAAGGCTTCAAGATGCCTGCGCGCGTCGCCTTGCTGCTGCCTATCAGCGGCAGTACCGCTTCTGCCGGCACCACGGTGCGCGAGGGCTTCTTCGCGGCCTATGCCGACTCTTCGCGCAACCATGCACCGCGTCCGCCCGTGCGCGTGTATGACAGCGGCGGCACCGCCGCCGGCGCCATCAAGGGTTACCAGCAGGCCGTCGACGATGGCGCGCAGCTGGTGATCGGTCCGCTGACCCGTGTTGAAGTGTCCGCATTGTTCGGCCAGCCGCAATTGCCCGTGGCCTTGCTCGCACTCAACCATCCTGACGACAAGAGCCTGCCGGCCAGCGGCGTCAGCGAATTCGGCCTGCTGCCGGAAACGGAAGGCACACAGGCCGCCGACCACATGGCCGAAGGCGGCATCACCAATGCCTTTGTCATCGCCGGCAACGATGACTTCGCGCAGCGCGCGGCCAAGTCGTTCAAGGCCGAACTGGAGGCACGCGGCGGCAAGGTGGCCGGCATGGGCAACCTCGGTGCGACCGGCGTCAATTACGCCTCGACCATCAGCGGCCTGGGCATGCCCACCGATACCGGCGATGTCTCCGCGGCCACCAACAACACCGGCATCTTCATCAGCATGCGTCCGCAACAGGCACGCCTGCTGCTGCCCCAGCTCAAGCTGGCCCGCGTGAACCTGCCCGTGTTCGGCACCTCGCACATCTATGCCGGCGTCGACGATGCCGGTGCCAACCGCGACCTGGAAGGCGTGGAGTTCTGCGACGCGCCCTGGCTGTTCGACGTACAGCCCGGCCTGCCCAACCACGGCGATATCGCTGGCCAAATACCCGCCGCGCGCGGTACCTCGGCGCGCCTGTTCGCCTTCGGCATGGATGCATGGAACCTCGCGCCCTACGTCGACTGGCTGCGGGCCCACCCCGGCAGCTACTTGCCCGGCGCCAGCGGCCAGCTCACCGCCGACCAGTTCGGCCGCATTCGCCGCGTGCTGGTATGGGCCAAGTTCCAGGACGGCCTCGCCCGCCCGCTCAACGGCAGCCTGCAGATGGACAGCGCACCCGCCCTCGCGCCGCCGACCGACAACAACGTCCCCCAGCCGAACAACGGCCAACCCACCGACCACCACTGATGCGCGCCGCCGGCGCCATCTTCGAACAACGAGCCTGCGCGGAACTCCAACGCGCAGGCCTCAAGCTGCTGGACCGCAACTACACCACCCGCTACGGCGAAATCGATCTGGTGATGCTGGATCGGGACACGGTGGTGTTTGTGGAAGTGCGCCATCGCCTGGCCAATACCCACGGCAATGCCGCCGCAACCGTCACCGCACGCAAACAGACCAAACTCATTCAGACGGCCGAACTCTGGCTGTCCACTCATCCGCGTCACGCAAACCACACCTGCCGGTTTGACGTGGTGAGCTACGACGGCCCCGCTGACAGCGCAGCGATGGCATGGTGGCGAGCGGCCTTTGAGGCGATTTGATTGGGTTAGGCCGCTGCCTGAAATTCTTGCCCGCTGTTGGATTAGGATGATCCCGAAGCGCCCGCTTCCGGACCTTGTTCCGGGCATTGGAAGGAAATGATGCGCCAGCTTCTGATCCTCTATGTCCTGGGCCTGACAACAAGCACTGGATTCGCTGGTGCGGCACTCTCCGCCAGCGCTTTCGCAACAGATGCGCCGGTGAAGAAGCTGCCATTGCCAAAAACGGAATCTGCATGCGTCGCACGGGGCGGTGAATGGATCTTTGCCGGACCACAGAACGCCACCAAGTACTGCTTGCTTCAAACGACGGACGGCGGAAAGGCCTGCAAAAGTTCGCGTGAATGCCAAAGCGAGTGCGTTGAGACCCCAAAGGGCAACCAGTGCGCCAGTGCGGCCAGCGGGTGCTTCGAGCCGACTGGGCGCGGGACGGCAAGCCAATGCGTAAACTGAAGTTGGGCAACGTGGCCGGACCCGAGCTGGCGACAGTTTCGACACCAAAACGGATCGGGCGAATGGATGGCTGGTATCCAGGCCTTAACAGATCTGCTGACCGGGGGGTGGCTTTCCCATGAGTAAATTCACTCGAGCCGCGCGATGGCTATTCTGCGCGGCACTTGATGCCATGTCGTTAGCCATTGCTTTGGCGATACTGTTTTCACTGAGACTCACTTGGTAGACCCTGTACGAGGTCGCTTCCGGCCCGGGCGCATACTCGGCATTGCAAAGGGCGCCTCTCGACAATTTGCTCATGCCGCCTAGAGCAAGCTGCTGCCGGTTGCAGCCAAACGGCAGAGGCCGACAAGGGGATCAGCATGCTGCGAGCACTGGTCAAGGTCGCCAAATGGACAGCCATTGTCTTCCTGATCTTTTTCGTTTCCCTGCTCGGCATTCGCGCCTGGGATTCGCAGCGTGGCGACCCGTTGGCGTTGTGGCAGACCTATGTGCCGCATGAGCTGACTGCTGCGGAGATCGACGCTACGGACTGGCCCGGCTATCTCGCGGCAGAGCAGAGGGTGTTCGATGAGGTGAAGACGCAAGTCAGCGACAAGCTGGACGCGTCGGATCGCGTGGCCACCAATCGCTACTTCGAAGGCGCACCGATGTATCCGGAGCACTTCAAGACTGACTGGAATCGTTCCTATGTGCTTGAGCCGCCGGGGCCGCCCGCCGGTGCCGTGGTGCTGATTCATGGCCTCACCGATTCGCCCTATAGCCTGCGCGATATCGCGGAGCTCTATCGCGATCGCGGTTTTGTCGCCATCGGCTTGCGTGTGCCGGGACACGGCACGGTGCCCGCGGCCTTGACCGAAGCGCAGTGGCCTGACTGGCTGGCGGCCACTCGTCTGGCCATGCGCGAAGCACGACGGCGGGTGGGGCCGCAGGCACCGATCCACATGGTGGGTTATTCCAATGGCGGAGCGCTGGCCCTCAAGTACACGCTGGATGCCTGCGAGCATGAGGAGCTGACGATGCCTTCGCGGCTCGTGCTGCTGTCGCCCATGATCGGCGTGACGAGCTTTGCGCGATTTGCCGGCCTGGCGGGGCTGCCCGCGATCCTGCCCGCTTTTGCCAAGGCGGCATGGCTGGACCTGATTCCCGAGTACAACCCGTTCAAGTACAACTCCTTCCCGGTCAACGCCGCGCGGCAGACCTACCTGCTGACGGATGTGATCCGCGGGCAGATGCAGCAGCTCGCGCGCACGCGGCAGCTGTCCCGGCTGCCACCCATCCTCACGTTCCAGTCGGTGGTCGACGACACCGTCAGCGCACCCGCCGTTCTGCGGACGCTTTATGCGCAACTGCCCGACAACGGCAGCGAGGTCGTATTGTTCGACGTGAATCGTAACCACCGGTTCGACTCGTTGCTGCGGGCGAGCTCGCTGCAGGCGCTACAGCGTCTGGTGTCGCCGGGGGCGCATGCTTTCCGCATCACCGTGATTGCCAATGCGGCGGAGAACGATAGCCGCACGGTCGCGCGCACGACCGAGGCGGACACCGGCAAGTCCACGGTGACGCCGCTTTCCATCAGCTATCCCGACAACATTTTTTCGATGTCGCACATCGCCCTTCCCTTCCCGGCCAATGACCCGCTCTACGGCACGGAACCGGATATGTCGGAGAATTTCGGCGTGCGGCTGGGTACGGCAGCGCCACGCGGGGAGCGCGGCGCACTGGTATTGAATCTCGATGCGGTGCTGCGCATCAGCTCCAACCCTTTCTATCCGTACGTGCGTGAGCGCATCGAGTCGGTCATTGCGCCCACTGCCCATGCGGCGGACGCCACCGCGCCCACGAGGCCCTAGCGCATCGCCATTGCATGCCATGCGGGCACCCGATGCCCGGCGGTGGGATACTGGAACCATGACACTGCCTGACACCCTGCTCTGCGCCCTTCGACCGCACTTCTCACCGGAGTCTCTGACCACCGAAATGGGAGAGCGGCTCCCCTACGCCTACGACAACTCGCGACGCAACGCGCTGCCTGATGCCGTGGTGTTCCCGACCACGCATGGGCAGGTGGAGGTGCTGGTGCAGCTCTGCCGCGAACACCGCGTGCCGGTGACAGGACGCGGGCGCGGCACCAATACCACGGGCGCCACGGTGCCGGTGGATGGTGGCGTGGTGGTGAGTTTCGAGCGGATGAATCGTATCGTGCGCATCGACCCGGACAATCGCCTCGCCGTGGTGGAACCGGGCGTGCTCAATGGCGACCTGCAACAGGCGCTCAAGCCTCACGGCTTCTTCTGGCCGCCGGACCCGACCTCCTCACCCTGGTGCAGCATCGGCGGCAATCTCGCCTGCAACTCGGCCGGCCCGCGCACCGTGAAATACGGCAGCCCGCGCGAGAACACGCTGGGCCTGCGCGCCGTGGCAGGTACGGGCGAGGGTTTCCGTTGCGGCACCTACACCAGCAAAGGCGCCACGGGCTATGACCTGACGCGCCTGCTGATCGGCTCGGAAGGCACCTTGGCGCTGATCACCGAAGCGACGCTCAAGCTCACGCCCAAGCCCTCCGGCCTGCGCACCATGCGCGCCACTTATCGCGACGTGGGTGCGGCGGCGCGGGCCGTCGCGCGGATCATGGCGCAACCGGTGACGCCCTGCGCCCTGGAATTCATCGACGATGTGGCCTTGAAGCTGGCGCGCGACCACGGCGGCGACACCGTGCCGGTGGCGGGCGCGATGCTGATGATCGAAGTCGATGGCGAGCCCGACACGCTGCCAAGCGCCGTGGACGCCGTCTCGCGCGCGGCGCGCGGCGACGGACTGGAAGAACTGCGCGTGGCGGAAACCGCCGAGGAAACGCTGGCATTGTGGTCGGCGCGCAAGGCCTTGTCGCCCGCGCAGCGCACCATCTCCCCGAACAAGATCAACGAGGACGTGGTGGTGCCGGTCAGCCGCCTGCCCGAGCTGGTCGATGGCATCAAACGGCTGTCGAAGAAGCACGATGTGTTGATCGTGAGTTTCGGCCATGCGGGCAACGGCAACCTGCACGTGAACCTGCTGCCGCGCGACGACGCCGAGCGCGAGCGCGCACATGCGTGCCTGGCCGAGGTGTTTGCCCTGGTGATCGCGCTGGATGGCACCTTGTCGGGCGAGCACGGCATCGGGCTGGTGAAGCGCGAGTTCATGCCGCTGGCGCTGCAACCGGCGACGTTGCATCTGATGCGCAACGTCAAGGCCGCATTTGATCCCGAGGGGATTCTCAATCCCGGGAAGTTGCTGCCCTAGGACCTGTTGTAGGAGCGCACCCAGTGCGCGACCGATAGCCACCGGATTGCCGAGCACGCGCAAGGTTGTGATCGCGCACTGGGTGCGCTCCTACAGAGAGCACTGCTTTCAGTAGTCGCGGATGTCCAGCATGATGAAGCCACGCACGCTGTAGCCCTCGCCTTCGGGCCACGCCAGGGACGCGAGCGCGCGATCGCCGGCGGCCCACGGCGCGTTGTCGAGCAGCACCTCGGCGGTTACCTGGCCGTCGTCGCCGCGCCGATGGAACAGACGCACCCAGTGCGGCTCGGCGCTGAGGGCTTCGCGCTGCAGGGCTTCGCGCAGGGTGGGAAGGATGTCCTGTGGCACGTCGACGTCATCCCGGCTCGACAGCCATGGAGCGACGAAAACGTCCCAGGTACGAATACCGAATTCCCAGCCGTAGGTCTGCAGGCGGCGTTCGTCGGTGACGTACCAGCAGGCGGCCAGCAGCACGTGGAACACGCCGCGCTCGAAGGCGTCCAGGGCATCGCGACAGGCAGCCTCGCCATGGCCTGCGCCAGCGAAGCTCTCTTCGATATGGCGCTCTTCGCTGATGACGATATCGACGTCCAGACGGCCAGGCTGGCCGGCGGACCCTTCGGACCAGATGGCGCGCACGGCGGGGAAATCGCCGTCGGTCATCAGCCAGTCTTCATCAGGCTCGAGCTCGACGCCGTGACGCTGGAAGAGACGCTGGAGATATTGCTGAAGCGCGGCGTCTTGCATGGACAGAACCTCGGTCAGTTCGCGCGGGGGCGCCACAGCAGCTGGCGCACGATCATGGCAAGCACCAGCACCAGCACGCAGGCGCCGTAACCGTAGAGAGCCGGCAGCACCTGCTGCCAGATCGCGCCGCTTGCCGGGCCGTACTGCCCGACCGCAGGCACGCTCGCGGTGTCGAACGCCGTGCTGGCGCACTCCACGGCCGCAAAGGCGGCCAGCAACAGCGCGGCCAGGTCGAAGCCACGGCGCGCACGCGTGCGTGGCAGGCTCTTGGGGTAGGCCCAGTACGCCCAGCCAAGAATCAACAGCCAGGGCGCCAACAGCAGGATGGCCAGGTAACGCATGCGTCAGTTCACTCCTTGGAGATGGGCGCCGGGCGCGCTCATTCCTGCGCTGCCAGCTGGTCCAACGCGCCACGCAGGCGGTTCAGCGCTTCGTCGCGCGCCTGCTCACCCTCGTAGTCGGGCGTGGCGGCGACTTGTTCGCCGTCCAGCTCGAGCACGAGCGACAGCGGCTGCACCTGCACCACGGCGCTGGTGGCGCCCAGTTCCTTGATGCGCTTCTGCAAGGCGCCGGCGGCCTTGGGATCGGCAAACGAGCGGGACAGCAAGAGTTCCTCGCCATCGCCGGAGAACAGCCGGAAACGGAAGCTGCCATCGGCGTCGCGGAAGCTGGCAAAGCGCGGCGGCTTGCCTGCCTTCGGCGCGGGCCTGGCTGCGGCGGCTTGCGGCGCCACGGCTATGCCGGAGCGCAGGCCGATCGCGTCGCGCAGCTCGGCGATCTTCGGCGCCGCAATGGCGCGGGCCTTCCTGGCGCCTTCCTGCAGGATCTCTTCGATCATGGCGGGGCGTGCGATCAACGCGTCGTAGCTTTCGCGCATCGGCGCCACGTCGACCTCGAGACGCTCGAACAACACCTGCTTGGCTTCACCCCAACCGATGCCGCCGACCAGTGCTTCGTGGAACGCTGCCGATTCCGCTTCACTGGCGAACGCGCGGAAGATGGTGAACAGCGAGGAGCTGTCCGGATCCTTCGCTTCGCCCGGCAGGCGCGAGTCGGTCACGATGCGCATGATCGATTCGCGCAGGTGCTTCTGGCCACCGGCGAACAGCGGAATGGTGTTGTCGTAGCTCTTGGACATCTTGCGGCCATCCAGCCCGGGCAGCGTCGCCACCTGCTCTTCGATCACCACTTCGGGCAGTACGAAAAAGTCACGCCCGTAGATGTGGTTGAACCGCTGCGCGATGTCGCGCGCCATCTCGATGTGCTGGATCTGGTCACGGCCCACCGGCACCTTGTTCGCGTTGAAGGCGAGGATGTCGGCCGCCATCAGCACCGGATACATGTAGAGGCCCGCGGTGACGCCCGCATCGGCGTCCTCGCCCGCCTCGGTGTTCTTGTCCACCGAGGCCTTGTACGCGTGGGCGCGGTTGAGCAGGCCCTTGGCGGTGACGCAGGTGAGGAACCAGGTGAGCTCCGGAATCTCGGGAATGTCCGACTGGCGATAGAAGGTGACTTTCTGCGGATCGAGGCCCGCGGCCAGCCACGTCGCGGCGATCTCCAGGCGCGAACGCTCGATGCGCGCCGGATCGTCGCTCTTGATCAGCGCGTGGTAGTCGGCCATGAAGTAGAACGCGTCCACGTCATCGCGCTTGCTGGCGGCCACCGCCGGGCGGATCGCGCCGACGTAGTTGCCAAGGTGCGGCGTGCCGGTGGTGGTGATGCCGGTGAGTACGCGGGTCTTCATGAGCTCTCGTTCTTGGTGTCGTGATGGAAAGTGGTCAACGGATCAGCGTGGATTTGCCGAACAGTGACTCGACCAGATCCACGGCCAGGCGTGCGGTCTGGTTCTTCTTGTCGAAGGCCGGATTGAGTTCGACGATATCCAGTGAGCCGACCCGGCCGGTATCGGCGATCATCTCCATGCACAGCTGCGCCTCGCGATAATTCGGGCCGCCGCGCACGGTGGTGCCAACGCCCGGCGCAATGGTCGGGTCGAGGAAATCCACGTCGAAGCTGATGTGCAGGTGCGTGTTCTCGTCGACGCCGGTGAGCGCTTCTTCCATCGTGCGCTTCATGCCCACTTCGTCGATGTGGCGCATGTCGAAGATGCTTACCTTCGATTCGCGCACCAGGCGTTTTTCGTCTTCATCCACCGAGCGGATGCCGACCTGGCGGAACACGTCCGGCGTGGTCGCGGGCACATGGCCACCCACTTCCACCAGTACCCGCGGACCCTGGCCGCACAGGCAGGCCACGGGCATGCCGTGGATGTTGCCCGACGGCGTGACCTCGGCGGTGTTGAAGTCGGCGTGCGCATCCAGCCACAGCACGCGCAGCTGCTTGCCCTGTTCGCGGCAATGACGCGCCACGGCGCTGATCGAGCCGATGGCGAGGCAGTGGTCGCCGCCCAGCATGATCGGCAGGCGGCCCGCCTGCAGCTCGGCGTAGATCGCCTCGTGCACGGACTGGTTCCAGGCCAGCACCTCGGGCAGATGGCGATAACCGTCGTGCGGCGGCTGCCATGGGTTCAGCGGCCCCTGCAGGTTGCCGCGATCGACCACATCCAGGCCGCGTTTGGCCAGCCTTGGTCCGAGGTTGGCCACGCGCAGTGCTTCCGGGCCCATCGAGGCGCCGCGATGACCCGCGCCGATGTCGGTGGGAACGCCAATCAGGGAAATTGCCTTGTTGACCATGCAAGCCTGTCAGTGTGAAGGAGCGGGATCGGCAGAGCCTTCGCGCACGAGCGGCAGCTGCTGCTGTCGCCAGGCGTTGAGGCTGCCATCGAGCAATCGCACGTGGTTGTAACCCAACGATTGCAGGGTTTCCTGTGCACGCGCCGCGCGTCGTCCCGAGACGCAGTACACCACGATCTCGCGGTCGCGGGGGATGCCCAGTACGCCCGCGCGGCTACCGAGCTGTTCCACGGGAATGTTGAGGGCGCCAGCGATATGCCCGTCGCGGTACTCGTCGGCGCGGCGCACGTCCAGCAACAGGGGCGCCTGCCCCACCTGCTGGCGTTCCACCAGCTGCGAGGCGGCGAGCGGTGTCTCCGTGGCCAGGGCGACACCCGACCCCGCCACGCAGAGCACGACGAACGCGACGAGCGATCGCACGCGCTGCACCCCGTGAAGGCGCAGCGAGCGGCGCCGCAGGTGTCGTTCGAACGGGTTTTTCATGGGCAGAACGCTGGGAAGCACACGAAGCCTAACGTCACAGTCACCGCCAAAGACACTGGCCGGCCGTGGTCGGGCTGCCAGAGGACGAGCTTCGAAGTATAGCCGCCACCCGCCGGCGAAATGGCCGCGGGACGGAAAGGCCGATGGCCGCCCTGTAAGTGCGCGCGCCCGGGCCGCGCCCCGGCTCAACGTATGCCGTTCTGGAACCGCTGCCGGAGGTAGAAGAGCAGCGTGGGGTGATACCACTGCTGCGACGGACCTTCGCTGGCAATGGGCGAGAGGCGGTTGTCCACGGCGTCGCGCAGGGCGGCCTGCATCATCGGGATGGCCTTGGCCATCTGGTGGATCGGATAGGTCACGAAATTGTCCGCCGTACCGACATCAATGGTGGACTGGTACAGGATGCCGCCGGTATCCACGCCCTCATCGACCATGTGCACGGTGACCCCGCAGCGGCGGCGGTCGTCCATCGCCAAGGCCCAGTAGCCACCATGCACGCCCCGATAGGCGGGCGTGATGCCCATGTGCGTGTTGATGAAGGGCGCCTTGATCGATCCCAGCAATTTCTTCGAGAGGATGCGCGTGCCGTTCACCACCACCGCATCGGGCGCGAGCTCCTTCAGCAGGCGGATCACCTCGCGCCTGTTCGCGCTGTCGACCTTGGTGACGACCTGCGCCGGTATCGGCGAGTCGTCCATGTCGTAGCGCTGTATCAGCTGCTGCACGCGCCTGCGCGAACTCCTGCCCAGCCACCGGCTGTACACGATGAAGGCCAGTTGGCCCAGCGTCGTGCGCCACCCCAGCGTCTTCGCCCGGTACTTGATCATGCTCCTGGACGAAGGCTTCTTTTCCAGCACCACCGCAGCAATGTCACAGCTGCCGCGCAAACCGTTGTACATCAGCTCCGTGGACAAGCCCGGACCTGCGAGCATCACGATGCGCGGCCTAGGCGGCATGCGAGCGCTCCAGTTCCGCGGAGATCTCGCCCATGTTCAACGACTGCATGCCGTAGCGCTGCTTCAGCTCGCCGTAGTAATCGAGGATGCGCTCCAAAAACCGCTGGTTTTCCTCGATGTGCGCGCCGAAATTGTGCGGATGCCACCACAGGTGGAACAGGCGGTTGTTGATCGCCGCGTGGCGCATCGCACGCTTGATGCGATGCAGGCGCAAGCCGTCCAGCCATGCCACGGACGGCGAATACGGCCGCAGGAAGCGGCTCGAGGGAATGTTGTACGGGCGGCTCTGCGCGCATTCCTCGAAGCTGTAGGTGTTGTAGCCGGTGACGTTGAGGTAGGCGTCGACGAGCCGCAGGCCGCGCACCAGCGGATTCTGCTGCTCCTGGTTGCGCGGCGTGTAGAAACCCGCGTATTCGTTGCCGCGATAGCAACGGATGCCCAGCTCCTCCAGCACCGGCAGGTACGCCGGGTTTCCCTGGTTGCGCGGAAACACCAGGCTATGGACGTCGATGCCGCGCGCCCTCGCCGCGTCGATGGCCGCCGCCAGGTCCGCCTTGAACGCTTCGGCGGTCTGGCCGGGTTCCAGGCAGTAGTAGTGCGAGAACGTATGCGTGCCGATTTCCTGGCCGGGGTATTGGCGGATCAGCTCGATCACCTCGGGCGCGAAGTGATATTCGTCGTCGCTGCCCCATGCGTGCTCGTCGATGTAGCGGTAGGGCGACAGCTCGGCGTTGTGATAGGCCGGCGTATCGCGCGGCAGCTTCGTACGCAGCGCGGTGACATCCTCGAAGAAGATGAAACCCAGGGTGGCCCAGGTGGCATGCACCCCGTGGGCATCGAACGACGCGAGCATCTCGCGTATGGCCTGTCGCTCGCCGCGAAGGTTGTCTTCGTAGTCCTGGATACTGCGCTTGTCGCGCACGCCCCAATAGAGCTCAAGATCCAGCGAAACGGTAAATATGCCTGGCATGAGGTCGTGCACCCATCCCGTTGATCCGTTGTCAGCCCCCTACTGAGCTATCCAGCCGGCAATCGGCACCCATGTCCGGCCCCGGCCATCCCGCGCTGCCAGGGCGAACAAAGGGGATTGTTCGGGCCCGATCGTGAAGGCAGGCTGAGGCACCCGGCCCGCGGGCGGGGGTACGTACAGGCTGAGCCCGCGTCCCCGAAAACAGGCGCCGCGCGGCCCGCGCGACACCGCCCGTGACCGCCATGCGGCCCGACGGACAAGGAGGGGATATCGCCAGGATGGTGCCGGCAGCAGGAGTCGAACCCGCGACCTACTGATTACAAATCAGTTGCTCTACCAACTGAGCTATACCGGCATGGGAGGGGGAGTCTAGCAGGCCGCCGCCACGACTCAAAAACAGCCGGTGCTGTGCGAGCCTACGCCATGCACCCGGCTACGCCAGTCGGCGCGGCCGTTGTCGGCGATCACCACGTCCAGCCAGTACTCCGGAACGCTTTCCGTGCGCTCGCTCATCTGGGCTGGGAAACCGGCCGCGACCACCTGGTCGCGGCGACGGCGGGCATTGGCAGGATCCTTGAACAGGCCCAGCGAAATCGTGTTGGACTGGTCGCCGCTGCTCACGATGAAGTATTCGCCCACGTTCGCGGCACCGAGGCGGCGGCCCAGTTCCAAGGCGCGATCGCGACTGCCGCCACCGGGAAGGTAGACCCACCAGCCCGTGGTCTGCGTCGTCTGTTCCTGGCGCGAGCGCATGCGGGCCGCCTGGTTGCTGAGTGCGCTGCGCGCGCTTCGCATATCCGCCTGGGTGGCGAACGGGCCCAGCGCCATGCAGGTGTAGGAGGTCTGTCGCGGCGGAACGACGGGGGCAGGCGCGGGGGCCGGAGTGGAGGTCGCCGTGGAGGCCGCCGGCGCCACGCCGACGGGCGCAGGCGCCATCGCCATCGGCGCCGTGGACGCCGCGGCGGCAGGCGGTGCCGGGCGTTCGCTGAGCAGATGCAGTTCGGGCACGCCCGCGTCCGTGGCGCTTCGCCCGTGCACGTCGTCCTGGCCCAGCAACAGCCATGCGCCCACTGCGATATTGAGTGCGATCAGCAGAACGAACAGCAGGCGCAGGAACATCGTCGATCCGTCATGCAAACGACAAGAGCCGGCATTCTAGAGAGCCGGCGCCAAGGGGGAATGTGCATCCGACCACACGGCCAGACCACGCAATACGCTGTCACTGCTGAGTCGAGCCGGTGGTGCCAGCAAGGGAAGCATCGCCTCCGCATCGCCACCGCCGAGAATCAGCACCGGCGATCCACCCAGCGGGGCGGTCATGTGCGACACGAAGCGCTCGATCAGCGCCGCGCTCGCCTGCCAGCAACCCGAAGCCACCGCGTCGGGCGTGTTGTCCGCCGCTTCCAGCACCCGACCCGGTCGCTCCACGTGCACGCGAGAGGTCGCGCCCAGCAAGGATTGCTGCATCAGCTGCGGTCCCGGTGCGATCAATCCGCCCAGATGCTGGCCATCGGCCGCCAGTGCATCGAGCGTCAGCGCGGTACCGACGCCCGCGAGCACGCACGACACGGGTTCGTCGGCGTGTGCCGCGACCATGGCCAGGAAGCGATCGACGCCTAGGCGTGCCGGCTCCGGATAGGCATTGCGCACGCCACACGCCGCGGCGGGCGTGCGCAGCCACTCGGTGTCGCGCGAGAAGCACGCAGCGACCACCGCGGCCACCTGCGCCTCGCGTCCCGCGTCGACCACCGACGCGCCGAACACATCGGCCGGCACGGGCAGGCTGCGCCAGGCGTCGTGCAGCGAAAGCACGACGTCCTCGCTCCAGCCCACCGCGCCCTGCGCATGCCAGCCGGCGCCTTCGCGCAGCGCCCACTTCAGGCGCGTGTTGCCGAGATCGAGCAGCAGCCTCATGTGCGGCGCACCGAGACATCGGCGCTGTCGATGCGGTGCATGCCATCGGCGGCCTGCACCAGCAACGCACCGCGCGCGTCGACGCCCGCGCCCGCGCCGTCCATCGAAGCCTGTGCGCCCTGCACGCGCAGCGCCTTGCCGCGCAGCAGGTCGTGGGCGGCGTATTCGTCGACGAAGGCGGCAAAACCTTCGCGCTCGAACTGCCCCAAGCCCTCGGCCAAGGCGGCGATCAGGGCGGCGGCGACCCGGTTGCGGTCCGGCGCGATGCCACCGGCCAGCGTCACCAGATCATTCACCGGCTGACCTGCCTGTTCCCGCAACGCCGACGTCAGGCGCACATTGAGGCCGACACCGATGATCGCCGCGCACGGCCCCTGATACTCGCCGCTGAGCTCCACCAGGATGCCCGCCAGCTTGCCGGCATCGCTCAGCACGTCATTGGGCCATTTGAGCCCGGCCCCCTGGATGCCAAGCGTCGCCAACGTGCGCATCACGATGACGCCCACCGCCAGCGACAACCCCGACAGCGAGGCAAAGCCGGCGTCGAACCGCTTCAGGCAGGAGAGATAGATGTTGAGGCCCGGCGGCGACAACCAGCTGCGCCCGCGACGGCCCCGTCCGGCGCTCTGCGTCTCCGCGAGCATCATGCTCAGGTCGGGCAGCGTGGCCGCGCGGCGCTGGATCTCACTGGAGGTTGAGTCGATCTCCCAATGCAGCTCCAGCTCGCCCAGCAACTTGCGCGCGGCCGTCGGCATTGCCGCGCGAATCGCCGTCACATCCAGCAATTGCAGTGGCCACGGCAGGCGATAGCCCGCCGTGCCTTGCGACTGTACCGGTACGCCGCGCGCGCGCAGCGATTCCACTTGTTTCCAGATCGCGGCGCGGGTGACACCGGCGCGCTCGGCCAGTTGGGCCCCGGAAATGGTGCCACCATCGGCCAGCGCCACGAGCAGGTCCTGTGCCTGCATTACGGCGCGCCCACGCCCGAGACGCCGCATGCGGCGGCGCAGTGGACGAGCGGAAGCAAAGGGAGGCGAGGCATCTGCCGATTCTAACGTGCCCTGCGACGGGCCCGCAGGTCGCCATGGTGCTTCCGTCCCATGACTTCTGGGACTCGCGGCATTTTTTGCGGTGTTCCGGGGCACTGGCATCAGCCCCCCGTTTCTGCCAGCATCGAGATCTTGGATTGCGGATCAAGGGGTTGAGCCGCCGTGGCTATCGGGAAATTCTTGATCGGATGCGCTCTGTGCGTCGGCGGCCTCGGCGTCGCGTCGGCCATGGATGCCGACGGCCAGGATTTGTCCACGATGCAGCGTTCGCTCGACAACAGCTCCAGCAACCACGAAGGCGCGGGCGCCGGCAGTGGAGGCGACGCGCTGGGTCTGTCGCGTGAAGCCCCGGTGTCGTCCGGCTCCTCCTCGTCCTCGAGCAGCGACAGCTGCCCGGGTCCGAACCCGGTCTCGCCGGCGCGCAGCAACCGTCGCGCCACCCTCGGCTGGCAGTCGCTGTTGCCCGGTTCCATCCAGTAAAGCCCCAGGCCCGTGCCGGACTCCTGGTGGCGGCGCTTCCGCGCCTACCTGACACCTCCTCCGATCCCCGCCGCGACATGGCGCGAAGCCGTGGATGCGTGTCCGTTGGCGCGCAGGCTGGATCGCGCGCGACAGGATGAGCTGCGCCAACTCGCAGCCATGTTCCTCGCCCGCAAGCGGTTCCACCCGCTGGCCGGCGCGGCACTGACACCGCAGCTGCAGCTGCTGATCGCCATGCAGGCCTGCCTTCCCGCGTTGCGCCACGGCCCGCAGGCCTTGCGAGGATGGCGCGAGATCCTGGTCTATCCGGGTGAGTTCAAGGTGCGGCGCAGCCACCACGACGATCACAGCGGCGTGGTGACCGAAAGCGACGATGTACTGATCGGCGAAGCATGGGAACGTGGTCCGCTGGTGTTGTCGCTGGCCGATGTGCAGCTGGACCTCGAACAGCCATGGGACGGTTTCAACGTCGTCGTACACGAAATCGCGCACAAGCTGGACATGCTTGATGGCGCATCCGATGGCGTACCGCCGCTGCCGCCGCATATTCCCCGTCGCCAGTGGATCGTGGCGTTCCAGCGGGCGTTCGATCATCTGTCCAACGACGTGGCGCGGGGACGCGACACGCTGATCGATCCGTATGCGGCGGAAAGCGCGGATGAATTTTTCGCCGTGGTGAGCGAGCTGCATTGGTCGCAACCCGGCGTGCTGCGGCGTGCGGATGCAGCGGTGGCGGAGTTGCTGGCGGCGTATTACGGGCCATCGCCCGCGCCGGGTTGAACAAGGCTTTTTGTAGGAGCGCACCCAGTGCGCGATCACGGCCAGGGAGGTGACTGCCACGTAGGCTTATCGCGCACTGGGTGCGCTCCTACAGAAAAGCGGATGGCTCAGCCCGGGGGCAACTTCACGCTGAAACGCGCGCCATTGAACTCCGGCGAACGATCAACCACCAGCTCGCCGCCATAGGCGCGGATGATGTCCTGCACGATGGACAAGCCGATGCCGTGGCCCTGCACGCGCTCGTCGCCGCGCACGCCGCGCTGCAGCACGCTCTCGATCTTGTCGTCGTCGATGCCCGGGCCGTCGTCTTCCACGCTCAGCCAAAGGCCGGGGCGTGGACGGCCGGCCACCGGACGCATCTTCACCACCAGCAGTACGCGATGGCGCGCCCACTTGAAGGCGTTCTCCAGCAGGTTGCCCATCAGTTCCAGCAGGTCGCCCTGCTCGCCGTAGAACGCCGCGTTGTCGTCGATGTCGAATTCGCACAGCACGTTCTTGGCCGCATAAACCTTCTCCAGGCTCTGCACCAGGTCTTCGGCGTGGCCGGCGATGGGGATGGCGGTGGTGGCGAAGGTCTGCCGGCCCGACGTTGCCGCGCGCGCCAGCTGGTAGGCGACCAGTTCGTCCATCTTGCGCACCTGCTCCAGCACGGTGTCGCGCAGGCCGGATTCGCCGCTGGCGCTTTCCAGGCTGGAGCGCACCACCGCGAGCGGTGTCTTCAGGCTGTGCGCGAGATCGGCCAGCGTATTGCGCGTGCGCACCCGCTGTTCGCGTTCGCTGTCGATGAAGGCGTTGATGCGCTGGGTGAGGCCCATGAGTTCGGCCGGGTACTGGTCGCCCAGGTGATCGCGATCGCCGCGCTCCACGCGGGACATTTCATTGGCTACCTTGCGCAGCGGCGTGAGGCTCCAGCGCAACAGCAGCATCTGCAGCAGGATCAGCATCACGCCGAGCGACGCCAGCCAGAAGATGAGGCTGCGCCGGAACACCGCGTTGCGCCCTTCCAGCTGGTCTTCGGTCTGCGCCACCATGAAGGTGAGGTGCACCGATTTTTTTTCCGACGTGTCGAGCGCGACGCCGTAGACGTAGTAGTACAGGCGGCCCATGCGCGTATCGACGGGCCCGACGAACTGTCCCTGTCCCGGTTCCAGCGGGTGCAGGAAACCGAAGTCGCGGCCGATGGCCGACGGCGACTCCCAGCGGAAACCGTTGTCGCCGATGGCGACGGCGTACAGGCCCGAGCCCGGCCGCGAGAAGCTCGGGTCGGGCGGGGTGTCGGGCAGCAGCACCTTGCCGGAACGACCGACTTCGGTGCCTGCGAGATAAGCCACGACGAAGTTCTGCAGGCGATCCTGCAGTCCCTTCAGTGCGCTGTCGGCCGCCGTACGCGTGAGGGTGAGGCCGACCACGCCGAGAAAGGCGGCCAGCACAAAGCCCGTGGCCAGAGCCGCGCGCGCCGCCAGTGAAAACGGGCGGCGCGGCGGTGGCGGATCATTCGTCGTCGCTTTCGCTGCGTGGGATGGCAAAGCGGTATCCGCGTCCACGTACCGTCTCGATGGGCTTGAGGTTGCCTTCCGGATCGAGCTTCCTGCGCAGACGGCCGATGAAGACCTCCAGCACGTTGGAGTCGCGATCGAAATCCTGCTGGTAGATGTGCTCGGTGAGGTCGGCCTTGGAGACCAGCTCGCCCGCATGCAGCATCAGGTATTCCAGCACCTTGTACTCGTAGCTGGTGAGGTCGACCGCCTTGCCTTCCACGGTCACCGTCTGCGCGGTGGTGTCCAGCTTGATCGGGCCGCAGGCCAGCACCGGCTTGGACCAGCCGCTCGCGCGGCGCACCAGCGCGTTGATACGGGCCAGCAGTTCCTCGACGTGGAACGGCTTGACGAGGTAGTCGTCGGCGCCGTGCTTGAGGCCTTCCACCTTGTCCTGCCAGCCGCCGCGGGCGGTGAGGATCAGGATGGGATAACGCTGGCCGGCCTCGCGCAGCGAGCGGATCAGGTCCATGCCCGACATCTTGGGCAGCCCCAAGTCGATGATGGCCAGGTCGAACGGCACCTCGCGACCGAGGTACATGCCTTCCTCACCGTCCTGGGCTGCATCGACGGCAAAACCATCGCGCTTCAGGCGGGCAGCGAGCGTTTCGCGCAGCGGCGCCTCGTCCTCAACCAAAAGGATGCGCATCAGTGTTTCTCCTTGTTGCTCTCGCCGTCACTGGACGGGTTCTTGGTCGAATCGTTGGAACCGGCCTTGGCCGCTTCCGTCGTTACGGTCACCACGCGCACATGGCCTTCCGGCGTGAGTACCTTGACACGATGTTCAAAGGAACTGCGTCCGCGCCGCACGGTGCTGGCCGACAGCACCTTGCCGCCCGTTTCCTTCTGCACCTGGACCACGGCCTGCTCCAGCGACAACGCCGGCTCGGCCGATTGCGCCGCCCACACGGCCGGACCGGCCGACAGCGACAGCAGCAATACCAGGGGGCGCAAAATTGTTTTCATTTCGTTAAACAAGCCCAAATCAGTCCGCGGGGCGGAAACGCATCGTCGTTCAGACTATGGAATCGGGGCTGAATATTGACCGGATAACCGGACGGCGTCACGCCGCCACCCGCGGTTGCGCGATGGCCTGCTCAATCAGCGACCAGCCGGCACCCGGCAAATGGGCACCCTCGCTGAGCCGCCGGCGGAACCCGCGGGCGCCAGGCTCGCCCTGGTACAGGCCGAGCAGATGGCGGCTGATGTGCTTGAGGGACGTGCCACGAGCCAGTTCGGCCTCGATGTAGGGGCGCAGGCGCCGCAGGACGTCTTCCCGCGCCGGCAGCGGCTCGCCGTAAAGCGCAGCCTCCACCTTCGCCAGCACGTACGGGTCGTGGTAGGCCGCGCGTCCCAGCATCACGCCGTCGACCTGGGCGAGATGCGCCTGCACTTCGTCCACCGTGGTGATGCCACCGTTGATCACGATGACCAGCTCCGGGAACTCCCGCTTGAGTCGATACACGCGCTCGTAGTTGAGCGGAGGAATCTCGCGGTTTTCCTTGGGGCTGAGGCCCTGCAGCCAGGCCTTGCGGGCATGCACCACCAGCAACTGGACGCCCGCGCCGAGCATGGTTTCGGTGAACTGCTGCAGGTCGGCGTAGTCGTCCTGGTCGTCCACGCCGATGCGGCACTTCACCGTCACCGGCACATCGACCGCATCGCGCATGGCCTTCACGCAGTCACCGACCAGCGCCGGCTCGCGCATCAGGCAGGCGCCGAAACGGCCGGACTGCACGCGATCGGAAGGACAACCCACGTTGAGGTTGATCTCGTCGTAGCCCGCGTCGGCGCCGTAGCGCGCGGCGACGGCCAGCTCTTCCGGCTCGCTGCCGCCCAGCTGCAGCGCCACCGGATGCTCCTGCTGGCTGTGTTCGAGCAGGCGCAGCTGCCTGCCGCGCACCAGCGCGGCGCTGGTCACCATCTCGGTGTACAGGCGGGCATGCGGGGACAGCAACCGGTGGAAATACCGGCAGTGGCGGTCCGTCCAGTCCATCATGGGCGCGACGGTAAGGCGCCAGTCGTCCTTTTGCAGCGGCTGGCGGCGGGATTCGGCGGGGGCTGACATGCCCCTATTGTACCGGCTGGCTCAGGGCGCCGCGGCCGGCTGCCCCTGGCGCCAGGCCAGCCACCGCAGCGGCAGGGCCGCCAGGGCACACATCACCGTGCCGACAAGGGAGCCGAGCTGATACGCCGCCACGGCGGCAAAAAAGGCCACCGCGAAGCAAAGCTTGTAGAGCAGCTCACGCATGGCGCTGGGCGGCATGTGCGCCGTCAGCCTCGCCTTGAACGCCACGTAGCCCCACAACAGGGCCAGGCCGCCATAGAGGACGGCGAAGGCCAGTGCATAGACAAGGTACGAGCCCTGTTCCGGGGAATGGGTCAATGCGAAGCGCACGACCACAGGCATCAGCGCCACCAGGCTCAGCAGCACCATGTTGATGATCGTGCCCGGGCCATCGATATCGCGCAGGTGGGACACGATCAGCCGGTGCGCCATCCAGATCACGCCGATCAGGAAGAAGCTGAGGAAATAGGCCAGCAGCGACGGCGCCCATGCCTGCCAGAGCGTCAGGCCCTCCCCCGCCTCGGGCCGGATCTCGATCGCCGACAGGGTGATGGCGATGGCGAAAACGCCATCGGACAACATCACCAGCCGCTCCAGATGCTTTTGCGCGGCCAGCCCATGCGTGGCCTGCGCGTCCTTTCCCTGCGTCATGTCCTTTCCCCTGATGTCGGCGGGAGGCCACACCGCTATCGCCCTTCCCCGAGCGTGCGGCCTCTCCTGACATGATGCCGCAGCCATCCTTCCGTCGCGAGCAAGGCCTGTCCCGGACCGCCTGCCAACCCGCGCAACACCGCGCCCGGACTCGATTCAGCCCCGAGGCTGACGCGAGAACGCGGCCGGGGCCCGATCATGAACGATGCGGCGCCCGATGGCATAATGCACGCCCACGCGCTGCACCCAAGGCAGCACTCGTCAGGCGCAGCGGCTCATCGCCTTCCCCACACGAGTCCCGGCACCGGCCTTTGGCGGGTGCTGCTGCCTGCAGCTTTCTTATTTCTACGACGGTACCCGGCAATGGTGGCATTGGCGACGGAGCACGTGATCGACGTGCACCACTGGAACGACAGCCTCTTCAGTTTCCGCACGACGCGCGATCCTGGCTTCCGCTTCGACAGCGGCCAGTTCGTGATGATCGGCCTGGAGGTCGACGGCCGCCCGCTGATGCGCGCCTACTCGATCGCCAGCGCGAACTACGAGGAGCACCTGGAGTTCTTCAGCATCAAGGTGCCGAACGGCCCGCTGACCTCGCGCCTGCAGCACCTGAAGCCCGGCGATCCGATCATCGTCAGCCGCAAGCCGACCGGCACCCTGGTGCTCAACGACCTCAAGCCGGGCAAGCATCTGTACCTGCTGGGCACGGGCACCGGCCTCGCGCCGTTCCTCAGCCTGGTGCGCGATCCGGAGACCTACGAGCGTTTCGAGAAGATCGTGATCGCCCACGGCGTGCGCAACATCAGCGACCTCGCCTACCAGGACTACCTGGAAAACGAGCTGCCGCGGCACGAATACCTGGGCGAGCTGGTGCGGGAGAAGCTGGTCTACTACCCCACGGTCACGCGCGAGCCGTTCCGCAACCGCGGCCGCATTACCGACAACATCGTCAACGGCTCGATGAGCCAGGCCATCGGCCTGCCGCCGCTCGATCCGGCCACCGACCGCGTGATGCTGTGCGGCAGCCCCGCGATGTTGAACGACACCAGCGTGCTGCTCGACGAGCGGGGTTTCCAGGTATCGCCGCGTACGCGCGAACCGGGCGACTACGTGATCGAGCGGGCGTTCGTGGAGAAATAACCTCACGCGACCCGGCGCCTGTTTTTGTAGGAGCGCACCCAGTGCGCGACCGCAGCGTCCGGGCATCGCCGATCAAACAGTCCTCGCCCCATCGATGCCATGGCGTCGTCGCTTTGTAGGCCTTTCGCGCACTGGGTGCGCTCCTACAAAAAGGGGGCGTTGCCGTCGCGTCAGTCGCGCACGCGCCCCTGGCCTTCGTTGTCCCAATAGCCGAACACGCGACGCGCGATGAGCTTGTAGAGACGCTTGCCGGTCGCACGCCACCACCTTGAATGCGGCGCCGGCGTGTCGAGGATGGCGCGCTGGCGCGCGCTCAAAGCCTCGGGGCAGTAGGTGCGCTTGTGCTTGAGCAAATGGCGCAGGTCTTCGCGCGCGAGCACACGGAACAGCGTGCCGCGCCGGCCGCGGGTCCAGGCGATCTGGAAATCCACCAGTGCAGGACGCCCGTCCGCGCGCACCAGCCAGTTCGGTTCCTTCGCCAGATCGTTGTGCACGATGCCCCGGCGATGCAGCACCGCCAGCAGCCGCAGCGCGTCGCGGAAATAGGCCCGGTCCCGCGGCTGCGCCTGTTGCATCGGCGCGCCGGCGATATAGCCACGCAGCAGTTCGCGACCATTCCATCCGAGCAAGGCAGGGATGCCTTCGATGCCGTCGAGCTTCGCGAGCGCCCTCGCCTCGCGTGCGGCCGCGCGGCGCGCAAACGCACGCGCCCACCAGCGTGCCGCGGCGATGTCGCGCCGGATCACGCGCACGCCGTTGCGTTCGACCATTTCGATGCGGCCGAGCTCGTCGGCCTTCAGCAAGGTGTCGCCCGAGGTATCCACTAAGCATCCGCCAACGGCGCGCCATGCGCCGTGGCCGTCATTGTCGCCGATTCACCGATGGCAGTCGCACTATCGCCGGCGACGTGGGAGCCGATATGCTGCGAGCTCACCACCACCGGGGAGATCGGGTTGGAGATCGCGCTCTACGTGCTTGCCGCGGTGCTGATCGTGGGCGGGCTGGTGGGCAATATCCTGCCGGCGCTGCCGGGCATCCCGATGATCTTCGGCGGCATCTGGCTGGCGGCGGCCGTGGACGAGTACCGGCACCTGGGGCTGTGGTGGCTGCTGATCATCGGCGCGCTCGGCGCCATCGGTGTCATCGTCGATTTCGTGTCCGCCACGCTCGGGGCCAAGCGGGTGGGCGCCAGCAAGCTCGCGCTCAGCGGTGCCGCCCTGGGCACGGTGGTGGGCATGTTCTTCGGACTGGCAGGCCTGCTGCTCGGCCCGTTCGTCGGCGCCTTGCTGGGCGAACTGCTCTCCGGCACCAGCGTGCTGCGCTCGGCCCATGTCGGCGCGGCCACCTGGATCGGCCTGCTGCTCGGCACCCTGGTGAAACTGGTGCTCTCGTTCATGATGATCGGCCTGTTCGGCTTTGCCTGGCTGGTCGGCTGAAGGCGCGGCCCGGGTCGCGCTTCCGCAACCTTCGGCACATGGCACAGGACATACCCGTCCCTTTAGGCTCGTGCGACCACATCATCAGGGAAAGACCCATGTCCAAACGCCTTGCCCTTGCCATGGCGGTATCGCTGGCGGCCGCCGGATCGGCACAAGCCGCCGAGACCAAGACGCCAACCTGGATCGAACGCAGCAACACCGACGCCAAGGTGCTGCTCGACGTGCTCGCCCGCTTCAATCCGGAATTCGCCTCGCAGATCGGCGTGCCCGGCTACGACGACAAGGTGGTGGATCTCAAGCCCGACGTCGATGCGCGCACCCGCGCGGCGCTGGTCGAGGCCAAGGACAAGCTGGAAAAGATGCTGGCGGCCGAGAAGGACGAGAACGTCCGCCAGGACTTGCAGATCATGATCAAGGCGGCGAACGAGCAGGTCGAAGGCATCGACCTCAACCACAAGTACATGCTGCCCTACCAGGACGTGGGCCAGACCATCTTCCAGGGCGAGTTCGCGCTGTTGAAGGACGACGTGGACGCCAAGCGCCGCCCGTCCGCCCTCAAGCGCCTGCAGTGCTACGTGGGCAAGGCGCCGGGCTGCACGCCGATCGTTGAACTGGCCAAGGCGCAGACGCAGGCGCGCATCGGCGAGAAGGACCTGATCGGTCCTTACAAGAACGAGGTCGAGCAGAAGCTTTCCAACACGCAGCGCTATGCGCAGGGCATCCGCCAGCTGTTCGCCAAGTACAAGCTCGACAACGCCGACGGCAAGGCGGCGCTCGATGCCATGGACGCGCAGCTGAAGGACTACGACGGCTGGGTGCGCAGCACCATCGTGCCGCGCCAGCGCGCGGACTTCCGCCTGCCCGAGCCGCTGTACGCGTACAACCTCAAGCAGGTCGGCATCGACATTGCGCCGCAGGAGCTGATCAAGCAGGCGCAGCTGGAGTTCGTCGAACTGCGCTCGGCCATGCAGATGATGGCGCCGGTGGTGGCGAAGGAAGAAGGCATCCCGTCGAACGATTACCGCGATGTGCTGAAGGCGCTCAAGAAGCAGCAGCTCGGCAAGGACGACGTGGTGCCGTGGTACCACGAGATCATCGGCAAGATCGAAGACACCATCCGTCGCGAGCACATCATCACGCTCCCGCAGCGCAAGATGCAGATGCGCCTCGCCTCGGAAGCCGAGACGGCCGCGGTGCCGGCGCCGCACATGGATCCCCCGCCGTTCATCAACAACCACGGCGAACAGGGCACCTTCGTGCTGACCATGGGCAACCCCAGCGGCAGCAAGTCGGACTCGTATGACGACTTCACGTACAAGGCCGCCGCGTGGACGCTCACGGCGCACGAGGGTCGTCCGGGCCATGAGCTGCAGTTCGCGGCGATGGTCGAGCGCGGCGTGTCGCTGGCGCGCAGCCTGTTCGCCTTCAACAGCGTGAACGTGGAAGGCTGGGCGCTCTACGCCGAATCGGAAATGCTGCCGTACGAGCCGCCGTCGGGCCAGTTCGTGGCACTGCAGGCACGCTTGCAGCGCGCGGCGCGCGCCTACCTCGACCCGATGCTCAACCTGGGGCTGATCAGCAAGGAACGCGCGCATGACGTGCTGCGCTACGACGTCGGCCTGTCCGAGGCGATGACGCAGCAGGAACTGGACCGCTACACCTTCAACAGCCCGGGCCAGGCCACGGCGTACTTCTACGGCTACATGCGCCTGCAACAGACGCGCCTGAACACCGAGCTGGCGCTGGGCAAGGACTTCAACCGCCAGGCGTTCAACGACTTCGTGATCGGCCAAGGCCTGCTGCCGCCCGAGCAGCTTGCCGAAGCGGTGCGCACGCAGTTCGTTCCGTCGCAGAAGAAGAAGTAGGCGCGGCCGGTCGGCTTAGCGCGAGGGCCGCGTCTTCGGGCGCGGCCCTTTTCTTTGCGCCATCGGCGCGGCGAGCGCGCTGCGCGCGAGCCAGGCGGAGAATCGAGGCGTGTCGTGGCGCAGCGACGGCGGCACGAGGATATAGCCACGGCTGGGCGCGGCCGCCGGCGTGTGCCGGAAACGCCGCGTGCCTTCGATGGCCAGCAGTTCTTCCTGGTCGGCGGCGGCGACTTTCAGCGCAAGGCCGTCGGCAGACAACCACGCGCAGGGCTTCTCGGCGAAGTAGGCCATGAGGCCGCCGAACATCGGCTTGAAGCGCAGGTCGTGCGGACGACCCAGGTGCGTGGCCGCATCCTCGAGATCGGCACGCAGCGCGTCCAGCCCAGGGTTCACGCCGGACCGTCAGGCAGTACGTAAAGCAGCACCGCGAGAAAATGCAGCACGCTGCCGGCGAGCACGAAGAAGTGCCAGATCGAGTGGTGATACGGGATCTTGCGTCCCAGGTAGAACGGCACGCCCAGCGTGTAGGCGATGCCACCGGCCAGCAGCAGCACCATGCCGCCCGTCTGCAGATGCGCCATCAACGGCTTGAACGCCACCACGCCGACCCAGCCCATGCCCACGTACATCAGCACGGCGAGCTTGCGGTACTTCTTCAACAGGCCCAGTTCCAGCGCACTGCCCACCAGCGCCAGCCCCCACACCGTGCCGAACAGGCTCCAGCCCCACACGCCGGGCAACGCAATCAGGGTGAACGGCGTATAGGTGCCGGCGATCAGCAGGAAGATCGCGATGTGGTCCAGCGTCCGCAGCACGCGCTTGGCGGGTGCGCCGGGCACCGAGTGGTACAGGGTGGACGCCGTATAGCAAAGGATCAGGGACGCGCCGAACACGGCGCTGGCCACCACCGCCCGCACATCGGCGTACAGCGAGGCGAATGCCACGAGGGTGGCGAGGCCGGCAATGCTCAGCAGGATGCCGATGCCATGAATGACGCTGCTGGCGAGTTCATCGCCGAACGCGTAGCGGGGTAGCACCGAGCCGGAACTGACGGACATGGGGAGATCCTTGTGAAGCGACGTACGGGGGCGTACGCCACCATAGCCGCCCCAGGCTCGATTGCAAGCGGCGCGGCGTGTGTGGAACGCCGCGCCGTGCCTCAGGTCACTCGATGATGAAAGCGCCGAAAGCGATGCCCAGGTCCCAGCCCTTGCCGGTGCCGCTGAGGGCCAGCGAGACATTGCCCTTGGTCATCACCCGCGCGCCCGCCGACTTGGCCGCGCCGGCATGCACGCCGGCGTCGGCGTAATGTCCCTTGATCTCGCCGATGCTGGTGATGCCGGAGAACTTGCCGACGCCGTTGTCGATCTGGTTCTTGCCGAAGGTCAGGCCGCCGCCCTTGACGCGGATGTGCACGCCCATGGTCTGCCCGTTGCTGCAATGGACGGTACCGCTGCCTTCGGCCGTCTGGTAGAAGACCGACCAGCCGGAGAGCCGGAAATTCATCTTGCACTCGAGGTCGCCCGCGTGCGCCGGCAGCGCCAGCATGCCGGCAAGGGCCAGCGCCGCCGCGCCCATGATCTTCGTCATCGCCATGCCGGTTCTCCTCGCGGGGCCCGCCGGCCGCCCGGCAGGTAATCCCGTCGATTCTGGCAAGCATTCGCCGTCTGCCACGTGAATGCAGTCTTCACCCTGGATGTACGGCAAAACAAGCACAACCTGGGGACAATAGCATCACCGGATGTCCCCTCTCTCTCCCCCGACGTCCGGACTTGCTGCCCCGCCCCCTGTGCGGGGCTCTTTTTTTGTGCGCCGCCCGGACACGGCCACGCTGCGGCAACACGGGCTACACGGACGTCCATGGCAGGCTCTAAGCTGGTGACGAACCGGGAACCGGGAGGATCGCGCGATGTCGACCATCGACCTGCTGTTGCATCTGGACCACTTGGACCTCGGCGTCGCCGCGCCCCGTGCGGCCATCGCCCTGGCGCAGCGCCTGGGCGCCAGGCTCGATGCGCTCTACGTGGCAGATCTCCCCGCCACCGCCTTCAGCCTGCCCGAGGCGGTGCCCGTGCAGCTCGAGGAAACCCAGCGGCGCGTGGCCGAAGCGCAGACCCACCACGACGAATGGCAACGGACCCTCGCCTCCCATGGGCTCGCCGGCGCGTGGCGGGTCACCCAGGGCGACACCGTGCAGACCGTCAGCCAGGCGGCTTCCGGCTACGACCTTCTTGTGATGGAACGCAGCCAGCAGCGCAGCGACGCCCCGGTGGGCTTCGGCTCGGTATCGCGCTGCGTGTTCGCCTGCGGACGGCCAGTGCTGGTGGTGCCGGATGTTTCACCGGTGAACGGCATCGGCAGCCGCGTGCTGGTGGCATGGAACGGCAGCCGGGAGTCGGCCCTCGCCCTGGCTGCCGCCCTACCCGTGCTGCAGCGGGCCGACGAGGTCCAGGTACTCGACGGCAGCGAGATGAATGCGGACATGCTACCGGTCCTGCCGCCGCCGGGCCTGGTCGACTGGCTGCAACGCCATGGCATCCGGGCAACCGTCGAAACTTTCAGCACGGGGCCCAGCCATGCCGCCGGTCCGGCCGTGCTGGACGCGGCCCACGAGCGGGGCGCCGACCTCATCGTGATGGGCGCCTGGAGCCGTTCGCGGCTGGCGCAGATGGTGCTGGGCGGCACCACCCGCCACCTGTTCATGCACGGCGACGTGCCGATGCTGGTAGCGCACTGAAAATTCCGTCTCGCGGTACTCGCGGGCACTCCGCGCAGAATAGCCTTCCATACGGCTACTTGTGCAAGCGTTTTCGATCGGCTTAGGCTGACATCGCACCAGCACGATCCCCACCGCATCCCCATGCGGCGTGCCCGGTGCGAGCCATCCACATCGAAACGTCAGGAGGTCGCCCATGTCGTCCGCAAGCCTGGCCGTACCCCGTCATGCCCATCCCGACGCCGCGCGCATCGCGGCGCTGAGCGCGGCCATCGCCGTCAATCTCGTTGCGCTGTTGGCCGTCCTGCGGCCCATGGCGCCGCAACTGATGCAGCAGATGCAACACATCAGCGAGATGACCATCCATTGGATCCCGGCACCACCCAAGGTCGAAACCCCTCCGGACATCGAGCTCAAACCCGTGCCCAAGCCGGTGCCGGTGCCGCGCACGCACGTCCAGCCAAAACCTGTCTCGCCACCAGCGACGACCACCGACGAGGGCACCCTCGCCGCACCTCCGGTGCCTCCGGCCGCCACGCCGGCGGTCGAACCGAACGTCGGCACCGCACCGATCGAAGCCACCCTCGCCTATCGCGCCGTCCCGCTGAAATTTCCGCCCGCCGCGCTGCGCGCGCACATGGAGGGCACGGTGGTGCTCAAGGTGCTGGTGGACGAGCAGGGCGTGCCCCAGGAAGTGACGATCGAACAGAGCAGCGGATACGCCCTGCTCGATCGCAGCGCACGCGACCAGGTGTTGCGCGGCTGGCGCTTCCAGCCGGCGACCGCGGGTGGCCAGGCCGTGCGCGCCTGGGCACGCGTACCGGTGAGCTTCAACGTCAACCAGCTGTAAGCATGCGCATGACGTGACGGCATCGCGTCATGCGCGTCGAGGGGAAGGCCCGGCCTGCATCCAGTGTCAGACCGGGCCCTTCCACGGCAATCGACCATCCATCAATGTGCCACGTTGGCGGGTGTCGCCGTGCGATGGGATGCACGCGCGATCGCCCATATCACCGCCACCAGCAGGATCACGGGCAGGCAGAACGGCAGTACCGCCAGCGCGACGATCGGCGCGACGATCAACAGTGCCAATCCGCCGAACACCAGGCCAAGCACGGCGCCGACGAGATGAAACAATCCGCCGACCAGTGCGAAGGTCAGCTTGAATACGGCGCCGATCAAGGCAACCGCGAGCCAGAGACCCACGAACAACATCAAGAGCACGCTCATCGTGATCATGGCGATCCTCCTCCGCAGCAGCCGGTGGCCTTGGTGCCCGGGCGTCATGCTGGCGACCGAAGCGTATTTCAAGGCTTGTGCGGTAGTGATCGTGCGCTTTTGGCACGGCCCGCACATGTCGCGAAAGTCATGCCACGGACGGGACGATTCCCGCTTCCAGGTTACGGGACTTTAACGATGCGCATGATCCACTGCGCGCCGGTTCCCATCGAGTAGCCTCGCATGGCCAGACACATGCAACACCTCAAGGCGCTGCGCGACATCGCGTTCGACTACGGTGTGGGCGATCACCCTGATCTCGCCTCGATGGCGCGGGACTTGAGCCGGGCGGTATTCCAGCACAGGCAATCGATCAACGACGGCCTGGCCGATTTGCGCACGCGGGACCAGGGCTTCGAACGCTGGCTGGTCGCGCAGCGGAGCAAGCCGGGCGTCAGCGTGCTGGTGATGGCGTGGCCGGCGAACTACATCACGCCCATCCATGACCACGGCGGGCTCTGGGGCCTGGAGCTTGCCCTGCACGGCGCGCTGGAAGTGGAATCGTGGGATCGTGGCGCGGATGGCAAGGCCCTGCGCCAGACCGGCCGCGATTGGCTGGGCCCCGGCGATGCCACCTGGTTCGATGCCGATGACAGCCATGCGCACCGGTGTCGCAATCTGTCGCGGCAGGAAACAGCGTTGACGCTTCACGTCTACGGTGGCGATCTGGCACAGTACTTCACATACGAAGAAGCCGGGAAATCCGGCCAGTGGCTCGTGAAGCCGCAGCGCAGCGCCATTGCTGGCCAGCTGTACGCCTGAGCCGCACCAGACAAATCACGCTTTTCAAGGGAGTGGCATGTATCGACGGGTCGCCATCATCGGCGGCGGCGCTGCAGCGGCAGCGCTGCTGAGCGAGCTGCTGGATCGCCAGCCGCCGCAGCCGTTGCATCTGGACTGGTATACCGGCGGCGGCACGCCGGCGCGCGGCGTCGCCTATGGCACGCGCTCGGATCGGCACCTGCTGAACGTGCGCGCCGCTTCCATGAGCATGTTCGTTGCCAGGCCGCAGGGTTTTCTCGAATTCGCGCAACGCGGCGACAGCAGCATCGCCGGCACCGATTTCCTGCCGCGCCGCCTGTACGGTGATTACCTCGAAGCCGAGGTCAACCGCGCGCTCGCACGCGCTCGCGAAGCCGGGCACGACGTGCGCGTGCTGCCGTTTGCCGCCGATGCCGTGGTGCCGGAAAAAGATGGCGTCACCGTGATCCACGGCGAAGAGAACAGCCGCGTGGATGCCGCCGTGCTGGCGATCGGTTCGCTGCCGCCGCAACCGCTGGCCGGGGTCAGCGATGCCGCGCTCGAGAGCGGACTGTACGTCACGGAGCCCTGGGGCTTCCTGGCCTCGGCAACACCGGACCCGCGCCCGCGCAAGGTCGTGCTGATCGGCCTGGGACTCACCGCGGTGGACGTGGTGCTGGAGCTCTCGGCGCTATGGCCCAACGCCACGTTCGAGGCGATCTCCCGCCACGGCTTGCTGCCCGAGCCGCACCTGGAAGCCGCCTCGGCACCGGCCGATGACAGCGGCGAGCTGATCGAGGCGATGCGCGAAGCACCGGACATCCGCACCTGGATTCGCCTGCTGCGCGAGGCCGTTGCGCAGAGCACGGATTGGCGCACGGTGATCGACAGCCTGCGTCCGCACACGCCCTCGCTGTGGGCGTTGCTGCCGCCGGTCGAGCGTTCGCGTTTCCTGCGCCATGCGCGCTGGGCGTGGGAGCGCGTGCGCCATCGCATGGCGCCGCAGGTGATGGCTTCCCTGAATCGGCTGGAAAGCGAAGGCCGCCTGCATCGTCGCCGCGGCCGCCTGCAGGCCGTGGACCTGGCCGATGGCAAACTGCATCTGGACATCCGCTTGCCGCACGGCAAGGGCGTGGAAACCATGGATGCGGACCTCGTGGTACAGACCGTCGGCCTCAACACCGATGTGCGCCGTACCCAGCATCCGCTTGTGCGCCAGCTTTCCACCAACGGCCACATCACGCCCGACCCGCTCGGCCTGGGCTGTGCCGCCTCGACCGAAGGGCGCCTGGAGCACGACGGTCATGCGTGGCAGCACTTCTACGCCATTGGCACGCTGCTGCGCGGCACCTTGTGGGAATCCACCGCGATACCCGAGATCCGCCAGCAGGCGCGCAACCTGGCGGACCGCCTGCTCGCGCCACAGGTCGCCTGATCGATCGACCGCACGGCAAAGGGGCGGCGCACTTGCGTCGCCCCTTTGTGTTTCCTGCCGCCGGTCAGGCGAAACCGCTCAACACCAGCTTGCCGATCGTGCTGGCGCTTTCCAGTTGCGCGTGGGCGCGACGCAGGTTGCCGGCGTTGATGGCGCCGAGGTTTTCCCGCAGCGTCGTGCGCAGCACGCCGGCATCGACGAGGTCGCTCGCCTCGTTGAGGATACGGTGCTGGGCCTGCATGTCCTCGGTGTGATGCAGCGAGCGGGTGTACATGAATTCCCAATGCAGTGAGATGCTTTTGGATTTCATCAGGCCGATATCCAGCGGCGTCGCCGGATCGTCGATAAGGCCGAGCTTGCCTTGCGGCTTGAGCAGCTCGACGAGCGCGGGGAAATGCTGTTCGGTGTGGGTGAGGCTGAGCACGTAGTCCACGCCCTGCGGTGCCACGGCCTTCACCGCGGCGACCAGATCGGCGCGATGATCCACCACGTGATGAGCCCCCATGCCCGTGGCCCACGCGCGACTGTCGTCACGCGACGCGGTGGCGACCACGGTGAAGTTGGTGAGGCGCCGCGCAAGCTGGATGGCCATCGAGCCCACCCCGCCCGCACCGCCGACGATGAGCACCACGCCACTGCGCGCCGTGCTGCCGCGCGGCACACCCAGGCGATCGAACAGCAGCTCCCACGCTGTCAGCGTGGTCAGCGGCATGGCCGCAGCCTGCGCGAAATCCAGCGTCGACGGCTTGCGCCCGACGATGCGCTCGTCCACCAGCTGCAGCGCGGCGTTGCTGCCGGAACGGTCGATGGCGCCGGCGTAGTACACCGTGTCGCCCGGCTTGAACAACGTGACATCGGCACCCACCGCGACCACGGTGCCGGCGGCATCCCAACCGAGCACCTTGTCCGCACCTTGCGGATCCACCCGCTTGCGGATCTTGGTATCCACGGGGTTGACGGATACGGCCTCGACCTTCACCAGCAGGTCGCGCCCCTGGGCCACGGGTTCGGGCAATTCCACATCCAGCAGGCTCTGCGCGTCATCGATGGGCAGGCTGCGACGGTAAGCGACGGCTTTCATGGGTTCTCCGGACAAAAGAGGGATGTATCAGGGAATGATCTTGCGCCGGCGGAAGTCATCGAAAAGTCGCGTGAACATCGCCTGCGTCTCGATGTGCTCGTGGAAACCGAAGCGCCGCGCCTTCGAACCGTCGCCGAACATGTCGTAGTCCCACGAGAACACGAAATCGGCAAAACGCCAGGATGAGACATCGGCGTAGGCGTGGCCGGCCAGGCCGTGCCTCTCGATCATCGCATGCCACAGCGGTTCCTTGTCCGCCATCACCGAGTCCAGCGAGAGCGGCAGCGGCTGCTCCACCTCCATGTCGAAGTAGCGGGCGATGGCAGGCCACATCTCGCTCCAGCGGAACAGATCGCCGTTGGTGATGTTGAACGCCTGGTTGGCGCACGCCGGATCCGTGGCTGCCCAAACGGTGGCGCGCGCAAGCAGGCCCGCGTCCGTCATCTCCAGCAGATGATCGTAGGCGCCTGGCTTGCCGGGAAAACGCAGCGGCAGCCCCAGCTCCTTGCTCATCGAGGCATACACGGCGATGGCCAGTGCCAGGTTCATCGGATTGCCCAGCGCAAATCCGCCGACCACGGCGGGACGGATCGCCGACCAGCTCCAGCTTGCGCCTTGCTGGCGCCGCTCAAGGAAACGTTGCTGGTCGTGCATGAACTCCGGCGGCATGAAGGCCGCATCGGTTTCGCGTGCGGGCGTCTTGAACGGTCCTAGGTGGCCACCGTAGACCTTGTAGCCCTGCATCAGGCCGATGTGTTGCAGGCTTTTCGCCACCGGCTCGATCGCATCGATGACATTGACCAGCATCGCCAGGTTCGGCGGGACCAGCTCGGCCCAGCTCGGGCGGTCCTGGTAGGCGGCATAGAACACATGCGTCACCTGCGCGAGCGGCGCCAGCGTCCGCTGCGCGTCGTCGGGATCCAGCAGATCCACCGCGAGGTGATTCACACGCCCCGACGATGCCCCGCCGCGGCGGGAGAGACCGATCACCTGCCAGTCATCGAGCGAGGCGAGGTGATCGGCCAGATGGCGGCCGATCACGCCCTGCGCACCGACCACCAGCGCCACCTTGCTTGATGTCGTCATGACAAACCCCCGAATGGATGATGGAGACGCCGTCGCTCAGGCGCCGGCGACGCAGGCCACGGCGTCGCGGGAGCTGCGGCGGCGCTCGAGCGCGGCGCTCGCCAAGGTCACCAGCAGGCCCAACAGCGTGACCATGGCGCCCGCGACGCTCACCGACGGCAGGCCGAGGTTGAGGTTGATCATCGAGCCACCGATGAAGGCGCCGATCGCATTGCCGAGATTGAACGCCGCGATGTTCAACGTGGAAGCCAGATGTGGCCCTTCGCTCGCCTGCTGCACCACGCGCATCTGCAGCGGCGGCACGGTGGCGAAGGCGAACACGCCCCAGACGAACACGGTGACGATGGCCGCGACAGTGCTGTGCATGGTCCACGCGAAGGCGAACATCACCAGCGCCAACACCACCAGCACGCCGGCCAACGAAGGCATCAGGCGCCAGTCCGCGAGGCGACCGCCGAGCATGTTGCCGACGGTGGTGCCCACGCCGAACAGGATCAGCACCCAGCCCGTTGCGCCCACGCTGACATGCGATTGCTGCTGGAGGATGGGCGCGATGTACGTGAAGACGGTGAACACCCCGCCGAAGCCCAGCACCGTCATCGCCAGCGCCAGCAATACCTGCGGCTGGCGCAAGACACCGATCTCGCGACGCATGTCCGGCGACGGCATGCCCGGCAGGGCCGGCACCAGCCGCCACACGGCGATGGCCGCCACCACGCCCAGCACGGTCACCGCGCCGAAGGTGGAGCGCCAGCCGGCCCATTGGCCAAGGAAGGTGCCGAACGGCACGCCCAGCACGTTGGCGAGCGTCAGGCCGGTGAACATCAGGGCGATGGCACGGGCTGCCTGGCCACGGGGAACGATGTGCGAGGCGACCACGGCGCCGATGCCGAAGAACGAGCCATGGCAGAACGCGGCGACCACGCGGGCCACCATCAGCACGCCGTAGTTCGGCGCCACGGCGCACAGCGCGTTGCCCAGGATGAACAGGCCGAGCAGGAGCAGCAGCGCGTTGCGGCGCTCCATGCGCGCCGTGAGCGCGGCCAGGAGCGGCGCGCCCGCGGCGACGCCCAGCGCGTAGCCGGAGACCAGCAAGCCGGCGGAGGGGATGCTCACGTGCAGGTCGCCGGCCACCTCGGGCAACAGGCCCATGATCACGAATTCGGTGGTGCCGATGGCGAAAGCAGCCACGGACAGCGCCAGCAGGGCCAGGCGGGAAGCGCCCGCGCCCACGGTGTCGGCAGGTGCCATCCCTTCGGAAGGGGAGGAGAGGCTCATGGAGGAAACGCCAGAAATGGACTGCCGGGTACTTTGCGGCTTGTCCGGCTTGGCGGGAATTGAGCAAACTAGAGAGGCATCTTTTCCTGAAAGTTGAAGATGGTCGATTTCGAGGACATGCGGCTGTTCGTCCGCGCGGTCACCGACGGCAGCCTCTCGGCGGCCGGGCGGGCGCTCGGGCTGTCGCCGGCGGCCGCCAGCAAGCGCCTGAACCGGCTGGAGCAGTCCCTGGGCGTGCGGCTTCTGCAGCGCAGCTCGCGGCGCCTGGCGCTGACCGAGGAGGGCACGATCTACTTCGAGCGCGCCCAGGCCATCATCGCGGACGTGGACGACGCCCATTCGGCGGTGGGCCTGCGCCAGTTGGAGGTGCGCGGCCAGCTCCACGTCTCTGCCTCGGTGGACATGGGGCGGCAGTACATTGGCCCGATCGCGGCTGACTTTGCGGCCCGGCACCCTGCCCTCACCCTGCGCCTGACGAACTCCGACGCCGTGCTCGACCTGTTCGAGCACGGCGTGGACGTGGCCGTGCGCGGGGGCACCATGGCCGATTCGCGGCTGGTGTCGCGCCTGCTCGCCAGCAGCTTCCGCGTGCTGTGCGCATCGCCGGCCTACCTTGCCCGGCGCGGCCATCCGCGCACGCTGGAGGATCTGCAGCGGCACGACTGCCTGATGCTGCACCGCCCCGGCCACGGCATCCTGCCCTGGATCGTGCAGACGCCGGAGGGACCTCGCCCGCTCCGGGTGGATGCCTCGATCACCTGTGACAACGGCGACCTGATGCGCGCACTGGCGCTGGCTGGGCACGGACTGGCGTTCAAGTCGGCCTGGGATATCGCCGAGGATGTTCGCGCCGGCCGGCTGGTGCCGCTGAAGGGCGACGTGGTCCTGCCCGGCGCGCACATCTATGCGATCTATCCCAGCCGCTGCTACCTGCCTGCACGCATCCGCCTGTTCGTGGATCATCTGCAGCACGAGCTGCAGCAACGCGAACGCGACGTGCTCGATACTGTGCGCAACGCCATGACCTGAACCATTACCGCGAGGACAGCATGCCGAACCCGATTCGCACGCGCCTTTCCTCCATCCACGGGTGCTGCCCATGCTGAGCAGCGTCATTGGCGTTGTCCTGCTCGTGCTGCACGCTGCCGGCGTGGTCGCCGCGATGCACGCGGTGATGAACACGCGCACGCCGCAAGGCGCATTCGCCTGGGCGCTGGGCCTGGTGCTGCTGCCCTACATCACGCTCGTTCCCTATCTCTACCTGGGCCGCAGCCGGTTTCACGGCTACGTCGACCTGCATCGCCTGCGTCGCGAGCAGATGCAGGCCATGGCGAACACCACGCTCGAATCGGCGTACTCGACGCCATGGGTATGCGGACGCTACGACGAAATCGCGACGATGCTGCATGCGCGTTTCCATGCCGGACAGCAGCTTCGCCTGCTGGTGAATGGAGAGGCGACATTCAACGCCATGCTCTCGGCGATCGGCGAAGCCAGGCATTGCGTGCTGCTGCAGTTCTTCATCATCCATGACGATGCGCTGGGGCGGCGCATGCAGCAGGTGTTGATCGAGCGCGTGCGCGCAGGCGTGGAAGTCTGCGTGCTCTACGACGGCATCGGCAGCCACGCCCTGCCCAGCCACTACGTGGAAACACTGCGCGAAGCCGGCGTGGCGATCCACTCGTTCGCCACGCAACGGCGCAGCAATCGCTTCCAGCTCAACTTCCGCAACCACCGCAAGATCGTCGTGGTAGACGGCATGCGGGGTTTTGTCGGCGGGCTCAACGTGGGCGACGAGTACCTCGGCCTCAAACCGCCGTTGTCGCCATGGCGCGACACGCACCTGCAGATCGAAGGCCCGGCCGTGGCCGACCTGCAACGCAGCTTCGCCGAGGACTGGCATTGGGTCACCGGTGCATTGCCGCCCCTGCTGCGTCCCGAACATGCCGTGGGCCATGCGCATACCCTGATAGCCGCCACCGGCCCGGCCGACCGGCAGGAAACGTGTTCGCTGTTCTTCGTCACGCTGATTCACGCGGCGCGACGACGATTGTGGATCACCACGCCCTATTTCGTGCCCGACCAGGCGGTGATGTCCGCGCTGCGGCTGGCCGTGTTTCGCGGCGTGGACGTGCGCGTGCTGATTCCGTCGCGACCGGATCACCATGCCGTCTTCCTCGCCACCGGCCTGTATGCACACGATGCCGTGCGCGCGGGCATCCGCGTGTTCCGCTACCAGCCCGGCTTCCTGCACGAGAAGGTGGTGCTGATCGACGATGACACCGCGTCCGTCGGCAGCATGAACCTGGACAACCGTTCGTTCCGCCTCAACTTCGAGATCGGCGCACTCAGCGTGGGAACAGAGTTCGCGGCCGAGGTGGAGGTCATGCTGCTCGAGGATTTCTCGCATGCGCATGAAGTGACGGAGGCGGAATATTTGAAGGCACCGTATCTGCGGCGACTGGCAATGCACGTCGCGCGGCTGTTCGACCCCGTACTGTAGAGCGAGCGGCAGGGGCGCGAAGCGGTGGGCGAGCCGCCGCGGCCGCGCATTGGCTGCGTTCCCGCGAGGGACAAGGCGTCAGCGGGACTTGCCGTAGCCGAGGTAGAGCGTGCCGGTGAGCAGCGCCGCGCCAAGCGACAGTGCGGCGGCGGTGGCGAACATCGGGCCGTAACGTCCGCCGGACGCGATCCATCCGCCCAACGGACCGGTGACGCCGAGCGCCACGTCGATGAACACCGAATAGGCCGCCAGCGCCGCACCGCGATTGCTCACGCTCACGCGCTCCACCGCCACCACGCCAAGAGCGGGAAAGACCAGCGAGAAACCGATGCCGCACAGCGATGCGCCGAGCATGGCCACGCCGACGTGGCTTGCCGTCGCCAGCACGAACAACCCGGCGGCCTCGACCAGCAGCGAAACCAGGGCAACGCGATAGCCGCCGAAGTGCGCGATGGACCAGCCGAGCAGCAAGCGCACGCCCACGAAGCACACGCCGAAGGCGCTCAGCGTGGGCGCGGCACCCACCCATCCCTGGCTGGCGTAGTAGAGGGTGATGAAGGTGGCGATCACGCCGAAGCCCACCGAACCCAGCGCCAGGCCCATGCCATAGGGAGCCACGCTGCTGAACACGCGATGCATGGGCAGTCGTTCGCCCGCTTCCACGCGTACCGGCGGGCGCCGCCATGCGAGCACCCATGCGAGCAGCATCAACGCGACGGCGGACAGGCCGATCATCACGAAGCCACCGAGGGACACCAGCACCACCCCCAGCGGCGCGCCCACGGCCAGCGCGCCATAGGTGGCGATGCCGTTCCACGAGATCACCTTGGCCGTATGTTCGGTGCCCACGCGCCCGATGCCCCACATGATGCAACCGGTGGCAACGCAGCTTTCGCCCATGCCCAGGGCGAGCCGCGCCAGTAGCATCGCGCCCAGCGAGGCCAGGGGCCACGCGCGCAGCAAGGCAGCGACGATCATCAACAACCCGCTCGCCGCGCACGCCTGCAGGCCGATCCAGGCCGCGCGCTTGGGGCCGGAGGTGTCCGAGGTACGCCCGGCGAAACCACGGCTCAGCAAGGTCGCGACATACTGCGTGCTGATGACCAGGCCGGCGATGACCGCGCTGAAGCCAAGGTCCTCGTGCACGAAGGGCGGCAGCACTGCCAGCTGCATGCCGATCACGAGATAGGCCAGGAACGTGAAGCACACGATCTGGACGATGCGCAGGGTCAGCCGGAAACCGCGGGCCTGTGTATCTGCTGGGTTGGACATGGGCACAACGTGGAAACGGAAGAAACCATGCGGCGGCGGGCAAGGCCCGCGGCCGCCTTACGTCGGGTGGCGACGGCCGAGTGCCAGCCAGCCCAGGTACACGCCAATGCCTGCGCCGATGAATTCGAACAGCACGCGCTGGCCCAGGTTGTCCGCATCGTGCACCGCAGCCAGGCGGATGCGCAGCAGTTGCAGCGATTGCAGGCGGCCGTAGTTGAAATAGAACAGGTTCCACAGGTCCTGGCCGCCGGCCAGCGCCATGGCGGCCACGTACGACCAGCTCAGCTCCATCGCGATGCTCCAGCCCTGGCTGCGGCCGATGCGGGTGAGCAAGGCAAACACCAGGAACCCGACCGCCGCGGCGATCGCGCCGGCCTCCAGCGCGCCCACCAGGCCGTATCCCATCCAAGATTGGTCGTAAGGCATCGCCCCTGTCCCATCGTCTTTGTTGTTTGACGCCATTATGCCTGCAGCCAGAACGATGACCCGCGTCACGTAGGAAATTTCCTACCCTGAACCCCGCTCATCACGTACAGGACACCCGTCGAGCCGGTCACACCGCGTTGAGGCGGAGCACGACTAGACTTTGCGGCCGCAGACTTTTACGAGCCCGATGCGCCCCATGAGCCCCCCCGTCAGCAGCCGCGCAGCCCTGGTTTTGGTCGATGTGCAGCCGGATTTCATGCCCGGCGGCACCCTCGCCTGCCATGAAGGCGACGCCATCGTTCCCGGCATCTCCCGGCTGCTGGAACGGCAGGTGTTCCGGCATGTGGTCGCCACGCAGGACTGGCATCCGGCCGGGCACGTCTCGTTCGCCAGCTCGCATCCCGGACGCGAGGCCTTCGAGCGCATCCCGCTCTACGGCCACGCGCAGACGCTCTGGCCCGATCATTGCGTGCAGGAAACACCGGGCGCGGCCCTGCATCCGTCCATCGACTGGTCCCGCGTGGACAAGGTGATCCGCAAGGGCGACGACCCGCGCGTCGATTCCTACAGCGGCTTCCGCGAAAACCACGGGCCCGACGGCACGCGCCCCAGCACCGAACTGCACGACTGGCTGCGGGCGAAGGGCGTGGATGAAATCTACCTGTGCGGCCTGGCCCGCGACGTATGCGTGCTGTGGACGGCGCAGGACGCGGTGGACCTGGGTTATCGCACGCACGTGGTGTGGGATCTCACCCGGCCGGTAACGCCGGATACCGATATCGCCACGCGCGTCCGCTTCGACCAGCTGGGCGTGGACACGCTGGAGTCCGGCACCCTGGGCTGAGTCAGCCGTCGTTCTCGGAGGTGGCGCGCACGTGCAGCGCGCCATCCTCGTCGACCTCCACCGAGACCTGCATGGGTCGGCAGCACACCTGGCAGTCCTCGATGTAGTGCTGGCTCTCGACCGAACTGTCCACCAGGACTTCGATCGGCTCGCCGCAATACGGGCAATAGGTGAGGACCGGTTCGAGCATCGGCGTCATGGGAGCTTCCCGCGCGGTCAGCGCTTGACCTGCGAAAGCGATGAACCCCACTTGTTCACCGCCAGCTGGGTGGTCTCACCCGGCGCCAGCGTGGCCTGCACCTGCGCATCGCTGCCGGTCTTGTGGCAGGCACCGGAATTCTGCAGCGTCACCACGTGCGAACCGCTGGGCACCGAGAACGACACCTGCTCGCCGGTTTCCAGCTGCGCGGCGAACTTGTCGTCGATCATGATCTGGCTGGAGCAGCCGCCGCCGAAGTAACCATTGGCCCGCACGACCTGCAGCGTGGCGTCATTCGCGCCCGGCGTCTGGTAGAGGAATACGCGATTGGCCACCGCGTCCCGGATCACCTTGTCGTGATCGTTGGTGACGCCACACCCCGTGAGCAGCAACGCGCCCACCACCACCGCACCTGCCACGCTCTGTGCTGCCTTCATTGTCGGACTCCATGCCTGGTCAACGCGGGGAGCATCGCGAATGCGCGATCAATCCCGCGTGAACCGCGTGCTCACGCCGGCGGCTGCCACGCGGCCGGCGCCACGATCTGGAACCAGCCCTCGCGCGCGGTGCGCCGGGCCAGCCGCAGCACGGCTTTGTCCTTGCTCAACAGCCACCGGGCGTCGGCAAGCAAGGCGAGTTCGAGGAACTTCTGATCGTCCGGATCGGCGCAGCGCGGCAGCCTGACATCGGCCCTTGGCGGCAGCTGCGTGGCCGCCAGCAAGCTTGCGCACCGGTCGAATGCCAGCGCGGCTTCCTGGCGGGCCGCTTCGTCCAGGGAAAACCCGGGATAGCCGAGCACGGCCAGCCATTCGGCGCGGCAAGCCTCGTCGACGACCGCCTGCACCACGCCGGCCTGCAGGGCATCCAGCACGTGGCGGACGGCGGGATCGCGGAACACGAAGAGGTCGAGCGCGACATTGGTGTCGAGGACAAGGCGGGGAGGAGATGCGGACATGGCGCGCATGGTGGCACAGCCGACCCGCTAAAATGAGGCACCCCACCTGGACCGCCGCCATGACCGACCGCCTCTTCGACGACTACGCTGTCCACGCCACGGCGGTGGCGGAAGGCTCGCGTTTTACCGCCTGCCTCGTGGTTACACCCCGCGCGCGCCATGGCTACCCCGTGTACTACGCGATCGCCGAGAACCGCAGCTTCCGCGAACGCGAACGGGCCGAGCAGGCGTCGGCGAAGGCGTTGGCCGCGATCATAGGACTGGAAGGCGATGGCACGCCCATCTTTCCCGACGACTACACCGGGTTCGACGACCCCCTGCCCCCTGCGTAAGCCGCCGGCGCCACGATAAAATCGAGGCGCCCTCCCACGACCGGTCCTGCACGATGCCACGCTGGCTGCATCCGATGTCCCCACGCCCTCGCACGGTCAACATCGGCGGTCGCCCCTTCGTCAGCCATGGCCTGATGCGCCGCTTCTGGGACGACATCTACCATTTCGCGCTCACCATTCGCTGGCCGGTGTTCTTCGGCCTGGCGGCCACCGTTTTCGTACTGCTCAACACGCTGTTCGCCACGCTCTACCAGCTCGGCGACCACGCCATCGCCAACCAGTTTCCGGCCAACTTCGGCGGCGCGTTCTTCTTCAGCGTGGAAACCCTGGCCACGGTGGGCTATGGCGACATGCATCCGCAGACGGTGTATGGCCATGTCATCGCCACGGTGGAAATCTTCAGCGGCATGTTGAGCATCGCGCTGGTCACCGGCCTGGTGTTCGCGCGCTTCTCGCGGCCGCGCGCCAAGATGATCTTCGCCGACCATCCGGTGATCCGGCGCATCCACGGCCAGCCCACACTGATGATCCGCGCGGCGAACGCACGGCAGAACGTGATTGCGGAAGCCTCGGCCAAGCTTCACCTGTTGCTGCGCGAAGCGTCACCCGAAGGCTTTCGGCTGCGCCGCATCCATGACCTCAAGCTGCTGCGCGATCGCCATCCGGTGTTCATGCTGAGCTGGAGCCTGATGCATGTGATCGACGAAAGCAGCCCGCTGCACGACCTGACGCCCGACATGCTCGCCGCCACGGAAGCCACCTTGATGTTGTCGATCGAGGGCATCGATGAAACCACGTCGCAATCGATGCTGGCGCGGCGGCAGTGGAGCTATCGCGAGTGGCGCTGGAACCATCGTTACGTCGACCTGGTACACGACGACGAGCTCGGCGTGAGCCACATCGATTACAGCGTGTTCCATCACGTGTTGCCGGTGGATGACGAGTCGGATGTTTCGTAGGCGCCCGATGCCTGGGCAAGTCGCACCCAGCGCGGAAAGCCCTGGCGATCCGAACGATGCCATCGCGCGCTGGGTGCGTTCCTACAGGGTGAGCAGGACCTTGCCGATGGCCGCGCGGCTTTCCAGATAAGCGTGCGCCTCGGCGCCCTCGCGCAAGGGAAAGCGAGCGGCGATGCATGGCTTCAGCACGCCGTTGCGGATCTGCTCGAACAGCGCAGCGGCACGTTCGCGCCGCACCTCGCCACCCGTGAGCACGTTCCACAGATCGCCGCCCGTAAGCGTCAGCGAGCGATCCATCAGCAGGCGCGGATCGACCGGCGCGGGATCGCCCGCCGCCATGCCATAGAACACCACCGTGCCGCCGATGCGTGCGACCGCAAGGCTGTCGCCCAGCGTGCGCCCCACCGAGTCGTACACCACGGTCGCACCGTGTCCGCCGGTCAGCGCCTTCGTGGCTGACACCCACTCGTCGTAGCCCGCCGCCACGTCCGCTCCGGCGGTGATGACGGCATCGCGCTTGGCCTCGCTGGACGCCACGCCCAACACCACGGCGCCCAGCGCCTTGAGCATCTGCACCATCAGCAGTCCCACGCCACCGGCCGCCGCATGCACCACGGCCACATCACCAGGCTGCACACGAAAGCTGTCGCTGACCAGGTACTGCGCCGTGAGGCCCTGCAGCAGTATGGCGGCGGCCGTATCGGCATCGATGTCATCGGGCAACGGAATCAGGCGCTCGCGATCCACGGCCACCAGCTCGGCATTGGCGTGCGGCATGTCGGCAAAGCCGACGCGCCTTCCCGGCGGAAACAGCGGATCGCTTCCGCCCTCGACCACGCCGGCACCCTCATAACCCAACACCCACGGCGCCGTGCCGGTGAGGTGATAGTTGCCGTTGCGGCGATAGACGTCGGCGAAGTTCAGCCCCACGGCCTGCATGCGCACCAGCAGCTGGCCCGGACCCGGCACCGGATCGGGGCGTTCCGCCCAGCGCAGGACGCCAGCCGGGCCGAAGTGGTCGAAGGTCAGCGCATGCATGGGGCGTTCCTGGCAACGGTCGTGTCGGTACAAGCATGACAGTTTCCCGCTCTGCCCGCGTGGGAAACGGGAGCCTGACGCCCCGTGCGGCGGCCGAAATTCAGCCGCCCGGCACCGCCACCTCGCTGGCGCGATTGAAATCGCCGATGGCCTCGACCAGGTCGGTGACGGCGACGCGCTCCACCTCGGTGAGGTCGGGATTCCAGCTGTCCAGGATCATCACCACGCGCGTCCGGTCGCTGCGATTCCATGCCTCGTGCTCGAAGGTGTCATCGAAGGACACGCAGCGCCCCTCCTGCCATTCATGCAGCTCGCCGCCGACGTTGATGGCGCAGTCGGGTGGAACGATCAGCGGAAGATGGGTGACCAGGCGCGTATTGGTGACACCGCGATGCGGGAGGATGTGCGTGCCCGGCCGCAGTACCGAGTACAGCGTTTCCGGCGCATGGTCGCGGATGCGCACCAAGGGCAGTTCATCGAGCAACTGCGACGTGCGCGGGCAACGCTGGCAGTTGTCGTCGTAGCGCGTGCCGTGCCGGTAGAAGAAAAAGGCATCCCACGCCGCGGCCTGTTGGCTGGACGAACGCAGGTAGTCTTCCGCGACATCCGCCGAACTGAATTTCATGAAAGGCTCCAGGCTTTCGTCCTGGGCCAGCACGGCCTGCAATTCTTCCTTGATGATGTCCTTGGCCTCTTCCAGCCGCGACTGCCATGGGAATCGGCTGGTCGGGTAGTAGGTCTGGCTCGGCACACCGGGGAAGTACAGGAACTTCGGCTTCTGCCGCGCATCGGGCAGCCGCGCCGGCTGTTCGCCGAGATAGATCGCAAGGCACTGCTCCACGCGTGACAGCTCCGCGCGGCCGTAGCGATCGCGCAATGGCGCAATGACCCGGTCGAACAGCTGCCGGCGTCCGGCATCGATATAGCGCATGGCGTACTTCACCATGTCGCGCAGCCCGGGGGCGGTCGTGTCGTCGCTCAGCCAGCGCCCCTGCGCCTGGGCCGAGTTCACCGCCCCGAAATAGGCAAGCAGCGCCTGGTGCGCGTCGCCCAGCCGCTCCTGCGCGATGCCGAGACGCAGGCGGGCCACGAACATGTCCGGGGCCAGGTCGATGCAACGGCGAAGGCTGTCCGCGGCGCCACGCCACTCGCCCGCCGCCATCCGGGCCACGCCGAGCTGGTGGAGGATGTTCGCGTCGCCGGGCCGGATGCGTTCGGCCGTGAGCAGCATCGCGATCGCCTGCAGCGACTCCCCCCGCGCCAGGCGTTGGCTCGCCACGAACTGCAGGGCTTCCACGTCGTCGGGAACGAGCTCCAGCAGCCGCGCGAATTGGTGTTCGGCCAGCGCGAGATTGCCCTGACGCAGGCCCTCATGCGCCTGTTCGCGCAAGGCCTTGGAACCGCCGTGAAACTCCGTACTCATCGCTCCCCCGATACATCGACCCTCCGGGCGGCGACGCTGCCGCCCGGCCATTCGTACTGGCGGCACATCGGCAAGGCATGGCCCCGCGATGTTTCCCCTGCCGCCGCGCTAGGCGTCGCCGCCCGCGCCCAACCGCTCCAATTCCGGCAGCCACTCCCCGTAGCTGCGCCACCGGCCTACCGACCGATGATAGATCGGCTGCCGTGCCTGCCACATGCTCGCGGTGGCAATCGCCCCGGCGGCAGGTGTCTCCGTCGCAGCCGCCTCCTCCGGCAGGCCGAGAAACGCCCCAGCCCCCGCCAGTGTCGCTTCCGGATCGCCCACCATCCGCTCGTAGTCGACGACGTGCACCGGCAGTCCCCGCGACTGCACCCAGTGCGCCATCAGACGATCGCAGCCATGGGCGTAGCTGGCAATATCCTCGAAATCGTAGGCGTAGTCATTGTCCGCGTGGCCGAAATACTGGCTGTAGATCGACAGCGCGTTGTCTCGGCGGTCACGCCGGCAGTAGAGCACGCGCGCTTCCGGAAACAGCCGATGGATCAGGCCCACGTAGCGGAAGTTCAGGGGGTGCTTGTCGATGTACCAGCGCGCGGGCGCATCGTCCTGGCGCAGATGCGCCAGGTAGACCTGGCGCGCCTGCGCACACGCACGGAGGTCATGCAGGAGGCCCTGCGCCTTGAGCTGCCCCGCCAGGTAGGCGATGAAGGGCATCTCGCCCCGGTTGCGCACCTCGGCGTGCCGGGCCAGGCGATCCGCCAGCAACGTGGTGCCGCTGCGCACCATGCCGACCACGAACACCGGAATGCAACCGGACGGTTCGCCCAGCGCGGCCGCCGGCGGCTCCTGGATCTGGGCGGAAACGAAACGCTCCCACACGTCGCGTGACCAGTGGACCTCACGTTTCACCAGGCCGTTGGCTTCACGGAACATCGAGGCGGCATGCCGCATGTCGCCGACGTCGTCGCAGGCCTTGCCGAGCGCGAAACATACCGCCGCACGGGCACGGGACGACAGGCGCGCGTCGTGCACATGGGCCTCGAACAAGGCGAAGTCGGGATGGTTCGCGTCGTCATAGCGCTGCGTGGTGGACAACGCGTGCAGCAGGAACCATTGATTGAGATCGATGCCGCCGTGGATGGCGGCCAGGTAACGGGTGCGGGCGGCGTCGAAACGCCCCAGCTCGTGATCGATGCTGCCGGCCAGCGCCAGCAGGCGCAGGTGGTTCGGCGACAACGCCAGCTGCGCGTCGCACAGCTCCGCGGCCAACGCATGCCTGCCACTTTCCTTGATGAACAGGGCGCAGTCGAACACCGCATCCGCGCTGCCCAACGACCTCATTCCTGCCGCATGCATGATGCCCGCCGCCGCCTCCAGCCGCCCCTGCTGCCGCCACTGCAGCGCCGTGGCGCGCGCCTGCACGGGATCGGCAGGAAATACCTGCGCCTGCCCCGTTGGCGTGGAACCCTTCATGCCTTCATCACCTCATGCCACGTGCTGCGACTGTGCATAGTCGCATCATAGCCCTCGCCCCTGGACCGACGCCGCGGGAAACATCAGGTAGGTGGAAAGGATGTATTTGTCGTTCGACTGCGGCGGCAAGCCGGCGTGCTGGTACATCCAGTACGGCGGAAAAACCAGCAACCGCCCCGCGCGCGCCTGCACCGAGAGGCCAAGATCGCAGAACTCGGTTTCGCCGCCCCGCTCCACATCGTTGAGATACCACAGGAACACCAGGTAGCGACTGGCCACTTCGCCGAGCGAATCGAAGTGCGGTTGGAAGCCGTCGCCGGAACCGGCGATGTAGCGCTTGATGCGCAACGGGGCGATCACGTTCGATGACGGCACATCGATGGTGAGGCCGAGGCTGCGGTTGTAGCGCTCCAGGTACTCGTCGATCTGCCGGTAGAAGAAACCCTTGAACGCGTCGTCCGCCAGCGGCGTCAGGTCCAGCTCGGTCCAGGCGCTCGCATCGAGGCCCGCGCGCCAGCCTTTGCCGCGTACCAGCTGGTGCTCGACCGACTGGTGGAACGACGCGATCAGCTGCTCGCAGAACGGCGCCGGCAGCGCTCCGTCGAAATACTGGACATAGCTGCGAACGTCATGGCGGTCGCGCTGCACCGATTCAGAAGTCATAGCCCCAAAGCTCCATCACCTCGGCCAGGGTCGGCCGCAACGGTTCGAACGCATCGGCATACCGCTTCCAGCGCCCGACCGCGCGCTTGTTGGGTGGCTGCGTCACCTGGGAGTAACTAGGCGTGCTGATGAAACCCTTCTGTTGCGCATGTTCGTGGAACCGAAGCAACGGCGTGGCGTCCTCGACACCGATGAAATCGCCGATGCGCTTCACCATCGGTTCGAAATCGTCGAGCAGGTCTTCATAACGCAGGCGCAGCACGTGCGGCTTGAGCAGCGCCTCGTGGTGCACCCAGAAGCGCATCGCGTTCACATAGCCGCGCGCGAGGCGGTCCAGCGAGGAGCACAGCACCTGGAAGCCGGGCGAACGGAAGTTCTGCATGTAGCAGCTGAGCAGCACATCGCAGGGATGCCGCAATGCGAGGATGACCGGTGCCTTCGGGAACAATCGCACAATCAACGGAAGATGCAGGAGGTTGAGCGGATTCTTGTCGACGATGCGCTGGCCCGGAGCGAGCTCGACGGCACGAGACACCAGGTGCCAGTAATACCGGCGCAATTCTTCGGCATCGTCTTCGCTCAGCTTCCAAAGATGCTCCGGATAGAGCAAGCCGTGATGCTGGAGTCGTTCGGCAATGGCTTGCATGAACGGTCGCTCGTCCATCGAGGCAAGACCAGGATGGGCGTCGAGCATCTGTTCCAGCATGGTCGTGCCGGAGCGCGGAAATCCCACGACGAATACCGGTGAGGTCGCCACGTCGCCGGCTTCCCGCCAGGATTCGTCCGAACCGAGATCCGAGGCTTCCACGCGCAGGGTCGATGGCGCGAGCGGCTCGACACCGGGCGCCATCAGTTCCGGGACGAGCTGGGCGGCGTTCTCCAGCTGGATGGCGTGCGCCTCTGCCAGGGCCTGCATCGCAGCGGCGGTTTCACCTGCCTTGTCACAGGCCTTGGCGATACCGAAATAGAGATTGCTGCGGTGTTTGCGCTCCTTGGTCTGGGTGACCAGGCGCTCCAACAGGCCGCGCGTCATGGCCGGGTCGCGACCTCGCTGGGCCATCACGCCATGCGCCGCGATCACCTCGTAACGGTCGACTTCATCCGTGAGCGTCTCCGGCTCAGGCAACTGTTCGAGCAAGCCGCGTGCCTCGTCCAGGCGATTCACGCGCTCGTAAAGATGAATCAGGCGCGCCACCGTCCTGGGCCGCTGCCCGGAGGTATCCATGGTTTCGTTGAGCAGGCGCTCCGCTTCCGCGGCGCGCCCCAACTGGGCGAAAATCCACGCGAGGTCGACTCGCAGATCCTCCGACAAGGGAGGCCAGCTTTCCCAGCCGGCGAGCAGTTCTTCCACGCCCAGCGTGTCGCCACATTCGTAGCAGGCCATCACCGCGTAGATCCGGACACTCATGACGCCCGGCTGGCGCTGGGTCGCCTCCACCAACAGCGAACGCGCGCGCACGTACTCGCCACGCTCCATGTACAGCAGGCCGAGGTTTCCCTGCACGATGCAATCGTCGGGATTGATGCGCAGCGAGGTCGCGTAGGCGCGCTCGGCCTCGTCCAGCTTTCCCTCGTCCCTGAGCAGGGTCGCCAGGTTGCTCCAGTGGCTATCGTTATGGGGGTTGAGCTCGGTCAGCTGACGGTAGCAGTCGCGGGCTTCGGCCGAGCGTTGCTGAAGCTGCAGTACGTAGGCCAGCCATTCGAGTGCGGGCTCAAAGGCGGGCTGCTTGCGCAGCAACTCCCTGCAGGCCGCTTCGGCCTCGCTCAGAGCGCCTTCGTGTACGAAAGTGGCAATGGGTTCAATGCTTGCTTGCATCACGACGCATATCGAGTAAGTGAAAAAAAACCGCGCGGCTTGCACCGCGCGGTTTCGTTATCGGCGTACAGCCCGATGTCGATCAGAACTTCACGGTCACGCGAGCCCAGAAGTAGCGGCCGATGGTGTCGTAAGTGTTCACGTCCGTGTTCGCATTGAGCACGTTGTTCTGATAGAACAGCGGCGGCTGCTTGTCGAACGCGTTGTCCACACCGACGTCCACGCGGGTGTTGTACTGGGCGATGTTATAGCCGAACTGGAAGTTGTTGTAGGTGATCGACGGGATGCGCAGCACCACGTTCGGGATCGCCGCGTCAGCGCTGAAGCCCATCGACGGATCCTTCGAACCGACGTTGACCGCACCGATGTAGCGCAGCGTCCAAGAGGCCGACCACGCACCAGCGGTCCAGTTCAGGCCACCCAACGCGCGCCAGCGCGTGAAGTTACCGTACTGCGCCTGCTGGTTGTACACGCCGGCCATGTGGTTGGTGACATCGCCCGGCTGGCCCGGAGCGGTATCGTTGTCGTAGCGGATCAGATACGTGGCATCCAGGGACACCGCGAAGTCGCCGACATTGGTGCCGGCCACATCGAAGTGCGGGATGCGGTACTTGCCGCTGAAATCGACACCCTTCACGTTCAGCGAACCCAGGTTCACCGTCGGCTGGTTGATGTAGTTGACCTGGCCATCGTTGAAGCGATGGATGAACGAGCAGAACGGGCTGGCGTTGTTGTTGTAGCAAGCGTTCACCACCGTGTTCGCACCGACGTTGGTGATCGTGTCGTTCAGCGTGACACGCCACAGGTCGGCACTGACGGACAGGCCCTGGGCCCAGCTCGGGTCGTACACGACGCCGAAGTCATAGGTATGGCCGTACTCCGGCTTCAGCTTGTAACCAGCAGCCACCGAACCCGAGTTCACGCCGGTCGTCTGGCTGAGACCCGAACCCTTGAACGAACCGTCGGTCGGCACGTTCTGGCAGGCATTCGGATGACCACCGGTGTAGCCAATGCAGGGATCGGTGAGCGGCGGGGCCGAACCGGCCGCACCAGCGTACAGGTCGTTGATGGTCGGTGCGCGGAACACGCCGTCCAGGGTGCCACGCAGCAACAGGTCGTCGATCGGACGCCATTCCACGGCCACCTTGGTGGTGGTCTTGCTGCCCACCGAGGAGTAGTCGGAGTAGCGCTGGCCGACGGTCAGGTTCAACGACTTCACGAACGGCTTGTCCGCGAGGATCGGCACCAGGGCTTCGTAATAGACTTCCTTGACGTTGAAGCTACCCGACAGCGGCGTGGAGCAGGCTTCCTGCGAGATCTGGCAGGTACCGCCAGCGCCCGAGGTCGTCGCGATGTAGTCGACGCCGTAGTTCTGGTATTCCTTGTCGTAGTCCGCACCCACGGCGAGCGACACGGCGCCGGCCGGCAGGTTGAACAACTCACCGCTGGCGTTCGCTTCAGCGCGACGCGAGATGGTCAGCGTGTTGTAGTACGGATTGGCCGCGTAATTCTTCAGCGTGGCGATCGTCTGCGGATCGTAGACGTTGAAGATGTTCAGCGGGGTGCAGCCCGTGATCGGGTTCGCGGCAGTGCCGCAGGTGATCGCACCGGTGGCGGGATCCTGGAAGGACGGACCGAGCGCCTGGCGCAGGCCGGCGTAGTAGATGTAGCCGAAGCTGCGCTGCTGCTGGGTGATGTGACCGTAATTCAGGTCGGCATCCCACTGCCAGGTCGAGTCATTGCCGAAGTTGCCGCGCAGGCCGGCGTTGACCTGGTTGGTTTCGGTGCTGTAGTGGCCCTGGCGCTGACCCAGCGTGGTGAAGCGCGAACGGAAGCCGTTGCCCTGCGTGGTGCCGTCGGTGCCGAAGTCGACGCCGAACGGGTTGTAGTAGTTGTTCTTCGACACCAGCACGCCATCGGACAGCGCGTCGAACGGCAGCGGCGCGATCGCGAAGTTGGACGTGGTCTTGTTGTAGAAGTAGTCCAGGTGGGCCTGGATGCTGTCGGTCAGCTGATAGTTGGCCAGCGCGAAAGCGTTGGTGCGCTCCTGCGGGGTCTGGATCAGGTTCTGTTCCTGATAGTTATAGGCATCGGACCTGGAATCGTACGGACGATAATCGCTGAGGCTGGTCTTGCCGGTCGGCTGGCCATTGAGCGTCACCGTGCCCGACGGAGCCTTGATCTGGCCCGAAGGCGTGCGGCTCGAACCGGCATTGAACACCGAGCCCGACGACAGGTAGGTGGCGTTCTTGGCGAAGTCGCGACGCGCCGACGAAATGCCGTCGAACTTGTTGTAGTCGAGGCCGGCGGTGATGTTGCCCTTCTCGCTGCTGTGGCCAAAGATGGCCGAGAAGCCGCGACGGAAGCCGTCGTTCTGGTCGGACTCACCCACGTTGGCGCTGATTTCGGCGCCCTGGTAGTCCTTGCGCAGGATGAAGTTCACCACGCCGCCGATGGCGTCGGAACCGTAGGTCGCCGAGGCGCCGTCCTTCAGCACTTCCACGCGCTCGACCATCGAGGCCGGGATCGCGTTGATGTCGTTGCGGGCCACGCGGTGGCCGTTCACCAGGATCAACGTACGCTGCGAACCAAGGCCGCGCAGCGACACGGTGGAGGCACCGTCACCACCGCCGTTGTTCACCTGCGGGTTGGTCGCCGCACCGGCCACCGACGGGATTTCCTGCAGCAGGTCGCCGAGCGTCGCCTTACCGCTGGACTGGATCTGCGAGCGGTCGATCGTATGCACCGGGCTAGCGGTCTCGACGTCGACGCGGCGGATGCGCGAACCCGTCACGGTGACGGTTTCGAGCGTCTTGGCCTTCTGGTCCGGAGCCTGCTGGGCTCCTGCCGACTGGTCCTGGGCATCAACGTTTGCGCTCGTGCCAGCATCCTGGGCGAACACAGCCGTGGACACACCACCAAGGGTGAGCACCGCACCCAGAGAAAGCGCCAGATGCACTGACGCAGACAGTTTCTTAACCCCAAACTTCATGAGAACACCCTCCCGTTATTTATTTATGACTGGGTTTGAAAGATTCCCCGCCTCAAACCCGCGCCCGAGTCACCCAAAGCATTAGGGTAGACCTTGGTCTACAGCGCTACGCATTTATCACGCTTTACTTACAGATAGTCAATAAAATCTATACAGCAAGAATTTGCCGTCCGCTGACAGGCAACGCAATTTATTTCGATTCATTCCCCGCATTGGGACGAGACCCCAGCGCCGAGGGCCCAGGGCCTCGACTGTTCGACCATCGTGTGAAGATGGTGAAACCACGGTGAAGGCAGCCTGGGCGGACGCATGGCACGCCGCCAGGCCACTGATTTCACAAGGCTAATCGACCCCGCCGTCATCCTCGAAGCGCAAGTGTTTGACGCTGCGTCCGCGGCGCCGCACCAGCTTCAGGGCTTCAATACCAATACGTATGTGACGTTCCACGAATTGGGTCGTCACGTTACGATCACTTAACTCCGTCTTAACGCCTTCGGGAATCATGGGCTGGTCCGAAACCAGCAGCAGGGCGCCGCAGGGAATCTTGTTGGCGAAGCCGGCCGCGAAGATGGTGGCCGTTTCCATGTCGATCGCCATGCAGCGGGTGCGGCGCAGATAATCCTTGAATGCTTCGTCGTGCTCCCAGACACGGCGGTTGGTGGTGTACACCGTGCCCGTCCAGTAGTCGTAGCCGAGGTCGCGGATCATCGTGGAGACACCGCGCTGCAACTGGAACGCCGGCAGCGCCGGCACCTCGGGCAGCAGGTAGTCGTTGGAGGTGCCTTCGCCGCGGATGGCGGCGATCGGCAGCACCAGGTCGCCGATCGCGTTCTTCTTCTTGAGGCCACCGCATTTGCCGAGGAACAGCGCCGCCTTCGGACCGATGGCGCTGAGCAGGTCCATCACGGTGGCGGCATTGGGGCTGCCCATGCCGAAGTTGATGAGGGTGATGCCGTCGGCGGTGGCGTTGGGCATGGGCTTGTCGCGGCCCCGTACTTCGACGCCGTGCCATTGCGCGAACAGCTCGACGTAATGGCCGAAATTGGTGAGCAGGATGTGCTCGCCGAACTGCTCCAGCGGCGTGCCGGTGTAACGCGGCAACCAGTTGGAGACGATCTCCTGTTTGTCCTTCATAAGACCCCTTGGGTCGGCGCAGCGTTTGTTGTCCCGCTGCGCGTTACCGGCGACGCCACGCCGGCAAGATGCCAGATCAGTGCGCGCATCTTACCTGTTGCGAGGCGCCCGCACGCGCCGTGCATTCGGAGTCTTTTCATTTTCTTGAAGCCTGCCTGTCCACGATGGCGACGGCTGCCAGGAGGACACCATGCTGATCATCGGTCTGCTCGTTGCCCTGATGCTTCTGTTGGGCCTTGCCTTCGTCGGGCATGGATGGCTGGCCTGGGTTGCCGCCGCAGCCACCCTGTTCGCCACCTGGGTCCTGCGCGGAGTCGGCTCGCCACACCTTTTATATGGACTGCTATTCGCCGCGGCGCTCGTCGCGGTCGCCACGGGCTTTGCGCCCCTTCGCCGCGCCTTGTTCGCGCGCGCCCTGCTGCCCGTGCTGGGCAAGGTGATGCCGCGCCTCGGGGAAACCGAACGCATCGCGCTCGAAGCCGGCACCGTGTGGTGGGATGCGCAGATCTTCTCGGGCATGCCCGACTGGGAAGCACTGCACCGCTTCGAATGCAAGCCGCTGTCCCCGCGCGAACAGGCCTTCCTGGACGGCCCGGTGACCAGGCTTTGCGAGATGCTGGACGACTGGCAGATCGAACAGGATCGCGACCTGCCACCCGAGGTCTGGGAGTTCATCAAGCGCGAGCGCTTCTTCGGCATGGTGCTGCCCCAGAGCTACGGCGGGCTGGGCATGTCCGAGATCGGGCATTCGCGCGTGATTACCCGCATCGCCACGCGCTCGGTCGCCGCGGCGGTGACGGTGATGGTGCCCAACTCGCTGGGGCCCGGCGAATTGCTGCTTCATTACGGCACCGACGAACAGAAGCAGCGCTACCTGCCTCGCCTGGCCGAAGGACGGGAAGTGCCCTGCTTTGCCTTGACCGGTCCGGAGGCCGGCTCCGATGCCGCCGCCACGCAATCGGAAGGCATCGTCGAATGGGGTCGCTGGCAGGGCGAGGAAGTGATCGGCCTGCGCCTCAACTGGAACAAGCGGTACATCACCCTGGCCCCCGTGGCGACGCTGATCGGGCTGGCCTTCCGACTGAAGGATCCGCACGGCCTGCTCGGCGGCCCGGTGGATCGAGGCATTACCTGCGCATTGATCCCGCGCGACCTGCCGGGCGTGGTGATCGGCAAGCACCACGATCCGATGGGCGTGCCCTTCGCCAACGGGCCAATCGAAGGCCACGACGTATTTGTACCGATGGACGCCATCATCGGCGGCGTGGCGCAGGCCGGACACGGTTGGCGCATGCTGATGGAAAGCCTCGCCGCCGGCCGTTCCATCTCGCTGCCGGCGCTGGCCGTGGGGGCCGCGCAGATGGCCACCCGCATCTGCGGCGCCTATGCCACGGTGCGCGAGCAGTTCGATACGCCGATCGGCCGCTTCGAAGGCATCGAAGAACCATTGGCGCGCATCGCCGGCCTCACCTATCTGATGACCGCCACGCGCACGCTCACCTGCGGCGCGCTCGATGCGGGCGAGAAGCCCGCCGTGCTCGGTTCCATCGCGAAGGCCTACCTCACCGATGCCATGCGCGAGGTGGTGAGCGATGCGATGGACATCCGCGCCGGCGCCGCCATCCAGCGCGGGCCGCGCAACGCGCTGTCGCGCATGTGGATGTCGGTACCGATCGGCATCACCGTGGAGGGTGCCAACATCCTCACCCGTTCGATGATCATCTATGGCCAGGGCGCCATCCGTTGCCATCCGTGGGTGCAGAAGCTGATCCAGGCGATCGCGGCGAAGGATCGGGTCGCCTTCGACCGTGCGACCTTCGGTTACATCAACTTCGTATTCACCCGCGGCGTGCGCGCGCTGCTGCTGGGGATTACCGGCTCCCGGCTCGCCCCGGCACCGGCGGACACCGAGTTGCGCCGCCAGTACCAGCACCTCACGCGCTTCGCCTCGGCATTCGCCCTGGTGTCGGACCTGTGCATGGTCACCCTGGGCGGTTCGCTGAAGCGGCGCGAGAAGATCTCCGGCCGACTCGCCGATGCACTGGCCTGGCAATACCTCGCCACCGCCACGCTCAAGCGTTACCACGACGAACCGAAGCTGGCGTCCAACTACGATCTTGCGCGCTGGGGCGTGGCCCTCGCGCTGTATCGCACCCAGGAGGCGCTGCGTGGCGTGCTCGACAACCTCCCATCGGGTTTCGCCGCGGGTGTCGCCCGCCTGCTGGTGTTTCCACTGGGCGCGCGCTTCCGGCCACCCTCGGACGCGCTGGGACAGCGCGCCGCTCGTGCCATCCTGGAAGACCGCGAGGCGCGCATCCATCTCACCGAAGACATCCACGTGCCCGGCCCGCACGAGCCGGGCCTGGGCGAACTCGAGGCCGCACTGGACAAAGCCGTGCGTGCCCTGCCCGTGGAAACCAAGCTGCGCGATGCCGTGCGTGCAGGGCGGATCGATCGCGCTTCGAAAGACCAGCTCGACGACATCGCACTGGCCGCCGGCATCATCACGGCCGAGGAATACGCCGCGCTCGGCGAAGCCAACGAAGCGCGCGACGCGGTGGTGCAGGTCGACGCGTTCGATGCGGCCATCTACAAACAGCTTCGTTAGCGATGCCCTGAACAACAGCAGGCCCGCGGACCGGTGAAAAAGTCCTAGGCCATGCGCCAAGCGTCAGGGTCGGCACCGGCAAGGGCGCGTGCTATGTTGGCCGCGTCACAGATTGGGGGTGAGACGATGCGGATGGGGCTGGCCATCGATGCGTCCTGCGACTTGCCGCAGGCGTTCCTGCAGAAGCACAACATCGCGGTGATGCCTATCACCATCCATGTCGACAACGAAGTCTTCCTGGACAACCGCAACCAGGTCGAACTGCACCGGTTTCTCGATCGAAAACTCGGCAGCCGCAGCCACTCGGCCGAGACCGAGCCCTGCTCGATCGAGGAAGTGCAGAAGCTGTTTCTCGACAAGCTGGTGCTGGAACAGGACTGCGTGTTCTGCCTGACCATCACCGCCACGCGCAGCGCCATCAACGACCATGTGATCAAGGCCAGCTTCGCGGTGCTGAAGAACTACCGCGACGTGCGCGAACGCAACAACATCACCGGTCCGTTCCTGATGCGCGTGATCGATACGCGCAGCCTCTTCGCCGGTTCGGGCCCGGCCATCGTCGAGGCCACGCGCCTGATCGAAGCCGGCGAAGCGCCGGCGGCGATCCGCGAACGCCTTACCTATATCGCCAACAACTCGTACGGCTACATGCTGCCGCGCGATCTCTATTACCTGCGCGCGCGCGCCAAGAAGAAGGGCGACCGCAGCGTGGGCCTGATGAGCGCGGTGCTCGGCTCGGCGCTGGACATCAAGCCGTTGCTGCGCGGCTATCGCGGCGAAACCGGGCCGGTCGGCAAGGTCCGTGGCTTCGAGCACGGCGCCGAGACCTTGTTCGACTATGCGGCCAAGCGCGTGCACGCCGGCCTGCTGGTGCCGGTCGTGTGCGTCAGCTACGGCGGCGACCTGGCCGAGCTGCCCAAGCTGCCGGGTTACGATGGCCTGCGGGCAGCATGCGAGGAGTGCGGCGTGGAACTGATGGAGGCGCCGATGAGCATCACCGGCATGGTCAACGTCGGCGAAGGTGCGGTAACGCTGGGTTTTGCCGCCGAGGAGCACGTCGCCGAATTCTGAGAGGATGCCTGCCGCCCACGGGAGGTCGCGCATGATCCGGCTATGCATTGTTGTGTGGTTGCTTTCGCTCGCCGTACCGGCGTGGGCTGGCACGGCCTATCAATGCACGGCCGCCAACGGCACGGTCTCCTATCAGGACAAGCCGTGTGCCGCGGGCCAGCGCCAACAGGCCCTGCAACTGGACGACTCGCAGCCGCGGGTGGTGCCACCGCCTGCCGCCCCGGAAGCCCCTGCGGCTGAAACGTCACCAGCGCCCCCACCGCCGCCTGTGGCGCCCTCGGCCCCGCTGCCAGTGATGTATGCATGTGTCCGCGCCACCGACCAGACCACCTATCTCAGCGAGAATGGCTACCCGGAACCCTACCTGGTGCCGTTCGGCATCGTCGGCGGCGGGGGAATGTCGTTGTCCCAGGCCTACGGGCCACCCGGAGGGGCCGGGGCGTCCGCGCCCGAGCTCAATCGCGGCCGCGTCACCCCGGGCCTGGTCGGGCGCAACTTCGTCTGGGTGCAGGACCAGTGCCACGAACTCACGCCCGCCGAAACCTGCCACGCATTGCGCGACGAGTACGACAAGAACGAGACCAAGCTGCGCCGCTCCTTCAAGAGCGATCGCCCGCCGCTGGAAGAACGCGAAGCCACCCTGCTCGCCCAGCTGCGCAACTGCTGAGCGGCGCTGCGCATTTATTGCGCAATGTCATGCAAGTGCCTGCTGCGCAAGCGCGACACCGGGTTTTCCACAGGCTTGCCACCAGGCTTTCCCCAACGGCTGTGGAAAAGCCACGGCGTGCGTGGCGCGACATTGAGCACGATGGTGAAAAGCAAAGACCGGCGCGCACTTGCATCACCTATCCACAGGCTTGCCCATAGGCAGTCCACACCGGCTGTGGACAACCTCGCTGTCGCGTCGCCTAGAAACCGTAATGGAGGAAGCCGCCGTCCACGGCCAGCACCTGGCCGGTGATGTAACTCGCGGCCGGCAGGCACAGGAAGGCGATGGCCGCCGCCACTTCCTCGGGCTCGCCGATGCGGCGCAGCGGCGTGCGGTCCAGCACTTCGTCGAGGTATTCGTCGTTGGCGAGCGCGGGCTCCGAACGCTGCGTGCGGATGTACCACGGCGCCACCGCATTGACGCGGATGCCGTCGGTGGCCCACTCGACGGCCAGGTTGCGCGTGAGCTGATGCAAGGCCGCCTTGGTCATGCCATAGGGCGAACCGGTGCGCACATGGGTGATGCCCGAGACCGAACCCACGTTGACGATCGCCGCGTTCGCATGCTGCACCAGCTGCGGATGGGCGAGGCGGCACATCTCGAACGCGGAGAATACGTTCTGCTCGAAGATCGCGCGGTATTCGTCCTCGCGATACGCCAGCGTGGGCGCGGGCTGGTTGCCGCCGGCGTTGTTGACCAGCAGGGACAGCGGCGCGCCGAGGTCGGCGATCCAGTCGAACACCGCCAGGCGATCTTCCTGCTCGCTGAGGTCGGCGTCGAACGCCATCACCTCGATGCCCGGGAAGTCATCCAGCAGGTCCACCCGCACCTGTTCCAGGTAGTCGGCGTCGCGCGCCACCAGCAACAGATTGGCTCCCAGGCCCGCCAGTTCACGCGCCGTGGCATAACCGATGCCCTTGCTGGCGCCGGTGACCAGCGCGGTGTGTCCCTGCAGTTGCCAGGCGTCGATGCGTGCGTTCATGCGCCGAGCTTAGAACCTGGGTCCGTGCCACGCCAAGCTTGCCGGCATCGCCGACAGGCCCGACACTGCCGCCCATGCGCCCTGAGGACCGCCCATGACACGCCTTGCCCTGCTTCTGTGCCTGAGTTCCCTCGCCGCCTGTTCAGGCAAGCCGCCCGCGCCCGTGTCGCAACCGGCCGCCGCCAGCACCGCGCGCGTCGCCACGCCGTGGGACGACCTGAAGAAGGACGAGCAGCGCGCCCGCGATGTGCAGAAGACCGTCGATCAGCAGGCGGAAAAGCAGCGCCAGCAGATCGAGGCTGCCGAACAGTAGCACTGGCCAACCTGCGGGAGCGCGCCCTGTGCGCGAGGGCCGGCGAAGCATCACGACCATGATGCGAAGACCGTTCATTGCCGCACGCCCCGATACGCTGCGGTCGCGCACAGCGTGCGCTCCCACCATGAAGAACCTTGCGGTTGACTGCCTCGTACCTCACATGGACGTCCACACTGGAAGGGGTTGGCAACGCAGTCCGGGGCAGGCATGGTTGAACGCATGAACGCCCCCCACCCCGATGAACTGGCCTCCGCGCCACTGCTTGAGATCGACGGCGCCAGCGTGATGCGCGGCGACCGCCTCATCCTCGACCACTTCAGCCTGCGCATCGACGCGGGTGAGCACACCGCGATCCTTGGCGCGAATGGCGCAGGCAAATCCACCCTGGTGCGGCTGATCACGCGCGAGCTGTATCCGTTGGCGCGCAAGGACGGCACGCCATCCATGCGCGTGTTCGGACGCGATCGGTGGCATGTTTCGGACCTGCGTGGACTGCTCGGCATCGTCTCGCCCTCGCTGCAGGACGATTGCACCGGCGATGCGACGCTGGAAGTTTCCGAGGCGGTGTTGTCGAGCTTCTTCTCCGCACGCCGGCTCGGGCTGGATCACCACGTCACCGCGGCCATGCGCGAACGTGCCGACGAGGCGATTGCCCACGCCGGCGCCACGCATCTGCTGGGCCGGCGCATGGCGAGCCTGTCCACCGGCGAGGCGCGGCGCGTACTGATCGCGCGCGGATTGGTGCATCGTCCGCGTGCGCTGCTGCTGGACGAACCCTGCGCGGGCCTGGACATGGCCAGCCGCCGGCGCTTCCTGGAAAGCCTCCGTGGCCTCGCACGCAGCGGCACCACGCTATTGCTGGTGACGCATCACATCGAGGAGGTATTGCCAGAGATCGAACGCGTGGTGCTGTTGCGCGACGGCCGCGTGCTGCGCCAGGGCGACAAGGCCGATGTGCTGACAGGCGAGGCGCTGGGAGATGCCTTCGGCATGCCCGTACATGTGCAGGTAAACGGCGACTACTACAGCGCCGCCGTGATGTAGCCGGCGCCCGCCCTGGCATGGCAAGGCCCCGGTGAAAGCCGGGGCCTTGGTTTTTGCGGAAGCGGTTCGCTCAGCGCGGCGAGCAGAAGCAGTAGGCGTAGATGTTCGGCCGCCCGCTTTCCACATGGCGCAGGAGCTTCAGCTCGGGCGCCATCGTGTCGATATGCGCCACCCATGCCGGCAGTTGCAGGCCGTATGACTGCGCCACGCGCACCATCGCGCTCTCGTTGAGGTTCACCAGGAACTGCTCGAAGCCGCCCAGCGATTCCTCGACGTAACGCACCGGATAGTCCTTGCCCAGCTTGGCGCGCGAGGCCGCATCGGCCACGGCCTCGCCGAGACCGCCGAGCTGATCGACCAGGCCGCGATCGAGCGCCTGCTGGCCGGTCCACACGCGGCCCTGCGCAATGGTGTCGATGGCGTCGTACGGCTTGCCGCGCGCCTTGGCCACCTGGCCCACGAAATCGCGATAGCCCTTCTCGATGGTGGCCTGGATCACCATGCCCACCTTGGGATCGAGCGGTCGCGTGATATCGAAGGCGCCAGCCAGCGGGCCGGTGCCCACGCCGTCGTTCTTCACGCCCAGCTTGTCCAGCGTGCCCGGCACGGTGAGCACCATGCCGAAGATGCCGATGGAACCGGTGATGGTGTTGGGCTCGGCGTAGATGCGATCGGCATTCATCGAGATCCAGTAGCCGCCGCTGGCCGCCACGTTGCCCATCGACACCACCACCGGGATGCCCGCTTCACGGGTCAACGCGACTTCGCGACGGATCTGTTCGGCCGCGTACACTTCGCCGCCCGGCGAGTTCACGCGCAGCACCAGCGCCTTGGTGCGCTTGTCGGTGCGCGCGGCGCGAATCAGCGCGGCCGTCGAATCGCCGCCCACCGAACCCTGCGGCTGCTTGCCGCCGGAAATCTCGCCTTCGGCCACCACCACCGACACGCCCGGCGCAAAACCGCCATCGTTGTCGGGCAGGTTGGCGCCGTAGCGCTGCAGCGAAATCTGGCGGAAGCCCTCGCCCTTCTTGCCGGCGGGCACGCCTTCCTTGCGCATCATCGCCTCGAGCTCGGCCGGCGTGGCGACGCCGTCGACCAGATGCTGGTCGAGCGAGAGGCGGCCAAGGTCGCCGCGCGCGTCGGCGATCTTCTGGGGCAGGCCGTCGATGTCGGCGCGCAGCGTGGCGGGCTCGAGCTTGCGCAGCTTCGCCACCTCGTTGATATAGCTGTCCCACAGGCCGCCCATCCAGAAGCTGTCCGCTTCCTTCGCCTCCGGCGAGGCGTGGTCGAGGATGTACGGCTCGGCGGCGCTCTTGAACTGGCCCACGCGGAACAGGTGCACGTCCACGCCGAGCTTGTCGAGCAGATCCTTGTAGAACAGGCGGTAGTTGGCGAGGCCGGTGATGAGCACGCCACCTTGCGGATCGACCAGGACGCGGTCGGCGTGCGCGGCGAGGTAGTACTGGCCCTGGTCGTAGTTGGCCGCCCACACGATCACCGGCTTGCCGGCGGCGCGGAAACGGTCCAGCGCGGCGCCTACTTCGCGCAGCGCGGCAAAACCGCCGCCCTGCAGGTCACCCGGTTCGAGCAGGATGCGCGTGATGCGCGTGTCCTTCGCGGCCGCGTCGATGGCGCCCACCAGGTCGCGCAACTGGATCTGCTTGGGCGGGTTGCCCGACAGCTGCGCCAGCAGGCGCTCCATCGGCTCGATACTGTACTGCTCGACCAGCTCGCCCTTCGGCTTGATGACCAGCACGCTGTCGCTGAGGATCGCGTGCTCGCCGCGGCTGCCCAGGTAACCACCGAGCAGCACCAGCAGCACAATGAAGAAAAAGAAGAAGAAGACCAGGTTGAGGACGACCAGCCTGACCACGTTGATGCCGCGCCCAAGGACGCAGAGAAAAGCCCAGAAACCGTTGGGGCGGCGTTCCGTCATGCGAAATCCCTCAGAAGGTCGGTGACAGCGTAGCCGTTCGCGCAACGCAGGTCATGTAGTGCTGGAGACACAGGAAGATGACGCCCGGCGCGCCGCAGGGGCGACAGCTTCGCTTCAGACCGGGCGCTGCCAGCGTTCGCGGAAGGCGCTGCGACAGAAGCGGGTGAACAGCAGGATGGCCGCCATGGTCAGCCCGGCAATCAGGCCCATCCACATGCCTCTTGCCCCCATGCCGTGGCGGAACGCCAGCCACCAGCCCACGGGCATGCCCACGCCCCAGTAGGCGAACAGGGTGATCACCATCGGCACGCGGGTGTCCTTGAGGCCGCGCAGCGCACCGTTGGAGGTGACCTGGATGCCGTCGGAAAACTGGAAGAAACCCGCCAGCAGCATCAGCTGCGCCGCCAGCGCGATGACCGCCGCGTCGTGCGTGTACATGCGTGCCAGCAGATGCGGGATGCCCAGCATCAGCGAGGACGACACCGTCTGCACGCACAGCGCCAGGCCGATGCCGCACAGGCCCGCGTAACGCACGCCGCGCGCATCGCCGCGGCCCACCGCATTGCCCACGCGCACGGTAATCGCCATCGACAGCCCCAGCGGAATCATGAAGGCCACCGTCGCCACGCTCAGCGCGACCTGGTGGCTGGCCACCACCGTCTCGCCCAGCGTCGCAATGGCAAGCGCGACCGCCACGAACAGGCCGCCTTCGGCGAGCAGGGTCACCGCCATCGGGCCACCGATCTTCAGCAGCTCCAGCAGCATCTTCGGCTTCGGCCACGCGATGCCTTCGCGCAGGCCAAGATCGCGATAGGCCGGGTGCTTGGCGATGTAGAGGGCAAAGCCCGCCATCTCCAGCCACAACACGGTCGCCGTGGCGATGCCGCTGCCCAGCGAACCCAGCGCCGGCAGGCCGAACTTGCCGTACATCAGCACATAGCCCAGCGGCGCCAGCACCAGCAGGCCGCCAAAGCTGAAATACATCGAGGGACGCGTCATCGACAGGCCCTCGGACAGGCCGCGGAGCGCGAAGTAGCTGGTGAGCGCCGGGCCGGCCCAGCTGATCGCATGCAGGAAGTGCATCACGTCCGCGCGCAGCGTCGGCACCACCCCGATCCAGTCCAGCATCAGGGTGGCGTTGCGCACCAGGAACCACATCACGATGCCCATGCCCCAGGCCAGCCACAGCGCCTGCACGAACACGGCGCCCACTTCGTGGCGGCGGCCGGCGCCGTCGAGCTGCGCGACCGACGGCGGCACCGCCATCATCATGCCCAGGCCGCTCACCAGGGCCAGCGCCCAGATGCTTACCGCCGTGGTCACGGCAGCCTGCACGTGCGCGCTCAGATGCCCGGCGAGCACGGCATCGACGAAGTTGGGACCCACCGCGGCCAATTGCGCGGCGATCAACGGAAGGGCGAGGCGCACGGTGGCGCCGACCTCGTGCGCCACCCTGGCGCGATCGGGGCGGAAAGAGAACATGGACAGACTCCTGGGCCCGGCATTCTAGCGCACCGGACCGGGCGCCCTTCCGACGCCGACTGCCCCATGAGAGCCACAGGCCATGCCGATGTCACCCGCTTGTGCCAAGATCTTGGGCTGACTCGGGGGAGACGCATGAAGAAGGAACTGGTGTCGTTCGAAGGGTTGCACTGCGCCAATTGCAGTGCGCCGATGCAGGGCGAGTTCTGCCACGAATGCGGGCAATCGATCCACTCGGTGCTGCGGCCGATGCACCACATGGTCGAGGACACCCTCGATATGGTGCTGCACATCGACGGCCGCGTGGTGCACACGGTGCCGCCGCTGTTCTACCGGCCCGGCTTCCTCACCATGGAGTACTTCTCCGGGCGCCGGCAGCGCTACGTCGCCCCGTTCCGCCTGATGTTCGTGCTGTGCCTGCTGGCGTTCTTCGTCACCCGCATCGCCATCGACAACATCGGCTTCGCCGACACCAACCTCGAGGCCAGCGCCGGCACCGGCGACTTTGCCAAGGACAACACCGCCGACGCGGTGCGCGCGCGTTTCGAGCAGATGCGCAAGGACATCGACAAGGCGGCCGACCACGCCGACCACGGCAAGAAGACCATCCGCAAGCTGATCAGCGTGGAACGCGACCACGCCAACCATCGCCTGGAACAGCTGGGCGCCGCGCCGCTGCAGGTCCAGACCGAGGATGGCTGGGACTTCCACCAGAACAAGTTCGAAGCGAGCTGGTTGCCGGCGAGCATGAACCGCAGCATCAACCGGTCCATCGAGCACATGGGCGTCAATCTCCGGGGCGCGATGGTCGGCGGCGAGGAAGGCGCCGCGGCCCAGGAGCGGATCCTGGCCGGCGTCTTTGGCGTGCTGCCGCAGACCATGTTCGTGGTGATGCCGCTGTTCGCGCTGCTGCTGAAGCTGATGTACCTGTTCAAGCGCCGTCTTTATATGGAACACCTGATCGTGGCACTGCACAGCCACGCCTTCATGTTCCTGGCCCTGCTGCTCGGCGTGCTGGTCGGCGGCCTGCGCAGCTGGCTGTTGCCGCACGCGGCCTGGGTGGGCACGCCGCTGCTGCTGGTGATCTGGGTGCTGGCCATGTGGGTGCCGGTCTATCTGCTGATCATGCAGAAGCGGGTCTATCGCCAGGGCTGGTTCCTGACCACGGTGAAGTACCTGTTCATCGGCTGGTGCTACACGTGGCTGATCGGTTTTGCGCTGGGTTTTGCCGCCCTGCTCGGCCTCGCGCATTGACATTCGCCGTGCGAATTTTTTGTGACTTACATCACACACAAACCGCGTAGGCGCGCTGGTTTCTCGCATGGCCTCCGTCGCCGCGACGGGGGTTTTGCACAGCGTCACAGGTCTGTCAAGGCAAGACCCGTGCCTATGGCAATTGCATGAACACGGGCTGCATGTAAATTTTAACTCGCTGATTTATAGGCATATTTCAGCCTGGTTAAAAGTTGAACAGTACGTGCCCAAGGCCGTTTTCATGCGCTTGCGGGGCCTCCTTCAACGCTCGATCCACAGACTTATCCACAGGCGCTGTGGATAACCGCAAAAGCCCCGTGCCAATAGTCACTTAGCCCCCATTCCTAGATGGCGGGGCAGCAAGCCTCCGCAAACCGCCGCCGGCAGACCATTCGCCCGCGCATGCACGCTTCGTCCCCTCGTGGCGGGCCGGTTACACTGGGACGTCACGAGGTATGCATGCCCGCCGTCCAACGCGTCGCCCTCCCGGTTCCCCTGCCGACCCTGTTCGACTACCTGCCTGCTTCGACGGGCCGGGCGGACGTGGGCAGCCGGGTGCTGGTGCCGTTCGGCAAGGGCAAGGCCGTGGGCGTGGTGGTGGAGGCGAACGTGGAGTCCGCCGTCGGCAACGCCCGCCTCAAGCGGGTGCTCAAGGTGCTGGATGAGGGCCCGCTGCTCGACGCCGAGCTGATGGCCACGCTGGCCCGGGCGGCCGACTACTGGCTGGGCGCGCCGGGCGAGGCGTATGCCAACGCGCTGCCGCTGGCCCTGCGCGAAGACCGACCGCTGCCCGACCTGCGCGAGGAAGCCTGGGCGCTGACTGCGGCCGGACGCAGTGCGCTGGACGCCGGCAGCCGCCGCGGTGGCAGCCGCGCGCTGCTCGAAGCGCTGGCGCGCGGCCCGGTGACGGCCGGCCTGCTCCACGAGCTGCTGCCGGGCTGGCGCGACGCCGCCCGGCGCCTCGACGAGGCCGGCCTGATCGAGCGCACCGAAATCACCGGTGCCACGCCCGTCCCGACCAGCACGCCGCCCGAGCTCATGCCCGAGCAGCGCCAGGCGGTCGACGCCATCGCCGAGTCGCTCGGCCGGTTCCAATCGTTCCTGCTCGATGGCGTCACCGGCAGCGGCAAGACCGAGGTCTATCTCGCCCTGATCGAACAGGTCGTCGCCCAGGGCAAACAGGCGCTGCTGCTGGTGCCCGAAATCGGGCTGGCGCCACAGACGGTACGCCGCGTGCGGGACCGCCTGGGCGTCGCGGTGGAGGTGCTGCATTCCAATCTCGCCGAAGGTGATCGCGCGCGTGCCTGGCTGCGCGCGCGATCGGGCGAAGCCAAGGTGATCCTGGGCACGCGCTCCGCCGTGTTCACGCCCCTGCCCCACGCGGGCCTGATCGTGGTGGACGAGGAACACGACGGCGCCTACAAGCAGCAGGAGGGCTTCCGTTACCACGCCCGCGATCTTGCCCTGCTGCGCGCCCGTGCACTCAACGTGCCGGTGGTGCTGGGGTCGGCCACGCCCTCGCTGGAATCGCTGGCGAACGTGCAGGCCGGCCGCTACCGCGCCCTGCACCTGCGCGCGCGTCCCGGTGCGATTCGCCCGCCGCAGGTGCAGATCGTGGACATGCGTGCGCAGCGGCTGGAGCACGGGCTGTCTCCCGCCCTGCTGGCCGCGGTCGCCGACACCGTGGCGCGTGGCGAGCAGGCGCTGGTGTTCCGCAATCGTCGCGGCTACGCGCCGGTGCTGCTCTGCCACGCCTGCGGCTGGCATGCCGAATGCCCGCGCTGCGAACACCCGATGACCTTGCATGCGGGGCGTCGCCAGCTCATCTGCCATCACTGCGACTACACCGCGCGCCTGCCTGCACAGTGCCCCGCCTGCGCCGCGCCGGACCTCAAGCCCCAGGGCCAGGGCACGGAACGGCTGGAAGAAGCGTTGGCCGCCCAGTTCCCCGACGTGCCGGTACTGCGCATCGACCGCGAGACCACGCGCCGACGCGATGCCTTCGAGCAGTTGCTGGAAAGCCTGCACGAGGATCGCCCGGCGATCCTGGTCGGCACGCAGATGCTGGCGAAGGGACACGACCTGCCCAATCTCACCCTGGTCGCCATCGTGGGCGTGGATGAGGGCCTGCACAGCGTGGACTTCCGCGCGAGCGAGCGGCTGTCCCAGCTGGTGGTGCAGGTGGCCGGCCGCGCCGGTCGCGCGCGCAAGCCCGGACGCGTCTTGCTGCAGACGCATCACCCCGACCATCCGTTGCTGCGCCAGCTGCTCGCGCAAGGCTACGCCGCCGCCGCGGCCACGCTGCTGGATGAGCGCCGCAGCGTCCAGCTGCCACCCTACGGCCACCAGGTATTGCTGCGCGCCGAAGCGCACCAGCGCGAGCACGTCGATGCGTTTCTCGCCGATGCCGCCCACGCACTCGCCGGGGCACCGCTGCAACTGGCCGGCCCCATGCCTGCGCCGATGCCGCTGCGCGCGGGCCGGCATCGCGGCCAATTGCTGATCGAGGCGGAGACGCGCGGCGCGCTGCACACCGCCTTGCGCCCCTGGTATCGCATGCTGTCGACGCTGCCTTCGGCACGTCGCGTGCGCTGGTCGCTCGACGTCGACCCCATCGATCTCTACTGACGGGGCACGGCGTGGCTTCCCATGATTCCCGACTTCATACGAGGCATCACATGGAAGACAACGCATCCCCCGGCTCGCATCCTCGCGTCGTCATTCTCGGCGGCGGCTTCGGTGGCCTGGCCGTGGCGCGCGGACTCGCCGATACCGGCGCCAGGGTCACCCTGGTCGATCGGCGCAACCACCATCTGTTCCAGCCGCTGCTCTACCAGGTCGCCACCGCTGGGCTTTCCGCGCCATCGATCGCCGCGCCATTGCGACAGATCCTGCGAGGCCAGCCCAACGTCACCGTGCTGATGGACGAGGCGCGGGGTGTCGATCTCTCCCGCCGCCGTGTCACGCTCGACCGGGGCATGCTCGACTACGAAGTGCTCGTCGTCGCCACCGGCGCGACACACGCCTACTTCGGCCATGACGACTGGGAACCCCATGCGCCCGGCCTCAAGACGCTGGACGACGCCTTCACCATCCGCCGTCGCGTGCTGCTCGCCTTCGAGCGCGCCGAGCGCGAAGACGACCCGGCGCAACGGCAGGCCTGGCTCAACTTCGTGGTGGTCGGCGGCGGCGCGACCGGCGTGGAGCTGGCCGGCACGCTGGCCGAGATCGCGCGGCATACGTTGCCGCGCGAATTCCGCCGCGCCGACCCGCGCCAGGCCAACGTGCTCCTGGTGGAAGCCGGGCCACGGCTGCTGCCGGCCTTCGCGCCGGAGCTGTCCGAAAAGGCACGCCGCCAGCTAGAAAAGCTCGGCGTGGAAGTGCGCCTGGATACGTCGGTCACGCGGATCGACGCCCAAGGCGTGATGCTGGGCGACACGCCCCACGCAGCGCGCACCGTGTTGTGGGCCGCGGGCGTGGCCGCTTCACCCCTGGGTCGCCAGCTCGGCGCGCCGGTGGATCGCGCCGGGCGTGTGCTGGTCGAGCCGGACCTCAGCGTACCGGGCCACCCCGAGGTGTTCGTGATCGGCGACCTCGCCAGCGTCACCCAACCGGACGGCAGGCCGGTACCGGGCGTAGCGCCCGCCGCCAAGCAGATGGGGCGCTATGTCGCCGCGACGATGAAGGCCCGGTGGCAGGGCAAGACCTGCCCGCCGTTCCGCTATCGCGACGATGGTTCGCTGGCCACCATCGGACGCATGGCTGCCGTCGCCCAGTTTGGCCGTCTGAAACTTTCCGGCCTGCTCGCCTGGTGGGTGTGGCTGGTGGCGCACATCGCCTTCCTGATCGGCTTCCGCAACCGGCTGGTGGTGATGCTGGACTGGGCCTGGGCCTACTGGACCTACCAGCGCCACGCCCGCATCGTCACTGGCGCCGATGAGACGGCCACTTTGCCCCGGGACGCGTAGCCGTGGACAATGGACGTCTTTTCCTGCCGGACAACGCCGTGTCTTCCCAACTCGAACAGCTGCGCCAGTACACCACCGTCGTCGCCGATACCGGTGACATCGACGCCATCGCCCGCTACCACCCGGTCGACGCCACCACCAACCCGTCGCTGCTGCTGAAGGCGACGGAATCGGCGGCGTACGCACCGCTGATCGACGAATCGGTGCAACGCGCAAAGTCCGAAAGCAACTCGCGCGAACAGCAGCTGATCGACGCCGGCGACCATCTCGCCGTCGCCGTGGGTCGCAAGATCGTCGAGCTGGTGCCCGGCCGTGTGTCGACCGAAGTCGATGCGCGCCTCTCGTTCGATACCGACGCCACCATCGCCAAGGCCGAACGCCTCATCGCGCTGTACGAAGAAGCCGGCGTGAAGCGCGATCGCATCCTCATCAAGATGGCCTCCACCTGGGAAGGCATCCGCGCCGCCGAAAAGCTCGAGAAGCGCGGCATCAACTGCAACCTCACCTTGCTGTTCTCGTTCGAGCAGGCCGTGGCCTGCGCCGAGGCCGGCGTGTTCCTGATCTCGCCGTTCGTCGGCCGCATCATGGACTGGTACGTCGCCAACACCGACACCAAGAGCTACGCACCGGAAGAAGACCCGGGCGTGAAATCGGTGCGCCGCATCTACGCCTGGTACAAGAAGCACGGCTTCGACACCGTGGTGATGGGCGCGAGCTTCCGCAACATCGGCCAGATCCAGGCCCTCGCCGGCTGCGACCGCCTCACCATCAGCCCCGACCTGCTCGACAAGCTGCAGCAGGACCACTCGCCGCTGCCGCGCGCGCTGCAGGACGATGGCACGCGCGAGGCAAAAGTCGCCCCGCTCACCGAAGCCGCCTTCCGCTGGGGCCACAACGAAGACGCCATGGCCACCGACAAGCTCGCCGACGGCATCCGCAAGTTCGCCGTTGATCAGCGCAAGCTGGAAGCGTTGCTGGCGAAGAAGCTGTAAGGGCTCTTTCATCCGCAATGAAAAACGCCCCGGTACGGGGCGTTTTTTTTGAACAGTGCACGGCCCTTGTAGGAGCGCACCCAGTGCGCGACCGCGGCGTTACGGAGTCACCGCTTCGTTGGCTTTTCGCGCACTGGGTGCGCTCCTACATGCAGTAGGTAACGTCGTCGCGGTCCCCACCCTCACCCCAGCCCTCTCCTCGCTCCTCAAAGCCGCGGCCATCCATGGCCGCTCCCCGCGTGCCCCGGAGGGGAGAGGGGGAAAGGGTATGGCACCCCATAGGCTTCATCACGGCTCAGCGAAGTGGCTTTAAGTCCTCTTCGCGATGACGCGTCGCGGTATAGCGGCTCCGTTCGAGGTAGTAACAAGCGCATCACGGCTGGCCTCGATCGGCCGACGCTTCTATCCCACGTACTGCCATGAGCCCTGGCTCTGAAGGCCATTTTCTTTGGGTTACTTTCGACGCGAAGCTAGTCCCCGTGGGATCTTTGACTCCGGGCGTTCCGCCCTCCGCCCTTCGGGCCGGCTTCGCCGTTCGCACGCGCTCCTGCGCGTGCGTGGGCCAGCAAAAGAAAAGTGACTCGGCGGTCCCACGGGACTAGCTTCGCGTCGTCCCACGGGGACTAGCTTCGCGTCGCCGGCAGGACGTCGAAACGCCCGCCGCGTAAGCGGCAACCTGGTCGTATCGCGACAGCCGAAGACTGGACACTACTGGATCCCGGCCTGCGCCGGGATGACGACCATGGAGACTGTCGCGAAAGGCTGTCGCGCACAGGGTGCGCTCCTACAACACAAAGAAGGAGACGGAGCTACTTCTTCGCCTGCGCCTTCGCATCCTTCGCCAACACCTCCGGCGAAATATCCCCACTCTCCCAACCACCGCCCAGCGCCCTCACCAATCCCACGCTTGCGCGCAGCTGGTTGGTCTGCAGCCCCAGCAAGGTCAGGTGCGCATCCAGCGATGCCACCTGCGCCGTCACCACGTCGAGGTAACTGTTGGCGCCCTGCTTGTACAAGGCCATCGACAGGTTGAGCGTATGGTCCGCGGCCGTGGTGGCGTCGCCCTGGTCAACCAACGCACTGCCATAGTTGTTGAGCAGCGACTGGTTGTCCTCCACCTGCTGGAACGCCGTGAGCACCGTGCCGCGGTAATGCGCGCTGGCCTCGTCGAAGGCCGCGTGCGCCGCATCCACCTGGGCGCGGCGACGCCCACCGTCGAAAATGTCCACCAGCAGGCTCGGCCCCAACGCCCACACCTGGCTCGGCGCGGTCAGCAGGTTGCCCCATGCGCCGCTGCTGAAGCCGCCGCCGGCGCTGAGCGTCAGGGAGGGAAAGAAGGCCGAACGCGCCACGCCGATCTGCGCGTTCGCTTCCGCCGTGCGCCGCTCCGCGGCCGCGATATCCGGGCGGCGCTGCAGCAAGGTGGACGGCAGGCCCACGGGAATCACCGGCAATGCCGGCAGATCCGTCTTCGCTTCCAGTGTGAAGCTCGACGCCGGCTGGCCCACCAGCACGGCAATGGCGTGCAGCAACAGGTCGCCCCTGTGTGCCTTGGTCTGCGACAGCTGCGAACGCGTGGAAGACAGCTGCGTCTGCGCACGGTTCACGTCCAGGCCCGACACCGCGCCGCCCGCCTGCAGCGTGCGGGTGAGCTGCAGCGCTCGCTGGTAGGCATCCACGCTCTTTTGCAACAGGTCGATCTGCCGATCCAGGCCAACCAGCACGAGGTAGCTGTCGGCGAGCTGTGCCTCCAGGCTCAGGCGCACCGAGGCGAGGTCGGCAGCCGACGCCTGCATCGAGGCGCGACCCGCGGCGACGTTGTCGTGCACGCGTCCCCACAGGTCCACTTCGTACGTCGCCTGCCCGGTCAGCGAATAGGTGTCGTACCAGGTGGGTGAGGTGGGCCCGCGCAACGCCGAGTTGTCGGACTGGCGATTGCGGATCGCACCCGCGCCAAGCGCCACCTGCGGAAACAGATCGGCGCGCACCTGCTGCAGGAAATCGCGCGACTGCTGGTAGCTGGCCAACGCCGCGGCGAGATCCGCGTTGTGCGCCAGGAGCTGGCCTTCGAGATCGTCCAGGCGCGCATCGCCGTACAACGTCCACCACCCTTCGCGAGGCAGCTGGTCGGCGGGCGCCGCCGTGGTCCATGGGCCGGCCGGCTGATAGTGATCGGCGACCGGCGCTTCCGGCGTCTTGTACGCCGGCGCCAGCGAGCACGCGCCCAGCGCGAGCGTGGCGGCCAACGTCAACGCGAACGACTCAGGCTTTTTCATGGGGCTTCGCCGCTGCCTGCGGATTCTTGGCGATGCGCACCGGATCGCCGTCGACCAGACCGTCCGGTGGATTGCTGATCACGCGATCGCCCGCCTCCAGGCCCGAACCCAGTTCCACCGATTTGCCGTAATCGCGCCGAATGGTCACCGTCTTGAACTTCACCTGATCATTCGCATCCAGCGTCGCCACGCGCAGCCCCTTGTCGTCGAAGATCAGCGCTTCGGCCGGCACGCGTACGCCAAGTGCGGCGGTGGCGAGGTTGAAGCTGATGCTCGCGTAACTGCTGGGCAGCAGCTTGCCGTCCGGGTTGTCCACCAGCAACTGCACCAGGGTCGTGCCCGAGGTCGGCGAGATCGCGCGCGCATCGGCCTCGACCTTCGCGCTGAAGGTCTTGCCCGGATACTCGGGCACGGTCAGCGTGGCCTCGTCGCCGCGATGGATGCTGGGCGCATACACCTGCGGCACGCGCACGTACACGCGCAGCTTGCTGGTGTCCGATACCTGGAACAGCGGCGTGCCGCCACCGCTGTCGGCGGTGACCAGGGCGCCCACGTCGGTGTTGCGCGCCGTCACACGGCCATCGAACGGCGCGATGATGCGCGCATACGACTTCAGCGCCTTCAGTCGATCGACGTTGGCCTGCGCCGCGTTGGCCTGCGCCTGCTTGGCGGCGAAGTCGCCGTTGTACTGGTCCACCGACTGCTGCGATACGGAATCGGGATCGGTCTGGTGCAGCACCTGCCAGCGCTTGGCGGTGGTGGCCGCGAGTGCCGCGTTGGCCTTCGCGCTGGCCAGGTCGGCCTGGGCCTGCAGCAGTTGCTGATCGAGGTCGGGCGTGTCGATCTCACCGAGCAGGTCGCCCGCCTTCACCGTCGCACCGATGTCCTTGTTCCAGGACTTCAGGTAACCGCTGGTGCGCGCGTAGATGGGCGCATTGGTATAGGCGTCCATTTGCGCGGGCAGTTCCAGCGGCGACTTGCCGTTGCCCGCCTCGGGCGTGGTGACGACCACGGTGGGGATGGCCTGCTCGTCGGTCCACTGGCGCAGGCTGCGCGCATCGGAGATGCGTACCGCCACGCCGACGACCACGACCGAGCCGAAGACGACGGCACCGATCAGCGCGGCCAGGCGCAGGCGACGCGGCGACGGCGTCGATTCGGGAAGCGGATGGAGATGCTCAGACATGGACGGGTTCTCCGGCAACGGGGGCCGAATCGGAGGCGCGACCGCGTCGCGCATGCACGATGGAAAAGACGACGGGGACGAAGATGAGGGTGGCGGTGGTGGCAAACAGCAGGCCGCCGATCACGGCGCGGCCCAGCGGCGCGTTCTGTTCGCCGCCATCACCCAGGCCCAGCGCCATCGGCACCATGCCGATGATCATGGCCAGCGCGGTCATCAGTACCGGCCGGAAGCGCACGAAGCCCGCTTCGCGCGCCGCCAGCGTGGCGTCACCATGGAACGCCAGGCGCTCGCGGCAGAAGCTCACCACCAGCACCGAATTGGCGGTGGCCACGCCCATGCACATGATGGCGCCGGTGAGCGCGGGCACCGACAGCGTGGTCCGCGTGACGAACAGCATCCACACGATGCCGGCCAATGCGGCGGGCAGCGCGGTGATGATCACGAACGGATCGGTCCACGACTGGAAGTTCACCACGATCAGCAGGTACACCAGCACGCCCGAACCCAGCAGGCCGAACAGCAGGCCCGAATAGGCATCGTTCATGGTCTGCACCTGACCGAGCAGCGCGATGTTCGCGCCCTTGGGCTTGGCCTTGGCGGTGTCCTTGAGGATCTGCTGGATGTCGGCGGCGATCGCGCCGAGGTCACGCCCCTGCGTGGTGGCGTAGATCTCCACCATCGACTGGATGTTGTACTGGCTCACGACCATGTTGCTGTGCGTGCGCGACACATCCGCCAGCGCGCCGAGTACCTGCGAGTTACCCCCGTTCCTGGCGGTGATCGGCAGGTTGGCCAACGAGGCCAGCGAATCCAGGCGATATTGCGGCACCTGCGCCGAGATCGGATACGTGACGTTGTTGTCGGGATTGAGCCAGAACGTGGGCGCCACCTGCGAGGTGCCGGAAAGATCGGCCACCAGGCTGCTGGTGACGTCCTGCTCGGTCAGGCCCAGCAAGCCCGCGCGCGTGCGGTCCACGTCGATGCGGAACGCCGGCGAGGCCTGCGACTGCTGGATGCGCGCATCCGCCACGCCCGGAATCTTGCGGATGCGGTTGAGCAGCAGGTTCGCGTATTCGAAGTTCTGGTCGAGATGGAAGCCGCGGATCTGCAGGTCGATCGGCGCCGGCGAACCGAAGTTGAGGATCTGGCTCACGATGTCCGCCGGCGGGAACGAAAACACCGTGCCGGGAAACAGCCGCGGCAGCTTCTCGCGCAGGATCTTCACGTACTCGGCACTCGGGCGATGGCCTTCCTTCAGCGAGACCTGGATGTCGCCATCCTGCTCGCCGATCTGTCCGGTGTTGTTGTAGATGGTGTTGATCGAGCTGGAGTACTGGCCGATGTTGTCCACCATGGCCTCCAGTTCGTCCGGCGGAATGACCTGCCGGATGGCCTTCTGGATGTCCGCGAACTCGGCCGATGTCACTTCCACGCGCGAACCTACCGGCACACGGGCATGCACCAGGATCTGGCCGCCGTCCACGTCCGGGAAAAAGTTGCTGCCCAGGCCCGGCAACAACAGGAACGACAAGAGCACGAAGGCGAGGAAACCCGTGACGAACACCTTGCGATGCCGGAGCGCGAGATCGAGCATGCCGCTGTAGCCCGCCCGGAACACCTCGAAGCGATCCACGAAACCGCGCTGGAAGCGGCCCAACGCCGACTTCGGCGGCGGCAACGGCAGGTGCTGGCCGTGCTCGTCCACGGTCGGCGGGTGCTCGTGCAGCAGGTACTTCGCCATCGTCAGCACCAGCGTGCGCGACAGGATGAACGAGAAGATCATGGCGAAGATCACCGCCTCGGCCATCGGCACGAACAGGTAGCGCGCCACGCCAGGCAGGAAGAACATCGGCACGAACACGATGCAGATGCACAGCAACGAAACGAAGGCGGGCACGATGATCTGCGACGAGCCGTCGACGATCGCCGTGATCACGTCCTTGCCCTGCTCCAGGTGCCAGTTGATGTTCTCGATGGTCACGGTGGCCTCGTCCACCAGGATGCCCACCGCGAGCGCGAGGCCGCCGAGCGTCATGATGTTGAGCGTCTGGCCGATGGCGGACAGCGTGAACACCGAGCCGAGCACCGCCAGGGGAATCGAGGTGGCGATGATCAGCGTCGATCGCCAGCTGCCCAGGAACAGCAGGATCATCAGGCTGGTCAGCGCCGCGGCGATCACGCCTTCCCGGATCACGCCATCGATCGAGGCGCGCACGAACAGCGACTGGTCGCCGATGGGCGTGATCGTGAGATCGCCGGGCAGCGCGTCCTTCATGCTGGCCAGGCGGTCGCGCACGCCCGCCACGATGGCGAGCGTGGACGTGGAACCGTTCTTCAGCACCGACAGCAGCGTCGAGCGCACGCCGTCGACGTGCACGATGTTGGTCTGCGGCGGCGCGCCGTCGCGCACGTGGGCCACGTCGCGGATGTAGATGGTCGCGCCGTTGACGTTCTTGACCGGCAGGTTTTCCAGCTCCGCCACGCGCTCGGCCGCATTGTTCAGCAGCATCACGTACTCGTACTTGCCGATCTTCTGCGTACCGATCGGGCTGATCTGCTGCTGCGCGGCGAGCGCGTTGGCCACGTCCTGCGCCGAAAGGCCGCGCGCCTGCAACGCGGCGGGATCGACATCGAGCTGGATCTGGCGTGTCTTGCCGCCGAACGGATAGGGAATCGCCGCGCCGGGCACCGTCACCAGCTGCGGGCGCAGCAGGTTGAGGCCAAGGTCACCGAGCTGCTGTTCGCTCAGGCCCTTGCCCGACAACGCGAGCTGCAGGATAGGCACCGTCGACGCGCTGTAATTGACGATCAACGGCGGCGTCGCGCCCGGTGGCATCTGCTTGAGCAGCGTCTGCGCGACCGCGGTCACCTGCGCATTCGCCGTCGCGATGTTCACGCCGGGCTGGAAGAAGATCTTGGTGATGCCCATGCCATTGAGCGATTCCGACTCGATGTGCTCGATGTCGTTCACCGTGGTGGTGAGCACGCGCTCGAACGGCGTATTCATGCGTCCGGCCATCTGGTCGGGCGTCATGCCGGTGAACTGCCATGCCACGGCGATCACCGGGATGTTGATGTCCGGGAAGATGTCGGTGGGCGTGCGCACCGCCGACATGACGCCGAAGATCAGGATGGTCAGGGCGAGGACAACAAAGGTGTAGGGCCGCGTGAGCGCGATCCGGACGATGCCAAGCATGCGGGGGATTTCCGTGCGCGAATGATGCGTCGCGACAAATTTTCGCATGCACTTGATGCGCCCGGCTCACCCGGACGCATGAAGATAATTTCATGTTGCCGGCAAAGCGGCCGTCACACGATGGCAGGCGTGACTTCCGGCATGGATCGCGAGAGGCAGGTGCCCGGTTTTTCACCGGGCGCGAGCGGATAGCAATACAACGTGAGACGCGCACCACTGCCTGCTTCGCCGATGTCCAGCGCATAGCCATGCAGGCGCACGATCGCGCTGACGATGCTCAGGCCCAGACCGGAACCCGCCGTCGTGCGGCTGTTGTCGCCGCGATAGAAGCGACGCGTCACCGCATCGCGCTCATCGGCGGGAATACCCGGGCCGCTGTCGACGATATCCACGCGCGGGCCGCGCTTGTCCATGCTTGCACGCAAGCTCACCTGTCCGCCCGGCGGCGTGAACTTGATGGCGTTGCCCACGAGGTTGGCGAGCGCCTCGAACAGCAGGTGCGCGTCGGCGCGAATCGGCGTCAGCGCCTGGATGTCCAGCTCGAACGGCTGTCCACGATCCTCGGCCACCGGTGCATAGAACTCGTGCACCTGCCTCAGCACCTGGCCCACGTCCACCTCGTCGAAGCAGGCGGCACGGTTGCGGTCTTCCAGCTCGGACACGCGCAGCAGCGCGCGAAAACGCGTCAGCACCGCATCGATGTCGACCATGCAGGCCTCGATGAGGGTTGCCTCGGGCTGGCCTTCCAACTGCTGCTGCGTGCGGTACAGGCGGGCGCGCAGACGCGTGAGCGGCGTGCGCAGGTCGTGGGCGATGTTGTCGCACACGCCCTTCACTTCGTTCATCAGGCGCTCGATCTCGCCCAGCATGGTGTTCACGATGCCGGCGAGCTGGTCCACCTCGTCGCCACGGCGGCTTACCGGCAGGCGCTTGGAAAGGTCGCCCTGGCGGATCGGATCGGTCGCCTCCTGCAAGGCGCGGATGCGCTTCTCCGGTCCCCGGCGCAGCAGGAAACCGCCGAGCAGGCCCGGGATGATGGTGAGCGATATGCCCCACAGCAAGGCACGGCGGATGATCGCGCCGATGCCGTCGATGGTGCTGGTGTCCTTGGCGATCACCAGGATGTCGCCATTGGGCAGCTCCGATGCGAGGCCACGCGCACGCACGCGCTCGGCATCGCGATCGGGACGCGGCAGGCCGTGCGCAAGCTGGTGCACCTGCCCGTCGCGTGGCAGCGCGCGCGGCAGGTTGTCGATGTTGCCCGCCAGCGGACGATGCTCGTGGTCGAACAGGCCGACCGACATGATGCCGTGCGGATCGATCTTGCTCGCCGCATCCACCGTCGCCGGCAGGCGATCGGGCTCGGTGGACCCGATGTAGTGCATGCGCTGCAGCAGCATCTGGTCGATGACATTGTTGAGGTAGCGCGTGGTTTCCCACTGGATCACGCCGACCAGCACGAAACCCCACAGCGCGAACAGCGCGCCGTAGATCATGATCAATCGCGACGTGGCCGAATGCCAGGCGTTGGGGCGCGCGTTCATGGCGTCACCGAGGCGGTTTCCTGCGCGACCGTCAGCATGTAGCCGGTGCCGCGCACGGTGTGGATGAGCGGCGGTTGTCCCGCCGTGTCGATCTTGCGGCGCAATCGCGCGATGTGCACGTCGATCACGTTGGTGCCGGGGTCGAAGTGAAAACCCCACACCGTTTCGAAGATCATCGTGCGCGTGAGCACCTGGCCGGAATTGCGCATGAGGAACTCCAGCAGGCGATATTCGGTGGGCAGCAAGGTAAGCGGCTGGCCGTCGCGATAGGCGACATGGCTCACCAGATCCAGCTCGAGATTGGCGACGCGCAGGCGCTGCACGGCCTGCGGTTGCCGCCTGCGCAGCAGCACTTCCGCGCGCGCGGCCATTTCGTCCGGCGCAAACGGCTTGGTGAGGTAATCGTCGCCACCGGCGCGCAAGCCGCGCACGCGTTCGTCCACGTCGCTCAATGCGCTGATCATCAGCACCGGCGTGTCGACCTGCGCGCGGCGCAATTCGGCCACCACATCGATGCCATCCATGCCGGGCAGCATGCGATCGAGCGTGATGAGGTCGAAGCCATCCTGCCTCGCGCGCTCGAGCCCTTCGCACCCGTTGGCCACCCATTCGGCGGCCATGCCATGCACGCTGAGCTCGGCGACGATTTCTCGCGCCGTGGTTTCGTCGTCTTCGATGACCAGCACTCGGGCCATGGCTAGGAAGCTAGTGCGTATCCAGTGACAGGAACGCGGAGCCTTCCCTGTCCCCGCAAAAAGCCAACGGCCCCGAGCGGGGCCGTTGGCATGTTACGCCGTTCGATGCGCTTACGCGGCAAACAGCGAGCGCATCTTCTTCATGGCATTCGCCTCGACCTGGCGGATGCGTTCGGCGGAAACGCCGTACTCATCGGCAAGATCCTGCAGCGTCGCCTTGTCTTCGTTCAGCCAGCGGCGCTGGATGATGTCGCGCGAACGCTCGTCCAGCTTCTGCAGCGCGGTCGACAGCGTGTCGAGCTGGTTGTCGGCCTGGTCGGCGTCGGCCACGTTCTCGTACGGATCGGCGCCTTCGTCGATCAGGAACGCCTCCGGTGCCGGCTTGGCATCTTCCTCGGCATCGGCCGGGGCTTCGAAGCCGATGTCACGGCCGGACAGGCGCGATTCCATCTCGCGGACGGTCGCTTCCGGCACGCCCAGGTCCTTGGCCACGGTGCGCACTTCCTCGGCGTTCATCCAGCCCAGGCGCTTCTTGCTCTTGCGCAGGTTGAAGAACAGCTTGCGCTGCGCCTTGGTGGTGGCCACCTTGACGATGCGCCAGTTGCGCAGGATGAACTCGTGCATTTCGGCACGGATCCAATGCACGGCGAAACTGACCAGGCGCACGCCCTGGTCCGGGTTGAAGCGCTTCACGGCCTTCATCAGGCCGATGTTGCCTTCCTGGATGAGGTCGGAAAGCTGCAGGCCGTAGCCGCTGTAACCGCGGGCCACGTGCACCACGAAACGCAGGTGGGACATCACCAGTTTGCGGGCCGACTCCAGGTCGTCGCTTTCGTTGTAGCGACGCGACAGGGACTGCTCTTCTTCCTGGCTCAGCACCGGGATCCGATGGACCGCCGAGATATAGGCATCCAGACTGCCGACGACACTCGGCACCGGCAGGTTGGCGGTCACCAAAGCTTGAGACATGTGTGGAACCTCCTGAATGAGGGATCAGCTTAGCACTCGGGTAGAGAGAGTGCTAAAGGCCCCGGCAAGTTCCGCGGCCTTTGATGAACTGAATAGTACAGGAATTTGGGACACACGTCCAGTGGTGCATCCCAGGGGAGGCTCCACTTTGCCTGGCGGGCGGTTCAGCAGCGGTGAAAAGCCCGTTTCAGCCGAGTTCGGCGCGGGGCGGAAGGGACCAGTCGATCGGGGCCACCCCGCGGCTTTCCAGGTACCGGTTGGCCGCCGAGAAGTGGCCGCAACCCAGGAAGCCTCGGTGCGCCGACAAAGGAGATGGGTGCACGGACCGCAAAATGCAATGGCGGCGGGCATCTATGAGCTGGCCCTTCCTCTGGGCATAGGACCCCCACAGCATGAACACCAGGCCCTCCCGCTCGCGGTTGAGGGCATCGATGGCGGCATCGGTGAAGCCTTCCCAGCCCTTGCCCTGGTGGGAGCCGGCCATGCCCTGTTGCACGGTGAGCGTGGCGTTGAGCAGCAAGACGCCCCGGTCGGCCCAGGGCGTAAGGCAACCGTGGTCCGGCGGCGCGATGCCCAGATCCCGGTGGATCTCCTTGAAGATGTTCTGCAGCGACGGGGGCACCTGCACGCCCGGCCGCACGGAGAAGCACAGGCCGTGGGCCTGGTTCGGCCCGTGGTACGGGTCCTGCCCCAGGATCACCACCCGCACGGCATCGAACGGGGTGTGGTCGAAGGCGGCGAAGATGTCCGGGCCCGGCGGGTAGATGACCTTGCCGGCCTGCTTCTCCGAACGGAGGAAGGCCGACAGCGCCTGCATGTCCGGGCGCCCGAGATAGTCACCGATACGGTCCTTCCAGGACGGCTCCAGCCTCACGCGATCCTCGGTCATGCCGCCTCGCCGTGTTCGCGCAGGTGCTGTGACACGCGCAACTGGAACAGCAGCTTGGTGATCAGCAGCCTTTCCTCGATCGGCTTCTCGACCAGGTCGTTGGCGCCGGTGCGCAGCAGCGCGGCCTGGTTGACCGGGTTCTCGTCGCCCGTCATCACCAGCACGGGCAGGCGGCCCTTGCCGTAGCCGTATTCGCGACGGATGCGCTCGAGCAGGTCACCACCGGTGAGCTCACCCTTGAGGCTGACGTCGGTAAGCACGATGTCGGCGCCCACCTTGCCTTGCTCGCGCGCGGTCTCCAGCAGCGCCAGCGCATCCTCGGCGCTGATCACATGGCGCACGGTCAGGCCATGCTTCTCAAGAATGCGGCGGGTGGCCAGCGCCACCACGCGGCTGTCCTCCACATACAGCACTTCGCCCTCGGCCGAGTCGACCGGGCGCACGTAGCCGCGAATGAAGTCCGCGAGGGCCTGGAAGCCCAGCGATTTGTCGAAGTAATCGGTGACGTCCTCGCCAAGGGTGCGGCTGTGCAGGCGATCATCGACGTCGCCCGATACCACCACGATGGGGACATAGGCCTGTGCCGCCGACTCCCGCACATGGCGCGCCAGCTCGAGGCCGTCGATGTCCGGCAGGCGCAGCGCGATGGTGATGAAGTCGAACGCGCCGCCCTCGAGCAGCTCCTTCGCTTCCGCCCCCGAACCGGCGCCGACCACTTCCGATTCCGGCAGCTCGGCCTTCAGCACACGGGCGATCAGCTGGCGCACCACCTTGGAACCGTCCACGACCAGCACCCGGGGCGCCGTTCCCATCACTCGACTGCTGAAACTCGTACTCATCCCCTGTCATCCACCTCTTGGCCGGGATTCCCTATCCCTGTCCCCCGGGTGCAATCCTCCGGCACCACGATCCCAGGCCGGTATCTTGCACCGGTAAACCACCACCCGCATGACTACTTGGCGCGGACGTGAGCCCGCGCACGCTTCACGCGGCCTTGCGCAACTGCCAGGCGCTCACCAGCCGGGCACCCAGCCAGCCCAGCACCGCCGATGCCACCGGCACCGCGGCCAGCAGCCAGACCGGCAGCACGTTGATCTGCAGCTTGCCGGCGTAGACCTGGCCCAGGCGGGCGACCGGTTCGGCCAGCGCCCATTCCACCAGCACCGCGAAACCGACCGCCAGCAGGCCGCCGAACAGGCCATACCAGATGCCGGCATACAGGTAAGGGCGGCGCACGAAGGCACGGCTCGCGCCCACCAGCATCAGCACGCCGATTTCCTCGCTGCGGCTGGAGATATCCACGCGCACCGTATTGCCCACCACCAGCAGCACCGCCACCGCAAGCAGCACCGCGAGAATCAGCACCGCGCGCTCACCCACGCCGAGCAGCGCCTCCAGGCGCTGGCGCCAGGTGCCGCCGTCCTGAACCTGGTCCACGCCCTGCATGCCGCGCACGTCGGCCACGAGGCTGTCGACGCTGTCGGCGGTGACGTCCGCCTTGGGCAGCACTTCGAGCACATAAGGCAGCGGGTTGGCATCCAGGGTATGCAGCGCACCGGAGAAGCCCTGCATCCTGGCCAGCTCGTCCATGCCCTGCTGCGGGGTCTTGACCGTCACCGCAGCCACGCTCGCGTGATCGCGCAGCTTCTTCGCCATCAAATCGGCGGAGGACGCGCTCTGGCTCGGCTGCAGGAACACGCTGATGGTCTGGTTCTGGCCCAAGGCCTCGCCCATCTTCTGCACGTTGCCGAGCAGCAGGTAGAACGTAAGCGGCAGCGCCAGCGCTATCGCCATCACCGCGACCGTGAGCAGCGTGCCGACCGGGCGCGACATCAACCGGCGCAAGCTCGCCGCCGCGCTCCAGCCGTGATGCTCGCGCCAGCTCGCCACCGGCCGGGCGCGATGGCGACCGCTCCGCCCGTGCGTTTCCGACAGCAGCGGGCTTTCGTTGAGCGGCATGTCGGTCTGCGTGTTCACAGGACCTCCTCGGAAGCGATGTCGGCCACCAGGCGGCCATGATCCAACACCACCACGCGCTTCTTCATGCGCTTGATCAACGGCAGGTCATGGCTGGCGATGAGCACCGTGGTGCCCACCTGCTGGAATTCGGCGAACAGGCCCATGATTTCCACCGCCAGGGTCGGGTCGAGGTTGCCGGTGGGCTCGTCGGCGATCAGCAGCATGGGCTTGGCCACGATGGCGCGCGCGATGCCCACGCGCTGCTGTTCGCCCGCCGACAGCGTGGCGGGCAACTGGCGTTCGTAGGAAAGCAGCCCCACTTTTTCGAGGGCCGCGCGCACGCGCTTGCTGCGATCGCCCGGTGCCATGCCGCCGATCATCAGCGGCAGCTCGACGTTGGCGAACACGGTACGGTCCATCAGCAGGCGGTGGTCCTGGAACACCATGCCGATGCGCCGGCGCAGTTTCGGAATGCCACCGCGGCCAACCTTGCCAAGGTTCTGCCCGTCCAGCGTGATGTTGCCGTGCGAGGGGCGCTCGATCAGGCCGAGCAGCTTGAGCAGCGTGCTCTTGCCCGCACCGGAATGGCCGGTGACGAAAGCCATCTCGCCGGCCGCCACTTCAAAGGAAAGTTGAGACAGGGCCTCGTGGCCGCCTTCATAGCGCTTGCTGACTTGGTCGAAGCGGATCACCGCGTGTCCCCGATCCTGGATGTCGCATTGGCGACAAGGATAAGGGAAGCACGGGCGAAGGTCAGGCGATTTGTGTGCACCGGCTGCCGCGGATCCGCTCCGCGACAGCCCTGCGTAGGCGCGTCGCGCGCGCCGGTGCTCAGCGACCGGTGAAGAACCGGCTCAGGCGGCGGAAGAAGCCCACCTTCTTGGGTGCGCTTTCGCCCTGCACGCCCGAGGTGATCGCCACATGGCGCGACGGGCGCGAGTGGTTGGCGTCATTGCCGGCGCGCTCACGCTGCTGGCGACGCTCGCCGCGCTGGCCACGGCCTTCGGCCGGTGCCGAGGTTTCCGTCGCCGCCACCTCGCCTTCGCGACGGCGATTGCGACCGCCACGACGGCGGCGGCGCTTGCGCGCAGCGCCATCACCGGAGGCATCTTCGGCGGGGTTGGCCTCCGCCGCCACGACCTTTTCAGGCTTGGCGGCGGCCGGAGCTTCCGCACGCGGCTTGCGCGGTTCGCGCGGCTTGTCGCTGCGCGGACGATCGCCATCGCGGCCGCCGCGGCTGCGCGGGCGTCCATGCGAGCCGTCCTTGTCGCCGCGCTGCTCCACCTTGTCGCCAAACGCGGCGCTGTCCTCGGCCGCTTCGGCCATGAACTGGGCATCCTGCTCGCGTGCCTTGGGCATCACCAGCATGTCCGCCTCGATGTTGGCGACCGGGATGCGCTGGCCGATGTAGCTTTCGATGTCCGGCAGGCTCATGGCGTACAGGTCGCAGGCGAAGCTGATGGCGTCGCCCTCGGCACCCAGGCGCGCGGTGCGGCCGATGCGGTGCACGTAGTCTTCGGCATCCTGCGGCAGGTCGTAGTTGAACACGTGGCTGACCGCCGGGATGTGCAGGCCACGCGCGGCCACGTCGGTGCACACGAGGATGTCGAGCTGGCTTTCCTGGAAGCGCTGCAGCAGCTTCTGGCGCTTGAGCTGCGGCACGTCGCCGGACAACGCGCCGACGCGATAACCCTGGCGCTTGAGACGATCGGTGATCTTCTCGGCCGCCGCCTTGGTGTTGACGAAGATGATGCTGCGCGTGGGCGTGGTGCGCTCAAGCAGGTTGAGCAGCAGCGGCATCTTCTCTTCCTTGGCGGGGAAGTAGACGACCTGGCGCACCCGGTCGGCGGTGACGTTTTCCGTCTCCACTTCGAGCTTCTCGGCGTTGTGCATGTGCTCGTACGCCAGCTCCAGCACGCGGTGGCTCAGCGTGGCGGAGAACAGCAGCACCTGGCGCTGCTCGCGCGCCGGCAGGCGGCGGAAGATGAAGCGCACGTCCTTGATGAAGCCGAGGTCGAACATGCGGTCCGCCTCGTCGATCACCATCACTTCCACGCCTTCGAAGCCGAACACGTGCTGCTTGTAGTAGTCGAGCAGGCGGCCCGGCGTGGCGATGATGATGTCGCAGCCGTCCTTGAGCTGCTGGCGCTGCTTGTCGTAGTCGACGCCGCCGTAGATCAGCGCGGTGCGCAGGCCGGTGTGGCGACCGATGGCCTTGGCGTCCTTCTCGATCTGGATGGCCAGCTCGCGGGTGGGCGCGATCACCAGGGCGCGCGGGTCGCTGTCCTTGCGCTCGGCCACGGCAGGCGTGGTGAGCAGGCGATTCATCATCGCCACCAGGAAGGCGCAGGTCTTGCCGGTGCCGGTCTGGGCCTGGCCCGCCACGTCACGGCCGGTGAGCGCGACCGGCAGGGTCAGCGCCTGGATCGGCGTGCAGCGGGTGAAGCCGGCCTCGTCGAGACCTTTCTGGAGCAGCGGGTGGAGATCGAAATTGGTGAAAAAAGTATCAGTGAGTACGGTTTGAGACATTGCTTATGGAGACTCTGGTACGGGCGGCGCCATCAGCGGCGGCCGCCCGGCTCCTTGCCGGTGAGACGCTACAAGGAACAAGGTGGATGATCGGCGCAGCCAGAGGGCACGGCGGCAGGCCCAATCGTGAGATTGCGCGTGCCGGCGACGCTTGCCATGGCGGGCGCCGGAGGGAGCGGCGGTAATCCGGCAGCTCCGCTGGCATAGGTCAAAGGATTGCGCCCGCGTAAGGGCTTGTCCCGCAAGGAAAACCCTTTCACCTATGTCAACGGAGCCGCCTGGGACAGCCCTTGAATCGCTTGAATCGTGCCCCGAGTTACGTTGGAATGGAGGCCTGCCGCAATGGCATCAGCCTTCCTTCCAGTACGATCCCGCGCTTCATGGGCGCCCCAGTGTAGCCGATGCTGGGCGCGAGGTCGTGAAAGCCCCATCCCGCCTACCTTCGGAGACCCCGGTGAGCGACCTGATTACCCATGTAAGCGATGACGCCTTCGAGCAGGAAGTGCTCAATTCCGATACGCCCGTGCTGCTCGACTTCTGGGCGGAATGGTGCGGCCCGTGCAAGGCCATCGCGCCGATCCTGGACGAGCTGGCCCAGCAGTACCAGGGCAAGCTGCGCATCGCCAAGATCAACATCGACCATAACCAGAAGACGCCCCGCAACTACGGCGTCCGTGGCATCCCGACCCTGATGGTGTTCAAGAACGGCAAGGTCGAAGCCACCCAGATCGGCGCGGTCAACAAGGGCGCGCTGACCCAGCTGATCGACAAGGCCATCGCCCAGCCGGTCGACAAGGCCGTCTGACGCGTCTTCGCGCCCAGCGCGATCCGCGAAGGCTTTTGTGAACTTTACCGGCCGCGGCGCTTTACGCCGCCGCGGACCGGGTGCTAGATTTCTTCTCGTCCGTCGGGACAGTCCTGTCCCCCGCGCCGTCCGCGCAACGCAACCTTCCCTCCTTTTCCAACGGCGCCCCGCAGAGGTTTGCCCGTGTCTGATATCGAAAGCAAAGAAACCAACGACGCCAAGGGCGCCGACGCCAAACCTGTGGCCGAAACCCGTACGCGCGCGCCGCGCAAATCCGCGGCCGCGGCCGCTGCGGCCGCCGAAAAGGCCGACAAGCAGCCCCAGCTCGACATGCCGCCGCTGCCGCCCATTGAGCGCGCCGCGCCGCCGGCCGTCGAAGCCCCTGCCCCTGTCCCCGCACCGGCTGCCGAATCGGCGCCTCAGGGCGAGGGCGGCCAGCGCCAGCCGCAGGAAGCCCGCGAGGGCGGCCAGCAGCAGGGCGGCAACGGCAACCCGCAGCAGTTCAACCGCAATGATCGCGACGGCCGCGGTCGTCGCCGTCGCCACGAACGCAACCAGCAGCGTGGCCAGGGCGGCGGTGGCGGCAACCCGCAGCATCCGCGCAACAACAACGGCCTGCCGGTGGACGATGACTACGCCGATGCCGGCAGCAACGACCGCCTGATCAACCTCACGGAGCTCAAGCGCAAGAACGCGATCCAGCTGCTGGAATTCGCGGAGTCGCTGGGCATCCAGGAAGGCGTCGCGCGCGCCCGCAAGCAGGACGTGATCTTCTCCATCCTCAAGGCGCATGCCCGCTCCGGCGGTGGCATCTGGGCCGAGGGCGTGCTGGAAATCCTGCAGGACGGTTTCGGCTTCCTGCGCTCGGCGGACGAGTCCTACCTCGCCGGTCCGGACGACATCTACGTCTCCCCCAGCCAGATCCGCCGCTTCAACCTGCGCACCGGCGACTACATCACCGGACGCGTGCGCCATCCGAAGGAAGGCGAGCGTTACTTCGCGATGCTCAAGGTCGACGACATCAACGGCGATCCGCCGGAGGCGTCGAAGAACAAGATGCTGTTCGAGAACCTGACGCCGCTGTTCCCGCGCAAGGCGTTCAAGCTCGAGCGCGGCAACGGCTCCACCGAAGACATCACCGGCCGAATTCTCGACCTGGTGGCGCCGGTGGGTCGCGGCCAGCGCGGCCTCATCGTCTCGCAGCCGAAGTCCGGCAAGACGATGATGCTGCAGAACGTCGCGCAGGCCATCCAGTACAACCATCCGGACGTCCATCTGATCATGCTGTTGATCGACGAGCGCCCGGAAGAAGTGACGGAAATCGCCCGCACGGTGCGTGCGGAAGTGATCTCCTCGACCTTCGACGAGCCGGCCGTGCGCCACGTGCAGGTCGCCGAGATGGTGATCGAGCGCGCCAAGCGCCTGGTCGAGCACAAGAAGGACGTCGTCATCCTGCTCGACTCCATCACCCGTCTCGCCCGTGCCTACAACACCGTGGTGCCGAGCTCCGGCAAGGTGCTCACCGGCGGTGTCGACGCCAACGCCCTGCAGCGCCCGAAGCGCTTCTTCGGCGCCGCGCGCAACGTGGAGGAAGGCGGCAGCCTGACCATCATCGCCACCGCGCTGACCGACACCGGCAGCAAGATGGACGAGGTGATCTACGAAGAGTTCAAGGGCACCGGCAACATGGAAGTGCACCTGAGCCGCCGCATCTCCGAGAAGCGCGTGTACCCGGCCATCGACATCAACCGCTCCGGCACCCGCCGCGAAGACCTGCTGATCGAGCCGGACCTGCTCTCCAAGATCTGGATCCTGCGCAAGCTGCTGCATCCGATGGACGAGCTGGCCGCGATGGAGTTCATGCTCGACAAGATGAAGAACACCAAGTCCAACGACGAGTTCTTCAATTCGATGAAGCGCTGACCGCCAGCGCTTCGCGAAGATGCAAAGGCCGCCTTCGGGCGGCCTTTGTCGTTTGCGTTACAAGCGACTTTCACCGTCTGCGGATGCCAGCCACGCAACCTGGCATCCGCAGAGGAAAGGGGCGGGCACCTCATGAAGGCCCCGCCCCATGCGGCTCTCCGGCGCTCGCGATAGATCAGGTACTACCCGTGAAATCCGTCACCAGGGTCACGCGGCGGTTCGGCTGGCCTTCGTCGCCGTGCGCTCCTTTCACCACCTGGCGGTTCTTCACTTCGCCGTAGCCGACGGCGCGGACTTGCTCGGCGTTGAGGCCACCGGTCTGGATCAGGTAGTCGCGGACGGCTTCGGCGCGCTTTTGCGCGAGGCGGCGGTTGTGGGCTGCGCTGCCGGACGGGTCGGCGAAGCCTTCGGCGGTGATCACGGCGTTGGAGTGGTGATCCTTGATGATCTTGGCGAAATCATCGAGCTGCTTCTTGTCGTCGTCACGAATGGTCGACTGGTTGGTGTCGAAATGCGCGATGGTGTTGACGCTGATGCGACCCTGCATGGCGGTGATCTGAGAGTCGTACTGCGCGAACTTCTGCTGCATCTCCTGCTTGATCGAATCGATTTCCTGCTGCTGCTTCTGGTCATTGCCGCGAAGCTCGGTAATGGCGGCATCGTAATCGGTCTTCTTGACGAAGTCGGAACAGCCGCAGAGCGCGACGATCATTGCACCAGCGAATGCACGAACGACGTAGGTGGTATGGCGTGCCATGGGTTGGTCTCCTCTTGTTTGGCTTCATGCGTGCGCCTGCCCTGGACAGCAGAGCAGCTGCATGCCGAGAGACCCCGCCCCCTACGTCAGGCGGAACGCGCTGAAGCCTCCCGGTTGTCACGCATGCCACAGCCATGCAGGCACGCGCACACACCGACCCACCGCAGCCATCAACCGCCTGACCGCGGTCTCACGAGACACTGCGCCAGCAAGCCGAAAGACCAGATGAAGATGAAGGCGCCTTTTTTGTTAAGGCGGACTCACGATGGACGTCGAGTCACCTTTCTGAATCGGCGCTCCTGGACAAGCCACATCGCCACGCCGAAGCCCACGCCGGCGATCAGCCATAAAAGCGCCGACTGCAGCGTGGTCAGCCGGGGATGCGGGATGAGATACGTCATGGTGAAAAACATCGGCAGGCCGTAGAAGACCACGCCGCTGCGCAGCACGAAGCGCCACATGCCCCGCTCACGCGTCCTTGCCCAACGGTCGAACTCTCCGGATTGCATGTCCCTTCCCGCCCTGCCGCATCACGTGTGCGGCCCGACGCACGGAACGCGCGAGCGCTCCATGCGTTGAAAGCCATCGACAAGTATGGATCAAAATTCCTTCCAGAGATCGCCCGACGTCGCGAGTCCGGGGGGGGCCGGCGGCTTCGCCGGGCATGCCGCGATCGGCACGGACCACGCTGGCATGGATGATGCCGCGCGCGCACCGCCGGCGCCGTTTGGGCCGGTGCTTTCCACTGCCGGCGAGTCGCCCTGCACCGTGGACCAGGCGACCTGCTTCATCAGCACGCGCGAAAGATCCAGCGTGTTGCGGCTGGCCACCATGCGCTATGCCATGTGCTCGATGTCTTCAGGGAGTTGCACCCACGGATGCATGCATTCTTCGAAGACCGAGATATGGGGCGTGGGGAATGCGGGATTGGCGAAGGCACCTACCGGCACGCCGATCAGCCCTTCCACCGAATCCAGACGGTAAAACACGGTGGAACCACACACGGGACAGAAATGAAACGTGGCGCTCTGGCCGGTATCGCCCTTGCGTACATACGCGGTCGCATGGCCGCGGATCACCACGCTCCCTTCACGGAAGCGCGCCTGTACGCCGAACACGCTGCCCGTGCGGCGCTGGCAGGCATGGCAATGGCAGATGGATACGCGCAGGGGTTCTTCCGTCGTGCGCAACATGAGCTGGCGGCAACTGCAGGTGGCGACGCGCTGGGTCATGGCCGCGGCTTCCCTGATCCGATGGCGCGGCGTCCCGGCGCCCGCGAGGCAGCCTGTGCGGGGTACGCGGCGCGGGGGAAGGATGGACGGGATGCCGCGCACGCTTTCGGCGGCACATCGCATTGGATCGGGGTGTCGCTCATGCCGTGCGCGCCGTGGAATGCCGTGTGATGGCGCGCACCTTACCGCAAGCCCGTGCCACCGTGTCGGCGGATCGTGTTACGGTCCCAGCCTTCTCAGCACGCCGGAGGTGATCGTGTCCCTGTTCCGTCCTCGTCTGATGTCCCTGTTGTTCGCCATGCTGGCTTCCGCGAGCCTTCCGGCCGCCGCGCAGACACTGCGCGTCATGAGCTTCAACGTGCGCACGCCCGTGGCCGCCGATGGCCCCAATCGCTGGGAGGCACGCCGCGATATTTTCGTGCGGACCATCCGTGAGCAGCATCCCGACCTGATGGGCACGCAGGAGCTGCACAAGGAACAGGGCGACTACGTGGTGAGCAAGCTGCCCGAATACACCTGGTTCGGCATCGACCGCTTCGGCGGCCATGCCGACGAGCACATGGGCGTGTTCTACCGGAAGGACGTGCTGCGCCTGAAGGACTCGGGCAACTTCTGGCTCTCCGACACCCCCGACAAGCCCGGCAGCATCACCTGGGGACATCCACTCCCGCGCATGGTGACCTGGGCGCTGTTCGAGGAGATCGCCACGGGCAAGACGTTCTACTACTACAACACGCACCTTCCCTACCGCGACGAAGACGAACCGGCGCGCCTCAAAGGCGCCCAGGAGATCGTCGCGCGAATCGCGGCACTGCCCAAGGACGTGCCATTCATCCTCACCGGTGATCTCAACACCACGCCCGCCAGCCCGACCTACGCGCTGCTGGTGAAAACCCTGCAGGATGCCCGTGTCGCGTCGCCGAAGGTCGAAGGCCCGGAGAAGACCTTCCACAACTTCACCGGCCAGCCGGACCAGCGCATCGACTTCATCCTGACCCGCGGTTTCACGCCGACGCACTACGCCACCGTGACCACGCAGGAAAACGGGCGCTATCCGTCGGACCATTTCCCGGTCGTCACCGACCTGTCCTGGGCATCGGCCAGGCACTGACCCGTACGGCGACCCTGTCGCGCTTCAGCCAGCGCACTTTGGCACCGCAAGGCCGCCCCATGGGCGGCCTATGCTTTTCGGCGTATTTCCACTTCGCGCCCCCGGCGCAACATTCGTACGGCCGCCCGGCTTTGCTTCAGGCAGACGCGCCACGCCATCCGCCCTTTCGCGATCGGCTTCACGCAAACCTGCCGCCATCGACCAAGTCGGGATGCGCCATGCTCGATCACCCACCACGCTCCCTTTCCGACACGCCGGGCACGACGACGCCACAGCGCGTTGCGTCACCCTACCCACAACGCGTTGCCGACACGTCGTGTCCGTCGTTCTTTCGTTCCCCCTGTGGCAGAACCCTCACTCCACGCTGTTGCCTTCGTGATCGACCGTTCTCGCGCCTTCGCTGCACAACGCGACCGCAACCACCATCGAGGCTGCCGCCTCAAGGGAGACCATCATGAAATCATCGACGCCCTGGCTGGCCGGCGTGGCCGCCTGCTGCTGCTTCACCGCCGTCGTCGCTGCCGACGCGCCAAAGCCCATGCTCATTCGCGACTACACGGATTTTGTAGCGCCCGCGGACCAGCAGGCCTACGAGGCCGGCATCAAGAGTTACAACCAGTGCCTCAGCCAGCATGGTTTCAAATACACCTGGACCGCCTGGTCCCACGAAACCGGCGATACCTTCGCCTACTCCTACACCACCGATGCCGTGCCGTGGTCGGCCTTCGATGCGATGCATGAAACGGGCAAGGCATGCGACCCCATCTTCCGCACCAGCGTCAATCCGCACCTGAAGAGTGAAGTGAGCGGGTTCGTGCAGGCGCGCAACGACCTGAGCCACATGGCCAAGGGCATGGGCCTGACGGCGCCGTACATCGAGGTGATCGACTTCAAGCTCAAGAACGGGCATGAGCCGCACGAGGCTTTCGTCGATGTCGCCAAGAAGATCGCCGCGGCGGCCGACAAGGCGAAATGGCCCAACAACTACATGATCGGCGAGATGCAACAGGCGGGCCCCGATGCACCGGACTTCGTCGTGGTGATTCCCGCCAAGTCATGGGAAGACCTGGGCAAGGATCCCGAAACGCCGCTGTGGACCATGGTCGAGAACGTGTACGGCAAGCAGGATGCGCAAGCCATGCGCAAATCGCTCAACGACGCCACGGAAAGCAGTTCATCCCACGTGGACAGCTACAACACCGAGCTGACCTACAAGGGCGCGAGCAAGTAGTCCCTGCCACGACGGAGGCCGCGTGACGCAGCCTCCGTCGCCTTGGCCTTGCATCCGCCCGCGCCATTCACTGCTCGAGCCTTTCGCGCTTGGCCTGGATGGCGCGCCGCGCGATGGCGCCGAACTGGCGACCATGCTCGCGCTCTTCGCGCTGGTTGCGTTGCGCGCGTGCCGCCTCGCGTTGCAGCTTGCGATAGTTGTCGAGGCGCCGTGCATCCAGCATGCCCTCCACGACCGCCTGGATCACCGCGCAACCGGCATCGTCCTCATGCCGGCAATCGCGGAAACGACACTGCGAGGCGAGCGACTCCACGTCGTCGAACACTGCACCCAGATCCGGCGAAGGGGCGGCGAGCCGCAACTCGCGCATGCCTGGCGTATCGATGACCCACGCACCCATCGCCGTGGGAAACATCTCGCGCGACGTGGTGGTGTGGCGGCCGCGCGCATCGTCCTCGCGAATGTCTCGCGTAAGCTGCATGGCTTCGCCGATCACCCTGTTGGCCAGGGTGGACTTGCCTACGCCGGACGAGCCGACAAAGGCCGCCGTCCTGCCCGGCGCCAACCAGGGCGCCAGTTGTTCCACCGAGGACGCGTCGGTGGCATCCAGGGCCACCACGGCGATCGATGGCGCGAGCCGCTCGGCCATCGCCACGTAGTCGCCTGCGTCATCGCAAAGATCCGCCTTGGTGAGCACCACCACCGGCATGATCGATGCGTCGATCGCCAACGCCAGGTAGCGCTCGAGGCGCGACGGATTGAAGTCGCCATTGCACGAGGACACGATGAACAACACGTCGAGGTTCGCCGCGATGGACTGGCGACGATGACCTTCGCCGGCCGCCACGCGTGCGACCAGCGACTGGCGGTCCAGCAGGCGGATCACGCGATCGGCCTCGTGTTCCACCAAAACCCAGTCGCCCACCGCGATGCCGGCGTCGGCATTGACGTGGTGAGGCACCACCGCCGTGCCATGGCCGCGCGAGGAAAACACGTCCAGGCCACCGCGATGCACCGCCGCGACGCGAGCGGGATAGCCCGCCTCGAAATCGTCGAGCGTCAGATGTCGCGCATATTCAGGCCGCCAGCCGAGCTGGTGGAGGGAAAACGTCGAAAGCATGGGAGCACCCTGCAGACAAAGAGAACGACGGCCAGCCGGGAACGGGGCCGAACGGATCGCCTGGGTGCGAAGCGGAGAGATGAAGCGCGCCAGCGGAAAAGCTGGCCGGAAATCAGAAGCGCGTCGACCCGGCGGAGGCTGCTGCTACAACAATCATTGTCGATTCCTCCTCTTGGTTGGGGTTGATAAGGAGGCGCAGAGTAGCCACGCGCTGCGGCACATGCAAGTGCTGCAAGCCTTTCGTTAGCCATGACGGAACGCATGCGCATGCGTCGACCCACGCCTGCGCTGCCCGTGCGCTCATACGCGCGTCTTGCGACGGCCCTTGGCAGGCAACTCGCGCGGCGCGGGGGCCGTCGACTCACGCAACTGCAGCGAATAAGGCACCTGCACCAGCAGGCCTTTGCCGCGGCCGCGCAACAGTTCCATCAACTGCAACGCGGCAAGCTTGCCCATGTCGCGGCTGGGCTGGCGCACCGTGGTCAGCGGCGGCCACAGTTGCGTGGCCAGCGGCGTGTCGTCGAAGCCGCAGACCGAGAGGTCCTGCGGCACTTTGAGTCCGCGCTCGTTCGCGGCCCACATCACGCCCGCGGCCATATCGTCGTTCGCGGCGAAGATCGCGGTGGGCGGATCGCGCAGCGTGAACAACTGGCGCGCGGCCAGCACGCCCGAGCCGAACGTGAATTCACCTTGCACCACGTACCTCGGATCGTAGGCGATGCCCGCTGCCGCCATCGCGTCCTTGTAGCCATTGAGTCGCCAGCGGCTGGCGCCATGGTTGGCAAAGCCGGCGATGTAGGCGATGCGGCGATGACCCAGCTGCAACAAGTGGTCGACCAGCGCCTTCGCGGCCTTCTGTTCGTCCATGCAGACGCCGATCACGCCCTCATGATTGACCGGCGAAATGCTCGCGTGCGGCACGCCATGTTCCTGCAGGCGCTTGAGCAAGGGCGAGTAGTCGGTAAGCGGCGGCGTCACGATCACGCCATCGATGTGGTGATCGGACACCAGGGCATCGACGCGACGGATGAAGTCCTGGTCACGCACCCGCAGCGGGCACACCATCATGCTGTAGCGATGGGCATCGCAGGCGTCGAGTACGCCGTCCTGGATCTCCGCGAGATACGTCGAGGCCGGGTTGTCGTTGTTGTCATACAGCATCGCCACCAGGAACGAACGGCTGCCGGCCAGGCCGCGCGCGGAGGGGCTGGGCCGGTAGTTCATGGACTCCATCGCCGCCAGCACTTTCTGGCGGGTGGATTCCTTGACCGAGGGCTCCTCGTTGAGCACGCGCGACACCGTCTTCGGCGAGACGCCCGTCGCGCGCGCTACATCTTCCAGGCGTACCCGCATGTCTTCTCCCGGCCGTGCCAAGCTGCCGGGTGACTATGCCTCCGGGACCGGGGCCTTACAAGGCGGCGGGGCCCGCGGAGCGGTGGCTGCGTCCTTGACGCCCGGTCGACCGCGCATGGCCCAGGCTGCCCTCCTCCGAATTGCCGCCCGGGGAAGCGAACATGACCGCCGCGTCATCGCCCATCGATGCCTGGAACGGGCATTCCGGATGTGCCTGGGTCGATCTCCAGCCGGTACTCGATGGCATGTTCCGACCACTCAGGGAGGTGCTGGTCGACGAGGTTCGAGCCCGCAAGCCGCATCGCCTGCTCGATATCGGCTGCGGCACCGGCGATACCACGCTCGCCGCGGCCCGGGCGCTGGGCAAGGACGCCGAATGCACGGGCGTGGACATCTCGCGACCGATGATGGATGCGGCGATCAAGCGCGCACGGCGCGAGCGCTCCACCGCCAGGTTTGTCTGCGACAACGCGCAGACGCACGCCTTCGAGCCCGGCAGCATCGACCTGTTCATCTCGCGCCTCGGCGTGATGTTCTTCGAGCAACCGGTGGCGGCCTTCCTGAACCTCCGGCGTGCCGCGCGCAGCGAGGCCACGTTGTGCTTCATCGCGTGGCGAAGCGCGGACGAGAATCCGTACATGACGGCGGCCGAACGCGCGGCGGCAGCCGTGATCGATCTCCCTGCCCGCCAGCCCGGACCGGGACAGTTCGCGTTCGCGGACAGGGAGCGCACGGCATCCCTGTTGTCGGATGGCGGCTGGCTGGATGTCGACGTCCAGCCGCTCGATGTTACCTGCGCGTATCCCGAAAGCGAGCTGACCCACTATTTCACGCGCCTGGGGCCGGTGGGCGTCGCGATGCAGCAGGCCGATGCCGCGACCCGCGCCCGGGTCGTCGCCGCCGTGCGGCCCGCGTTCGATCCGTTCGTCGATGACGGCGACGTGCGTTTCAACGCGGCATGCTGGGTCATTCGTGCCCGCGCATCGTGAGCGCCTGTTGGGCAACGCAGGCGTTATCGCTGGGGCTGTGCAGGCGCCGTGCCGTCGGCCGCCGCGAAATGCGCCATCTGGTCGGCATGCGCCTTGACGAATGACGGCCTGGCCGTGGCGCGCGCGACATAGCCGCGGCAGGCTGGATGCGCCGCCAGCCCGTCGAAGCGATCGACCAGCCGCAGCACATCCGCCATGACGATGTCGGCGACGGAGAACGCACCCGCCAGCCATTCGCGTTCGGCCAGGACCGCCTCCACATGCGTGAGCCTGGCGCCAAGGAAGTTGTCCAGGAGCTTCCTGCCCGGTGCTTCATCGGCGATGCCGGAAAACACGAAGATCGACCAGGGTACGCTCGCCATCTCCACCGAATTCAGTGCCGCGAACAGCCACTCCATAGCCATGCTCCGTCCGCGCGGATCGATGGGCATCAATGCCTCGCTGCGCAGCCCCAGGTGCATCAGGATGGCGCCGCTCTCGAAGATCGAGATGTCGCCATCCGTCAGCCACGGCACCTGGCCGAAGGGCTGGTGCGCAAAATGGCCGGCGCCGCGCGCGTCGAACGGCACGCTCTCGACGCGATAGGGCCATTTCGCCTCCTCCAGTGCCCAGCGCACGCGCAGGTCGCGCACATAGCCACGCGGCATCTCGGGAACCCAGTCGAAGGTGGTGAGAATCAGCTCGGCCATTCGTGCCTCCTTGGGTGATCAGGACATCGTTGCCGTCGCGTGGCTCAGGCCACGCTGGAGCGGTGTTCCCGCGCGGAATCCCGCGCCGCATCGCGCGTGTTCGCACCATGGACCGGCCACGGGTCCGACCAGGCAGGCAGGCGATCGAGGCCGTCTAGCCAGCGCACGATGTTGGGGAAGTCGGCGAGGGGCATTTCCGACCGGCGCCAGTCGCAGGCCATGGCGGCGAGCTGGAAGTCGGCGATGGTGAGCCGGCCGCACGCCACGAAGTCACGGCCTTCGAGGTGAGCGTCCAGGACGGCGGCAAGTTGCTTCAAGCCGGGGAGCGCCGCGGCCAGCTCGGAGCGATCCGGCGGACCGATGTTGAAGGTTTCCTTCACCACGAACTCGAAATAGAACGGCCCCACCGCGCTTGCCCAGTGGTTGTCGTTCCACGACAGCCAGCGAATGATCTCGACCTGCTCGGCGGGATGGTGCGCCGGCCACATGTCCGAACCTTCCTTGATGCACAGGTAGGCATTGATGGCGGACGATTCCCACAGCACGAAGTCGCCGTCGACCAGGGTCGGCGCCTTGCCGTTGGGGTTGAGCGCCTTGTATTCGGCGGTCTTGAGACCACCGGCTTTCGCATCGACCTGGATGCACTCGGCATCGATGCCGAGATATTTCACCAGCGCCAATACCCGGCGCGGCGCCTGCGCCTTGATCCAGTAGATCTTCATCTTCGATCTCCGCTGTGTTGTCCATGACCGGTGACCGAGGTTACCCCGCCTGAAAATATGTTAAAGAACATATTTTCAGGCCTGCTATACCTATCCCCAAGGAGGGTCGCAGTCATGCCATACAGCCCTGAACACAAGGTGCAGACACGAGCACGCGTGGTGGAGTCCGCACGTCGCCTGTTCAATCGCCACGGCTTCGAGCAGGTCACCATCGACCAGGTCATGGCCTCCGCCGGACTCACGCGCGGCGCGTTCTACCACCATTTCGACAGCAAGGACGATCTCTACGCCGCCGCGGTGGCGAGCTTCGAAACCTGCAACCCGTTCGCCACGGCCAACGCAGACCAGATCGTCGACGATCCCAAGCGCATGGCGCGCATGCTCGTCGACCTGTATCTCAGCGATGAAGTGCTGGAGAACATCGACCTGCACTGCCCGCTCTATGCGTTGCCCTCCGATGTCGCGCGTGCGGGCCTGGAACCGCAGCAGGCGTATACCGACCTCATGCGTGGCATGCGTCATATCTATCGCTGCGCACTCAAGGGCATCCGCGACGCGGACCGCCGCGCCGAGGCGATGGTTGCCCTGTGCGTGGGCGGCATGGTGCTGGCCCGCACCACCAATGACCCCGAGCTGCGCAAATCCCTGCGCGAATCGGCGCGGCTTCAGGCGCTGGCCTTGCTCAAGCAGGATTGAGCGCGGCGGACCTCGGAAGAAGGCCCCACGCGGCGTGAACGGCGGCTCGCCCGCCCATGCCAGCCCATGCCAGAATCGGGCAGACTTTGCGCAGGCAGCAGCACGTATCCATTCCGGGGAGAGGGGCCATGACCGAAGCCAGTGAAGAGCGCAAGCCGTGCCCGGTGTGCGGTGAATCCATCATGGCCGTCGCCAGGAAGTGCCGGTTCTGCGGCACCGATCTCGAGGCGTACCAGGCGGCCCGCGACGCCACGGTCGAGAAGGTGCTCTTCCAGGGACACCCGGCGGTGTTCTACAGCTTCGGGCAATACGTGATCGCGGTGGTCACGCTGGGCATCGCGGCGCTGGTGTACTGGATGCACAGCATCTCGGTGAGCTACACCATCACCACGCAGCGCATCCGCGTGGAGCGCGGCCTGTTGTCGAAAACGCAGGACAACCTCGAGCTGTTCCGCGTCGATCATTTCGATCTGGAGAAGCCGCTCGGCATGCGCCTGCTCGGGCAATGCCTGCTGTGCATGCATTCCTCCGACCGCGACATGCCCAGCGTTCGCCTCTACGGCATCCCGGGCCTGGAAGCCATGGCGGACACGCTGCGCGATTGCTCGCTGCGTGAGCGCACGCGCCGCCGCGTGCTGCCCGTCGAGAACATGTAGGCCAGGTTCCGGTCCGGCACACACGCAAAGGGGCGCCACGGCGCCCCTTTCTTTTGCGATGCGACGACAGGCGCTCGGTGCGGGCCTCAGAACCTGTCGACATCGATCACCGCCTTGGCAAACGCCTCGGGCGCTTCCTGCGGCAGGTTGTGGCCGATGCCGCCGGTGATCAGCCGATGCTCGTACTTGCCGGTGAACTTCCTGGCATACGCGCTGGGTTCGGGATGTGGCGCACCGTTGGTGTCGCCTTCCATCGTGATCGTGGGAGTCGCGATGGCAGGCAGCGTGGCGAGCTTCTTCTCCAGTTCGTCGTACCTGGCTTCGCCCTGCGCCAGCCCCAGGCGCCAGCGATAGTTGTGGATCGCGACGGCCACCTGGTCGGGATTGTCCAGGGCCACCGCAGAGCGGTTGAAGGTGGCATCGTCGAACGCCCACTTCAGCGAGGCGGTCTCCCAGATCAGGCGCGCGAAGTCGTGCGTGTACTTGGCATAGCCCGCGGCGCCGCGCTCGGTGGTGAAGTAGTACTGGTACCACCACTGCTGCTCGGCCTTCGGCGGCAGCGGCGCGCGGTTGAGTTCCTGGCTGCCGATCAGGTAGCCGCTCACCGACACCAGCGCCTTGCAACGCTCCGGCCACAACGCGGCCATGATGTCTGCCGTGCGCGCGCCCCAGTCGAAGCCGGCGACGATCGCCTTCTTGATATGCAACGCGTCGAGCAGTGCCAGGCCGTCGGCGGCCAAGGCGGCCTGCTGGCCGTTGCGCGGCGTATCGGCGGAGAGGAAACGCGTGTCGCCATAACCGCGCAGGTAAGGAATGATCACGCGATACCCGGCGGCCGCCAGGATCGGCGCCACGTCGACAAAGCTGTAGATGTCGTACGGCCAGCCGTGCAACAGCAAGACAGGCTTGCCGTTGGCCGGGCCTTCCTCGGCGTAGGCGATGTCGAGCACATCCGTCTTCACGTGCTTGATCGACGAGAACGAGGTGCGCCCCGCGCGAGCGGCCTCCTTGCCATCGGTGAGGGGTTTGGCCGTCTGCGCATCCGCAAAGGACATCCAGCCGACTTGCGTGGCCGCCAGGCCCAAGGCCGCCGTGCCCAGAAACTTGCGCCTGCGTTGATCGATGTGGTCCGACATGGGGCCTCTCCCGGCTGGTTGATGTGCCGGAATAGAAGACCATGGCGATGTATGGCGATTGTGTGGGCGGCACGGGGCCTTTGCATGTCTATGTATCCAGGGGCGTTCGGACACATTCGGATACAAATCGCCTTCACCGCGGGCTGATCTTTCGGCCCTCGCCACGCAGCGGGCCGGGGCTACCTCTATCGCCGGACACATCGGAACATCAGCGTGCCGCTCGACCTGTTCGATCCCGCCGAACGCCCCGTGCACCAGATGCTGTACGACCGCGCCCGTACCTCCGGCACGCCCTTCGTCAGCTTCGACGGCCCCGACGACATCATGGCGCTCTCGCGCGAGGCGGTTTCGACACCGCACGCTGCGTGCCCAACGACGATCTCAACGCGCACTACTTCATCAGCCTATCGGATGTCCTGGACGTGCCGAGAGGCGAGGCGTTCCTGATTGCGGTGATCCAGCCATCCGGTGAATCGTGGCCCGAAGCGAGAGGGCTGTCCTCATTGGCCGGGCAGCGGCAAGCACTCCATGATCTCGATCGAGTCGCCCGGAAAAATCGTGAAATGGGGATGTCCTTCGAACATCTTGGCGGCGGCTTCATGCGATTGGGCACGCACCACCGTATAGGCCGCCAGGTTGTTGCGAACGCTCTCGATGCCGCCTTTGGAAGCGCGCAGCGTCTTGCCCAAGGGCGCGCCGGTGTCGACGATGGAAGCCTTGTGTGCCTCGACCCATGCGCCCCAGGCCTGCATGCCTTCCTGCTCACGCTTCTTGCGTGCGCCCTCGTCCAAGGCATCCCATCCGGATGCCTTGCGTGATGCTTCGTTGCCGAGATAAACCGCCAGATAGTTCTTCATGATCCGCTCCTCGCTGTGCGTATCCGATATCGGCAGGCGGGCCGTGGCCGGCCCTACCCGCGGTACATGACGTTACCGGCCCACGAGCTTACGCCGCGGCAAATTATGTTAAAGAACATATTTTGGACACGGGCACGACGCGGTGTTCAGGTGTGGCCGGCAGGAACGTGGGTATCGATCCAGTCGATGATGAAGACGTCCAGCGGCGTGTGTTCGGGCACGTCGATGCCGGCATCGCGCACGAAGGCGGCGGCGGCCTTGATCAGCGACTGACGCGCCACGCTCGTGGCCTGGCGCGCCGCCGCCTGCTTCTGGCGAAGCTGCACGATATGCGCCGACGGCTTCCCGGGCTTGGCGAACTTTTGATAACGACGCAGCTCGTCAGCCGCGAGCGTGGTGTCGAATGCCGCCTGCAGGGTGGCCTTGCGCGCCTTCAGCAACAGGTCGAGCGACGTCATCACCTTGGCGCGCGACTGCGGCGGCGCCAGCAAGCGTTCGAGCAACGGAGGCAACGTGCCGAGTGCTTGCGGCGATGCATCGCCGCCGGCCTGCTGCAGCCGCGCATGAAAAGCCGCGTAGGGATAGTGCATCGTCGCAGTCATGTGAAAGCGGTCATCCGTGGGCGTCCATCCTCTGTGCCAGCGCGGGGATCATCCAGCCGGCGGCCAACACTGTCAGCCCAGTTCGTTGCCGCGGCGCAGATGGACGCCCAACTCCGTCGCCAGCTCGCGCATGGCCTCGGTGTCCCGCGACAGCGTCATCCAGCCGGCGACGCTGTCGTCGTCGGTATCGCGAACCCACAAGGTGTATCCGTGCGGGGCGAGGTTGTCGTAGGCGATGCCGATGAGATCGGCGGCATCGACGTCGGCGTGGAATTCATCCTCGTCGGTGTCGCCGTCCCAATCGATGTCGATGTTCCAACGCGTCGACAGTTCTTCGAGCGCCTGTATGAGCGCGCGCGTGTCATCGGCATCCACATGGAACGTCGAGCGCCAATCGGCCACCTGCTCCACTGCCTGCGCCACGTCCACCTCATCGTCGGGTGTATCGCCCACGACATCCCGATAGCCGGCGAACTGCTGGAACGCCGTGTCGTCGTCACCCGGGTTGATCAGCAGCAGGAGCTGCCAGACATGGGCCTCCAGCGAGCTGTCGTCATCGTCATGGAAGGCGTGGCCGGTTTCGAAATCGTCGTCGGAGTGCGTCATGGCGTGCTACCTCAAGTCGAAGTGGCATGATCGCCGCTGATGGCCGTGTTGCATAGCGCCGCGATGCAGCGCCAGGTCCGCGGCGTCACCCATCCCGCAGATGGCCACATCCCTTCGGTACGGGCGCGCCGCCCGTCCGCAGGGCATTCGTCAATCCGGGTCATCGTCGACTTCCCGGCCATTGACCTTCTGCAAAGGCCGGTGGTTGTCCGGGAACAGCTTCGAGAACGACGCGACCTGCTCCTTGGACATCTGGATGGGATGCGCCAGCACGATCCAACGCACGCCCTCCGTGCAGGGTGGCGTGGTCAACGAGCCGCTGTAGACATAGGCCTCGTGGTTCCTGGGAAGCACCGAGGCGAGATCCACCGCCATCGGCTTGCCGGTGGTGGCAGACGCGTTTCCCTTGGGCGGCGGCAGACTATGGAACACGGGCGCCAGGCTCGGGTTCTCATCGCCCAGCTTGACCATCACGCCCACGACGAGGATGTGCTTGGCGCCATCCTGGTTGACGAAGTGGATCTCCAACGGAAACCGCGTCTTGTCCGTGGTGTGCTCGCTGGGTGAGTGGAAGTGGAACTGGGCCAGCCGGTACGTGTCGCCTTCGTAGACCACCGTATCCTTGGCATCGCTGACATTGGCCTGCACCGTGTGGCCGTTGTTCACCAAGTCCACGTTGCCCTTCTCATAGTCGATGTGGAACTCGCCAGCCTTGCCGGGCTTGGCATCGTGCGATTCGAGGTCAATGGGCGACTGGGCCATGCCGGCGCCGCAGGCGGAAAAGCGGGGATCCAGCGACGCCCAATGCGACGGCCCGGCCTCGCCCGAATAGGCCCAATGCGGCGTCGGCGCAGTCGTATCCGTCGACGACGGGAACGCCAACGCCCCCACCGACACCATCGTGACCGCCACGGCGGCCATATGCGTCACATGCCGCTTCGATGTCCGCATGACCCTTCCCCCGATGACGCCGAACCACGCCCATGGGAATCGGCCATGTCAGTCATGCCGGTTGAAGCGCGGACATGCCGCCGTGACCGCCTTGCCGCCGACGCCGCATGTATTCCCCGGGGCGGGATGGCTGGCGACGGGATTCTCCCCCGGAGATCCTCGCGCCACCGTGAAAAATGGCCAGGTCGCCTGGCTCGCACATCATCCCGGCCTGCCCTTCCCGCCCATCGCATGGACAGACCGGCCCCGTCATCAAGGGAGCGGACCTCATTCGATCGCGGACGCATGTAACCCGTGCGGTTGCCACAGCGAAGGACCCGGCATGAAGACATCACTTCTCGCCAGCTTCGCCATCGCTCCCCTTCCACTGCCCCGCGATATCTACGCGCTGCCGTTACGGCTGATCATTGGCTATGGCTTCATGGAGCATGGCTATGCAAAGCTCGCCCGAGGCCCGGATGCGTTCATCGCCATCCTGCACGCGATGGGCATGCCGTTCGCCGAACTGCTGGGATGGGCCACGATAGCCATCGAGTTGATCGGCGGGTTGTTGGTCCTGCTGGGCGCCTTTGTCCCGGTTGCCGCGTTGCCAATGCTCGTCGTGCTGGCTGTCGCTATCTTCACGGTGCACCTGCCCCATGGCTTCAGCTCGATCAAGCTGATGTCCTACGACGCCATGGGCGCGCATTTTGGCCAGCCCGGCTATGAAACCGATCTGCTGTACGCGGCGGGCTTGATTGCCTTGTGCATGGGCGGCGCGGGTACGTGGTCGCTGGACAGCTACTGGGCGTCGAAGCGAAAGCCCGCTTGAATCTGCCGCTACCTGACGCCACTCAATCGTCCCTGAAATGCACCGCGGCGTGCGTGCCATCGCAGAACGGCTTGTTCTTCGACTGGCCGCATCGGCAGAGCGTGACGCGGTTGCGCACTTCGTACACGAATCCATCGGAGGAGACGACGGGGATGCCGCCACGCAGCCACAGCGGACCGCTGCATGCTTCCACCGGGTCTTCGACGAGGCCGATGGACACCGGCAACGGGTATTCGACCGGCTCGCCCGTCGACCTGTCCCAGGCCACCAGCCGGCCTGACGGGCACTGGTTGACCTGGCGCAGGAAGGTGGCGCGCACCTGTGGATCCTCGGAGGCGGAGACCTGGCTCCAGACCTGCCCGTTGGGATCGCAGAAGCGGGCGAAGGCGCAGAGATTCTGGGCGTCGGTCAGCGCATGCGTGGGGCCTTCGAGGGTTTGTGCCTGGTCGAGGTACGCCTGCCGGCTTGCCGTCTCGGTGCCATCGAAGCCGACCTTCTTGTGCGAGCCATCGCAGAACGGCTTCGACTGCGACATGCCGCACCGGCATAGCGCATAGCTCGCCGGATGGTCGATCGGTGGCCCTTCCTTCCAGTCTTCCGAACCGCCATCGTCATCGGCGACCACGGTTTGCGTCGCCAGCGGGATATCGCCAACGACCAGGTACGGCCCATTGATGGAAACGGTCACCTGGACAGGTTTTCTTGCCTGAGCCATACGATTCACCCCTTGCTGCCCCTGGGGTTGCCCTGATGCCGTAACCATGAACCCGGACGCGACGTGACGGCGTGAATTGGGAGTGGCGCGGCACAGGGAACGGCGAGCAAGGAAGCGCCATGCATCGCCGGATATGCTCAGGGCGAACTCGCGCTCGAGGAAGACGCATGCGACGCCTCGGCAGCTGCCCGCTGCGGCGTATCGAGCGGGCACCAGGTCTTGAGGCGCTTGCCGGCGCGGAACAGATCGATGCATTCGCGCATCTCGGCCTTGAAGGCGAGATCAGGCGTGTTCACCGGGCAGCCGGACGACAGCGGATCGCCCGCCTTGTACTCGTTGATGCAGCTTTCGAGTGACGGACCCTTGGGCAGATTCGCATCGCCGGCCAGGGGTGCTGGTGGCAGGTTGAGGCGCTCATCGCGATCCATGGGCGATGCGGGCGGCGGGGGCGCGGCGCACAGCGGGTTGGCCGCCGTACTTTTCTTGTCGGGATCGCACACGCTTTTGGCGATCGCCTTCAGCGCGTCGCCGATATGCCGCCCCACCGCGCCACCGGCCGTCTCGTTCGGCGGAGGGAAATATTTCTCGAAGCGCGTGGCCTTGTACTGCATGCGGTTGCTGTCGTGCTGCATGATCTGGCGATCATCCGCGGGCTTGGCCGCTTCGGCCTTGGCATTGGCGGTGGCCGGGGCGGGTTCCGTGGAAGGCGGCAGGTGCACGCCGAACACGTGGATGGCGGGCGGCGTGGCCGTGGAAGCCGCCGGCGCAGGCGTCGCCTCATGGTCCTGCACGACCATGGCGTCACGACGGGGTTTCTCGTGCACCGCCGGAACAACCGGCGCTGTTGCCACTTGTCGCAGCGGCACCACCTGCACGGGCGGCTCGGGTGGCTGCGCGACGCGTGGCTTGGCCGGGCGATCGATCAGGCGCACGATCAACGCACGATCGCTGCCGGCACTCGTCACTGTGGCGGGTCGATTTCCGGGCTGCATTTCGTACCACAGCGCCAGCGCAAACAACGCATGCAGCAGGCATACGAGAACCCATGCGAGCGTCAGCGCCGGGCGCGTCAGCGGCGGCTGTCGCCATCGCCCGCGGCCCAGGTTCTCTCGCGTTTCGACATCGAGCAACGCCAGGCCGCGAGCACGATCCCCTTCCTGTCGATGTCCGACCTGCCCAGAACGTTCCACGACCCTGCCTCATGCAAGCCAATAACCCCCGGCAAAAACCTGCGCATATCGTCCGCGCGTGTTGAGGCGAGCCACGGTAGACAGGTTCTTTTGTCGAGGGTTCCCTTGATCAGGAACCCCAACAGGAGTCAAAGCAGGAACAGTTGTCGTGCGGGTTCGAAACCCGTCGATGCTTCTCTAGAAAAGGCGCACCAGACGGGGCTCGAAAGAAGCGGGCGTCCAGGGCGATGCCGGCGAAAGAAATAACGAGCAGTGGCCCCGATCCCTTCCCGGTGATGTGAAGGGGCTGGTCGCTTTCATATGGGATGCGACCAGTACAAACCAGGGCCAGAGTCGACTTCATGGAAAGTGCGCTCCGGCCCTGCCTTGAACGACGACGTGTTGGTCTGCTGCAGATCAAGCGGCAGTTGCAGCAGCCATGCCGGCCATGGCGTCGCCGCCGCACACATCGCGCCATAGGTGGTACATGACGCCGAACATCACCGCGATCATCGTCAACATCAACGCGAGATAGAGCGGAACCATCAGCACCAGCATCAGCCACGCGCCGACGAACTTGGCAATCAGGGTCAGCACAAGCGCGACGATCGCGAAGGCGATGATGACCACGATCCAGGCAAGCACGAGGCTCACTGCAAACACCACCAACGGCAACAGGTTCTTCAGCGCCCCGACCACGCCATCACCCATGGCGCCGAACACGCTGCGCTTGCCCAGTGCGACCTGGCCAAGGCTGATCGCGTAGAAGCCCATCATGAAAAGGCCGACCACCATGAAGAGCGCCATGGCGGTTCCAAAACCCGAAGGCAGCCCCGGCGGTGGCTGGTGCGCGGCCTGTGCCGTCAGCGCCTGCATATACCAGCTGACGATGCCGCCTCCCGCCAGCACGATGACGATGCCGATCACGGCGATGTAGACCACGATGTTCGCCAGACCGAAGCCGATCAGGCGCCATGCTTCGCCCTGTCGATAGGGATTGAAGACGTCGCGCGCGCGAGCCGGCAATCCACGCTCGGCTGCATCGACCACCTGCAGGTAGCCTGCATAGAGCGGCAAGATCAACAGGCTGACCAGCATCGAGACGGCCATGATCGAGACAACTGCCGTCGGGCTCGCCGGTGTGCCATTGGCCATGGCGCCGAACTGCATCGGCAGCGTGATCAGCGTCGGCAACAGGCACGCCACTATCAGCAGTGCTGCCCCTCCCAGCAATGGCTTCGGATGGCGGAAGCCCACGCTGAAGCCGTTGGCCAGCCAGCCAAGGCCAGCGGACGGTCCATTGGATCGTGTCGTCATATCTCCCCCTTTTGGATCGGCGCCCCCGCGCCGAGCAGGTCCAGCATAGCCGTTGGCGCCAAGGCCACCTAGAGGATGTAGCCCGTCGACGGTGCAAAACCAGGAGCCGCGTCGAACTTGGGAAAAAACGCGCCTAGCCCGCTGCCTCGACCCTCATCCCCATGACGCTGGCGCGGGCTTCTCCTCAGCGATAGCCTTCGGGCCTATCGCCAGCACGACAGTCTGGCGTGACCGTCAATCAGGGGGATCCATGGGAAAGCGCAAGGAGAGCGGTTTCGACATCCTGGCTTCGATGACCTGGCCAGCGTGCCTGGTGCTTGGATTGATTGGCTTCATCGGTATCCAGTACGGCATCGGCTGGTTGTGGGGCTCCAGCAGCCATCCGTTTCTGTTGGCCTTTGCCAAGGCGTCATCGACGGGCGTCTACACGCCTCTTGCGTGGTTCGCCCTGTGGGTCTGCACCCTCACGTCGCTCGCTTCGTTCTTCAGGCGGCGCCAGCGCCGGCGCTTGCTGGAATCGCAGACCGGCATGGACAGCCTTCGCAACATGGACTGGAAGACGTTCGAGCGGCTGGTCGGCGAAGCGTTCCGTCGGCAAGGCTACGCCGTGAAGGAGACCGGCCAGGGAGGCGCTGACGGCGGCGTCGACCTGGAGCTGCACAAGGAAGGGCAGATCACGCTCGTTCAGTGCAAACAGTGGCGCTCGCAAAGCGTAGGCGTGCAAACCGTCCGGGAGATGTTCGGCATCCTGGTGGACCAGGGCGCCAACGCCGTGAAGATCGTCGCGCTCGGCGGTTATACGACCGATGCGGCCGCATTCGCTCGCGGCAAGCGTATCGAGCTGGTCGACGGCCGCGCTTTGCTCGCCACCGTCAGGGGCATTCAGGCGAAGAAAGAACCTGAAGTCGCCCTGGACAATCCGGTGCTCTTCGCCGGCGTCGTATTGATCTGCCTGCTGGTCGCGTTCGCACTGTCCAAGCAGCAGCCGGCACGTTCCGCGGAAGCGCCAGGCACGCCGTTGGCGCCGGCACCTCCGGCCGTTCAAAGCGCCACTCCAGCGCAAGGCGTCGGAATGATTCAAACGGCTTCCGCGCCCGCGCAGCCCATCGCGTCGCCTGCCCGAAAGATCTACAAGGCAGACCCACCCATGTCCAAGGATGAGCTACGCGATTGGCAGAAGCGGAATCGCGAGGCCATGAAGATCCTGGAAAAGACCACGCCGGAGCTGGAAACAGCGCCGACGCAATGAACCCCGCATCGACCGAGGCCAGCGTCCGCGAACCGAGGGCCTGGTCAATCGGTTTTTGACTTGGGTGCGAGTAGATACACGTCCCGACCCATGCGTCCCAACGCTGGTTCCAGGCTTATGGGTCGCGCTCTCTCTTGCCCGAAGGCATTGCCTATGGCGCCGAGAAATCAGCAGGCGCAGAAACACGAACTCTACGCCCGGGCGGGTCATGCTTAAGCTCGCCAAACGGCCTATTTCTCGACCTTCAGGCAACGCATAGCCTTGTGGAGCCTAACCAGATACGTCCGGCGTCGGCAGCCCGGAACGCGCCCGCCGGAGACACTGCGACGGATGGCGAATGCACAACCACCGAGGGGCAGCCATGAAACACAACAGCAAGCTTGCGATGGCGATCTCCGCCGCGGTCCTTCTGTCGCTTGGCGGCGCGGCACTGGCCCTTTCCACGCAGGACAAGTACGAACTGAAGGTACCGAACGGACTCGCCTTCTCCGAGTTCAAGGGGTACGAGAGCTGGCAGCTGATCTCCATCAGCGAGAACAACGGACTGCAGGCAGCGATCCTCGGCAATCCCACCATGATCGAAGCTTTCCGGTCGGGCATTCCCGGCAACGGCAAGCCATTTCCGGATGGTTCGAAAATGGCAAAGATCCACTGGACTCCGAAGAAGCTGGAGACCTTCCCGGCTGCAAGCGTGCCCGCCACGCAGCATGACGTGGATTTCATGGTGAAGGACAGCAAGCGGTTCGCCGACAGCGGCGGCTGGGGATACGCCGTGTTCGAGTACGACGCCGCATCCGACAAATTCACGCCGGGCACGGAAGCCAGCAAGCCGCCACAAGACCACGATGCCAAGTGCGGATTTGCGTGCCACACCATCGTGAAAGACAGGGATTACGTCTTCACCGACTACCGCCACCGGTAACTGTGGCGCCACGCCCGGGAGGTCATGCCTCACCGCGCTGGAGGGAGGCAGCCGGACGGGCTTGGCCACTTCCGCCCTCTTTTGCGTCGCGGCGTCGCCCGCGTCGACGGAAGTTTCAGGCGGCCAGGCATGAAAGTGAATAGCGAAAAACCTTCCGCTGGCCGACATGCCATTTAGCAACTAAATAGCAGTCACACCACGAAAGCTTGCCACGGCGATTACCCGACCGGGGCTAATTTCACCTCATGGCATCAGCGGCCATGAAGATGCGTCATGTATTCAGCGTGCCTGACATCCAAGCCGCGGGGGTTGCGATGGAAGTGGCGCGCGATTGCGGGGTCGCGGACAGGGATATTTCATTGATCGCCCGCTCCGACATCGAGTTGGAGGCCATCCCCTGCGAAAGAAAAGTGGTCGATGGCGACTTCTACCCGGCAGCGATCAGAGGCGTGCTTGGCGGTGCGGCGACGGGCTTGCTGGGCGGCCTGGTGGCCATAGCGATCCCGCCACTGGGTTTTACCTTCGCCGGAGCTGCCGCGATGACCCTTGGCGGAGCGGCGGTAGGCGGTTGGGCGACAGCACTGGCAGGCTCGGCCGTGGAGGATCCGGTGCGCCGGAAATTCCACGACGAGATCGCGCAGGGACGCATCCTGGTCGTGCTCGACGCGCCACGGGATCTGCTTGAGCGCGTCGAGCCATCCATGACGCACATTGGCGCCAAGCCCCTTCCTTTCGACAAACCGACCTTGATGACCTGAGTGGCTTCAAGGAGCGGGAAACCTGAACCTTGCGCTGTCCTCAAGGTTGTCTGCCGTTTTCCTGGGGGCTCTTTTACGACTTACTAAGATTCCCCTGATCGAAGCACAACGGTCAGTCACCTAATCTGGCCTTGCTCCCGGGTTGGCAGGACAACTCGGCCAAGCATGCGACCGCCATACTGGCGGAGCACCAACAGGCCGCCGAACACGGCGAACTGGCTGGACTGATGGGCGGCCACGCAAGGGCCGCCCATTTCCTTTTCGGGCGTGAGCCCACCAGCAGTGCCAGATCCATTTGTCGTCACCTGAAGAGTGATCCCGATGCCGCTGTGCCGGAAGGGCCGGAAGCCTGCCTGGCTGGAACGGCGTGAACACGCGGATCGACGGCTCAACCGACGGCTGCGGTACTCGCGTGGCATTGTCAGTGCTGGCGACGCGTAGCGAGGTGACGACTAATCCCAAGCGCCCTGGCTCAACCATGGCTGGCCGGGATCGCACGCCTCGCGATCGCGACGATGCCTCGATGGCCTATGCATCCGGTCCGGCGACATCGCCGCTTACCGCGTTGAATCGTCGGCGCCCATGACGCGATTGCGTCCCGCCCGCTTGGCCGCATAGAGGGCCTTGTCTGCCGCCACCACCACGTCTCGCCAACTTTTTTCTTTGCGCACGGAGACGCAGTAGCCAATGCTGACCGTGCAGCGCAATTCATGGCCGGGTGACAGCGTGATGGTTTCTTCCTCCACCGCCCTGCGCAAACGTTCCGCCGCTTCTTTCGCCGCGCCTGGTTCGGCGTGATGGAGAAGCACCATGAACTCCTCGCCGCCCACTCTGGCCAGGATGTCCTTTTCGCGGATATTTCGCCTTAGCGTGTCGGCGACGGCGATGAGTATCCTGTCGCCCCCGTCATGACCCCATTGGTCATTGATCGACTTGAACCGGTCGACATCGATCATGAGCGCGGCCACGCAGGCGCTGCCGGGATGTGATGCCGCGATCCGCTGCTGCCCTTCCTCCCACATGACCCGTCGATTCGCGACCCCGGTCAACGGGTCCTGGCTGGCGTGGCGGATCAGCTCGGCGTCCAGCTTGCGAGTCAACATCCACAGCAAGCTTGGCGTAATGATCCAGGTGAGCACCATCCGGGAGAGCAGACCGAAGGTCGAGGTAGGGTCCTGCTCGGCATGGGCCATGGGATGGGCGATCCACCACGACAGCCGGACCAGCAGCACGGCCGCCCACAGGAAATGGAATACCGCGGCCAGACGCGCCACCGGCCGCTGTGCCTGGTCCTTGCACTGCCAGAAGGCCATGCCGGTCACGACCGTGGTCAAGCCCGTCAGCACGCTGCCCAAGATAACCATATGGCGGAGGTTTTCGCCCTCCTTGAGGACCAGCACGGTCTCGACCAGCGCAATCGCGATCACCGGCACCAACACCCACAACCCGCGCCAGCGCAGTTCCAGGTAAACGTTGACGGCAAGTAACGCCAGGATCGCGCCCGCGTCGATCAAGAGATTTCCGACCAGCCCCAGCGCCGGAAAGTCGACGTGAAAAGCTGGGAGGAAAAGTACCCCGAAGCCGGCCGCAAAGGCTGCGTAGCTGATACCCCATAGCAGCACGCCAAGGAGGTGCTTGACCCGGGGGTGGCCTAGATACAAGGCAAAGAAGAAGGCGGAGGACAGCGCGGCCAGCAACGCGTTGACCAGTAGCAGCGTGCCCGCATGCACCAGACCCGCGATCCATTCCATAGCCTCTCCAAATGACGATGGCGCTACGCTGCCGGATTATCTTCGTATCCGGCCGGCGGGCAAAGCGCCCCTGGATATCCCGTGGTCTCGTATCGGCAGCCTGCAGGCCGCCTTGAGAAAGGCGCGATGCTCGGGCCGCGGCACGGATGCAAAGGCGCGGCGTGGACGTCCCGAGGGCGCGGTGTAACCTGCCGGCGTCCGGGCGCGAAATAACCGGTAGGACGGAGGTAGAACATCAGCCTTGGCGCGAAGTCGTTTGCCTGAACCGACAGGCCCGCGAGGCCGGATTTGAGCGCCACATGGCCACGGCGATCGCCGTGGCCAGCACGTCCGTGGCGGCGCGAGTAGGCTACGCAGCATGCCGTTCGGTTTGCCCTGCTTCCCTGGAGTACGGCCATGAGTTCGGAAAGCCTCGATGCTGGCGCAATGCCTTCCACTCCCGTGGATGTAAAGCCATCGCGCAGGATCGTCTATCGACACGCGTTGCCGATCCGCATCATGCATTGGATCAATGTTGTTGCGCTGACGCTCATGTTCCTCAGCGGATTGCAGATATTCAACGCTCATCCGCGTTTGTACTGGGGCAATCGATCCGACGAAGGCACGGCGATCCTCGCCTTGGGCGCGCGCCAGGACGCGGCCGGCAACCTGCAGGGTGTCACGCGCATCGGCAAGCACGAGTTCAACACGACCGGCGTGCTTGGCGTATCCAACGGCGAGGATGGCAGTGCGCAGATGCGCGGGTTTCCCTCATGGCTCACCGTGCCCGGCCCGCAGTGGCTGGCGATGGGGCGGCGCTGGCATTTCTTCTTTGCGTGGGTATTCGTGTTGAACGGCCTGTGTTTCGTGGGCTACGCCGCAGCCACGCGCCATCTGCAACGCGACCTGTGGCCCACGGGCGCGGACTGGCGCGGCATCGGCCGATCCGTTGTCGATCACCTGCGTTTCAAGCACCCGCACGGCGAGGAGGCGCTGCGTTACAACATCCTGCAGCGGCTTGCCTACCTCACCGTCATCTTCGTGTTCGGCGTGGGCATCGTGCTCATGGGGCTGGCCATGTCGCCCCGCATGGATGCCGTGCTTTCGCCTCTGGTCGAAGCCGTCGGCGGCCGGCAGTCGGCGCGCACCATTCATTTCATCATCGCCTGGGGCTTCGTGGCCTTCGTGCTGATCCACCTGTTCGAAGTGTTGATCACCGGTGTGTTCAACCAGCTGCGGGGCATGATCACCGGCTACTACGCCATCGATGCCACGCCAGCCGCCCCACCGCCCCCGGACGGAGAGGCGCCCGACACATCCGGCCCATCGGAGGACCGCCCTCATGACTGATCGCCGATCGTTCCTGCGCATGACGATGGTGGGCGCGGCGAGCGTGCTCGCCGCCGGTTGTGACCGCATCTCGCAGACGCTGTGGGGCCCCGACGTGCTCGGCAAGGCGGAGGGGCTGAATCGCCGCGTGCAGGCCTTGCTGTCGCCGTCGAGCAGCATGGCCAGGGAATATGCCGAAGCCGACATATCGCCGGTGTTCCATCCCAATGGCACCACCATGCCCGCCACGCCGGCCTACCAGGCCCTGATGGCCGACAACTTTCGCGGCTACAAACTGCGGGTGGATGGGCTGGTGAGCCGGCCGGCCATGCTCTCCATCGATGACCTGAAGCGCCTGGACGTGCGTACGCAGATCACGCGCCACGACTGCGTGGAAGGTTGGAGCGCCATCGGCAAGTGGGAGGGAACGCGACTTTCCGCGGTGCTCGATCATGTCGGCGTCGCCCCGCAGGCGCGCTTCGTCATGTTCCATTGCTTTGACGAGATGGAAGAAGACACGCCTTACTACGAGAGCATCGACCTCGCCGAGGCCAGGCACCCGCAAACCCTGCTGGCCTACGCCTTGAACGACCAGCCGCTGCCGGTGCCCAACGGTGCGCCCTTGCGCCTGCGCATTGGGCGCCAACTCGGCTACAAGCAGGCGAAGTATCTTGCCCGCATCGAACTGGTCAGCTCGTTCGACGATATCGGCGACGGCAAGGGCGGCTACTGGGAGGACCAAGGCTACGAATGGTATGCCGGCATCTGAATCCCGCCCTCGTGTCATCCCAAGCGTGGCCCGGCTACAGCGACTTGACCTCGCCGCCGTCCATGCGAAGCATCGAGCCGGTCATCCAGCGAGCGGCCGGTGAGACCAGGAACGCCATGAGCTCCGCGATCTCCTCGGGCCGGCCGTATCGTGCGATGCCCGCTTCGCGCGCGACCAGTATCACCGCGCCGAAATCCCCGGCCAGCCGGACGGCGGTGGTAGTGGACATGGCTTGCTCCCGGCGCAGGGGCCCATGGGTTTACCGCTTGAAGAACGTGCGGATGGCATCCGCGATCTCGCCGGCATGCGTTTCCAGCGCGAAGTGACCCGTATCGAGGAATCGCACCTCGGCGTCGGGGATATCCCGGCGGAACGCTTCGGCACCAGGAGGGAGGAAGAACGGATCGTTCTTGCCCCAGATGGCCAGCAGGCGCGGCCGATGCTGGCGGAAGTACGCCTGGAAGGCGGGATAGAGAGCGATATTGCTCTGGTAGTCGAGGAACAGATCGAGCTGTACCTCGTGCGCACCTTCACGAGCGAGATAGTAGTTGTCCAGCCCGATGCCATCCGGTGACACCCGCGATTCGTCGGCGGTGCCGTGAACGTACTGCCAGCGCGTGGCCTCCGGCGTCAACAGGGCGCGCAGTGCGTCGCGGTTGGCGTCGGTCGGGTTCTCCCAATACGCGCGAATGGGATTCCAACCGTCGCTCAGCCCCTCCACATACGCGTTGCCGTTCTGCGTGACGATGCCCTGGATACGCTCAGGATGCTTCACCGCAAGGCGAAAACCCGTCGGCGCACCGTAATCGAACACGTAGACGATGTAGCGATCAAAACCAATGGCGTCGGTCAGGCCATCGATGATCGCCGCCAGGTGATCGAAGCTGTATGTGAATGCCGCGCGCGGGGGCATGTCCGTTTGCCCAAAGCCCGGCAGATCCGGCGCCACGATGTGGAAGTCATGGCAAAGGAGAGGAATCAGGTCGCGAAACATGTGCCCCGAACTCGGAAAGCCGTGCAGCAGTAGCAATTTCGGCTTACCGGGCGTTCCCGCTTCACGATAGAAAACGTCGATGTCTTCGACGCGGGCTTTGCGATAGTGGATGACGGACATGGCAGTCTCCCTTGTCTGGGTGGGCGTGTTGGGGATCAGTCAGCAATGGCGCGCAGTGCGTCGCCGATGATGTCGGTGACCAGCGATGGCGCGGTCACGCTCGGCAGGTGGTCGACGGGATAGGCGCGGATATGCGCATGCATCCGCTCGGCCATGAAGCGCTGCGTTTTCTCGGGAATCATGTGGTCGTGTTGCGCAACGAGGTACCAGGCCGGTACGCGCTTCCACAGCGGCTCACCGACGGGAACCGAGATGCAGTCGGGGGATATGGGTCGCTGCGCGGCGGCGAGCGCCTGATGTTCCTGCGCCGTCGCGTGTTGTGCGAAAGCGGTCGCAAAGGCCTCGGGTGGCAGCCATAGGCGTCCGTCGCTGGCCGGCGCCAACACCGGCGCCTTGTCGTCGTGTCCAAAGCGATTGAACACCTCGGCCACGGTTTCACCCTCGTCGGGCGCCAGGCCCGCGATATACACCAGGGCCTTCACCTTCGGGCTTTGCGTGGCGGCGATCACCGCGCCGGCATAGGCATGCGCCACCAGCACCACCGGGCCGTCGATCGCCGCCAGTACCTCCTCCAACGCCGCCACATCACCGGCGAAGGACGACATGGGCAGGCCAAAAGTAACCGCCTTGATGGATTTATCGTGGAGTTCGCTCGTCACTTTCGACCAGCTCGACTCGTCGGCCCAGGCTCCATGGGCCAGTACCACGGTTGCGGGTGAAGATTTCATCGTATTGCCCTCCAGCGGCATGGTGCCAAGGCTTGCGGGTAAGGCCGCCTCGCCGATTGGCGTAACCAGACAAACGTCGACATGGAGGTTATTCTCGTAAAGCGTAACTTGTCAAGCACAATTAAGGAGGTTACCGTTGCGCAAGGAGGTTCCATGACCCAGACGATGCCCGCCTTTTTCCTGGCCGATTCCACCGGACTCGATTTCCTCAACTCCGTGGCGACGCCCGTCGAAACGCCCATCGACTGGCTTGAAGACGGTGAAGGGCTGCTTGGCTGGCTTCAACAGGCGCGACTCGTGCCTGACGAGGTGCTTCGCGACATTCGGGAGCGGGCGATCCCGGGCGAGATGGATCGTCTTGCCGCGCAGGCGAGAGCACTGAGGGAGTGGTTCCGTTCGTTCGTTCGCGAACGCAAGGGGCGTCCGCTGACGCCTGAAGACCTGGCCGCGCTCGAACCGTTGAACGAGCTGCTCCGGCGTGACGAGGGCTACGGCGAAGTCGTGGCACTGCCGTCGGATCATGCGACGGCGCTGACGTTCGCGGCCAAGCGTCGCTGGAGCTCACCCGAGGCGTTGCTGCTGCCGATCGCCGAAGCCATGGCGCGCCTGGTTTGCGACGAAGACTTCTCGCATGTGAAGGCATGCGAAGGGCCGACCTGCACCCTGCTCTTTGCCGACCACACGCGGGGACACGCCCGCCGCTGGTGCAGCATGGCGTTCTGCGGCAACCGCGCCAAACAGGCCGCCCACCGGCGCCGTCAAAAAGAGACGAAGAACTAGACTCGATGCCTTCGCGGGCATCGTTTCGATCTTCAGGCATCGGACCAGAGAGCAGGCCCCAGGAATCTGCGCGCTGAAGGCTTGCAGGCCAGTGATAGCCCGCGCATCATCCGCGCGCCATCGTCGCGACGGCTTGAAGCGGAGGGGTTTCCATGCAGCAGGCCGCTGTGATCGTAAAGGATGCTCCAGTGACCGAGCACTCGGCTCCGGTCAGCCCCACCCAGCGTGTTCAAGCCATCGATGTTTTGCGCGGGCTAGCCCTGTTCGGCGTGCTGATGGTCAACCTGGTAACGGAGTTTCGAGTCTCTGTTTTCCAGCAGTTTCTGCCACCTGATCCGGCGATGCCATGGATCGACCGCCTGGCGGAGACGTTCGTCACTGCCGTGCTGGAGCTGAAAGCGATTTCGCTGTTTTCGCTACTGTTCGGCGTAGGGATGGCCATCCAGTTCGAGCACTTGCAGGACGACCCATCCAGGTTGCCGTTGCTTGTCCGCCGTGTCTGCGTGCTGCTTGTGTTCGGCGTGATCCATATGTGTCTTATATGGAACGGCGATATTCTTACGGAGTACGCGCTCGTTGGGATGCTCGCCATCCCATTCCTCTATTTTCCGAACCGTGCGCTCTGCGCGGCGGCACTGGGCCTGGTCGTGCTCTTCGTGAGCCTCTCGCTTCTCTTGCCACAGGGATACTGGCCGACGACTGCCCTGCTTCAGCAACAGGTAGCGGATGCAAACCGCATCTACGCGAACGGTGGTTACGGAGACGTGCTGCGTTTCCGCGTGCAAGAGATCCCTGTGCTCTTGCCCCTACTTGCCTACATTGCGCCGAGGACGCTGGCACTCTTCCTTGCCGGCATCCTGGTTTGGCGCAGCGGCGTTCTTCGCCATCCTGACAGGTACAAGCCGTGGCTCTTATGCACGACTGTTTCAGGCCTGTCGCTGGGCGCCGTCCTGACATTCATGGATGGCTCCGGGCGCGCCCTCGTTTCCGCCGAGTATCAGCCCTGGCTGACCTTGGTCGCGCCGTTGGGACCCATCGCCTTGGCGTCGGGATACGCAAGCGTGTTGCTCTTGCTTCTTGGGTTCACTCGCGCGCGCAAGGTGCTTGGCATATTCGCCCCTTTGGGCCGCATGGCCTTCACCAGTTACATATGTCAGTCGCTGGTATTCGGGTGGCTGTTCTATGGCTACGGCCTGGGCTGGTTTGGCCGTCTCGGCGCTGCACGGACCTTGGTGCTGGGATTGGCCGTCTACATCGCCCAGATTATTGTCAGTGAATGGTGGCTCCGCCGATTCAGGTTCGGTCCCATCGAGTGGCTATGGCGCACTTTGATGTATGGCGTTCGCCAGCCCATGCGGCTGCGTAAGAGCTAGGCCCATGCTCCAAGGTGCGCCTTCGATCCATGGCCGCCTTTCCCGGAAAGTGCATGCTGCCCATCACCTTGATGAGCGAACGCAACGGCGTCGGGCCGACTACCTGCCAGCACCTTCACCATGAAAGCCGTCGACGTGCACTACTTCGTCCACGTCCAGGTCCACTGGCTCGCGGCATCCTTGCAGCTGCCGCCGAGTGACTTGGCGGCGCGGCCGCGAACGAAGCGGCCGGTAGGCGCGCCTGTCGCTTTGCCGTCGCGGATGGCGAACTGGCCGTTCACCAGCACTTGCTGCACACCCGTGGTCAGCTGGTGCGGTTTGGCGTAGGTGGCGTGATCCTGGATCGTCGCGGGGTCGAACACCACCACGTCGGCGTACGCACCCGCCTTCAGGCGACCGCGATCCGGTAGTGAGAGGACATCGGCCGGCAGCGTGCTCAGTTTGCGCACCGCCTGCTCCACGGTCAGCACGTGATCCTTGCGCACGTACTGCGCGAAAACGCGGGCAAAGCTGCCATAGGCGCGCGGGTGCGGAGACGATTTCAGGAACACGCCTTCCGGCGCCGCGCCCGTTTCGTCGGAATCAAAACTCACCCACGGCAGCGCGACCATGCGACGTACGTTTTCTTCGCTCATCAGCGTGTAGGCGATGCCGACCCGCGAGCCATCTTCGATCACCAGGTCGATCGCCGCATCCTCCGGGCTCACGCCACGCTCGCGCGCGACTTGCGCCAGGCTTTTCCCGGTGAGGTTCTTGAGCGCGGGGTTCTTGAACTGCAGCAGCACCGTGTGCTCCGCGCCCGCCGCGGCCAGCAGGTTTTCCCAGGTGTCCGGATGCGGATTGCGCATTTCCTCCAGCACCCGCTTGCGTATGGCCGGGTCGCGCAGGCGCGCGATCCATGCTTCCAGTCCGCCGTCCTGCACCCACGATGGCATCGCCGCATCCAACCCGGTGGCGCCCGCCGTGTAGGTGTACATGTCGGCCGTGATGCGCACGCCTTGCGCGCGCTGCTGCTCGATGGTGCCGATCACCTTGTCGATCTTGTTCCAGTTGTCCTTGCCCGCCAGTTTCAGGTGATAGATCTCGGCTGGTGCCCCGCTGGCCTTGGCAATGGCGATCGTCTCGTCGATGGCGGCCTCGATGCGGTCGCCTTCGCTGCGCATATGCGCCGAATAGATGCCGCCGCAGCGTGCCGACTCCTGCGCCATGGCGATCAGCTCCGGCGTCTTGGCATAGGTTTCCGGCGAGTAGATCAAGGCCGTGGTTACGCCCAGCGCGCCCTCCTCCATGCTTTGCCGCACCAGCGCGCGCATGGCGGCAAGCTGCGCGGCATCGGGTGCCACATTCCGCTCGCCCAGCACGTGGGTGCGCACCGTGCCCTCACCGACAAACGATGCAATATTCGGTGAGATGCCCTTGCGCTCGAGCAGCGACAGATACTCGCCCAGCGTCGTCCACGTCACCGGATACTTGATGTCGATCTGACGCTCGGCCATCAACCGCTGCATGGTAGGGTTCAAGGGCCCCATCGACATCTCGCCCAACACTTCCAGCGTCACGCCTTGCGTGAGGTCGCTCAGCGCACGTCCGTCGACGAACAACGAGTCTTCCGGGTGCGACAGCATGTTGATGAAGCCGGGCGCGATGGCCTGGCCATGCGCATCGATGACGGTCGTGTCCTTGGCGCTGCCCGCGTCCTTGCGCGCCGGGCCTACATAAGCAATGCGGTCACCGTCTATCGCTACTTCGCCGGCATAAGGCTTGCCGCCGGAGCCGTCATAGATCATGCCGTTGCGGATCAGCACGTCATGTGCCGACGCCAGCGACGAAAGACCCATGAGTACAGCCAGTGGAACAACACGAAGACGCAGGACAGCGACCATGGCAATGCCCTTTAATGAGTTGACCAGTGAGCGTGCGGCGACTATTGCGCAACCCGGGTTTGACGGGTTGCAGCCCGGGAATACGCCCCGAACGGGATGGTAAGGCGATTGGGCACGGCCTTCCAAATCCATATCGCAGGCGGGCTCATCGTTGCCGCCAGAGCGCGGGTAATCGCGCGCTGCCCTGGCTGACGTCGCTGCGAAAGCAGCAATCAGCGCCGGCTTTCCGAGAAAGCGCACCCGACCCTTGCCTTTGCAACAAGCGCCGCGGAAGCACGCATGCCAGGCCTCGGCGCATGGCGCCATGAAAGCACCCGCACAATCCTGCGCCGCAGCTGCGACATCAGTGGCAGCGGGTGGGCGACAGCCGCGTGCTACATTTCACCTGTTAGCCCTCCAGTCCCGACAGATTTCGTGCCCCGACGCAGAGCCCAACGACAGCTCGTCCATTGGCTAGCCTGGCTAGCCATGGCGTTTATTGTCGTGGCGCCGCTTGTGTCGCGCGTGATGCCGGCACATACCGCCATGCACGGCATGGCGGGCATGATGAGCATGGTGAGTGGCGATTGCCCGCATGCGTTGGCCGGCACCGATCATCCCTCGACGCCCGACCATCCGGCCGACGCGACTGATCGTTGCGGCTATTGCGTCCTGCTTGATCACCAGTCGCTGGTAGCTGCGCACGCTATCCTGCATCACGATCCTGCACCGCCACGCGCCTTTGTATCCGCGGCCCTGCACGAGGCCGAAGTACAAAAGACGCCACGCGAGGATGCGCGCCCGCGCGGGCCTCCCTACGTTTCCTGACAAGCCGGCGAGCGTCCGCGCACACCTTGCGCTGGACTGACGGCCGCCGTTCAAGCTACCGACGCCCCGGTCGCCGGACCACGTGCAAGCCCACGTGTTCCAACGCGGCTGCGCGAGCACTCAAACATGTCCATGCCTGGCGAACCGTCTTGCGTTCGCGGCACGTTATTGGAACACCCCATGCGCGTCACCCGATCTTCTTTCACCTTCACGCCACGCCGCTGGTCGCTTCGCCAAGCCGGCGCAGCGAGCACCCTGTTGTGTCTCACCGCGCTGTTCCCGCAAGTAGCCAGCGCATGCGCGACATGCGGATGCACCCTCAGCACCGATGCGGCCACCGGTTACTCGACTGCCAGCGGATGGCGCTTGAACGTCGATTACACGTTCATCGACCAGGACCAACTTCGCCACGGCAGTGGCAAGGCCTCACCCCAGCAGGTGGTCAACCAGCCATCCGACCCTTCGCTGGGCGGAGGCGAGATCGAGAAGCAGACCGTCAACCGCTACATCAACGTTGCTGCGGCCTATCACTTCAATGCCGACTGGGGCGTGACGTTTGTGGTGCCCTATGTTGTTCGCGATCACGACACTTACGGCACGCAACTGGCCCCCTACACGCCCGCCGCGACGGCACCCGATCAGGTCAGCAACGCCCACGTGGCCGGCCTGGGCGATATCAAGCTCATCGGCAGCTACCAGGGCTTTCTGCCCCTGCACAACCTGGGCATCCAGTTCGGCATCAAACTGCCGACCGGCCACTACGGCGGCGGGACCGATGACGGTGACCTGATCGGCCACCCGACAACGTTCCACTCCGGCCCCTACCTTGGGCAGTCGCTGGATAGCAGCCTGCAGGCGGGCACGGGCAGCACCGACCTCATCGTCGGTGCCTACTATTACCAACCCGTCAGCCAGAACTTCGATATGTTCGTGAATGGCCAGTTCCAGGCCGCCGTGAGCGAGAAGATGAATCGACCAGGCGCCGACTTCCGGCCTGGCAACCTCACCTCCGCCAGCTTCGGCCTGCGATACGAGGCACACGCAAACTGGGTGCCGCAATTGCAGGTCAACGTGATTCACCGCAGCGCCGACCAGGGTGCCTTTGCCGACCGCCCTGACACCGCCGGTACGGTGGCCTATCTCAGCCCAGGCATCAGCGCCAGCTTGAGCCGCAATCTCCAGTTCTATGCGTTCGTGCAGGTGCCCGTGTACAGCCATTTGCAGGGATACCAACTGTTCCCGCGCTGGACCGGCACCGTCGGCCTGAGCATGCAGCTGTGATCATGCCGGCTGACCAGAAAGCAGGGGCGCCGATGCGGACATGCGCCACGCATCCCGCGAGCAGGCCTGCAATGCTTGCGGTTCGACATGGACAGATGAAGCGCGCGTGGCGTTACCTCGCGGTGCTTGTACTGCTGCTCGCCGGCATGTCAGCGGCATTCGCCAACGAGCTTCGCCTTGGACAACCGGCGCCAGGCATCACCCTGAACACGCTGGACGGGCGACACATCTCGCTGGACGAACTCCGCGGCAAAACCGTCATCCTCACCTTCTGGGCCACATGGTGTGAACCCTGCCGCGATGAGCTGCCCATGTTGTCCCGCTATGCGCAGGAGCATGCGCAAGACCATCTCGTCGTACTGGGTTTCAGTCTTGATACGCCGGACATGCTTGACCAGGTGAAGAAGGTGGCGTCCACGCTCAGTTTCCCCACGGGGCTGCTCGGCGATCCGCACGTACCCGGCTATGGCCGCATCTGGCGCCTGCCGGTCAGCTTCGTCATCGATCGACATGGCCTTCTTGTCCACGACGGCTGGAAAGACAAGCAACCCGAACTCACTCGTGACAGGCTCGAAACGGTGGTAACTCCACTGTTGGACAAGCCGCCTTATTGACCTGCAAAGACCACGGAGACAGGTTCACTTCCGGACTCAAGAGAAGTGAACCTGCCCCCTTTTAGTGAAGAACGTCGGGTACGAGTCAGGCCCTGGCACAGCACGCATCGGCCACGATGCATGTGGGTGAAGCCGGCGATCCAAGGCCGCCAAGCTGCCGCTACCAACAAGGAAGAATCGCCCCGAAATTCGCGATGGCGATTCGTCAGTCGAACTTGACCAAGTCCTTGAAGATCAGATGACCCCAGCTTCTTCCGCGCGCGTGCACCAGCCATCCACCTTCCGAAAGCCCGCCGAGTTGGACTGGCGCGAAACCGAGTTTTTCCGCAAGCGCGGCAACATCCGCTGCGGCGCCGTCATCGTCGCTCGCCAGGAACACCACCCTTCTGCCACCGTGTACGGCCGGGTCCTGGCCAAGCACCGCGGCGACCAAATGGTTGAAGCCCTTCACCAGTCTCGCTCCGGTAAACGCCTTCGCGACGAAGGTAGAGGACGGTAGACCGTCAAGCTCCTCAAGCGGCGCCTGCGTGTTCATCGCGTCGATGATGGTCTTTCCCTTCCAGCTGTGCAGTGCCTTGGCGACCTCCGGGTGCGACTCGAAACGGACGGCCAAAAAAATGACGTCCGCCTTGACGGCTTCCGCCAGGGTTTTGGGAATGATGGTGGATCCGATCGCGGCCGCATCGGCTGCAAAGCTTGCCGGGTCGCGTGTGGTTGCAACGGCCACCTCGATGCCGTTGCGGGCGAACGCCTCGGCAAGCGCGTGGCCGATCTTGCCAAAGCCAATGATGGCGTAGCTCATGGGTTTCTCCTTGTTTCCAAGCGCGGTCATAGCTTGTAGCCGCCGCTTGCTTCGATGGTTTGGCCGGTTACCCAATGGCCGTCATCGGAGGCCAGGAACGCCACGACGGCGGCGATTTCCGAGGGCTCGCCAAAGCGGCCCAGCGCGATTTGGGCCTCGACCACCTTGACGAGTTCGAGGTTCTCCCGAAAGTCGGCGTTCGCATCCGTTCGCGTATAGCCAGGCGCTACGGCGTTCGCGGTGATGCCACGCGACCCCAGCTCGATGGCCAGTGTATGGGTCAAGGTGTTGATGGCCGCTTTAGCCATCGAATAGACGGGTGCAGCCGTCACCGGCTTCGTGGCGGCAGCGGAAGAAATGTTGATGATGCGTCCACCATCGGCGAGACGATCGAGAGCGGCTTGGACGATGAAGAAGGGCGCGCGGGCGTAGACCGCCATCAGGGTGTCCCAACTCTCCGGCGTGGCGTCCTTGAAGCCAACCCAACCGGAATTGCCCGCGTTGTTGACCAGAATGTCGAGGGCTTTGCTTCCGTTCCGCCGGGTGAACTCGTCGTCGAGTCGCTCGAACAACGCCGGGACGGCCGCCGGGTCAACGAGGTCCGCATGGATCGCGAACGCGGCGCCTCCCGCTTTTTCGATGGCCGCGATGGCCTCGTCCGCGCTGGATTTGCTGGCGTTGTAGGTTAGCGCGACGGTGGCACCGTCCTTTGCAAGACGCTCGGCGATGGCGCGGCCAATGCCACGTGATGCCCCGGTAACGAGAGCGGTTTTGCCCTTGAGTGATGGTGTCATTTCATTTTCTCCTCAGAGCTGCGCCAAGCCGCCGTCGACGGCGACCTCGCTGGCGGTCATGAAGCTGCTGTCCGACGAGGCAAGAAAGGCGGCCACTGCCCCGATCTCCGCCGGGTCGGCCATGCGCTGGAGGGGAGTCATCGCGCCGTAGGCCTTCTGGCCCTCCTCGCCGAGTGCCTCCTTGGCGAGTTCCGTCGCGGTCGCCCCGGGCGACAGCACGTTCACCCGGATGCCGGTGCCCTTGAGGTCCTCCGCCCACGTCCGGGCGAGGTTGCGCACCGCGGCCTTGCTCGCGCTGTAGGCCGTGAATCCTGGGGCGCCCGTGGTGCCGGCGCTCGATCCGGTCAGGATGATCGAACCGCCCGCCCCCATCAGCGGCAGCGCCTTCTGCACCGTGAAGATCGTGCCCTTCACGTTGGTGTCGAAGATTTCGTCGATGTGCTCGGCGGTGATCTTGCCGAGCGGAAGCGGGCTTCCCGCCCCGGCATTGGCGAAGACGATGTCGAGGGTTCCCCGCTCGGCCTTCGCCGCCGCGTAGAGCCGATCGAGGTCGGCCTCGTTGGAGACGGAGCCTTTCACCGCGCGGGCCTTCGGCCCAAAGTCGGCCACGGCGGCGTCGAGCGCCTCCTGCCGGCGGCCAAAGATGAAGACGAACGCGCCCTCCTCGATAAAGCGCTTTGCCGCGGCGCGGCCGATGCCGGTAGCGCCACCCGTGATGACTGCCACCTTACCTTCAAGCTTTCCCATGACTTTTCCTTCGGCGTATCGGGCAGTGCCTCTGTTCCCATGGGTACAAAGGCCCTGTATCTTGTGGACCACCGATCCAGATCCTGATCACAGCATCCGAACCATTGATCCACATAATGTGGATCAGTGATCCGCTTGTCAAGGTTCCCGCATGCGCGCCGACGCCCAAAAAAATCGCAGCCAAATACTCACGGTCGCGCGTGACGTCGTTACCGAGCATGGTGCCGATGCATCGATGCGCGACATCGCCCGCCGGGCCGGCGTGGGCTTGGCCACACTGCTTCGTCACTTCCCGTCGCGGGAGGCCCTATTCGAAGCGTTGCTGTGCAACCACCTGGACGCACTGACGCAGAAGGCAGCCGAACTCGAAACGTCGACATCGGCCGACGAAGCACTGCTCACCTGGTTTCGAGCCTTGGTGACATTCGCCCAAAGCTATAGGGGCGTTGTCGCCATGATGGCGGCCGCCCACACCAACCCGGACTCCGCGCTTTACGCTTCGTGCGCCGCAGTGCACTCGGCAGGCGCGCGACTGCTGGTGCGTGCCCAAGACGAAGGAACGGCGCGCGCCGATATGAATGGGGACGACCTGTTCGCCCTGATCACAGCGCTAGGCTGGGCAGTTGACCAACCCTCATTTGCGCCACGAGCGGATCAGCTCGTTCACCTCATCACCAGCGCCATCCTGTCTCGGACACAGGAAAGCGCGGCGTGAAGCGTTCCTTGAACGCTTCATAGTAGGAAAACGGGGTTAGGTTCACTTCTGGACTCAAGAGAAGTGAGCTTGACCCGTTTTGCAGGAAAGGCTGTGCCGCTTGCTTTCACAGATCAGTCGTGGACCGTTTCAAAGTTAACGACTCTTCCACCCACAACGGTCACGATGATCGTCTTGCCGTTCTGCAGGTATTGCCATTCCTCCCCGTTCGCAACCTGGTTAGGCGGCAGCCCTCCCACCTGGAATTGCTTGAACGCACGAATCGACGGCTCACCCATCAACTGAAGCACTCGCGCCGCGCTGTCACCGACGGTGAGCACCTTGTTGCCAACGCGTAGTGAGGCCGCGGCATGCGCGAACAGGCTCACAAGCAGCAAGGGAAGAATCAGATAGCGACGCATAAGGAAAGCTCCCTGGCACCCGATGTGCCTCCAGCGTCTGCTCATTTTTTAGGACAACCTTAGGATCTGACCAGTCGGGTTCCGGCTGGAGTGTGTGTAGGCGCAGATTACCGTCATTGCACGCCGACTCTGATCGGAAGCAGCACAAGCTGCTCAAACTCGCCCCGCTTCGCCACCTGCCCTTGCCCTTCAAAATCGGGGTCAGAGGGATTTTCCTCGTTCAAGGACCGACGTCCGACTAGCTTGGGGCATCTCACTCTGCCCTTCCTCTTTTTTCGGCAAAGAAGCTCAAAGAAGACCCCCCATCAGAACTGGGGGATAGGTAGCTCATCAGGGGACTCAACATAAAACTCTTCTCGACCGCTATCGTCCTGATAGAACGATCCGTCGTAGTGCATTCTGAATTCCGAAAGAAGCGACGCATCCCGAAAGCAAAAGATCGTTACGTCGGCATCCCTATCGGAAATCACCAACCAGCTCGCGTCTGGCGGCAGAAAATAAATCCTGTCCGACGACTCCATTATTGAATCAGCTGCATTGCCTAGGGAAGCACCGTACATACGAGACAGGCAAATCCGCGGACATTGCCTGGCATTCGCTGATAGCAATGCTTGGGGCGCCACGTCAATGATCCTCAGGCGCGGCATGCGCCATGAGCGTCGACCCTTCGACGTCTCAGAACGAGATGCCGACGTTGTCCGCCAGGACTCCAGACGGACATACGTTTGCCTGACGGAGGCGTTCCGTCATTGACGATGCAAGGAGATACCACATGGTTGAGCTTGAAGAGGCCGAGATCGAGCAGGTGAGCGGCGGCCTTCAAATGTGTCGCCCGGGTGATGGCACGGTGGACGGCCCATCCCCTGGACTATGGCCATTCTTCTGTTTCGCCTGCTGAAAAAGGCGTGCTACATGGCGGCCCCTCCGAGGGGCCGCCACTCTTCTATTAGTTGACGGTTTCAAAGGTTACGTCGTGCCGCCATTCCTCGTTCCGTCATTCTGCATCGCTGCCTTGATGCTTATCTTGCTACTGGCTCTGAAGACGACGTTCAAGAGCATCCTTCCCAGGCATGGAAATATTCTTCTAGCGGTTGGCGCACTGCTTGTTGAATGCACCTGTCTTGCTGCCGGCGTGATTCTGGATCGACATGACGGCAATCCAGCCACGCCATGGATTGGAAAGGTGCTGGCCCTTGTTGGACTTGGCCTCTTCATCAGAGCGGCCCTCAAGAGTTTCAGCCTCGCAGACATCGGGCTATGCGCACCACGACCAAACAGCCACTGGCCTACCCTGCTGGTGCTCGTCGCCCTGCTTGCAATGAACCTGGCCACGGCTCACTTCATTCCTATCCATCGGGAACTCACGCTGGCCAGCATGCTCTTCATGGCACTCGTATCCGGCTTGGATGAAGAGATCGTATTCAGAGGGCTCATGCCGTCACTTCTCCGCACGCATGACAAACCACAAGGCAAAGGCAGGGCGGCAAATGCAATCCTGGTCTTCTCAATACCCACCATTGCCTTCGCGCTCATGCACGCATGGCGTTTCCAGAGCGGACATTTCGTCTTCGCCTGGGGCACGTTTGCGTATATAGCCATCGGTGCATGCGGACTCATGTATGTCCGCCTGCGGTCAGGCAGCCTGCTCAACAGCGTTGTGCTGCACAACCTCACCAACGTCGCGACAGCGATCGCCTTGTCCATGAAGTGAAGGATGCAAAGACACGGTGATAACAGAGTCGCGCGCACACCGGACTCAAGAGAAGTGAATCTTCCCCCGTTTTGACAACGCCATCTCGCCTATTGGTGGCCAGTACAGTCCGCCAACAAGGGGGAATGGTGACGAAGAACCCACCTAAGAGGGTCAATTAATGACCAGAACGAAGGGGCATCAGAACCTCACCGCGCCCTTGATAGCGGCGGTCCAGGGGACGGAGGTAGTTAGGCGGGCCTAACTGCCTTCGGCTTTAACCACCTCCGCCCCCTTGGCTGTGGTCCCCTTGGTTGTGCTGGCTAAGATAAGCGCCTTGCGCGCACCTACCTCACTTCACGCTACTTCTCTCGGGCGCGGAGCACATCAACAAATTTCTCGATGTCCGCGCGCCCAAAATCGGAATCCGCCAATTCCATGGCCGTCTCTCGCAATCCCTCACTAGCGAAACTGGTCTTTGGATCCAGCGTCAGTGCGTCAATCACGTATGCGAGCGTCTCCTTCGTGATCGACCAGAGAAGGCAACTGCGCGACAAACTTCGAAGTTCTGGCGTCCCCACCAGCACCGCCTGTTCGCCGCTGAGAATGACTGGCGCGCTCGCTCCACCCTTCTCCAAGGCCTTCACATGCCTTGCAATCTCTTCACTATAGATCTCTTGAAATTGGCTGGGTGATAACTTCCCATCCAAGAGCCTAATAACGTCTAGCCGCCTCATTGATCTCCATCCTTCTTGGGAGGCGGCGGAGGTACCGGTCTGCCCTCTGGCCCACCCGTTAATGGCTTTCTGTGCTTGAAGTCACCAACACGGTCAGTCCTTGTATGTGCGGATTGTCTCTCCTTTCTCGTTTTTATATCGCACATATTGGGCATGGGTTTGCCCGGGACCCTCCGCAGGACAGATTTCAGTGATCTTAGTAAAGCGTCCAATTCGCCCCGTAAACACGCTTCGAACAACTTTGCTCGCGCTACCCTTTTGACTAATGTGGCATGTATAGCGGTAGCCGCCGCAAGCCGCTCCCGGAAATTGTCCCTGGCACCTTTTCATCTCTTTCCTGTCACCCACGCGGGTTTCTGTTGCTCAAACGCGCTTAATCAACGATAGGGCGGTAGGTACGGAGCACGGGCTTTTCCAGATCGCATCGCGCCTGTAGCGCCAGCCAATAGAAGGCGGTGGTGTCGAGGGCGAGGGAGAGGCGGATGGCGGCTTTGGGGGCGATGGGGCGGGTGCCGTTGAGGAAGGCTTTGAGGTGATGGGCGGGGATGCCGGTGCGGCGGGCGAGTCGGGCGGGGTTGAGGGCTTGGGGGATCAGGTAGGCGTGCAGCAGGATTTCGCCGGGGGTTCGCAGTGGTTGCGAGGGGTCCACGTCCAGGTGCGGGGTGAGTTGGATCAGTTCCATGGGTTGTCTTCCCTGTCGGGCACGGCCGCGTAGCGGATAGGCGCTTACAGCGCTCCGTGTCAGTGAATGCCTGGTGGCTTTGTCGGTGATCGCCTGGGAGCGGCGCATCGCCATGCTGGCCGATGCGCCGCAAGGGCGATCATCGGACGTGGGGTGGGTTCACTCGGGGCTCGTGGCCGAGCAGGCTGGCGTACTGCTGGAGGCAGTGGATGGCCGTGCCGAGGCGGGTGGCTTCCGCCATGGAAAGCGGCCACCGCAGCGGCCTGCCGGGAATACCTTGGGCCTGCGCGATGCGGCAGCGCTCGCTGTCGATACGCAGGCGGGTCAGGGCAAGCAGCGCCAGGGCGATGTCACCGCGCGTGCCATGGCGCAGGGTTTCGGGCCATGCCACACGTGTGTGTGGCGGGGCGCCAGCGGGAGGAGTGAGGGTGCCGTCAGCGGGAACAGACGGGCGAATGCGTACCGTATGATCGTGGGTAGCCATGATCAACTTCCAGTCAGTTGGTGATGGTTAGCGGGTCGTGAGTGTTTCCAGCACTCACGGCTCGCGCCTCATGACTTGGTGTCATGGTCACTGGCGAGGTTTTGCAAACGACGACGCGAGTGACCGTCCGAAGCTAACGACTGGCGTTCGCACCGTCTGTCGGATTTCGACGGGATGGACGTCCGTCTAATGGAAGATGACGCGTGCGGTGATACTGGCCGGGGCGGTGTCGTGGCTTCGCACATAGGGTTGTGCGTCTTTCGAGAGAGAGGACAGAGAGCACCGTTTAGCAGTCGGCTCTTAGCCCTGTTTTACATTCTTTCAGAATTGTCTGATTGCCTACCGTGCCTTGATGGAGGACTTTCGTCGTTCCACCCAAAAAGGAGCACTACCCATGCAAGAGTTAACGACGGATGAAATTGCGCAGGTGTCAGGCGGCAGCAATGTGGAAATTTGCCAAGCGGGAACATCCATTGCTGGCGCAGCGATTGGCGGTGTAATCGGTGCATACGGAACCCTGGGGTTCGGCACCGGGGCGGGCATTGGCGTTGGTGGCTGGATTGGCAGCCTCGTCGGGACGGTCGGCTGCAGTTACTTCTTTGCGTAATCACCGATGAACCTGGCCATGTGTGTGCCATTGTGGCTCGTTCTTGTCATGACGCTATGCGCGTTTAGCACCGGCACGAAAAATCGCAAGCTTCAGACAGCAGGACTAGTCATTGCCGCCTGTATTGTTGTTTGGCGGCTCATTACTAGTTGGAATAGCTGACCAGCGTGCAGTAGCCAACAAAACAAGGGGCAGAGTGAACTTTCCTAAGAAGCGCACCCTGCCCCTGTTTTGGTATCCAAAAACTAGGCGGTTTTAGCCATCATTTCTCTATGATCAATCCATGCCAACGCCAGCTTCCTCGAAATAGCTGAAACGGCGAAGGTGATGGCAAAGAGCTGCAAGGCCTCGAACAGAATTGACAGCCTCCGCTCATCGATGACCGCGTCATTCAGGTTTCCCTGAACCACTCGAATGGTTTCCTGATCCAGCGATACCGATCGCTGCAAAGTCTCATCCAACGCTCGATTTGCGGATTCCATGAGTTGATAGACGTCGGACTCCTTCGCGGAACCGATGGCGCGTTGAAGCCCATGCAGTGAACTCCAGACCCGATTGCAAGTGCCCGAATCCGGTCTTTTGGCGCACTGGTCCTCCGGGAGGATCCGAGAGAGTTCATTAGCCGCTTGATTCAAATAGCCCAATCTCGCTGGATAGTTTGCGATGTCGTGATCAAAGCCAGCGCGGAAGAACAGGCCGAGGAAAGAGATGATGGCCATCGCGGCAAGTGCTTCCGAGCGAAATCTCGTTCGCGCCCTTGCTGCTGGTCGCTTCGTATCAGGCAAAGCATTTAATCGCCGCACCTTCTCGACTGTCAGAAGCAAGCCCCATGCAACACTCAAAGCCGCGATGAAAAGAAAGAAGTACCTGGAACGCCCGTTATCAAACGTAAGCCACTCAAGCCCGAGCAAGGCACAGATTACAGCGGCTGTCAGTACAAACGGCAAAGCTTTTTCAACAACGTTCCCCAGCTTGCGTGTCCACTTCAATTGTTGGTCATCCATAGAAGTCCTCCGCCAAAGTCATGCCAGCGCCTTGCGCACTGATTGCCAATCATGAAATCACTCGGGGTGGGCCCTCGAAAATGGGGCGTCGGCAGCGGAAAGAAATCTTGAACGGAATATTTGCTAGGCGACGTCACAATTCGACAGACGGCCTGCGATCCAAAAAGGCTGGCAAAGGAGGGGCAGAATGCCTCTCACCATATAGGCGGTGGGGCGAAGAGCAAGCTTAAGGGGACAGGGGTAGTTCGGGGATTTAGTCAGCGCCGCTCCCGTTGTTCACGATCCAACCTCAGAAAGATAGGCCTTCTAGTGGCCTTCTGGCGGGGCGCGACCGGCCGCTCTATCCTTGTTTAAACAAGGGGAGAGCTATGGAACCGGCGACATTGACCTTTGCTGCACTGAATGCGCGCATTGATGCGCTGCCTGACCACGAAAGTTTGTCGGTCACACCGAGCACGCGTCAGCGATGGGGCTACATCCTAGGTTTCGGCGCGGGGTTTACTGGCCTGCTTGCGGCCAAGCTATTCCCTAGTTCCAAGATTGCGCTGATCTTCACAGCCGTGATGCTGATTGTGGAAGTCGGCGGGTTGATTCTCGCGATCGCGCCGCGTGGTCATTGGCGGCAATGGAGGCTGCCCAGCTTTGCGTCAGAGCGGCGTGAGTTTGCCGACCAGCTCGACTTTGATCTTTACCATTACCAGCAACTGATCGCATGGCTCACCTCCTTTCCCAAGGGACGGCTGGAGGCAATGGCGCAGTACGCCTCACAGCGACATGAGCGCCTGAAGGACAAACATCCACTCATTTCGGGCGGGCTTGAGAAGCTTGGTGCGCTTCCAGTGGCGGCGGTGCTCTACCTACAGTTCAAAGATCTCCACTGGCCACCCCAACCCACGTGGCCTGAGTTCTTCCTTGGCATGGCCATCGTCGGGCTGTACTGGGCAAGTCTGCTACTCGTTAGCGTCCGCTTTCGCGCGCAACTGTTTGCATTGCTCTTATCGCAGGCAGCCGAATCGGCAACTATCCACAGGGACGGCGACCACCAAAGTGAGGGTGCAGAGTCGACTTTCTTGAAAAGTACACTCTGACCCCAGTTTCCGCTAACAACTTGGGAACAAACACAAAGGGGTAGTGTCAATGGACTGGGCCACAACCGCCGTAACCGTGGTGACAAGCAGCCTCGCTTCGGGTTTCGTCACCTTCTTGCTCAATGCTCGCCAGCAGGAGCGTTCGGTTAAACGTGAGAAGCTTGAGCTTCTCTGCGGCCTCTTGCATAAGCAACATGCCCGTTTCGCGGGAATGACGAGACTGGCCAACCAAGCATTGGCCGGCCCTGCAGACCTCAAGGCCTATCAAGATTTCATGGCCGAAAGCGCTCGTGAGAACGACATTGCTCATGAAAAAGTGGTGGCACTCATCGCCATTTACTTTCCAACGCTGAAGCCAAAATTTGACGCTGCGGCGCGAGCCGGTTGGGCTGCAACTGGCGCGGCAGGGATGGCTAAACAGGTTAAGCAGTTTGAGGCTTTGACCGCATGCCACCAAGGGGTTTACCGCGCAGCAATTGAGCTGGGGCCTACCGTAAATGCGCCGCTTTGGAAGTTTTGGAAATAGGTAACGGCGTCATAATTGCGGGCTTAGTCCTTAAACAAGAGTACCAAGCTGGGGGGAAACATGAACGTCGTCATTAGTAGTCTCCTTACTATTCTTTCTAGCGGTGTGGCAGCTGCACTGGCCACCTCCACTTTCAACCTCCGCGCGTCTGAGCGCCAGCTCAGGCGCGCAAAGCTGGAAGAAGTAGTGACGATTATGCGTCGCGCAAATCACCGCCTTCGTCGCATGGCCGATTGTTTGGAAATTGCCGAGCGCGACCCGTCCAAGCGCGAGGCAATGTTTGCGCAGATCAAGACGCTCACGGAAGAGAAATTGCCCGACGAAAATTTCCGAGTTAGTGCGCTCATCGCCATCTATTTTCCGAGCCTTAGGCACTACATGAATGTAGCTAAGAAGGCGGAGAGCGAAGTGTCCGCCGCGCGACTGAATGGCGTCTCTGAGGCGGAAACGAAGGCGCTGGCGTTGAAAGTCTTGGAGGCAAGGGACAAAGTTGTGAGCGAGGCCATTGAGCTTGCCCCTCGTATCAATGCGCCCATTTGGATGGTTTGGAGATAACTTGTGGCTGCCGCGCATCAACTTTCAATCCAAAGCACCGTTGCAGGTCAGGCGCTGCACCGTGTCCGAGAATCCTAGACGGCGAAGTTCTGTCCCTTCAGGGTAAAGGGACAGAGGTAGTTAGGCGGACTTAACTACCTCCGTCCTTTTTTCAAATCTTCCTTTTCGTTGCAAAAAACTCAAAAATGAAGCGCTTAATCTTTTCGGCAAATTGTCGGACATCCAAGCTCGTTGGCTCAAACGATCCTGGATGAGCAGCAGCATTTCTTATGTTCAAGCAACGATTTAGTTCGTCAAAGGTCTGGCTGTCATATCCCCATAGCTCCATGCCCACCGCGATGAGGTCGAAGTCGCGGCCTAGTTGAAGGTCCGCCAAGCTCGCAACGTTGATTGAGTTCTGGATGCGGTTGAAGGGACTGCCTTTCTTTTTCACTGATGCGGCTGCGGCTGCGTTGTAGGCCGCAAACCCAACGTTTTGGATTTCGGCATGAATTCGAGCAATTGCAGCTGCCCACAACATCACGATTGCTGCCCTGTGGCATCGGACTGAAGAGCACCTTGCAGCTTCGGAAATGTACTGTTCTTCGTCTGTGCTGACTAAGCCGGCGAATACGCCTTCCAGTTGACGTGCAGCGGCTTGCGACGGGCTGCCCTCGTACCTCATTAGAGGAACAACGACGGAGTCCATGAAGACGGACTTGAAAGGTTCAAGGTGTTTGCGGAATACACTCGCCCGAGTGCGTTGCTTCGTCGCCTTCAACACCTCTGCCATGATGCTGTCGAACTGTTCGAGCGCGGGAAGGAATCCATCTACTGCCTCCTTCAGCGCCGCCGAGATTTTCAGCCAGTCTCTCGCAGCCTCTGCAAGTGCAGCCGATTGGTCAACGCGGGCGAAATTGTGATTGGTGCCGAGCTGTGTGTGCAGACTGCATGCACGCTCATGGAAGGATTCCAAATCTTCGCTAGTCGGCATCATGCACTGGCGTCATCGGGGCCGCTTGCCAACTTAGTGAAGCACCCTTCGGCTGCCTTGATCCCTTCCCCAGTGAGGCTGATATCTGTTGCTGAGGATGCGACTTTGAACCACTTGTGCTTCATGGTTTTTGCCACGTTGCCTTGATCCCAGCAACTGTGATCAATGCATGTGGCGCGAAACTCCTTCCAGTCCGCAACCCAACTTGCCGAGATGAGATATCCCTTAAGCGCGAGCAAGAGCGCGACATTCCTCATCTTCTCTGTGGTCGAGGAGCCCGGCACTGACAACGCATGAAAGGTAAATGGATCGACGTTGAAGTCGAAAAGATCGGCTGCTTTTGCGCCGTTGACCTTGGTTCTGCTGACGAGCGAGTTGAAGCGCGTTTTGATTGCGTCCGGAATCGTCGCAGACGCTCCTGCGTTGGAGGGCGCTTCATGAGGAGCTAGAGCAGGAGCGGGTGTGACGCTGGCTGGATTAGCCGCTGGCCTGCTTGGAGACAGGCTTTGAAGGTAGCTAGTTAAGAGCAGTTCGAAGCATTTCTCCTGGAGCTTATCCGGGCACAACGCGACTAAGGCAACAATGTTTTCGATCTGCGGCTTTGCATCTTCGAACATGGCTCTTCCCCTGAGGTCCTGCTCAAATGATTCAAGTGCGAAAGCCCGGCGTCAACTCGAAACGCCGCCCACTAGACTTTAGCCATAGGCTGCATCCCGTACACGAACCGTACATAGTGAAAATCGACCGCGTGGGAGCAAAGAAAAAGGACCACGCTCTTGCAGCGTAGCCCTTTGATTTCATTGACCAATATGGCGAAATTCAAATCCACGTTACGTTTGCACATACGCCTGATTTCGAGTCAGGCGCACGTCACCCGCACTTGCTATACCCACAATTCAAGCAAGTCTAGCAGCCGTCCATCAGCACCAGCGCCTGGGTGTTGTACTTGGCGCAGAGGGTGGCCCCGGGCGGGAAGCCGTTGGCGTTGGTGGGCTCGGCGCTGGCTTCGGCAGCCGGGGCGGACTTCTTGGGGTTGGTGGCGGCCTCGTAGGCCGCGCGCTTTTCGGCGATGAGCTTGCGGGTGCTCTCGTCCATCTCCGGGTCGTGGATCAGGCCGATGGTCTTCATGTGCTGCTCGATCACCGCATCGATCTCAGCCAGGATGCTGGGAGCAACGCAAAAGGGGCCAGAGTGCCTCTCTTAAAAAGGGCACCCTGTCCCCTTTTTAGCCTCGCCATCAGGGCGTCTGAGGGCGAATCTTGATGCGGCTATCGAGCGCCAGGGCCAGATCGCCTGTAGAGGACGCGGGAGGTTCTGCGGGCGAATCGATGGACTGTTCAAGCTCAGGAGCGTATCTGCGCCCGCTGACGGTATCTCGCAGGTTGAACGATATCGGGACGCGAACCCAAGTGCTCGCGGGATGTCCATCGACCATCTCCGGCTCAGCACGCCAGGATTTCATGGCCACCATGGCGGCTTGAACGAACTCGGCAACCCGTCTCTTACGCGTGCTTTGTGCTGACTCAAGGTGAATGTCTGTAATGCTGCCATCCGGCTGTACCCGCACGATCATGTTCAAAGTGGCCTGAACACCATCGGCGATCATGCTTTTCGGATATCTCGGCGCCACCGGCTTGTAGATTTGCGGACCATTACCAATGAAGGCAAGACGAGCCTTGTAACTACTTCCTTCCTCGTGGAACTCGAAAACGCCATGCAGGAAGGTGCGACCTGCCGCCGGCTTGCCGTTTTCGGTCGCTGGTTCGAATTCCCAATGGGACATGGTGGACTTGGCCAGCGGCGCGAGCTCTTCCGAGAGCGCCTTGCTGTCCTTGTCCTCATCCGGCAAGAGATCGATATGCTGAACATTGCCTTGTGCGTCAATGTCGGCAAGGCCAGTAACAAACAGCGAGGACCGCTTCCAATCGTTTGCACTTGGGCTTTCTGCCAAAACGGCATGAGTGAGGACCAGGGCAGCAACACCTAAAGCAAAGCGTTTCATTCCGCCCCCCCCAAAAACGCTCTAATTTGTCGCTCGATGCGATCAGCTTAAACCAATCGAATCATCCGACTCGGATCGGAAGCGAATGGCCAGCAGCAAACGGGACGAGGTTAACTTATGTATACAAAAGAAGTAAACCTGACCCCGTTTGCCAAGGACATTTATCTTTTACTCAAGCTGCGACCCAGTACCCTATTCGATGGGCAGGCACCAATCGGCAGTTCATTCCAGGCCACGCTCTTTCAAGATGAATGATATTTCTTGAAGCGCTTGTAGCTGACGCCGCTCAAACACGGTCGGCTCGTCAATTACTTTGACGGAGGCTGCGGCAAGAGTTAGACCGCCAAGTCCGAGAAGTAGGGTCGAGAACGCCCCCTGTCCGATCGCCTGTAGCCAAATGGCTCCCGCAGCAAATCCACTTCCAACAATCAGCCACGCCAGCCCAAGACGCTTCCACTTGCGTTTGCGCTCGTCGCTCAAAATTGCAGTGCGATGCAATCGCTCTTCGTATAGCTGTCTATCGGTGCAGGTGATTAGAAGTTTGTGCTGCGTCGAATTGTCATAGATATACACATCGCCACCGACGTTTATATCTCCGCCAGCTTTGAAGTCCTTCATTTGACGTCAATCCCTACATTCGAGCAGAAAGTACCGGACAAAAATATAGGGCGGCATTGCTGCCGCCCTTTTACTGATCGGCACTTACGCGCAGAACTTTAACCGCACTTGCTATACCCACAATTCAAGCAAGTCTGGCAGCCGTCCATCAGTACCAGCGCCTGGGTGTTGCACTTGGCGCAGAGGGTGGCGCCGGGCGGGAAGCCGTTGGCGTTGGTGGGCTCGGCGCTGGCTTCGGCAGCCGGGGCGGACTTCTTGGGGTTGGTGGCGGCCTCGTAGGCCGCGCGCTTTTCGGCGATGAGCTTGCGGGTGCTCTCGTCCATCTCCGGGTCGTGGATCAGGCCGATGGTCTTCATGTGCTGCTCGATGACCGCGCCGATCTCGGCCAGGGTGCCAGGAGCAACGAAAAGGGGCCAGCGTACCTTTCTATTAAAAGGGGGCACCCTGCCCCCTTTTTGGCCCCGCCGTCAGGGCGTTTGAGGACGAATCTTGATGCGGCTATCGAGCGCCAGGGCCAGATCCCCTGACGAGGACGTGGGAGGTTCCCCAGGTGAATCGACGGACCGTTCAAGCTCAGGGGCGTGTCGGCGCCCACTGAGGGGATCGCCCAGGTTGAACGTTATCGGGAGGCGAACCCAAGTTCTCATGGGATGCCCATCGACCGTCTCCGGCTCAGCACGCCAGGATTTCATGGCCATCATGGCGACTTCAACAAACTCGGCAACCCGTCTCTTACCCGTGCTTTGTGCTGACTCAAGATGAATATCTGTAATGCTGCCATCCGGCTGTACCAGCGCAAGCATGTACAAGGTCGCCTCTACGCGATCGGATATCTTGGTTTTCGGATACTTCGGCGCTACCGCCTTGTAGATTCGCGGACCATTGCCAATGAAGGCAAGACGAGCCTTGTAACTGCTTCCTTCCTCGTGGAATTCGAAAACGCCATGCAGGAAGGTGCGACCTGGCACCGGGTTGCCATCTGCGGTCGCTGGTTCGAATGCCCAATGGGACATAGTGGACTTGGCAAGTGGCGCGAGCTCTTCTGAGAGCACCTTGGTGTCCTTGTTCTCGTCGGGCAAGAGTTCGATATGCTGAACGTTGCCTTTTGCGTCAATGTCGGCAACGCCTGTGACGAAGACCGTGGACCGCTTCCAATCGTTTGCACTTGGGTCTTCTGCCAAAACGGCATGAGTGAAGATTAGGGCAGCAACACCTAAAGCAAAGCGTTTCATTCTATTCCCCCAAGAACATTCTGAAGTTGTCGATCGAAGCGATCGGTGTAAGCCAGTCGAACGATCCGACTCAGGCCGGAAGCGAATGGCTGGCCTGTAAAAAAAAGGCGGCATCGCTGCCGCCTCGTCTCATTTCGCGGTGAGGCTACCTCACCCGCACTTGCTATACCCACAATTCAAGCAAGTCTGGCAGCCGTCCATCAGTACCAGCGCCTGGGTGTTGCACTTGGCGCAGAGGGTGGCGCCGGGCGGGAAGCCGTTGGCGTTGGTGGGCTCGGTGCTGGCTTCGGCGGCCGGGGCGGATTTCTTGGGGTTGGTGGCGGCTTCATAGGCCGCGCGCTTTTCGGCGATGAGCTTGCGGGTGCTCTCGTCCATCTCCGGGTCGTGGATGAGGCCGATGGTCTTCATGTGCTGCTCGATCACCGCGCCGATCTCGGCGACGATGCTGGGCATGTAGACGCCGCCGGCCTTGAAGTAGCCGCCGCGCGGGTCGAACACGGCCTTCATCTCTTCCACCAGGAAGGTGACGTCGCCGCCCTTGCGGAACACGGCGGAGATGATGCGGGTGAGCGCCACGATCCACTGGAAGTGGTCCATGTTCTTCGAGTTGATGAAGATCTCGAAGGGGCGGCGCTGTTCGTACTGGGTGCCGGCGTTGAGCACGATGTCGTTGACGGTGACGTACAACGCGTGCTCGAACAGCGGTGACTTGATCTTGTAGGTGGAGCCGATGAGCGTTTCGGGGCGCTCCAGGCTCTCGTGCATCTGGATGACTTCTGCCTTGGGCGCCTCTTTGGCGGCCGGCGCGGCAGGGGTTGCGACGGGCGCGGCGGCCTTGTCCTCGGGCTTGACGACGTTGTAGCCCTTGATCTTCTTTTCGATCTTGATCGCCATGGTGTGTGCTTCTTTTCGAGTCTTGAGGGGCGCTAACAGAACCTTGGGGTCCGGGCCTGGGTTTCCAACAGCTTTAGGGGCTGGGGCCTGGCGCGGGGTTGGGGCCTTGAGGCGCTGGATTCCGGCCTGCGCCGGAATGACGGCCTTAACGAAGGCGTCCGTGTCCTGGGTTTGGTAGCGACGTCCTGGCGGCGCGCGTCGCTGGAAACAATCCGGCCCGGCGTTGGTCGCCGGGCCGGACCGGATTACAACTTACTTGCGGCGGGCGGCTTTCTTGGCCGGCTTGCGCACGGCCTTCTTCACGCCTGCCTTCTTGCTGGCAGTGGACCTCTTGACCGCCTTGGCGGCCTTCTTACCGGCGGCCTTACGGGCCGTCTTCTTGACTGCGGCCTTCTTGGCCGTCTTCTTGCTGCTGACCTTGCGAGCAACCTTCTTGGCGGCCGACTTGCGCACGGCCTTCTTGGCGACCTTGCGGGCGACCTTCTTGGCGGCGGCCTTCTTCACCACGCGCTTCTTGGCGGCGGCCTTCTTGGCGACCTTGCGAGCGCCCTTCTTGGCCGCAGCCTTCTTGGCGACCTTCTTGACGGCAGCCTTCTTCACCGCCTTCTTGGCGACCTTCTTGGCGGCGGCCTTTTTCACGGCCTTCTTCGCCGTCTTCTTGGCACCGGCCTTCTTGACCGCCTTTTTGGCGGCAGCCTTCTTGGCCGGAGCTGCCTTCTTGGCCGCGGCCGACTTCTTCTTGGCACGGGCCTTCTTGGGGGCGGCCGGGGTCACTTCGACCACGGGAACCTCCACCGGCGCGTCAACAACCTGGATGGCTTCTTCTTTCACTTCGAAATCAGTATCGATAGACATGCGGGTAATCCCCTCCGACGTGGATTTGGATCTTGTAGTGAGCCTTGCCTCTAGGCATCCGGAACGACTCCTGCAAGCGTGCCGGAACCTGAGCACCAGGTCCCGGCGACGATATTAGAACTTTCCGTAATACCCTTCCTTCAAGGCATCGAACAAATTGGCGGCCGTGTGCATTTCGCCGTCGTACTCCACTTCTTCGTTGCCTTTCAGTTCCACAACGCTACCGTCTTCCAATTCGAAGCGGTAGAGGGTGCTCTCAAGATCGGCTTCCTTCACCAGCACGCCCTGGAACGCGGCGGGGTTGAATCGGAAGGTGGTGCAGCCCTTGAGGCCCTGCTTGTAAGCGTAGAAGTAGATGTCCTTGAAGTCTTCGTAGGGGTAGTCGGTGGGGACGTTGGCCGTCTTGGAGATGGACGAATCGACCCAGCGCTGCGCGGCAGCCTGGATGTCGACGTGCTCCTTGGGCGAGATGTCGTCGGCGGCCACGAAGTATTCCGGCAGCTTGGACTTCGGGTCGTCGGAGAACGGCAGCGCGTCGGCGTTGATGAGCGCGCGGTAGGCCAGCAGCTCGTAGCTGTAGACCTCCACCTTTTCCTTGGTCTTGCGGCCCTCGCGGATCACGTTGCGCGAGTAGTGATGGGCAAAGCTGGGCTCGATGCCGTTGCTGGCGTTGTTGGCCAGCGAGAGCGAGATGGTGCCGGTGGGGGCGATCGAGCTGTGGTGGGTGAAGCGCGCGCCGGTTTCGGCGAGCTCGGCCACCAGGTTGGGGGCCACTTCGGCCACGCGCTGCATGTAGCGGCTGTACTTGGCGTGCAGCACGCGGCCGGGGATGGTGTCGCCGACCTTGTAGCCGTCGGTGGCCATCTCGGGGCGCTTGCGCAGCATGTCGCCGGTGACGGTGTAGTCACGGGTGAGCACCGGCGCCGGGCCCTTCTCCCTGGCGAGGTCGAGGGCGACTTCCCAGCCGGCCACGGCCATCTCGCGGGAGACGTCCTCGGTGAAGCTGACGGATTCGGCCGAGCCGTAGCGCATCTTGAGCATGGTGAGCGTGGTGCCCAGGCCCAGGAAGCCCATGCCGTGGCGGCGCTTGGAGAGGATCTCGTTGCGCTGCTGCTCGAGCGGCAGGCCGTTGATCTCCACCACGTTGTCGAGCATGCGGGTGAACACCTTGACCACTTCGCGGTATTCGTCCCAGTCGAAACGGGCCTTGGGGCCGAACGGGTCGCGCACGAAGGTGGTGAGGTTGACCGAACCCAGCAGGCACGATCCGTACGGCGGCAGGGGCTGCTCGCCGCAGGGGTTGGTGGCGCGGATGTGCTCGCACCACCAGTTGTTGTTCATCTCGTTGACCTTGTCGATCAGGATGAAGCCCGGCTCGGCGAAGTCGTAGGTGGACACCATGATCATGTCCCACAGGTGCCGCGCGCGGATGTGGCCGTAGATCTTGCAGGCCACCAGGCCGTCTTCGCGCTCCACGTAGTTTTCGTGGGTGGGCCACTCGCGCCACACGACCTTGCTGGGGTCGTTGAGGTCGATCTCGTCCTGTTCCTTGACGTGCACGGGGAACACCATCGGCCAGTCCTGGTCGTGCTCCACCGCCTGCATGAAGCCGTCGGTGATGAGCAGGGACAGGTTGAACTGGCGCAGGCGGCCGTCTTCGCGCTTGGCGCGGATGAATTCCTTCACGTCGGGATGGCTGACGTCGAACGTGCCCATCTGCGCGCCGCGGCGGCCGCCGGCGGACGAGACGGTGAAGCACATCTTGTCGTAGATATCCATGAAGGACAGCGGGCCGGAGGTGTAGGCACCCGCGCCCGACACGTACGCGCCGCGCGGACGCAGCGTGCTGAACTCATAGCCGATGCCGCAGCCGGCCTTCAGCGTGAGGCCGGCCTCGTGCACCTTCTCCAGGATGTCGTCCATGGAGTCGCGGATGGTGCCCGACACCGTGCAATTGATGGTGGAGGTGGCCGGCTTGTGCTCCAGCGCGCCCGCGTTGGAGGTGATGCGACCCGCGGGGATGGCGCCACGGCGCAGCGCCCACAGGAAGCGTTCGTTCCAGTGCTCGCGCAGCTCGGGGGTGGTTTCCACCTCGGACAGGGCGCGGGCGACGCGCTGGTAGGTTTCGTCGACGCTGCCGTCGACCGGCTCGCCGGACTTCGCCTTCAGGCGGTACTTCTTGTCCCAGATGTCGTACGACGCCGGCTGCAGCGGAATGGTGGTGTCGCGATTTACGGCTGGTGCACGCATGGTGCTCATCGGCTTCCTGACCTCCCGGTTCGGCCTTTCGGCCCCGTGTTGGTTTCTTGTTTTATTCGGCTTTGCCGCTCGCGTCAGTCATGTGCCTGAGAAACCACATAGCCAGCACACTGCCCGACCTCTGCGCTCCCTGCCTGACCTTCGACAACTCCCCCAAGGCCGCATCCCCTGACACCAGCTCTTGGGTTTATTACCAGCGTCGTCACACAAGATGTTGTGGTCGCGAACGGAAGAGAAAGTTACCCCTCGGATGGTTGGTTGTAAAGTCTTTCCACGCGTTCTTCGTTCCTGTTCCCAAGCTTGCTGCGAACGCATCCTTGGAGCCCGTTGGGCACCGCGGTAGGCAACGGAGCAAAGCGTTGCGACCTTGAGGAACCGCGCGCCGCGTTGCGAGTCGAACGACCGCCGTTTCAAAGTGAAAAAGGAGCTTCCATGCTTGCTCGTGTTGCCCGCCGATGGGCTGCCTTGAGTCTTGTTGCCGCCGCCGCGCTGCCGCTTGCCGGACACGCGGCGGCGCTGCCGCCCGTGGTCGACGGGCAACCGCTGCCCTCGTTGGCGCCGATGCTGGAGAAGGTGACGCCGGCGGTGGTGAACATCTCCACCAAGACGCGGGTGCAGGTGCGCGACCCGTTCTTCGAAGACCCGGTGTTCCGCCAGTTCTTCGGCCTGCAGGGTTCGCCGCGCGAGCGCGTGGAGCAGAGCCTGGGTTCGGGCGTGATCGTGGATGCGGCCAAGGGCTACGTGCTCACCAACAACCACGTGGTGGGCGGCGCCGACGACATCACCGTGACCCTGCAGGACGGTCGCGACGTGAAGGGCAAGCTGGTGGGCACCGATCCGGAAACCGACCTGGCGGTGGTGCAGATCCAGGCGACCGGCCTGGCGGCGCTGCCGATGGCCGACTCCGGCAAGCTGCGCGTGGGCGACTTCGTGGTGGCGGTGGGCGATCCGTTCGGGCTGGGCCAGACGGTGACCTCGGGCATCGTGTCCGCGCTGAGCCGCTCGGGCCTGGGCGGCACCGGCTACCAGAACTACATCCAGACCGACGCGTCGATCAATCCGGGCAACTCCGGCGGCGCGCTGGTGAACCTGCGCGGCGAGCTGGTGGGCATCAACACCATGATCATCTCGCCCTCGGGCGGCAACGTGGGCATCGGCTTCGCCATCCCCACCAACCTGGCCGGCGAGGTGATGCAGCAGCTGATCGCGCACGGCAAGGTCAATCGCGGCAACCTGGGCCTGGAGGCGCAGGACATCACCCCGCGCATCGCCAAGGTGCTGGGCCTGAAGGACACCAAGGGCGTGGTGGTGACGCGCGTGACCGGCGGCTCGGCGGCGGACAGCGCCAGCATCGAGGTGGGCGACGTGATCACCGCGATCGACGGCAAGCCGCTGCGCAGCGCGCAGGAGCTGCGCAATGCCGAGGGCCTGATGCCGATCGGCTCCACCGTGAAGCTGACCGTGCAGCGCAACGGCGCCAGCAAGGACGTCACCGCAAAGTTGACGCCCGAGAAGCTGGCCACCGTCGATGGCGCCAAGCTCGATCCGCGGCTGGCCGGCGTGACCTTCAGCGAGCTCTCGCAGAGCATGCGCAGCCAGGGCATTGCCGGCGTGGGCGTGAGCGTGGTGCGTGCGGGCAGCCGCGCGGCGCAGGCCGGCCTGCAGCCCGACGACATCGTGATCGGCGTGGGCAACCTGCGCGTGCCCGACATGCGCACGCTGCAGAAGCTGTCCGGCGTGAATCCGCGCCAGCTGGTGCTGGTGGTGTCGGGCGACGAGGGTGTGCGCTACGTGGATATCCGCTGAGCCATCGGGGCTTCGTCATGCTGGCGTCAGCCGGAATGACGAAGCCCTTGGCAGTTTGCCTGTGAGCGGCAGCACGCGCGGTCGGGGACGATCGAAAGCCCGCCGAATCGTCGCATGGCAGGTGCGACCGTATGGGTCGCGCTGAGACGAATAACCGCCCATGAACGATGTGAAGACATCGTGCGCGGCATCGCGTTTTTCCCGGTGTCAGGGCGTCGCGCGAGCTTGATGTTTGGCCCTGAGCTGGCTGAAATACCCGGGTTACATCAGTCCCTGCACGCGCGCCCGGAACGGCGGCCTGCGGATCCACCTTCAGCACTCGGGGTTCCCAACCGCCATGTCATCACGCATTTCCCGCCTTTTCATCGTCGCGCTGTTCACCGCATGCGCGGCCACCGGCGCACTCGCCGCCGGCAAGACCAAGACGCCCGCCAAGTCGAGCAAGGCCGCCGCGCTGCCCTCGCTGACCTGGCGCGGCGACTACGCCACCGCCCGTGGCGTGGTCGACGACGTGGCCAAGGCCTGGGAAAAGAGCGGCAAGGGCCGCATCGACATCCAGCCGTTCAACACCGCCTCGGGCCTTGATGCGGTCGCCCACGGCATGGCCGACGTGGCCGGCAGCGCGCGCGGCAGCGCCGGTGGCACCGAGACCGACCTGCAGTTCATGCCGGTGGCATACGACGCGCTGGCGATGATCACCCACCCGTCGAACCCGGCGGGCAACCTCACCGTGAAGCAGCTGCACGACATCTACTTCGGCAAGATCACCAACTGGAAGGACGTGGGCGGCAAGGACGCGCCGATCAACCTGTACGCCGTGGCCAGCCCGGGTGACGGCGTGGAATACAGCCTGCGCCGCCTGATCTTCGGCCGCGGCAACCAGCCGGTGGCCGCGCCCCGCCTGTACGTCAACACGGCCAAGCTGGAAGAGGCGGTGACGCTCGATCCGAACGCGCTGGGCGTGACCACGCTGTCGGGCGTGGCGAACAACGGCAAGGTGAAGATGGTGAGCGTCAACGGCGTGCGCCCGAGCGTCGCCACCGTCACCGACGGCAGCTACATCCTCTACACCCCGCTGTACCTGGTGACCAACGCGAACAGCCCGAAGGCCGCGCTGATCCAGCAGTTCATGGAATTCCTGCACACCGATACGGTGAAGGCGCTGGCCCGCCAGCACCAGCTGGTGCCGTACTCCGATGCGCCGGAACTGGCCGCCAACGACACGGCGCGCCGCGAGAAGATCCTCGCCGAGATCGGCATCAAGATGCAGGTGGAACCGACCCCGGCCCCGCCGGTGCTCGCCGCGCCGGGCGCGACCTACGCCTCGGCCTCGGCCACCGCGCCGACCTCGGAGCGCGCGCTGGAAGCCAAGCAGGCGGTGGAATCGCGCAAGGCCGCCGCGGCCAGCGAAACGCACAAGGTCGCCAAGGGCGAGACGCTGTCCATCATTGCCGAGAAGTACTCGGTGACCGTGGCCCAGCTGAAGGACTGGAACCACCTGAGCAACGATACGGTGAAGCTTGACCAGGTACTGAAGGTCAGCGGCAACTGATCGCTCGCGGCGTGCGCATCCGCGCCATCACGCTCGACCTCGACGACACCCTGTGGCCGGTACTGCCGGCCCTGGAACGCGCGGACCGCGATGTCGATGCGTACCTGCGCCAGCACTATCCCGACGTGGCACGCGCATGGCCCATCCCGGCCATGCGCGCGCTGCGCGCCGAGGTCGCCGCCGAGCGCACCGACCTCGCCCACGACTTCACCGCACAGCGCCACCTGACCATCCAGCGCGCCTTTGCCCACTGCGGCATCGACGAGGCGCCGGTGGAGGCGTTGTGGGAGATCTACTTTTCCGCGCGCAACAGCGTGGAGTTTTTCCCCGAAAGCCTGGCGGCGCTGCAGCGCCTTGCCGGCCGCTGGCCAATCGCCAGCCTCACCAACGGCAATGCCGACCTCGACCGCATCGGCATCCGCGCGCACTTCGCGCACCACGTATGCGCCCGCGATACCGGCGTGCCCAAGCCCGACGCGCGCATCTTCCTTGCCGCCGCCGAGCGGTTCGGCTTGAGCGCCGCCGAGATCCTGCACGTGGGCGACGACCCGGAGTTGGATGTGGTCGGCGCGCGCGACGCGGGGTTGCGCACGGCATGGATCAATCGCGCGGGGCATCCGTGGCCCGGGGCGCTGGGGCGGGCGCCGGATGTCGATGTGCGCCACATGGGCGAGCTCGCCGACTGGCTGGAGAAGCAGGGGTAGCCCCCATCGCCCCTGCCACCTACCTCTGCAGGAGCGCACCCTGTGGGCGACAGCCTTTCGCGCCGGTCTGCACGGTTTTTCTCTTGAGAGCGGGGTGCTGCCTTCGGTTGCCAC
>NZ_BCPR01000001.1 GCF_016586165.1 Dyella sp. EPa41 | reverse complement strand
GGCACACCATCACCTTGTCGCCGTCTTCGATCATGTTGAAGTCGGCCACGACCTGGCCGACCTGATGACGCAGGCGCTTGGCCAGCTTGGCGGCCTCATGGTGCTGCTTGCGGATGGCGTCGGGCTGGACGGCGGACATGACGGTATCGGGCGGAACGGCCCCCCATTGTAGCGGCCCGAGCGTCCCGGGTCCGGCAGGAGTAGACTTCCATGCTGTCTTTCCAGCACGCGCCCGACGTCATGCAGGTTCAGGATCAAGCCGAAATCGCCCACCTGCTGGCCGAACTGCGTGTCGAGCACCGCGATCTCGACGTCGCCATCGAGCATCTCGCCTCGTCGATGAGCCGCGACGAACTGCAGATCACCCGCCTGAAGAAGCGCAAGCTGCTGCTGAAAGACCACATCGCCCGCCTGGAAAGCCGGCTGATTCCCGATCTGGACGCCTGACGCCACGCCGGCACGCCAACCGGCGACCCGGATCGGGCCGCCTGCCGGCAAACGGGCCCGGGAACGCTGCGCCATCAGGGTCCACGCAAGGGGAAACAGGGTGACGCGGTTCGCCGGATACCGGGGTGTCATGCCTTCCTGGCAGGTATGCGACGAAGTCCCTGGCAACCGCGACACGAGCGAAAGTCTAGGTGGGCATGCCATGTCATCCCATCAGAAAAGTCTGAGAAGGAAGTCTGAGAAGCTTGCGATCGCCGGTGGGACATCGGCTGCGCGCCGGCATGCATCCGCCCGCCACTGTCGTCCGACCGGCGCGACTGCTTAAATCACCGCTCCCCGAATACCGGAGCCGCCATGCCCACGCTCACCCCGCTTCGCCTGGAAGACGACCACGTCGTGCTCGAACCGCTCACCGCCGCGCATGCGCCGGCACTGGAAGCCGCGGCGGCCGACGGTGAGCTGTGGAACCTGTGGTTCACCAGCGCACCGGCGCCGGGAGAAGCGGCGGACTACATCGCCAAGGCACTGAAGGGCCAGGCCACCGGCGCCATGCTGCCCTTCGCGGTGCGCGAAAAGACCAGTGGCGAGATCGTCGGCACCACGCGCTACTACGACTTCGCGCCGGACCTGCCGCGCGTGGCGATCGGCTACACCTGGTACGCCAGGCGCTGGCAGAAGAGCCACCTCAACACGGCCTGCAAGCGCCTGCTTTTCCAGCACGCCTTCGAGACACTGGGCTGCGTGGCGGTGGAACTGCATACCGACCATCGCAACCTCGACTCGCAACGCGCCATCGAGCGCCTTGGCGCGCAGCGCGAAGGCGTGCTGCGCAACCACAAGCGCCGCCCCGACGGCGGCCTGCGCCATACCGTGTGCTACAGCGTGATCGACAGCGAGTGGCCGGATGTCGCGCGCTGGCTGGCGATGCGGCTGGAGCGCCTGGCGGGCTGAGCGCCCCACTCCCCTGTAGGAGCGCACCCAGTGCGCGACAGACGCTCGCGATGACACCATGATGCACCCGCCACGCCGCGGTCGCGCACTGGGTGCGCTCCTACAATGGCATGACGCGCGTTACAGCAACCGCCCAATCAACCGATCCAGCCGCACCCGCCGCAGCCGCTTCAGCAGTTTGCGCACCTCGGGCGGATAGCTGCGCGCGCCCTGCAGGTCGCGATAATGGTCCAGGCGCGTCGCATGACGGCGCAGCGCCTGCCACTCCGCTTCATGTTGCTCGTGCAGTTGCCGCGAGGGATCACGCAACAGCAGGCCGTTTTCCAGATCCAGCGCCCACGCGCGGGGATTGAGGTTGTTGCCGGTAAGCACCGCCCATTCGTCGTCCACGAACAGGCCCTTGAGGTGATAGCTGTTGTCCCGGTCACGCCATAGCCACAGGTTGAGCTGACCGCTGTCGATGGCGCCCTGGTGCAGGCGTGCGAAGCGGCGCAGGTTGCTCTCGTAGAGATACGGCAACAGGCCGATGCGACTGAACGGCTGCCCGGGCGGTATGTAGAAGTCGTTGGCGGTCTTGTCGCCCACCATGATGTCGAGGCGACAGCCACGGCGCAGCAGCTGGCCGATCGCCGCGCGCACCGGCCGCGGCAGGTTGAAGTACGGCGTCAGCAGGATCACGCGCTGGCGTGCCTCGCGCAGCAGCCCCAGCAAGGTGTCGTTGAGCGCGTTGTCGCCACGTCCGAACCCCGCGAGCGGGATGACCGTGACGTCACCCTCGCCGGGGGTTTCGCCGGCGCCACCGTAGCGCGCCTGCTGCAGTGACTGGCGCAGGCGCCGGATCGGTTCCTGCATGTCGCGCGGTCGAGGCAGTGGCAGGCGATCGAAGCGCGGCACGGCATCGCTGTCGCGGAACTGGCGGGCCACGAAATCGACCATGCTGTCGGCCAGCCCGCGATGGCGGATCAGGTGATAGCGATCCAGCCGGTAGCGCTCGTGCTTCGCGAGGTAGACGTCGTTGAGGCTCGCGCCGCTGTAGAGCACGGCGTCGTCGATGATGAAGCCCTTCAGGTGCAAGACGCCGAACAGCTCGCGCGTCTGCACCGGCACGCCGCGCACGACGACGCCTTCGCCCAGTCGCTGCGCATAGTCGCGATACATCGCCGCATTGCCTTCGCTGGCGCGCTTGCCGATCAACCCCCGACGCGCGCGGTGCCAGTCGACGTAGACCTCGATGCCGAGCGATGGCCGCGCCGCGCGCGCCGCGTACAGCGCATCGAGCACCTCGCGTCCGGCGTCATCGTCCTGCAGGTACAGCGCGACCAGCACGATGCGCCGCTGGGCCTGCGCGATCATCGCCAGCAGCGTCTCGCGGAAGGCGCCTGGCCCGCTCAGCGTGGTGATGGACGCCGGCGGCACGGCGAAGTTCGGATGGCCGGACAGATCCAGGCCGCGACGGCGCCGCAGTGACAACAATCGGCGGGCGAGGCCGCGCGGCGAGGGCAGGGATCGATTCATGGGGCGCCATGTTAAGGCAACCCGGCGCCCCGGGTGGAACGCGCGGTATGTGCACCCTTCAATGTCCGACGTGACGGCGCCGTCGTTTTCGCGCAACGGCGCATGAAGCAACGTCAGTGTTCGCGCTTGTCCAGTACGCGTCGCGGCTGCACGTCGATGCTGGCGGTCATGCCCGCCGCCAGCACCACGTCCCTGGGCGCGCTGGACTCGTCGATCGCGATGCGCACCGGCACGCGCTGCGCCAGCCGCACCCAGTTGAAGGTGGGATTCACGTCGGCGAGCAGATCCTTGCCGGTCGGGTTGTCGCGGTCGGTGATGCCGCGCGCCACGCCGATGATGCGTCCCTTGAGGTGCGTGCCACCGCTCATCAGGCGGATATCCACCGGATCGCCCACGCGCAGGTGCGGCAGCTTGGTTTCCTCGAAGTAGCCGTAGATGTAGTAGCTGTGGCGATCGATCAGCGCGAGGCGCGGCGTACCGGTGGCGGCATAGTCGCCCACGCGCACGTCGAGGTTGGTCACGTAGCCGTCGACGGGGGCACGCACTTCGGTGCGCTCCAGGTCGAGCTTGGCGCGGTCCACCGCCACCTGCGCCTGCACCACCGCGGCTTCGGCCTGCTCGCGCGCGGCATTGGCCTGGTGGCCGCTGGCCTGCGCCTGCTGCCAGATCGCGCGCGCGGTCTCGGCAGCGGACTTGGCATCCGTGCGCTCCTCCTTCGGCACGACCTCGGCCAGCTGTTCGCGGCGCGTGGCCTGCTCCTGGCGCATGTCGTATTCGGCCTTGCGCGCGGCGGCGCTGGCCAGTACGGCATCGATGTTCGCGCCGGCCGCGCGCGCACTCGCCTTCGCGGCATCGAGGTTCGCCTCGGCCTGCTGCAAGGCGATGCGGAAGCGCAAGGGGTCGATCTCGAACAGCACGTCGCCCTTGTTCACTTCCTGGTTGTCGATCACCGCCACCTTCGTCACCAGGCCGGACACGTCCGGCGCGACGCGCACCACCTCCGCGCGCACGCGACCGTCGCGCGTCCAGGGCGAATACATGTAGTGCCGCCACAGGGCATGGCCCAGCAGCAGCGCCACGATGACGACGACGGCGGTGATGGCGAATCGGAGCGAGGCTTGGGGCTGGATTTTCATGTAGGTCACTCAGGGATACAGCAGAAGGCCGACTGCACCGAACAGCACGAAGAACATGGCAACGCGAAACAGCGACGGATGCCACACGTAGCGATACAGGCCATAGCGGCCGACGATGGTGTCGATCACCCACAACACCAGCAGGCACCCCAGGTAGACCAGCAGGATGCTGGGCACCAGCGCGTCGGCAAGGGCGATTTCACGTGGCATGGGGAGTCTCCGGTGCCTTCACGATGTAGGGAGCGATCGCCGATTCGTCGTCGCGCAAGGCCGTGCGCAACTGCAGCAGGTGCGCCAGCGCCGGCTGGCAGGTGGCGCGCATCTGAGGCAGCGTCTGCGTGGTCAGCGTGATGGCATGGTCGACCGCGCGATCCGCCGCCTGCCAACGCGGCTTGTCGGGGGCGTCATAAAGGCTCGCCAGTGCATCGACCGCGTGCTGTATCGCTTCGCACAGGGGCGGCGGAAGGTCGGCGTGCCGGATGTCCTGGCGCAGCTCGATGATCGCGCGGCCCGTGTCGTGCACGGCCAGGCCCCAGGCCAGCAGGCCGCGCGACTGGGCGCTATTGGGTTGGGTGAACTGCACGACCTGGTGGAACAGGTCGCGATTGGCGCTCTCGAAGCGGTAAAGCAGCCCTTCCCTGGGAGCGGTGGCCGCGTACGAGACCTGCCTGCGCAACTGCTGCAGCTGGCGCCGGCGCAACCACTCGGTGCCAAGCACCGTGGGAATGATCATGAACGCCACGCCGCTCATCATCAGGCCGAACAACGAGGCGATGGCATCGTTGAAGAAACGCTCCGGGCTGTACACCATCGGGTTCTGCAGCGCGAGGATGTACACGTAGCCCAGCGTATAGCCCGCGCCGATGCCCGGCAGCGTCGCGTTGCGCGTGGTGAGGTACGGCCCGATCAGCAAGAACGGCATCGTCGCCAGCACCAGCATGGTGAAACCGTCACTGCCGGGCAGCAGCCAGAACACCACGAAGTACGCCGCGATCATGCCCACCGCATAACCGATCCAGGTGTTGGCCGTGGCCGCCAGCGGCGACGGCGACGTGGCCAGCAGGCCGCTGAAGATCGTCGCCAGCAGCATGGCGCTCGGCCCGAACGGCCAGCCCGACCACAGCCAGAACACGCTCAACGTGATCATGGTGAGGAAGGTGCGCAGCACCGCGATCAGCGGCGCGGCGTAATCGTTGGCGCGCTTGAAGTCCACGCGTTCCACGCTACCCTTCAGGCGGCCCTGCGTTTCCCGCAGCGCCGCTTCCAGCGCCGCAAAGTCGCGCAGCTCGCTGACGAAGCGATAGAGCAGGGTCGTGCCGCTGTCGAACTCCAGCAGCAGCTCGGGGTCCTGGCGCAGGCCTTCGCGCAACTCGGCGGCCAATGGCGGCAGCGTGGTTTCGCAGGCCTCCAGCCGCGCGGCAAGCGACTTCGGCGCGGCACTTTCCGTCGGTGGTGGCGACAACGCGTGGCCCACCGGCGCGTACAGCTTGATGAGCGCGCTTGCGGTGCGCGGGTGGTTGTTGCGCTGCAGGCGATTGATCAAGTGGTGCAGCGACTGGAAGCTGGTGGCAGCCGCCATGTAACGCAGGTTGAGCAGCTGCATGCGACTGCTGCGGGCGCGTGCTTCGGGGTCCTCGAAGATCACGGAAGCACGCAGGTCTTCCAGCTGCACGGCGGCGCGCACGAAGCGCAGGTGCGCCTCTTCCATCTTCGCGCGGGGAATGGCGCCGCCCAGGCTGCCGCGCGCGAACTCGATGAAGTGCGCATAGTGCGAGCGCGCCGCGTTGCGCAGCACCTGGCGCAGGCGCTCGGGCAATACCACGTCGCTGACCAGGCCCGCCACGATGATGCCGAGCATCACCTCGCTCACGCGCATCATGGCCGAATTGAACACGTTGTACGGGTTACTGATGGCCGGCAAGGCCACGATGGCAGCCGTGTAGCCGGCCAGCACGAAGCCGTAGGACATGAAGTTGCGGTACAGCACGGCGCCCCCCGCGCATAGGCCCACCCACAACGACAGGCTCACCAGGAACAGTTCGCGCTGCTGCGGAAACGCCGACATCAGCAGCACGCCGCACAGGCTGCCCGCGCAGGTTCCAATGGCGCGGTAGAAACTCTTGGCGAGCACCATGCCGCTTTGCGGATGCATCACGATCGACACCGTGATCATCGTGGTCGAGGGTTGCTCCAGCTGGAACACCATCGACAGCCACGCGGCGATGTAGAACGCCAGCATGCACTTGAACACGAAGATCCAGGCCTGGCGTTCGGTCGCGAGGAACTCGCCCAGCCACGGCAGCGGGTGTTTCGCGGATACGTCGGAGGGCACCGCGGCCATACCTATGGCCGCTCCAGTTGCGCGAGGAACTTCTTGAGCAGGCGCTCCAGCTGCGCCGTTTCACGCGGCTGCATGTCGCCCACCTGCCGTTCCAGCAGGGTGCACACGTCCGGCAGAAATCCTTCGATCATGGCCACGCCGTCCGGCGTCAGCGACAGGGCCACCTTGCGGCGATCCTCGTCGCTGGCGTTGCGCGCGATCAGGCCCTTCTCGCTCAGCCCGTTGGTGAGCCGCGTGATGTTGGCCAGCTTTTCCCCTGCCGCATCCGCCAGCTCGGTGGGATGCATGGTGTAGTCCTCGGTGCCGTACAGCATCATCAGGAGGTTGTATTCCGGGTGATTGATGCCGTAGGGCCGCAGCATGGCATTGGCGTCGTCATGCACGCGTTTGTAGATGTGCTTGATGAGGCGAACGAGCACGGCCGGGTCCCGCGGAAACGCAGGATGCCGCTGGCGGGTGATCGCCAATCGCTGTTCGGTGGGAAGGAAGCTGCTCATGGCCGCGGGCCCAAATAGTACATATATGTAATATATACATGTGTATTTTAGGCTCGTGCGCCAAGGACCTGCAAGAGCGTCATCCCGCGCGCGTGAAAAAGGCGCCACGAGGGCGCCTTTGGCGGTGCGAGTGTGTAGGAGCGCACCCAGTGCGCGACCGCGGGGCCTCGCCGTCAGCGCTCCGTTGGCTTTTCGCGCACTGGGTGCGCTCCTACAGCAAGCCAGCCGGGCTCAGTTGTTGCCCTTGATCGGATAGGTCTCGAAACCGCCGGGCGTGGTGCCCTGGTTCGGCGGCGGCTGGTTGGGGCTTGCCTGGCGATGGGCCGGCGCCAGCTGCGCGTTGCCGCACTGGTAGGCGCCCCACGGCTGCGAGCCGTCGGTCGGTTCGCTCAGTGGCTTGATGGTGTCGGCATGCATCTTGGCCGCTTCGTTGCGCGCCATGACTTCCAGTTCGTCACGCACCTTGATGTCATTGCGATTGACCGGGCCGACATGGTCCATCACCGACACGGTGACCTTGCCCAGGTCACGGCACGACGACATATCGCCAGTCCAGGCCGTGCGAACGCCCTTGCCGGCATCGTCCAGCGTGATGCCGTAGGTACAGGCGCCGAGCAACGCGATGGGAACGAGCAACAACAGGGTCTTGCGCATGGATGACTCCGCGACAGGAAAAATAGAAGGCCGGGCGGCTGCCCGCCCGGCCTCCATCCTAACCCGGGGACGTGAACCAGTCCCCCTATGACATCAACGATTACTTGGCCGGTACCGGCTTGCCGTCGCCGTCGATCACCTGGATCTCGCCCAGCTTGAGCGCGCGCACCGGCTGCTCGATCTTCTTGAGATCACCCACGATCACCCAGGTCAGTGCCGAAGGCTTGATGATTTCCTTCAACGCCTGCTCCGCATCGGACTGGTTGATCGCTTCGGTACGGGCCTTGAGCGTCTGCACGTAGTCGTCCGGACGGCCGTACTGCACGATCTCGGTCATCGCGCCCAGCACTTCGGAACTGGTCTCGAAGCTGCCCGGCAGGCCACGCACGTTGGAGTCCTTGATCTTGTCGACCTCCTGCCCGGTCAGCGGACGCGCGCCCACCACTTCGCTGGCTTCCTTGAACACTTCGTTGGCGGACTCAGCGGTCTTGTCGGTCTGCACCGGCGCGTACATCAGGAACGGACGCTGGCCGACCGCATCGCGCATGAAGCTGAAGGCGCCGTAGGCCCAGCGCTTGTCTTCGCGCAGGTTCATGTTGAGGCGCGAGGTGAAGCTGCCGCCGAACGCGCCGTTGGCCACGTCGATGGCCAGCTCGTTCGGTGCCTTGCTGGACGGCGCCAGCAGGCCGGCGAGGATCAGCGACTGCGGTGCATCCGGCTTGTCGATCAGGAACACGCGCGGCTTGGGCTGCGCCGCCACCGTGGCGATGTTCTTCTTCGGCAAGGCGCTGGACGGCGCCTTCCAGTCGCCGAAGGCGGCTTCGAGCTGCGGAATGATCTGCTGGAGCGTGGTATCGCCGGCAACGAGGATCTTCACGTTGTCGGGGCGCAGCCAGTCACGCTGGAACGCCGTGAGGTCCGATGCCTGCATCGACTTGATCGCCGCCTCCGTGCCCGAGCCGGTGAACGGGATGCCATAGGCGTGGTTGGCGCCGTAGATGAGCGGCGGCAACGTGCGCAGCGCCAGCGCGGTGGGCTGGGTCTTCTCCTGCGCGATGCCCGCCAGCCATTGGCCGCGCACGCGCTCGATGTCCTCGCTCTTGAAGGCGGGGTTGCGCACGATGTCGGCGAACAGCGCGAGCGACGGCTGCAGCTGGTCGTTCAACGCATTGAGCGATGCCGAGCACGAGTCGAGTCCGCAACCGATGCGGGTGATCGCGCCGAGGCGCTGCTTGCGCTTGGCCACTTCCACCGAGTCGAGATCCCTGGTGCTCTCGTTCATCAGCGTGGTGGTGAAGCTGGCCGTGCCGAGCTTGCGACCCTGGTCGGCGGCGTAGCCCGCGTTGAACAGCAACTGCACGTGCGTCACCGGCACGGTATGGCGCTGCGCCAGCACGACTTCGATGCCGTTCTTGAGCTTGCCGCGCTCCAGCGCAGGGAAGCTCAAGTCCGGGAAGGTGGCCACCTTGGGCACGCCCTGGCTGCGGTCGAGTTGGCTCTTGGCCACGCTGAAGTCCTGCTTGGCAGGCATCTTCGGCACCGGCTTGCCATCGACCGGACCGAGCGCGACCACCTTGGCGTCTTCCTGTTCGCCGTTGAAGTCGTCGCCGGCGGGCAGCACGGTGAGCAGGTAGTCGCCATGGCTCAGCCATTTGTCGGAAGCGGCCTTGACGCCGGCCTGCGTGGCGGCGTCGGCGCGCTGCAGGTCCTTCTTGTAGGCGCCCGGATCACCGCGGTAGACCTGGCCCTCGGCCAGGATCACCGCCTTGCCGCCAAAGCCGCCGACCTTCTCCAGGCCGCGCACGAAGCCGGCGCGGTTGCCGATCTTGGCGCGCTCCAGTTCGTCGGCATTCGGGCCGTCGGCGAGGAATTTCTGCAGCTCGTCGTTGATCGCCGCCTCGACCTTGGCCGGATCCACGCCGTCCTTCACGTCGGCCTGGATCTGGAACTGGCTGGCCAGCGCGAACGGCGAAATGCTCGCCGACACATCGTCGACCAGCTTGTCCTGGTAGACCAGGCGCTGGTACAGGCGCGAGGTCTTGCCACCGCCGAGCACGGTGGAGGCGAGATCGAGCTGGATCGCATCGTCCGTGCCCAGCTGCGGCACCACCCAGGTGCGATAGATGCGCGGCTGCGCCACGTGGTCGTGCTGCGTGCCACGCGTGGACTTGGACAGCGGCGTGATCCACGCCTGCTGGCGCGGCACCGGCGGGCCGGCGGGGATATCGCCAAAGTACTTCTCGGCCTTGGCCTTCGCTTCGGCGACGGTGATGTCGCCGGCCAGCACCAGGGTGGTGTTGGCGGCGCCGTAGTAGTCGTGGAACCACTGCTTCACGTCGGCCAGCGAGGCCGCGTTGAGGTCGGCCATCGAGCCGATGGTGTCGTGCTGGTACGGGTGGTTGCCCGGATAGGTGTTGGACAGGATGTTCTGGTCCACGCGGCCGTAGGGGCGGTTCTCACCCTGGCGCTTTTCGTTCTGCACCACGCCGCGCTGGGTATCGAGTTCCTTCTGGCCGATGGCGCCCAGCAGGTGGCCCATGCGATCCGATTCCATCCACAGCGCCATGTCGAGCGCGGTGGTCGGCACCGTTTCGAAGTAATTGGTGCGGTCGAACCAGGTGGTGCCGTTCATGTCGGTGGCGCCGGCCAGCTCGAACGGCTGGAAGTAGGTGCCCTTGTGGTTTTCCGAGCCCGAGAACATGAGGTGCTCGAACAGGTGCGCGAAGCCGGTCTTGCCCTTGGGCTCGTCGGCCGAGCCCACGTGATACCAGATGCTCACCGCCACCACCGGCGCCTTGTGGTCCTCATGCACCACCACGGTCAGGCCATTGGGCAGGGTGAAACGGGTGTAGGCGATGTCGGGAACGGCGGTGGCGGCGGATTCCACCGCGGCGTTGGGCGCAGCGATCACCGGCAGGCCGGTCGAGACGCTGAGCAGTCCTGCGACGAGCAGGGCGAGGGGCTTTCTTGCCATCACGACACTCCTGTTGTTTCGACTTGTGAACACCGGAGGCTAGCCATGGCTCCGGGGCTTTGGCAAATGACCAATGGCAGGGGGTTTAGTGCCCGAACACTTGCCCGAACACCTGCCCGGACGACTGTCCGCCCGGCTGTCCGGCCGCGCCCGGTCGCTGTCCGCGGACAGCCAACATGCACCGGACGCCTCATCCAATTTCCAACAAACACAGTCACTTGAAGGTGAACAGGGGGTTGGCACGGGGCTTGCCATATCTACCGTGCAGGACTTACCCACTTTCATCGGAGACATGATCATGAAATTCGAAGCCTTGATGCTGCGCGGCCTGTTCGTTGCCTGCCTGCTGGTGTGTGGACTCGTGCTGGGTGCCATGGTGAATGCTTCGCCCGACGCCATCCGTCTCGCCGCCGCCGGTAGCGCCGGCCAGCTGATCGCCACCCCGGTCGCCTGCGCGCTGCCGCCCGACGGCGTGGTTTGCCCCCGGGCCAACAACGGCTGAGCACCGTTTGGCGGGTCACGGGAGAGACCCGATAATGGCTGGATGCTGCATGTCATCCTTTACCGACCGGAAATACCGCCGAATACTGGCAATGTGATCAGGTTGTGCGCCAACACCGGCGCCACGTTGCACCTGATCCGGCCCCTGGGATTCGAGCTGGACGATGCCCGCCTGCGCCGCGCAGGCCTGGACTACCACGAATATGCGCAGCTGGCCGTGCACGACGACCTCGCCAGTTGCCTCGAGGGCATCGGCCAGCCACGTGTGTTTGCGTTCTCGACGCGCGGCCGCGTCGCCCATGTCGATGCCCGCTTCGCCGCAGGCGATGCCTTGCTGTTCGGCTGCGAAACCGCCGGCCTGCCCGGCCCGGTGCTCGACGCCATTCCCGAGGCGCAACGCCTGCGCCTGCCCATGCGCCCCGACAGCCGCAGCCTGAACCTCTCCAACACCGTCGCCGTGGCGGTGTACGAGGCATGGCGGCAACTGGGTTTCACCGGCGCCGCCTGAGCGCCAGCGGTCGTGTGGGAGCGCACCCTGTGCGCGACAGGGGCATCCCATCACCCTGCTCCGGTTGGTTGTCGCGCACAGGGTGCGCTCCCACAACGGCCGGCGTTGCTGACCATCATCGCGAGGCAAACCGCCTCACCCGCTACAATCGCGACATGACCGCCTCTCCAAGCTCCCTGCTGCCCCGTCCGCTGCGCGCCCTTGCCGGCCGCGCGCTGGAAACCGCGCTCAATCATACGCTGTCGCTGGATCCTGAAACGGTCACGCGCCTGTCCACGCTCGATGGCCGCAGCGTGCAGCTGCATCTGCGCGGCCCCGAGCTCGCGCTGTCGGTGACGGTGGAAGGCGATCGGCTGAAGGTCGGACCGGCCAGGGAAGGCAGCCATCTGCGCGTCGCCGCCACGCCGGGCAGCCTGCTGGGCATGCTGGTGAAGCGCGACGACGAAGGCGTGGCGCCGGGCAAGGTGGACATCGCCGGCGATGCCGATCTTGCGCGCCGCCTGGAAAAACTCGCCAGCAAGTTCGCGCCGGATTTCGAAGAAGCCTTCGCGCGCACCTTCGGGGAAGTGCTCGGTGTGCCGCTCGCCAAGGCCGTACGCACGGGCCTCGCGCATGCCAGGGAAACGGCGAGCCACCTCAGCACCGACACCGCCGACTGGCTGCGCGACGAGATTCGCGTCGCCGCCGCGCCAGGCGAAGTGGAAAGCTTTCTCGACGGCGTGGACGATCTGCGCGAGCGCAGCGAGCGGTTGGAAGCACGCCTTGCCCGCCTCGAGCAGCGCCTGAAGAAAGGACCGGCCGCGTGACGACACCCCTGAAGGTCGTACCGCGCGTGATGCGCGTCGCCTCCGTGCTGCTCGCCTATCGACTGGACGAACTGGTCGACGCCGCCCACCTGTTCCGCCCGCTCAAGCTGGTGCGCCCGCTGGTGGCGAAGCCGCGCGTCAATGTGGACGGCCTCTCGCGCGGTGCACGCCTGCGGCTGGCGCTCACCGACCTCGGCCCCATCTTCGTGAAGGCCGGCCAGGTGCTGTCCACGCGACGGGACCTGGTTCCCGCCGACATCGCCGATGAACTCGCGCAATTGCAGGACCAGGTGCCGCCGTTCCCCGGCGCCGAGGCGCGCGCCATCGTCGAGCAGGAGTTGAAGGCGCCGGTCGCCACGCTGTACGCCGCCTTCGACGAAACGCCGCTCGCCTCCGCCTCCATCGCGCAGGTGCACGCCGCCACGCTGCATGACGGCAGCGCCGTGGTGGTGAAGGTGCTGCGCCCGGGCATCGACCGGCAGATCGAGCGTGACGTGAAGTTGCTGCGCTCGCTGGGCGAACTGGCCCAGCGCTGGCATCCCAACGCCGACAAGATCCGCCCGCTCGACGTGGTGGCCGAAGTCGAGAAGATGCTGGAAAACGAGCTGGACCTGCAGCGCGAAGGCGCCAGCGCCAGCCTGCTTCGGCGCAACTTCGAAAGCGGCGTGGACATGTACGTGCCGGCCGTGCATTGGGATCTCACCGCCGCGCGCGTGCTGACCCTGGAGCGTGTCTACGGCGTCAGTTGCGACGACATCGCCGCGCTCGACGCCGCGGGCGTGGACCGCAAGGCGCTCGCGGTGAAAGGCGTGCGCCTGTTCTACGAACAGGTGTTCCGCGACAACTTCTTCCACGCCGACGCGCACCCCGGCAACATCTGGGTGGACACCGCGCGCCCCGGCGAACCGCGCTTCATCGCGCTGGATTTCGGCATCATGGGTTCGCTGCCGGAAGAGGACCAGTACTGGCTGGCGCAGAATTTCATCGCGCTGTTCGAGCGCGACTACGCGCGCATCGCACAGCTGCACGTCGACGCCGGCTGGATGCCTTCCACCGTGCGCCTCGATGAACTCACTGCCGCGGTGCGCACCGTATGCGAGCCGTATTTCACGCGGCCGCTCTCCCAGATCTCGCTGGCGGAACTGGTGGTCAAGCTGTTCCAGACCGCGCGCCGCTACGAACTCACGCTGCAACCGCAACTGATCCTGCTGCAGAAGACCCTGCTCAACATCGAAGGCGTGGGCCGCATGCTCGATCCGCAGATCGACATCTGGGCGGTGGCACATCCGGTGCTCAAGCGCATCCTGCGCGAGCGCTACAGCCCGCGCCGCACGCTGCGCGAGATGCGTCGCCGCCTGCCCGAATGGTTCCACGCGGCGCCGCAGTTTCCCGAGTTGATGCGCGATGCGCTGCGCCAGGTGGCGAAAGGCGAGCGGCATACGATCGGCGACCCGCGCGAGCTTGAACTACAGCGCGAGGAAGCGCAGCGCACGCGTCGTGCGCTCTCGTTCGGCTTGCTCGGCAGCAGCCTGCTGGTGGGCAGCGCGGTGCTGTGGACGCAGGCGCCGGCACAGGCCGCGTGGCATGCCACGGCGGTGGGCGTGGCCGGACTCATTTCTTTCGCAGTGGGCTGGCCACGCCGCTGATCCACCCTCACCGTCATTCCGGCGAAAGCCGGAATCCAGCGCCTTTCGCTTTCGCTCGCAGGCAACCCCGATCAAAGGCACTGGATCCCGGCTTTCGCCGGGATGACGATGAGGAATTCCGAAAGCCACGCAGCTATCGCGCCATATCCGAACACTTCCATGCTCGACATCCTCTATCAAGACGACGCCCTCATCGCGGTCAACAAACCCGCGGGCCTCGCCGTGCACCGCTCCAAGATGGTCGGCAATGCGGAGGCGTTCCTGATCGATCTGTTGCGCGAACAGGTCGGCGGCGTCACCTACCTCGCCCATCGATTGGATCGCGCGACCAGCGGCGTGCTGCTCGTGGCGCGGTCCAGCGAGATCGCCGCCGCGCTGGGCGAGCAGTTCATGGGGCGCGACGTGCACAAGCAGTACCTCGCCGTCGTGCGTGGCTGGCCGGAGCCGGAAGCGGCGGAGATCGACTACCCCCTGCCCGGCTCGCGCGAAACCGGCCCGCGCCGCGAGGCCCGCACCTCGTACCAGCGCCTGGCGACGGTGGAGGTGCCCATCGCGCTGGGCCGCTACCCGCAGCAGCGCTATGCCCTCGTGCGGGCCGAACCGCACACTGGCCGGTTCCGCCAGATCCGCAAGCACATGGCGCACATCCACCATCCGATCATCGGCGACTGCCAGCACGGACGCGGCGACCACAACCGCCTGTACAAGCAGTACTTCGGCTGCCATCGCATGCTGCTGCACGCATGGCGGCTGAGCTTCGCCCATCCGGTCAGCGGCGCGCCCATGCGCCTCGAGGCGCCATTGGATGCCGCCTATCGCGCCCTTCTCGAACGCTTCGGCTGGTCGCTGCCCGGGTAATGCGGCGGCGCGCCATGGCGGCACGTCACGCGGGCCCGCTAAACTTCGCATCATGCTCACCGTCAGCCGTTCCATCGTCCTGCCAGAGACCGAGCTGACCGAGCGCTTCCTGCGTGCCGACGGTCCCGGTGGGCAGCACGTCAATCGCACCGAAAGCGCCGTCGAACTGCGCTTCGACGTGGCACGTTCGCCATCACTGCCCGACGCGGTGCGCGAACGCCTGCTTGCCCGCCGCGATCGCCGGCTCACCGACGACGGCGTGCTGGTGATCCAGGCGCGACGCTTCCGCGACCAGGGCCGCAATCGCGAGGACGCGCGCGAACGCCTGGTCGAAGTCATCCGCGCCGCGCTGGTGGTTCCCAAGACGCGCATCGCCACCAAACCCACCCGCGCTTCGAAAGAGCGCCGCCTCGCCGGCAAGCAGCAGCGAGGCAAGATCAAGCAAACGCGTTCGCGTGACTGGAGTCGTGAATGAGTACCCGGATGTTGCCATCCGCCCCGCCTGAAGCACCGAAGCTCAACAGCCGTTTCTGGCCGTGGCTGGCGCGCGTGCTGCTGCGCCTGAGCGGTTGGCGCCTGGTCGGCGAATTGCCGAACGAACCCAAGCTCATCATCATCGGCGCGCCGCATTCGTCCTATTGGGACGGCTATTACGGCCTGCTGATGAAAATCGGCCTGGGCGTGGACATCAACATCATCATCAAGCGTGAAGTGCTCGACGGCCCCCTGGGCCTCATCCTGCGCCCCATTGGCATGATCGGCATCAACCGCAGCGCCGCGCTCAACGTGGTCGGCCAGATGGTGAAGCGCTTCGCCGAGAAGGACCGCATGTGGCTGGGCATCACGCCCGAGGGCACGCGCAAGAAGGTGAAGCACTGGAAGTCAGGCTTTCTGCGCATCGCGCACGACGCCAACGTGCCCATCCAGACGCTCTTCCTCGATTACCCGACCAAGACCTTCACCTTCGGCCCCGTGGTACGCGCCACCGGTGACCACGACGCGGACATGACGCGGATCCGCGCGCTGTTCACGCCCTATCGAGGCAAGCACCGCAACGCTTGATTTGTGCGGTCATCCGTGACCGCGAAGGTCAAGAAGCAGCCATCCATGGCTGCACTTCCCAAGGGTGCGGTCATCCGTGACCGCGAAGACCAAGAAGCAGCCATCCATGGCTGCACTTCTCGAGGAGTGCAGTCATTCACTTAGCAGGTAATCCCGGTGACTTCGCTAGGCATCCAGCATTTCGACGCGTTCCTGCTCGCCTGCATCGCGCTGAACCTGACGCCGGGGCTGGATACCTTCTACATCCTCACCCGCAGCGGCCGCGAAGGCCGCGTGGTGGGGGCGATGGCGGCGCTTGGCATCAATGCCGGCTGCATCGTGCACACGCTGGCTGCAGTGCTGGGCATTTCGGCGATCCTCATGACCTCCGCACTCGCCTTCAGCGTGCTGAAGTATCTCGGCGCCGCCTACCTCGTGTGGATCGGCCTGCGCATGCTGCTGGCACGCGGTAGCGCACGGCAACCCACGGTGACGCGCGGCAAGGGTCTGGGCGCCGCGTTCCGGCAGGGCATGCTCACCAATGTGCTCAACCCGAAGGTGGCACTGTTCTTCCTTGCATTCCTGCCGCAGTTCGTGTCGATGCACGCGGCTCATCCGCAGCTCGGCCTGCTGGTGCTCGGCCTGAGTTTCATTGGCACCGGCACATTGTGGTCGATGGTGCTCGCGCTGCTGGGAGGCCACATCCACCACCTGCTCACCACGCGGCCGCGCTTGGGCCAGTGGATGGATCGCGCGTGCGGCACCGTGCTGCTGGGCTTCGGCGTGAAGCTGGCGCTGCAGCGGCAGGCGTAACCCGGCGAGGCTCGCTCCTTTTGTGGGAGCGCACCCTGTGCGCGACCGCCGCGCTCCGCCTCATCGCAACATCCGATGTCGCGATCGCGCAACGGTGCCGCTTCACCGCTCCGTCGGTCGTCGCGCACAGGGTGCGCTCCCACAAAAGGGGCTTTGCGCGATCAACGCTCGGAATGGCCCGACTCGTCGTAATCGCGATAGGTCAGCAAGCCCGGCCGCACCAGGTCCACGAACGCCCTCGCCTCCGCGCTGAGGAACTTGCCCTTGCGCATCACCACGCCGTAGCTGCGCTGCGGGAAATACTGCTTCATGTTTCGGACGGCCAAACGCGAACGGTCCGACTCGGTGATGCAGATGCCGGTCACGATGGAAATGCCCAGCCCCATCGCCACGTATTCCTTGATCACGTCCCAGCCACCCACTTCGATCGCCACGCGATAGGGCACCTGTCGCTGCTGGAACACCAGGTCCACCAGCCGGTAGGTGGACAAACGTTGTGGTGGCAGGATCAGGCCGTAAGGCGAGAGATCCTGCAATGTCAGCGAGTCCTTCGATGCCAGCGGGTGGTCGAGTGGCGTGATCAGCATGGGGTCGTAGTGATAGACCGGCGCCCAGGCGATGTCATTGGGCACGTCCAGCATCGAACCCACCGCGAAATCCGCCTCGTCGGCGCGCAGCAGCGCGAGGCCGTCCTTGCCGGTCACGTTGGCGAGCTGCAACTGCACGTCGGGAAATTGCTCGCGATAGCGCCGCACCAGGTCGGGCAGCAGGTACTGGATGGTCGACGTGCCCGCCGCGATGGTCAGTCGCCCGCCCTGCAAGCCCTTCACCTTGGCCTGGAAGTCGCGGTCGAGGTTCTCCCAACCCTCGACCAGCGGGCGCGCCAGCTCGTAAAGCGCTTCACCTGCGTCGGTGAGGTTGATGCGGCGGCGCCGGCGCTCCAGCAGGTTCACACCCAGCTCCCGCTCCAGCGCCTGCAGCTGGAGGCTCACGGTGGGTTGAGACAGGTACAGGGCCTCGGCGGCGCGGGTCAGCGTGCCCAGCTTCACCGTGTAGACGAAGGCGCGCATCTGCTTCTGGCGATTGCCCTTGTAGTAGTAGCGTCCCGCCCCTGCCCCTTCCTCGCGATCGTCTTTTCGGCGCGCCGAAGGGCCGACGCGCGCTTTTTTCGGTCTGTTCAGCCGCTTTTCGGTGATCTTCATGCCTTTCAACTCAACAAGTTGCGATACGTATTAAGAATAACAATATCAAAAATTGAAACATTTGCTTTGTCAAAGCAAGTTTCCGTGACCTAGTGTCATCCCATCGTCATCGCGGAGATCGGTCATGGCTGTCCCCAAGGAACGCATCACCCTGTCGCCGGCCCAGGTCGAGGGTTCGGTCGGGCGCGAGCACAGCGCCATCCTCACCCCGGAGGCCCTCGCCTTCCTGGCGCAGCTGCACCGCCAGTTCGATGGTTGCCGCCGTGTGCTGCTGGCCGCACGCCATGCCCGGCAGGCCCGCTTCGATGCCGGCGAGCTGCCCGACTTCCGCCCCGACACGGCGGCCATCCGCGAAGGCCACTGGACCGTCGCCCCCATCCCGGCCGCCCTGCGCGATCGCCGCGTGGAGATCACCGGACCGGTCGAGCGCAAGATGATCATCAACGCGCTGAATTCCGGCGCGAAGGTGTTCATGGCCGACTTCGAGGATTCCTCGGCACCCAGCTTCGCCAACCAGATCGACGGCCAGATCAACCTGCGCGACGCGGTCGCCGGTTCGATCGAGTACACCTCGCCGGAAGGCAAGCACTACCGCGTCAACGACAACCCGGCCGTGCTGATCGTGCGTCCGCGCGGCTGGCATCTGCCGGAGCGCCACATCACGGTCGACGGCGAGCCGATGTCCGGCGCGCTGGTGGACTTTGGCCTGTTCGCCTTCCACAACGCCCGCAAGCTCAACGCGCGCGACCGCGGCCCGTACTTCTACCTGCCCAAACTGCAGGCGATGGAAGAGGCGGCGCTGTGGGACGAAGTGATGGCCGCGACCGAAGCCGCGCTCGACCTGCCGCCGGAGTCCATGAAGGTCACCGTGCTGATCGAAACACTGCCGGCGGTGTTCCAGATGCACGAGATCCTGCACGCACTGCGTGGCCGCATCGTCGGCCTCAACTGTGGCCGCTGGGATTACATCTTTTCCTACCTGAAGACCTTCCGCGCGCACCGCGACCGCCTGCTGCCCGATCGTGGCCAGGTGCAGATGACGGTGCCATTCCTGAAGGCCTATTCGGAACTGCTGATCCAGACCTGCCATCGCCGCGGCGCCTTCGCCATGGGCGGCATGGCCGCGCAGATACCGATCAAGGGCGACGACGCCGCGAACGAGGCCGCGCTGGCCAAGGTGCGCGCCGACAAGCTGCGCGAAGTGCAGGCGGGCCATGACGGCACCTGGGTTGCGCATCCCGCGCTGGTGCCGGTGGCGCAGGAGGTGTTCGACAGGTACATGCCTTCGCCGAACCAGCTCAACGTGGTGCGCGCCGACGTCGACGTGCAAGGTGGCCAGCTGATCGCGCCGTGCAGCGGCACGATCACGCGCGAAGGCTTCGACAACAACGTGGAAGTGGCGCTGCGCTACACCGCGTCGTGGCTGGACGGGCAGGGCTGCGTGCCGATCCATCACCTGATGGAAGACGCCGCCACCGCCGAGATCGCACGCGCCCAGCTGTGGCAGTGGCTGCACCTGGGGCCGCTGGAATTCACCGACCACGCGCCGATCGACTTCGCGTTGTTCGACCACTCGCTGACCAAGCACACGCATCGCCTGCTCGAAGGCAACGGCCCTTGCGCGCATCGCGCGGAACAGGCTGCCGCCTTGCTCAGGCAGCTCACGCACGCCGACGAACTCGGCGATTTCCTCACCCTGGCCGCCTACGAACAGCTCGCCTGATCGCCAGGCCAAACCCTGTGGGAGCGCACCCTGTGCGCGACAACCTGACGAAGCGATGCGCCACTGCTCCGCGGTCGCGCACAGGGTGCGCTCCCACAACGCATTCGCCTATGCAACGGAGTGATGTCATGAAGAACACGCTGCCCACCACCGAACAGATCGCGCTCGACTGGAAGAACAACCCCCGTTGGAACGATATCCAGCGCAACTACGGCGCCGACGATGTCGCCCGCCTGCGCGGCACCGTGCCGGTGGAGCATTCCCTGGCCCGCCGTGGCGCCGAGCGCCTGTGGAAGTCGCTGCACCAGGAGGATTTCGTCAACGCGCTCGGCGCACTCACCGGCAACCAGGCCATGCAGCAGGTGAAGGCCGGCCTGCAGGCGATCTATCTCAGCGGCTGGCAGGTGGCCGCCGATGCGAACCTCGCCGGCGAGATGTATCCCGACCAGTCGCTGTATCCGGCCAATTCCGTGCCGCAGGTGGTGAAGCGCATCAACAACACGCTGCTGCGCGCCGACCAGCTGCATCATGCCGAAGGCACCGACGAGATCGACTGGATGGTGCCGATCGTGGCCGACGCGGAAGCGGGCTTCGGCGGCGTGCTCAACGCGTTCGAACTGATGAAGGCGATGATCGAGGCGGGCGCCGCCGGCGTGCACTTCGAAGACCAGCTGGCCTCGGTGAAGAAGTGCGGCCACATGGGCGGCAAGGTGCTGGTGCCGACGCGCGAGGCGGTGGACAAGCTCAATGCCGCGCGCCTCGCCGCCGACGTGCTCGGCGTGCCCACGCTGATCGTCGCGCGCACCGACGCGGACGCCGCGGATCTGCTCACCTCCGACATCGACGACAACGACAAGCCGTTCGTCACCGGAGAGCGCACGGTGGAAGGCTTCTTCCGTGTTCGTCCCGGCATCGACCAGGCCATCAGCCGCGGCCTGGCGTATGCGCCGTATGCCGATCTCGTGTGGTGCGAGACCAGCAAGCCCAACCTGGAAGAGGCGCGCAAGTTCGCCCAAGCGATCCACGCGAAGTATCCCGGCAAGCTGCTGGCCTACAACTGCTCGCCCAGCTTCAACTGGAAGAAGAACCTGGACGACGCCACCATCGCGACCTTCCAGAAGGAACTGGGCGCGATGGGTTACAAGTTCCAGTTCATCACCCTGGCTGGCTTCCACAGCCTCAACTACGGCATGTTCGACCTCGCCTACGGCTATGCTCGCCGCCAGATGAGCGCCTTCGTGGAACTGCAGGAGAAGGAGTTTGCCGCCGCCGAGCGGGGCTTCACCGCGGTGAAGCACCAGCGCGAAGTCGGCACGGGCTACTTCGACGCCGTGACCCAGGCCATCCAGCAGGGCCAGTCGTCCACCACCGCGCTCAAGGGTTCCACCGAGGAGGCGCAGTTCCACGCCTCCCGTCACGCCAGTGCGGCGTGATCCAGGGTCTGTTGACGCTATGGGCGTAGCTCGCGCCGGGAGCGTTGACAGGCCCTGGGATTCCCGTCGCGTGAGCCGGCAAGGACGCTGGCGCGTGCGCGGGGAGCGCGGCCCTGTCCTGCGCTCCCTGCGCGCGCCGCGCAGGGAAGCCGCAGCCGTCAGGTGGCCGGACGCAGCGGTTGAGGCGGCACCAGCGCGGTGATCAGCCAGCCGGGCCTGGGCTCCAGTTCGCGCTTCACCGACGCGATGCGCAAGGCGCCTTTTTCCTCGACGCCGAACAGCAGCACCGTGCTCGAGCCGTACTGCTCGATGAAATGCGGCCAGTCGAACGTTGCCGTCAGCCGCGTCGACTTGATCGTCCAGCCTTCGACCAGGCGCTCCTCGAACCGCTCGTGCGTCATCGTGGCGTCGAACAACGCGGGCGCCAGCAGGTGGCCACCCAGTTGCGTGCGTTCGTGCGCCTGCTGCGTGTCTTCCACCAGCAGCCGGTAGACGCGGCCACGGCCGAATTCCTGTCGGTAGTACACGCAGGCGAGAGCGTTGCGCTCGCGATTGGCGGACATCGCCAGCAGTCGCCCGATACCGGACAGATCAAGATGACGCTCGGCATACGTTGTCGCCGGATGGCCGAAGAAGGTATTCAAACCTTCCATGCGCGCCAGGCGGATGCCTTGCCATTGCTCATCGGCAACGACCACGCGAAAGCCGGCGTCCACCAGGGCGCGCGCCACCTGTCGTGCCGCGGTATCCGCACCGTAGATGAGCACGCCGGTCGGATCGGGCTCGGCCACGTTCAGCCAGCGCGCCAGCGGGCGCGCCGTCGCGCTCTGCAGCAGCACCGTGCCGATGATCAGCAGAAACACCAGCGGCACCAGCTGTTTGGCACCCGGCAACCCCAGCTCATCCAGGCGCAACGCAAATACCGCGGAGACGGCAGCGGCCACGATGCCGCGCGGCGCCACCCATCCAATCAAGGCGCGCTCGCGCCAGCTCAAGGTACTGCCGGCGGTCGCGATGGCCACGGTGACCGGACGCACCACCAGCTGCGCCACCAGGAAGATCGCTACGCCGGAACCCAGCACGCCGCCGGGCAAGGGCCACGTCAGCCGCGCCGCAAGCAGGATGAAAAGGCTGGAGACCAGCAGGGTGGTGAGGTTTTCCTTGAAGTCGAGAATGTCGTCGATATGGACGTCGCGCATGTTGCCCAGCGCGATACCCATGACCGTCACCGTCAACAGGCCCGACTCATGCGTGACGGCATTGGACAACGAGAACGCCAGCAACACGGTGACCAGCGCACCGTAGTTCTGCAGGTACTCGGGAATCATCTGCCGACGCAGGAGGAACGCCAGCAGCCACGCCGCCAGCAAGCCGACCACGGTGCCACTCGCCAGCACCGCCAGGAACACGCCGATGGTGCGGCCTTCCTGATGGGAGGCGATCGCCTCGAACACCAGCACCGCGAACAACGCGCCGAGCGGATCGATCACGATGCCTTCCCAGCGCAAGGTGTTGGCGATGCGCGCGTTGGGGCGCACGGTGCGCAGCATCGGCGCGATCACGGTGGGCCCGGTCACGCAGGTGAGGGCACCGAACAGCAGCGCCACTTCCCAGCTCAAGCCGGCGAGATAGTGCGCCGCGACCGCCAGCAGCAGCACCGCGATCACCGCACCGTAGGTCACCAGCCCTCGCACCACGCGGCCGATCTCGCGCAGCTCGCCGAAGCGCAGGGTCAGGCTGCCCTCGAACAGGATCAGCGAAACCGCCAGCGACACGATGGGAAACAGCAGCGGCCCCAGCAACCGGTCGGGCTGCAGCGCACCGACCACCGGCCCCATCAGGATGCCGGCTAGCAGCAGGAACAGGATCGCCGGCAGCCGCACCCGCCAGGCCAGCCATTGGGCAAGAAACCCGATGCCCAGCATGCCCACCAGCAACAGTCCCAGGTCAGCCGCCATGCACGGTCCCTCGAGCGCCCAGACGCGGCTATCGGAGCATGCGCGCCGTGGTGTCGTCCATCGTTTGACGACGGTTCTGGAGAAGTAGGGAGAAAGGCCGAACCCCGGTATCGGACGGGGGGAGGGGGAGGGAGTACCGATACCGGGGTGGCAGGCTGAGTTCAATAAAGAACTAGCGGGTACAGATAATACGCCCCAGCCCCGACAAGTCAATACCCATCAGTTCAAAAATTACCCAAACGCCCTCAGCACGCCCGGCAGGAGCGCATCCGATGGGCGATCAGCCGGCCCGCGGCGGGTAACCAAGGCGTCGCTCAAAACCGGCGATAGGTGAGCGCTTCCGCCAGATGCGCGCGGTCCAGCAAGGCCGCGCCACCATCCAGATCGGCGATCGTCCGCGCCACCCGCAACGTCCGGTGATAAGCCCGCGCCGACAGCCCCAGGCGTTCCAGCGCCGCATCGAACCAGCGGCGCTCGGCCGGTCCCAACGCGCAGTCACGCTCCAGTTCGCGCGTGCTGATTTCCGCGTTCGGGCGCCCGGCACGCATCAAGGCATGCTGCCGCGCCTTCATCACCCGCGCGCGCACGGTTGCCGAATCCTCGTCCTGCGCGCCACGCGGAGCCCCCAACTCGCCCAGCGGCACGCGCGCCACTTCCACGCCCAGGTCGATACGATCCAGCAAAGGTCCGGAGATACGCGCACGGTACCGCTGCACCTGGTCGGGCGTGCACTGGCAGGAGTGCCGGGGGTCGCCCGCATACCCGCATGGACACGGGTTCATCGCCGCGACCAGCTGGAACTGGGCCGGAAAGGTGGATTGCCGCGCCGCGCGTGACACCACGATATGACCGGACTCCATGGGTTCGCGCAGCACATCGAGCACGTGCCGGCCGAACTCCGGCAGCTCGTCGAGAAAGAGCACGCCATTGTGCGTCAGCGAGATTTCGCCTGGCCGGGGCATCGCACCGCCACCCACCAGCGCCACGGCGGACGCCGTATGGTGCGGCGCGCGGAACGGCCGTCGCCGCCAATGCCGGGGATCCACGGCTTGCCCGGCCACCGACAACACGGCACAGGTCTCCAGGGCCTCGGACTCGGTCAGTGGCGGAAGAATGCCCGGCAGGCGCTCCGCCAGCATGCTCTTGCCGGTTCCCGGCGGGCCGCTGAGCAGCAGGTGATGTCCGCCGGTCGCGGCGATTTCCAGGGCGCGGCGCGCCTGCAGCTGACCACGCACGTCGGCCAGATCCGGCCCGCCGCCATCGCTGGCGGGTGGCGGTGGATCCGTCGGCGTGCCCAGATCCTGGGCGCCACGCAGCCAGCCGCACACTTCGGCCAAGGTGTCGGCCACCAGTACATCGGCATCGGAGACCAGGGCAGCCTCTGCGGCATTGGCGCGAGGCACCACCACGCGACGGCCGCGGGCCCGCGCACGCAGCAGGGCGGGCAATACGCCCGAAACGCCACGCAGCGCACCGGACAGCGCCAGCTCGCCAAGGAATTCGCAGTCGTCCAGCTTCTCCCGCGGAACCTGGCCGCCGGCGGCCAGGATTCCAAGCGCGATCGCCAGGTCGAAGCGCCCACCGTCCTTGGGCAGCTCCGCGGGCGCCAGGTTCACGGTGACCTTGCGGTTTGGGTATTCGAAGGACGTGTTCTGGATGGCCACGCGCACGCGGTCACGTGCTTCGCGCACGGCCGCTTCGGGTAAGCCGACGATATTCGTGCCCGGCAGACCGCCGGACAGGTGCACCTCGACCATCACCTGGGGCGCAGCCACACCTTCCTGGGCACGGCTGAGCGTGACGGCAAGGCTCATACGGAACGGGTGTCGGAGCGGCTGCCAGGTTGAAACACGGAGCGACTCCCTCGCGCAGCCAGCGGTGAAAATAGCCGCCCCCGACCGTTCTCGGGGTGAGGGTGACAGATCGGGGGCGGCTCCCGGGACGTGGGCCGCGCTACGCCCCGTCAGGTGGCAGCGCTGGCCTCGAGTTCTGCGATTCGCTTTTCCAGAGCCTCGACCTTGGCGCGGGTGCGCGCCAGAAGCTGGGCTTGGACTTCAAACTCCTCGCGGGTGACGAGGTCGAGGCGGCGCAATCCCTGCGCCAGGACATCGCCGAAGTTGGTGCGCAAATCCTGGTGCGCCTGGGCCAATCCTGTGGGAACCAACGAAACTAGACGCTGGGCAAGTTGATCGATGTCCTGCTTATCCATCATGGATAGCACCTCGAACTTGTCGGAACCAAGTGTAGATTCATGTCTTTAAACGCCACCATCGGCCTGCTCCACTTCAATCTGTAGGCATTGTCCTACACGGCACCGACCCCAGGCGACAGCCGCGGGGGTGGACAGGCAAAATGCCACATCACGGCCCGATGCCGGATAACCCACGAATTCGAGGAAGACCCATGAAGCTGGTGGTAGCGATCATCAAGCCGTTCAAGCTGGACGATGTCCGCGAGGCGCTGGCCGAGGTGGGTGTCCAGGGCATCACCGTGACCGAGGTGAAGGGTTTCGGACGGCAGAAGGGTCACACCGAGCTGTACCGCGGCGCGGAATACGTGGTCGACTTCCTGCCCAAGATCAAGCTGGAGGTCGCCGTGGGCGACGAGCAGCTCGATCGCGTGGTCGAAGCCATCCAGCAGTCGGCACGCACCGGTAAGATCGGCGACGGCAAGATCTTCGTGACGCCGCTGGAACAGGTGATCCGCATCCGTACCGGCGAGCTGGACAGCGACGCGCTCTGAGCCGCCTCAGGCGGCGGCCTGGGCGCGCTCGAAACGCCGGTGGTGCACCAGCAGGCCGGTGAAGTAGCACAGGTAATAGCCGATGATGAGGCCGAAGATGGCCAGGGTCAGCGGACTGTTGCCGATGGCCGGCGCCGAATGCGCCATCGCCGGGTCTTGCAGCTGCGGCATGACCACGATGAAACGCCAGGCCAGGCGTCCCACCAGCAGCACGGTGAGGATGCCGCCGATCCATGCGTTCGGGATGTAAAGATCGTTGCCGCCGGCATCGCGCTCGAAACGCGTCAGCCGCAGGCCGACCGCGCCCAGTGCCACGCCAAGCAGCGCGCCACCGAGCAGGCCTTCCAGCAGACGGGGATTGTGCAGGCCGCCCAGCGCGATCAATCCACCGATCAGGCTGAGGAATGCGATGCGCGTGATCATCCGCTTGCGACGGACCGGTTGCCGCCCAAAGCTTCCGCGCACGCGGCGCCAGATGCCGAAGGCCATCAGCGGGATCATCAGCGCATAGATCATGTTCGGGGTCATGCCGGCACCTCGCGTTGGGATGCCGGGAGCTTATCGGCTCTCCCCCGCGTCGACGACTGACGCGGCGCAACCATCGCGGATGACGCCTGTCACCCGCGACGGCCTCTTCCGGCTTACTTCGCCTTGCCCTGGTTGGCCACCGCGGCCATCTTCGAGGCGATCGCCTCGGCGTCGCCCAGGTAGTAATGGCGGATCGGCTTGAGGTCGGCGTCGAACTCGTACACCAGCGGCACGCCGTTGGGGATGTTGAGCTCGACGATTTCCTCGTCGGACATGTTGTCGAGGTACTTCACCAGCGCGCGCAGCGAATTGCCGTGTGCGGCCACGACCACGCGCTGGCCGGAGCGGACCGCCGGCGCCAGCACGTCGTGCCAGTAGGGCAGCACGCGTTCGACCGTGTCCTTCAGGCACTCGGTGTCGGGAATCATCGAGGGGTCGAGGTTCGCGTAACGCGGGTCGTGCACCGACTCGTTGTTCGCGCGATCGAGCGGCGGGGGCGGGATGTCGTAGCTGCGGCGCCAGACCTTCACCTGGTCCTCGCCGTACTTGGCGGCCGTTTCGGCCTTGTTGAGGCCCGTGAGGCCGCCATAGTGACGCTCGTTGAGGCGCCAGTCGGTGACGACGGGCAGCCACATCTGGTCCATCGCATCCAGCACGCCCCACAGCGTGCGCACGGCGCGCTTGAGCACGGAGGTGTGGGCGATGTCGAAGGCATAGCCTTCGGCCTTGAGCAGGCGGCCTGCCTCGGCGGCTTCAGCCATGCCCTGTTCGGTGAGGTCCACGTCGGCCCAGCCGCTGAAGCGGTTGTCGAGGTTCCACTGGGACTGGCCGTGGCGGATGAGTACGAGCTTGTACATGGCGGGAATTCGCGGCGAGAAACCTGGCATGGTGAGGCCGCCCCTTGAGCTCGTCAAATCGGCCGCCCCTGTCGAAGGTCATGCTAAACCCCAGGCGGTGCTGGCGCATCCTAGTGGGGTCAATACCCTCATGGAGTTCGTCATGCATCGCCATCTGCTAGCCCTCGCCCTTGCCCTCGCGCTGCCCCTGGTCGCGCAGGCCGCGGACAACGATATCGACAAGGTCAATGGCGCCGCCCGCGTCGAAGCGGGCCAGCACGCCGGCAACGTGAGTACGGTGAATGGTTCGGTGCATGTCGGCGACAACGCCGTCATCCAGAAGGCCAGCACCGTGAACGGTTCGGTCGAGCTGGGCGAGCACGTGCAGGCCACCGCGGCGGACACCGTCAACGGCGCCATCACCGTCGGCGCCGCCAGCCGCGTGAGCGGTTCGGTGACCACGACCAATGGCGGGATCCACCTCGGCAAAGGCACGGACGTGAACGGCAAGGCCGGCACCGTCAACGGCGGCATCAACCTCGATGCGTCGCACGTGGGCGGCGGCATCTCCACGGTGAGTGGCGACATCACCGTCGGCGCCAATTCGCGCGTGGAAGGCGGCATCCTGGTCGACAAGCCCGGCGGCTGGTTCAACTTCAACAACAGCCGCCTGCCGCACGTGGTGATCGGCCCCCACGCCGTGGTGCAGGGCACGCTGGAGTTTCGCCGCGAGGTGGTGCTGCAGGTCAGCGATACCGCGCAGATCGGCCCGGTGAAGGGCGCGACGCCGGCGAAGTTCAGCGGCGACGTGCCGACGAACTAAGTCTTGCGCCTGGTTCGACTTTCCAGCGAAGACCGGCGTCCTGCGGCTTCATCCCCCAGGGCCGCCTGGCTCCGGTTTCCGCTGGGAAGGCGAGCCACGCGATGGGCGTCATACCCAGTCGCGTGGTTTTAGGTAGTCGTTGAGCCTTGCTTCGGCCGATCCGGCTTCGGGCTGGTAGGCGTATTCGAAACGCACGCGCGGCGGCAGGCTCATCAGGATCGATTCGGTGCGCCCGCCCGACTGCAGGCCGAACAGCGTGCCGCGGTCGTACACCAGGTTGAATTCCACATAGCGCCCGCGGCGGTAGAGCTGGAATTCGCGTTCGCGCTCGCCGTAGGGCGTGTCCTTGCGTCGCTGGGCGATGGGCAGGTAGGCGTCGAGGAAACCCTGGCCCACGTCACGCGTGAAGGCGAAGCAGCGCTCAAAGCCGCCTTCGTTGAGATCGTCGTAGAACAGGCCGCCGACGCCACGCGTTTCGCCACGGTGCTTGAGGTAGAAATACTCGTCGCACCATTGCTTGTAGCGCGGATACACCGCATCGCCATAGGGCTTGCACAGGTCGCGCGCGACGGTATGCCAGTGCACGACATCTTCGTCGTGCGGATAGAACGGCGTGAGATCGAACCCGCCGCCGAACCACCACACCGGGTCGACGCCTTCCTTGCTTGCTTCGAAGTAGCGCACGTTGGCGTGCGTGGTCGGCACGTTCGGGTTGCGCGGATGCAGCACCAGCGACACGCCGGTGGCGATGAAGCTGCCGCCGGCCAGGTCGGGGCGATGCGCCGTGGCGCTGGGCGGCAACTGATGACCGTGGACGCGCGAGAAATTCACGCCGGCCTGCTCGAAGATCGCGCCGTCGCGCAGTACGCGCGTACGCCCGCCGCCGCCGGCGGGGCGCGTCCAGGCGTCTTCTTCGAAACGAGCCTTGCCGTCGAGCTGTTCGATGGCGTTGCAGATGCGATCCTGCAGTTCGCGCAGGAAGGTTTCGGCTTGGTCGGCTTGCTGGCTCATCACGTCACTCGTACTCGATCGAGAGCTGCAAGCTTAGCAAGCATGGAGCGCATGACTGTGCGGCGAGGAGTCGCGCTGGTGTTCTGTCCATGGCGATTCGCGCGCAGGAGCTATTTTTTCCTTTGAGGCGCGCCCGTGTGCGACGAGCCGGCGAGGCCGGGCGGATGCGGCGGTCGCGCACTGGGTGCGCTCCCACAGGAGGGAAGAGGTTTTCGTTCCGCCGGCGCCCTGACTTATGGCGATGCCGTGCGCGCCGAGCCCGCGGCGGCGGGGTTCGTTGCATTGCGCGGTCGCGCACCGGGTGCGCTCCTACAAGGTAAGGATGCGGCGTGACGCGTCAGCTGATGCGGCGTGCCATGCGCTGGTGGCCGATCAATCGTGCCCAGCGCACGCCGATGTCGATCCACATCAGGTAGCCGGACTCGGTCAGCAGGCGCACCAGATAACGACGATTGAGTTCGAACGCCGGCTCGGCCGCCACCACGACGCTGTCGAAACCCAGTCGCCGCGCCAGCAGCTGGCAGCGCGCCAGGTGATAGCGGCTGCTTACCAGTGCGACCGGCGGCAGCACGCGCAGCACCGGGCCGTCTTCCTGCAGCAGGGAACGTGCGTGGCGGAGGTTTTCCAGCGAGTCGATGGAGGCCTGCTCCAGCTGCAGGACGACGCCGGGCGGCAGTTCGTGATCGGCCAGCCACGCCCTGCCCGCTGCCGCCTCGCTGATGCTGCCGCCGCTGCGGCCGCCCAGCAGCAGCACGTGGTCGGTCATGTCGGCGCGCATCAGCGCCAGCGCCCGCCCGAGGCGCAGCTGGTAGTCCGTCTCGGGCTGGTCGCGCACCAGGCGACGGCCGAACACGAGCACGGTCATCGGCCGCGAGAGGGTCAGGGGGCTGCGCGCCGCCACATGCCACACGTGCACGAGGTAACCGAGCCAGACCAGGCCCAGGCTCAGCACGAGGGCGACCAGGGTGACCACGGCGGCATGCAGCACGTCGCGATCGCTCAGATAGCGCCAGGGACCGCGTTTGAGTGGAGCGACGGAAGACACGACAGGGCAGGGCAGGTGAGGGCAGGCCGGTGGGGAAGTGTGCGCAGCGGGCTCTTCCTGCGCAATCCGGTTCATGGGCAAGATGAACGCCGCTTCGACCGTTCCCGGCGCGGACTAGGCAATGCGCCGGGCGCTGGTTAGGCTGGCGTGATGCCAGTACCGATTCAACCCCTGGCCGTCAGCGCCTACACGGTCACTTCGGCGCTCGGCCACGGCCTCGAAAGCCATGTCGCCGCCCTGTCCGCCACGCGCGGCGGCCTGCGCCCCAACGATTTCAGCAGCGCGCCGCTGGCGTGCTGGATAGGCCGTGTCGAAGGCGTCGAAGACGCCGCGCTGCCCGCTGCCCATGCCGTATGGGAATGCCGCAACAACCGCCTGGCCTGGCTGGGCCTGCGCCAGGACCGTTTCCTCGAGCGTGCCCTCGACGTACGCCAGCGCTACGGCGCCGCGCGTGTCGCACTGGTGCTCGGCACCTCCACCGCCAGCATCGGCGCCACCGAGGAGGCCTACCGTCGCCTCGATGACGAGGGACACATGCCACCGGACCTGCGACGCCCGCTGATCCATGCGCCGCACTCGCTGGCCGGCTTCGTCGCCGAGGCGCTGGGGCTGGAAGGCCCCTGCCTTACCGTCTCCACGGCCTGTTCGTCCAGCGCGAAAGTGTTTGCCAGCGCCGAGCGCCTGATCCGGCTGGGCCTGGCGGACGCGGCGGTGGTCGGCGGCGTGGATACGCTGTGCGACAGCGTGCTGTTCGGCTTCAACGCGCTGGAGCTGGTGTCGCCCGAACCCTGCCGGCCGTTCGACCAGGCGCGGCGTGGCATTTCCATCGGCGAGGCCGCCGGCTTCGCCTTGCTCGAACGCACCGGCATGGCGCCACACGCGCCCCGCCTGCTGGGCTATGGCGAATCCAGCGACGCCCACCACATGTCCACGCCACACCCGGAAGGTCTCGGTGCGGAACTGGCGCTGCGCGATGCACTGGCCCGCGCCGGCCTGCACGCTGACCAGGTCGACTACATCAACCTGCATGGCACGGCCAGCCTGAAGAACGACGAGGTGGAGGCGGCGCTGGTGACCCGCGCGTTTCCGACCACCACGCGGGCAAGCTCCACCAAGGGCTTCACCGGCCATACGCTTGGCGCCGCCGGCATCCTCGAGGCAGCGTTCGCGCTGCAGGCGATCGAGCACGGGCTGGTGCCGGCCAACCTGGGCTGCACCATGCCCGACGCGGCCTGCGGACCTCAGTTCGCCTGGGACGTGGAGCAACGCGGCGTTGACGTGGCCGTCAGCAACTCGTTCGGCTTCGGCGGCAACAATGCCTGCCTGGCCTTCGGGAGAGCACCCGCATGAGTGCGCTACAGGTGTACGTGGAAGGCATCGGCCTGTGGTCCGCGGCGCTGGCGGACTTCGAGGCGCTGAAAGCGCAGGAGCGTGGCGAAAGCGTGGCCCCGACACCCGCCAAGCCGGCCGCCGCCACGTTGCCCGCCAACGAGCGCCGACGCGCACCGGAAAGCGTGCTGCTCGCGGTGGAAGTCGCCGGACAGGCCGTGGCGATGAGCGGGCGCGCGGCGGCTGACCTGCCATGCGTCTTCAGCTCGGTCTACGGCGACCAGCTGATTTCCGACTACATGTGCACGACCCTGGCACAGGCGCCTACCGAGCTCTCGCCGACGCGCTTCCACAACTCGGTGCACAACGCGCCGGCCGGCTACTGGACCATCGCCACCGGCTGCCATGCGCCCTCGAGCGCGATCACCGCCGGCCACGCGAGCTTCGGCGCGGGCCTGCTCGAAGCAGCCACGCTGTGCGCCACCGAGCAACAGCCCGTGCTGCTGGTGTGCAGCGACATCGCCGGCCACGGCCCACTGGGCGAGATGACCGGCTCGCAGGCTTCGTTCGGTTGCGCGCTGGTACTGTCGCCGCAGCCGGGCGAACGCAGCCTCTGTCGGCTGGAGCTGACGCTTGAGCCGCATGCCGGCCCGATGTTGCACCCCGCGCCGCGCACGGGCGCCTGGCAGGAAGCCAACCCGGCCGCTTCGGCGGCGTGGCCATTGATGCAGAATCTGGCGCGTGGAGACGGCGAGTGCACGCTGGCCGCCGCCGAAACACTGGCCTTGCGCATTGTCATGGAGACCGCTGCTTGAATACCTCCGATGTCCGTTGGTGCGTGCTGATTCCATGCCTCAATGAAGAGGCTGCGATCGGCCAGGTCGTGCAATCGGTGTTGAACCTGGGCGCGCCGGTCATCGTGGTGGACGACGGCTCCGACGACCGCACGCCCGACATCGTGGGCGCCTTGCCGGTGACCCTGCTGCGCCACCAGCAACGCAGCGGCAAGGGAGAGGCCTTGCGTACGGGCTTTCGCGAAGCGCTGCGCCAGGGCTATGACGCGGTGCTCACCATGGATGGCGACGGACAGCATCTGGCCAGCGACATCCCGCGCATCGTGGCCGCGGCGAAGCGATACCCGAACCACATCGTGATCGGCGCGCGCCTTCTCGATCGCGAGCAACAGCCCAAGGGGCGCCGTCGCGCCAATGCGGTAGCCGACTGGGGCATCTCCTGGGCCTGCGCGCAACCCGTGGCCGATACGCAGAGCGGGCAGCGCTGGTATCCGCGTGCCGCGCTCGACCTGGTCGACCTGCCGGCGGAAAACTTCGTGTTCGAAGCGGCCATCCTCATCGCCGCCACGCGCGAACGCGGGCTGGACGTGGTGTCGGTACCGATCGCCTCGCGCTACCAGGGCGAATTCCGCATCAGCCACTTCAGCCCGGTGCGCGACGTCACGCGCATCACGTTCTATACGATCGGCCAGGTGATCCGGCACGGCGACGTCACGGCGAGCTATCGCCGTTCACGCGCTTCGCAGCCGATCGTGTTCGATGCGGCGGTAACAGGCTAGCCGGCGGATCCCGGGGGCGGCTCCGGCGATCGTGTCACGCCATGCCGCCGTTGACGCCGATGACCTGGCCGTTGATGTAGCCGGCCGCCTCCGAACAGAGGAACGCCACCAGCGCCGCCACTTCTTCCGGCTTGCCGGCGCGCTGGGCCGGCACGATCTCGCGGATGCGCTCGGGCGGAAACTCCTCGCCGATCATGCGTCCCTCGATCACGCCCGGCGCCACCACGTTGGCGGTAATCCCGCGCGACGCCATCTCGCGCGCAAGCGAACGCGTGGCGCCATGCAGGGCCGATTTCGCGGCGGCGTAATTCGCCTGCCCCCGATTGCCCAGCTGCGCGGCCACCGAACTCACCGACACGATGCGCCCGAAGCGCGCCCGCGCCATCGGCAACAGCAGCGGCTGGGTGACATGGAAGAAGCCATGCAGCGAGACGTCGATGACCCGGTGCCATGCTTCCCCGGAGAGACCGGCCAGGGGGCCATCGGCATGCACGCCCGCGTTGTTGATCACCGCGTGGATGGTGCCGTCGGCCAGCAAGGCATCGATCGCCTGCCGCGTGGCGGGGGCATCGGTGACGTCGAACGCGACGGACTGCGCGCTGCCGCCCGCATCGCGAATGGCTGCCGCCACGTCATCGGCGCGTGCCAGCGACGCATTCGCATGGACGATCACGTGATAACCGCCCTGCGCCAGCGCGTTGCAGATCGCGCCGCCAAGGTCGCCACTGCCACCGGTAACCAGGGCGCGTCGGGAAGCGTGGGCGTGCGGCATGGCTGACCTCGCAATCAGGAAACGGGATGGATGACCGCCGCGCGCCCGGATGCCAGCAGGCGGCCGCGCTGCTCCACGCGAAACGCATACTGCGCCCCTGCCTCATCGGCGTACAGGCATTGGGCATGGACGTCCAGATGGCCATCGCCGGGATCGACGTATTCCACCGCCAGTGCCACGTCGCGCAGGCTCACCAGCCGGCCTGGACGCGCCTCGACGATACCGCGTCGGCGCGCCAGCAGGGCGCCATGCACGGCCATCGCCTGGGCACCGTATTCGGCCAGGTGCACGGCATGGAGGCCATGCTGGCCACGCAACGGATGATCGGCGCGCGCATGGCTGTCGCTCACCGCGCGGATGGTGGCGTCGTCCCACGCCAGCACGGCGTCGAGCAGGCACATGGCGCCCTGGTGAGGGATGAGATGCGCCCAGTCAGTCTTGGCGAGCATGCGGCGCCATCAGGATCGAAAGACAGAAATGGAAGGCGACGCCGAGACTCACGGTAAGCCCGATGGCGCGAAGGACCGGAATCGAGCTCCAGGCCAGCATGCCGAATACCAGCAAGGCCGAAAGCACGCACACCAGCGTCGCGTGCAGCGTACGCCGTTGCTCGGCGGCGTCGCCGGTGTCGCGCTCGAAGAACAAGGCGTAGTGCAGGCCCAGGCCCGCCGCGAGGATCAGCGCCACCAGGTGGAACAGCGACACCTCCACGCCCGCCACGCGCTCCGCCGCCAGCACCAGGAAGGTCGCCAGCGTCATCGGCGCCAGCACGTGCCAGGCGCGCCGGACGCTGCGCAACGCCACGGTGATCGCCACCACCAGCAGCAGGGTGGCGGCGAGCAGCGCATGCAGGATGCGCGTGCGGTAGTCCACCACCATCGACTCCGCGGTCTCCTTCAGGTCGAGCAGGCGTACCGCGCCGTTGCCGCCTTGGGCAAGCGCCTGCAAGGCTGCCACGTCGTGCACGCCGCTGAGCGTGCCCAGGCCGACCCAATGATCACCGCGCGGCATCAGCATCGCCGAGACGCGCTGACCCAGTGGCGACATGGCGAAGCGCTCTTCCGTCAGCGGTGGCAACGCGCGCGCCTTCTGCACGTCGTCGATGAACGGCGCGAACAGACCTGCCTGGAACGGCATACCCTGCCCGGCTTCCGACAGTGCTCGCTCCAGCGCCGCGCGATCAGGCAGACGCTGCTGGCGCATGCGCTGCACGGCCTCGCTGGGCACATAGCGGGAAGGCAACTCGACGGCGTCGACGGCATGCCTGGCGACCAACGCGTCGACGGTGGGCTGCAGGCGTTCGGACAGGGCGAGCACGCCTTGTTCGTCGTGCGCCTCCATCACCAGCAGATAGCGCACGTCCGGCGCGCCCAGGGCTTCGCGGAGCCGCGCGTCCTCCCGCAGCAGATCCTGCGGCAGGGGCGTCAACGCCGACAGGTCGTTCTGCCAGAACGCGCCTCGGGCGAAGACCAGCATCAACACCGTGACGACCGCCACCAGCACGGGAATCCAGCGCGGGCGCGGCAAGGCATCGACCCCGCGTCGCGCGCGCACCAGCCAGCCCATGCCGGCCACATCGTGCACGCGCCCAGGCAACAGGTGCGCCAGCAGGTAGCGCGTGCTGAACCCCGCCACCAGCAGGCCCGTGATGGTGAACACCGCCAGCTGCTTGAGGCCGTTTACCCCTGACGCGTAGAAGGCGAGATAGGCGATGCAGGCCGAAGCGATCGCGGTGAGCAACAACGGCCACAGGTCGCGCACGCTTTGCAGCGCGTTTTCACCGGCGCGCCGATGGCTGAGCACACGGATCGGGTATTCCTGCGCGACGCCGAGCAAGGTGAAGCCAAACGCGAGCGTGATGCCGTGCACCTGCGGAAACAGCACGATCAACGCCGCGATGCCCGCGAGCGCCGCGCTGGCGATGGGCAGCGCCGACAACAGCAGCGAACCGATGCTGCGGTAGGCCAGGAGCAGCAATACGATGAAGCCCACCGTGGAAATGCGGCCGATCCATTCGGCCTGTCCGCGCGTCTGCGCATTGGCCACCACGCTGAAGTACCCCGGCCCACTGAGCTTGAGTGTCGCGCCTTCGTGCTCCGGCAATGCGGCGAAGGCCTTGCGAATGCCATCGATCGCGACACCCTGCGCGTCCGGGTCGAAGCCCGCGGCGCGCGTCTGCACCAGCAGCAGGGCTTCGTTCTGCGGGGAGAACCACACGCCTTCGCGCACGTCCGGCGACTTCGGCGGCGTCCAGCGCTCGGCCAGCTTCAGCACTTCCAGGGTCGGATCGCGCGGCAGCAGGCCCTTGAGCAAACCGGCTGCGGGCGAGGACAGGTCTTCCAGCCGCTGTTCGAGTTGATCGCGCAGGAACGGCGCATCCATCGGCTGCGCGTCGAACGTCGGCGACAACAGGTAGCGATACGGCAACAGTTGCTCATCGAGCGAGCCGATGTCGAAGCTGCCATTGAGCACCTGGCTGTAACGTTCATCCTTGCGCAGCGACGTCGCCAGTTGCTGGCTCAACGCCGCCAGCTGTTCGTCGGACTTGCCGGCGATGGCGAGCAGCAGCAGGCGCGAACCCGGCCCCTCGCCCACCTGCTCCATCAGCAGGCGCTGGTCCGGCGTGGTCGGCGCGGGCATGAAGCTGCGCAGGTCGGTGCTGACGCGCAAGCGCTGCGCGACGAACGCGCCGATGGCGGCAAGCGCCACCACCCACACCGCCAGCAGGATCCACCGACCGCCTGGCCGCATGCCTAGCCGCCCCGGCAAAGCGCCGCGAGCGCATCGCGCGTCGGCGTCGCTGGCATCTTGGCGGCAAGAGGGCCGAGCAGGTCGACGGCGAGATCACCATCGGCCTCCTGCATGCGCATGCAATGCGGCTCGTTGCCGGCGCCGTCGATCTCGATGCGACTGACCGTGCGCACCAGCTTGGGATCGCGCGGCGTGAGCGCAAGCGTCCAGCGCCGCGCATCGTCGCCGCTGTACTGGATGGTGAATGCCTGCTCCAGGCGCGTGGCATCGCCACCGAGCATGGCCACGAAACTGTCGAGCAGGATCTGCAGCTGGGGGGCGCGCTTGAGCGAGAAGCGACGCGGCTCGCGTCCCTCGCGCTCCTGGCTCACCTCGCCGTCGGCGATGGTCGATACCTCGCGGTTCGGGTGTTCGACACGGCGCTCCAGCCGATCGCCGCCCAGCCACGACAACTCGCCGGACACCACCAGCGGCTGGTCCAGCATCTTCATGAAGCGCGCCTCCGCGAACGGCGTGCGCGCCGGCGCCGGACGGCCCAGCGAAGCCACCAGCGCGCGCGCCGTGGCGGCTTCCTCAGGCGCCGACGCGTTCGCGCACAGCGACAGCGTCAGGCCGCACAGCAGTAGCCATGTCTTGCTGCCAGAAATCATAGAAGTTGAACCAATTGTAGGGAGCCACGTGCACGTAGTGTTCCACGCGCGCGGCGTAGCGGGCTATCCAGGCATCCAGCGCCCGGGTGCGGTCCTGCCGGGGAATGTCCACGGGGTCCGCGAAACGTTCGAAGATCAGGCGATAGCGATTGCCGCCTTCGTACAAGCCGAAGCACAGCATCACCGGCACGCGCAGCGAGTGCGCCAGCAGCCACGGGCCGACGGGAAACGGCGCCGGCTCGCCGAGAAAGGGCGTGCGGCGCAGCACTTCGTGCTCGCGTCCGCGATCGGCCAGCAGCGCGACCATCGCGCCCTTCCCGCAGGCCTCGGCCATGGCCAGCGTGATCGAGGCGCCGCCCAGCGACGCGTCGATCACATTGGCGCCGATATCCGGCGCGAGCGCCTCCAGCAGTTCCGTCATGTCCGGCGTCTTCTGCTTGTCCAGCACCACGCGCAGCGGGATATCGGGGCGACGCAGGCTGAGTGCGCGAAGCGCCTCGAAGCTGCCCTGGTGCGAACCCATCAGCAGCATGCCGCGGCCTTGCGCCAGCGCGGATTCGAGTTCATCCAGGCCTTCCACCGCGATATCGAAACCCTTCTCCCCGCGCGCGAGCAGGAAGATGCGATCGAGCGTGATCGCGGCGAATGCGTGAAGGTGCTTCATCACCTGCCACGCGCCCACCGGTTTGCCCAGCACCCGTTCGAGGAAGCGGCGTGACGCTTCGCGCTCGGGCCGGCGGCGGCAGTAGAAGTACAGCGTGATCGGATACAGGAACGCGCGGCCGAGCGGCCGCCCGCCATGCAGCGCCACCGTGCGGATCAGCCACAGGGCGAAGCGTCCGCCACCTTCGGGACGGCTCTGCCAGTGCTCGCTCATGGCGCGCCCTCGACCGTTCCGCGCGCGAGCAGTTCGTCGTCGCGGCGGATTTCGAAGCGCACGCGCCCATTCACCTCGGTCAGCACCACCTGCGCTTGCTGCTCCGGCAGCAGCGGCGCCACGAACTTCGCGTCCTGCACGCGCGCCATGCGTTCGCCGCGCCACGCACGCAAGGCCAGCGCGACCTGCTCCAGCAGCATCACGCCCGGCACCAGGGGCGAGCCGGGAAAGTGCCCGGGCAAGCTCGGATGATCATGCGCCACGGAGAATTCGCGATGGAACATGGCATGGCTCATGGCGCTGCCGGATCCTGCCCACGCACCAGCTGCGGCCAGCGCGCCGCAATGCCCAGCGCCAGTTCGTGCAGGCGCGGATGGGTGAGATGGCGCAGGCGCCAGCGGCGATAGACGTGTTCGAGCAGGAACGCGGCGGCGATCACCACGTAGCCGCCGACATGCACGTAGGACTGCGCCCAGCCGGCCGGTACCGGCAACGGCGAGGCGAGGCCCAGCGAGACGAACAGGCCGCCGGGCTCGGCGCACAGCAGCAAGGCGGCGAGCACGGTTGCCTGCACCGACGCCAGCAGCGCCCAGAACCAGGTCAGCCGGCGCGCGTAACGCATCAGGCCCGGCGCCTGCAGACGCTCGGGTCCTTCCACCGCCTCGATGAAGCGGGCGATCAATGGCGTCGAACCGTGTCGAAGACTGCGCCCGAACAGCGAGGCCACCAGCAGGTTGATGGCGATGGGCACGCATTCCAGCAGCAGGCCAACGTAGCCGCGCATCCACAGCCAGCCCATCGCGCCGAGGGCCAGCGTCCAGAGAGTCCACGCACCGATACGGCGCGCGGCCAGGGCCGGCGCCATCAACAAGGTGAGCAGCAGGGCGCACGCGGCCAGGGAAAAGCCCTGGCGGTGCGTCAGCACACCGGCCATCGCCAGCACCGGGTAGCCGAGCATCAACGGCAGCCAGCGCCGTGACGGGGATGTCGATGGAAGGGCGGGAACAGAGGACATGCGTGGCTGGGCCTGCTCGCTGAGTCGCGGCGACGGCACCAGTGTGCCGCGCGCCGATGACATCATGCCGGACGTCGGTTGAGGCGACACTGACCAAGTATCTCCGTCGTCAACCACCCTGTCTGTTCGCAGGCCACAGGGCCATTGGCGAAGGCAGACTGGCTGGCTGTTGAGTCAACGGACCGAAGGGCTGCGGACAGACAGGGTGGGCCCCTTTGAGTGTCGAATGATGGGGTGATGTCTGGATGGCTGGCAAGCCGCGCCGCGCGTCCTGGTAAGACAGCCAGTCTGGCCGGCGCCACGCGACACACCTTGCCAGCCATCCCGACATCATGACGACGGTGATACTTGGTCAGTGTCGCCTCAAACGGCACGGTGCCGTTCGACATGCTCGGACAGCGCGCGCAGGCTGGAAAAGATCTGGCGGTTTTCCGGGTTGTCCGAGCGCAGCTGGAAGCCGTAGCGCTTGGACACGGCCAGCGCGATTTCCAGTGCATCGATGGAGTCGAGGCCCAGATCGCCGCCGAACAAGGGGGCATCAGGGTCGATCTGGTCGGCTGACACGGTTTCCAGATTGAGGCTTTCCACGATCAAAGTGGCCAGTTCGTGTTGTGCGGTGCTCTGCTCGGCCATGCCCGATTCCGTACCCTTTCAAGCGCCTCTCCCCCGGAGGCGGCGACCGGCGAGTGTAACATAGCGACCCCGATTGCCCGGCTTGTTTCCCATGGTTCAGGGTTGTGAAAACGCAAGGATCGCGCTACGCCGCGCGCCCCAGGTGTCCTACCGCCACGCCGCCCCGGAGACGGTCTTGCGCGAACCGGGCACCCTCGCCGTCTTCGGCTTTGGCGCCGGTGCCGCGCAAAGCGAGGACCCGCGCTGGCTGGGCGTCGACCTGGAAGGCCTCGACGCGCCGGTCCCGATGGAGATCTGGCAGGTGGCCGGCGCGGTTAACCACGGCCGCGAGGACGACGTGCAGTGGTCGGCCGGCGACGGCTGGCTGTTCGCCGCGATCACGCTGGACGAACGGGCCCACGGCGGTCCGCGCGACACCGCGCACGAAGCCTATGGCCAGCTGTGCCGGTTCCTGGCCACGCGCCGCGAACGGCACGTGCAGCGGATCTGGAATTACCTGGGCGACATCAACCGTGGCGATGGCGATATCGAGCGCTACAAGCTGTTTTGCGACGGCCGCGCTACGGGCATGGGCGGGTTCTTCGTCGAGGGGTTTCCCGCGGCGACGGCCATCGGACATCACGCGGCCGCGCCGAGGCTGCAGGTCTACCTGCTGGCCTGCGACGAGGCCGGCCAGCGCGTGGAAAATCCCCGCCAGGTGAGCGCCTGGCGCTATCCGCGCCAATACGGCCGTACGCCGCCCAGCTTCGCCCGCGCCATGATGCTGCCGGCGGGCGATGCGCTGGCCATCTCCGGCACCGCGGCCGTGGTCGGCCACGCCTCCGCGCACGAGGACGACCTGCTGGCCCAGCTGGAAGAAACGCTGACCAACCTGGAAACGCTGCTGCAGAGCGCAGGCATGGCCGCCGGATTCGACACGCAGTCGCCACTGAAAGCCTATGTGCGCCAGCCGACCGATGCACCGCTGGTGCACGACTTCCTGCAGCAACGCCTGCCTGGCGTGCCGGTGCTGCTGCTGCACGGCGACATCTGTCGCCAGGAGCTGCTGGTGGAGATCGACGGCTGGCGTTACGCCTGAACCTCAGCCCGGCCAGCCGTTCGGCGAATGGCAGGCTGGAAACGCCTGCCTGAAATGGCCGAGCAGGTAGTCGGCCGCACCTGACTTGCCGGCCGGCAGCGCGGCATAGACATCCGCCACGGCGAGGTCCCCCTTCCGGCTGTCCAGCGCCGAGATCGGCACGCTGCTCAGCACGGCGGCATGCACCGTGAGCGCACCGGATCGATAGCGGAACAGCGCGGTGCATTCGTCGGGACGCGACTGCCAGCTCATCACCGGTTGGGTCTGGCCGAGGTTGGACTCCGGTGAGCCGGTCAGCGTGGCCAGGCGTTCGCCCGCGCCGGGCAGCAGGCCGTTGGTTTCATCCAGCATGCAGCCCAGGCAGGCCGGAATCACCGTATAGGTGATCCATCCCGCCGAGGCGCCATCGGGCGACGCATAGGTGTAGACGGTGCCGCCGTCCATGCCGATCTCGGCGCGCTGCAGGCGCCAGCCGGCCGGCACCGGCATCCAGCCCACGACGGCGCCGTAGAACCATTGCAACGCGGATTTGCCTGCGACGGGGGCGTCGCCGGGGAGGGGTGGCAGCCTGGCCGGATCGGCACGCAGCCAGTCGCCGCCGCCGCCATGGACATCGATCAAGGTGACGGAAGCGCCGCCGTCGTTCGCCGCATGCAGCGCGTAGTCGGCATCCGGTGCCGAACGCATGTCGGGGGTGGACCGAAGCTCGCGCACGCCGGTGGTCGCGTGCAGCGCCGACAGGCACAGCGGGCAGAGCACCATGACGATGATCAGCTTGAACATGCCCGGATAGCGCATGGCCCCCTCCCTTGGCGAACGCGGCGCGATTTATACGCCGCGGCTGGCCGCCCTGGCATCAGACCATTCGGACTATGCCGGTCCTTTCTGCTTGACCGGGCGATGCCAGCCGTTGAGCGTCGTCTGGCGCGCGCGGGCGATCGTCAGTTCACCCGCCGGCGCATCCTTGCCGATCACCGAGCCGGCGCCGATGGTGGCCTGCGCGCCGATCGTGACCGGCGCCACCAGCGCGCTGTTGGAACCGATGAAGGCGCCGTCGCCGATGGTGGTCAGGTGCTTGTTGGCGCCGTCGTAATTGCAGGTGATGGTGCCCGCGCCGATGTTCACGCCGCTGCCGATCACCGTGTCACCGAGATAGCTCAGGTGGTTGGCCTTGCTGCCTTCGCCGATCCGCGCCTTCTTGGTCTCGACGAAGTTGCCGATGTGCACGCCCGCGGCCAGTTCGGTGCCCGGGCGCAGGCGCGCGAAGGGACCGATGATGCACGGCCCGTGCGTCACCACGCCTTCCAGGTCGCCATGCGCCAGCACCACGGTGCCGGCGGCAAGGTTCACGTCCTTGAGACGCGTGAAGGGTCCGATGCGCACGTCATCGCCCAGCACGACGTCGCCCTCGAAGATCACGTTGGCGTCGATCTCCACGTCCATGCCCGCGCTCACCGTGCCACGCACATCGATACGCGCGGGGTCGACGATGCGCACGCCCTCGAGCGCCAGCGCCTTGGCGGCGCGCTCGCGATACTGGGCTTCCAGCTCGGCCAGCTGCCAGGGGTTGTTGGCGCCGGCCGCCTCGTATTCGTCCACGCATTCCACGCAACTGGCGGCGCGGTTTTCGCCGGCGGCCATCGCGAAGATGTCGGTGAGGTAGTACTCGCCCTGGACGTTGTTGCGATCGAGCTTCGACGTCCAGCGCTTGAGCGCGGCCGCCTCGGCCGCCACGATGCCGGTGTTGATCAGGTTGTTCGCGCGCTGCGCGTCATCGGCGTCCTTCTCTTCCACCACGGCGCGCACATGGCCGTTGCCGTCACGCAGCACGCGGCCATAGCCGGACGGATCGGCCACGCGGGTGGCGAGCAGGCTTACCGTGCCCTCGGCGCGCACCAACAGCTCCAGCGTCTGCGGACGGGTCAACGGCACGTCGCCGTAGAGCACCAGTACGGTGGCCTCGTCGGGCACGTCCAGCAGGGCTTCGCGCACCGCGTGGCCGGTGCCCAGGCGTTGCGACTGCAGCACCCAGCGCAGGTCGGCGTCGTGCTCGAACGCGGCGCGCACCTGCTCGCCGCAGTGGCCATAGACCAGGTGGATGGCCGCCGGCTTCAATGCGCGCGCGGCCTCCAGCACATGGGCAAGCAGCGGACGCCCGGCCAGCGGCATGAGCACCTTCGCCTTCTTCGACTTCATGCGCTTGCCTTCGCCGGCGGCGAGGACGATCACGTGCAGCGGGGCGTTCTTGATCATGGGCGGGTCCGGTGTAAGTGGCGAAGGAGCATAACAGCCGCTACCCGAACGGCTTCAGTCGTCCGTATGGCGTAAGCGGGGCGGCTCATGGCGTTGCCGCGTGCACGTCGACCACGGGCACGTCGCCGTTCATCGCGAAGCGAAATACATAACCCACTTCGAATGGCTGGGCGTGATCGCCGACTGAATGCGCTTCGCCGTTGGCGTCGGCCGCCCATTGCCGCGTCCGCCATGGCACGAAGGTCCAGCGCATGGCCGCCTCGCGCACGGCATCGATGAACAGGCGGTGAGGCGGATCGGCCTGTGCTTCGTTCGGCACGTGCACCTCACTCACCTTGCCTCGGGCGTCCACCGCGAGCCGAACCTCGACGTCCTGCGGCGGCAGATGCAGCATCCGCAAGGCGGGTGGATAGCCCGGCAGGGGTTGCTCCCGCGGCGTCGCGCCGGTGGACGTCTGGCCCAGTGCGAGTGGGATGTGGCGCACGGCCAGGGCGGATGCCGAGCCTGCCCCCGCATGCCGGGGCGATGCGCTGGCGCAGCACGCGAGCACGACCGTGGCGGCAGCCAGGCACAGATGGCGAAGGCGCAGTCCGATGTAAGGCATGGCTGGGGGCATTCTCGCGTTGCCAGCCAGACTAAACAAAAACGCCGGCACGAGGCCGGCGTTTCCATGCCACGTTGCCGTGGACTCAGTGCTTGAGCGTCTTGCGCAGGCGCTCAAGCGCCTGCAGCTGGGTGATCGCCTCGGCAAGCTTGGCCTGCGCTTCGGCGATTTCCACCGCGTCGGTGCGATTGGCCAGCGCGTCTTCGGCTTCCTGCTTGGCACGCTGGGCCGCGGCCTCATCCAGGTCGGAAGCGCGCGCGGCGGTGTCGGCCAGCACGGTGACGACCTGCGGCTGCACTTCCAGGATGCCGCCCGACACCCAGAACTGCTGACGCTCGCCGTTGCCCAGCACCACGTCGACGTGGCCGGCCTTCAGGCGGGTGATCAGCGGCGCATGGCGGGGCGCGATGCCCAGTTCGCCCATCTCGCCGGTGGCGACCACGAGCTGCGCTTCGCCCGAGAAGATCTCGGCTTCGGCGCTGACGATGTCGACACGAAGGGTATGACTCATTGGTGTTCTCGCTTTGCTCGCGGGGAATAGGGATTGAGGGAATCGGAAGCAGGATGTGGCAGCGTGCGGCGCTTTAACTATTCCCTATTCCCCATTCTCGATTCCCTGAAGAAGCGGCTTACGCCGCCTTCTTGGCGCCCATTTCCTCGGCCTTCTTGATGGCCTCGTCGATGCCGCCGACCATGTAGAACGCCTGCTCCGGCAGGTGGTCCACGTCGCCGTCCACGATCATCTTGAAGCCGCGGATGGTTTCCTTCAGCGGCACGTACTTGCCCGGCGAGCCGGTGAACACTTCGGCCACGTGGAACGGCTGCGAGAAGAAGCGCTCGATCTTGCGCGCGCGGGCCACGGCCAGCTTGTCGTCTTCCGACAGCTCGTCCATGCCCAGGATCGCGATGATGTCCTTGAGCTCCTTGTAACGCTGCAGGGTGCCCTGCACGCGGCGGGCCACGTCGTAGTGCTCGGCGCCGATCACGTTCGGGTCCAGCTGGCGGCTGGTGGAATCCAGCGGGTCCACGGCCGGGTAGATACCCAGCGCGGCGATGTTGCGCGAGAGCACCACGGTCGCGTCCAGGTGGGCGAAGGTGGTGGCCGGCGACGGGTCGGTCAGGTCGTCCGCGGGCACGTACACGGCCTGGATCGAGGTGATCGAACCGGTCTTGGTCGAGGTGATGCGCTCCTGCAGCACGCCCATTTCCTCGGCCAGCGTCGGCTGGTAACCCACCGCCGACGGCATGCGGCCGAGCAGCGCGGACACTTCGGTACCGGCCAGCGTGTAGCGGTAGATGTTGTCCACGAAGAGCAGCACGTCCTTGCCCTTGCCGGTCTCGTCCTTCTCGTCGCGGAAGTACTCGGCCATGGTCAGGCCGGTCAGCGCCACGCGCAGGCGGTTGCCCGGCGGCTCGTTCATCTGGCCGTACACCATGGCCACCTTGTCGAGCACGTTGGAGTCCTTCATCTCGTGGTAGAAGTCGTTGCCCTCGCGGGTACGCTCGCCCACGCCGGCGAACACGGACAGACCCGAGTGCGCCTTCGCGATGTTGTTGATGAGCTCCATCATGTTCACGGTCTTGCCCACGCCGGCGCCGCCGAACAGGCCGACCTTGCCGCCCTTGGCGAACGGGCACACTAGGTCGATGACCTTGATGCCGGTTTCGAGCAGGTCGTTCGCGGCGGCCTGGTCGTCATAGCTCGGGGCTTCGCGGTGGATGACCCAGCTGTCTTCGTTGCCGATCGGGCCGGCTTCGTCGATGGGGTTGCCCAGCACGTCCATGATGCGGCCGAGGGTGGCCTTGCCGACCGGCACCTTGATGCCTTCGCCGGTGTTGCGGGCCACGAGGCCGCGCTTCAGGCCGTCGGTGGAACCGAGGGCGATGGTACGGACGATGCCGTCGCCGAGCACCTGCTGGACTTCCAGCGTGATGTCGGTGCCGTCGATCTTCAGCGCGTCGTAAACCTGCGGCACCTGATCGCGCGGGAATTCCACGTCGATGACCGCGCCGATGATCTGTACAACTTTGCCCTGGCTCATTTCGGAACTCCGGATGTATTCGATTCTTTGTGCCTGGCCGCGGGATATACGCGCCTAGGCTTTGATTCGTAAATGGTGAACAGTAAATGGTCAGCAGAGCGCCGCGTCGTGCCGGCTTTTCCTGTTTACCATTGACCGTTTACCGTTGACCGCTGTTAAACCGCCGCCGCGCCGCCCACGATTTCCGAGATTTCCTGGGTAATCGCGGCCTGGCGCGCCTTGTTGTAGATGAGCGTCAGTTCGCCGATCACCTTGCTCGCGTTGTCCGACGCGCTCTTCATCGCGACCATGCGCGCGGCGTGTTCACTGGCGAGGTTCTCCAGCACGCCCTGGTACACCACGGACTCGATGTAGCGGCCGAGCACGTGTTCGAGCACGGTGGCCGGATCGGGTTCGTAGATGTAGTCCCAGTCGTGCTTCTGCTCGAGCTTGAGGCCGGCCACCGGGTAATCCGGCGAGCCCGTCTGGCCCTCGGCCATTTCACCGGCCGCCACGGGCAGCGGAAGCAGCGCATGGACCGCCGGCTTCTGCGTCATGGTGTTGATGAACTCGTTGTGCGCGAGGAACACGCGGTCGAGCTTGCCGCCCATGTAGGCGTCCAGCGCGATCTTCATCACGCCGATCAGGGCCTCCAGCTTGGGACGCTCGCCGAGGTTGCTGGCGGTGGCGACCAGGTTGATGCCCTTGAGGCGGCGGAAGAACTGGATGGCCTTCTGGCCCACCGCCACCACGTCGACCTGCACGCCCTTGTCCTGCCATTCGCGAATGGCCGGCAGCAGGCGGCGGAACAGGTTGGCGTTGAGGCCGCCGCACAGGCCGCGATCGGTGCTGATGACGATGTAGCCCACGCGGGCCACGCCCTCGCGCTCCACCAGGAACGGATGGTTGAAGTCCGTGCTGGCCTGGGCGATGTGCGAGATCACCTTGCGCATCGCGCGCGCATAGGGACGCGAGGCCTTCATCAGATCCTGCGCCTTGCGGATCTTCGAGGCCGAGACCATCTCGAGCGCGCGCGTCACCTTGCGCATGTTCTGCGTGCTCTTGATCTTGGTTTTGATTTCGCGTCCGCTTGCCATCTCTTTTTGCTCGCTATTGCTCGCTTGTGAAGTCGCGCCTTCGGCGCTGTAAGCGGTGAACGGAGCGCTTGCTGCGCAAGCTCAACAGTGAAAGTCGAAGCGCGAAACGCTCTTGCTCTTACTGTTTACCATTCACCACTTACCGTTTACCGCTTACCAGCTACCGGTCTTCTTGTACTCGTCGAGCGAGGACTTGAAGACGCCTTCGATCTCGCCGTTCCAGTCACCGGTGGCGACGATCTTCTTCATCAGGTCGCCGTGGTTCTGGTGCATGAAGGCGTGCAGGCCCTTCTCGAAGGCCAGCACCTTGTTGACCGGCAGGTCGTCCAGGTAGCCCTTCTCGGCGGCGTACACCGACAGCGCCAGTTCGGCTATCGAGAGCGGCGCGTACTGCGACTGCTTCATCAGCTCGGTCACGCGCACGCCGCGGTCCAGCTGGGCGCGGGTCGCCGGATCGAGGTCCGAGGCGAACTGCGCGAACGCAGCCAGCTCGCGGTACTGCGCCAGGGCGAGCTTCACGCCGCCGGACAGCTTCTTCACGATCTTGGTCTGGGCGGCACCGCCCACGCGCGACACCGAGATACCGGCGTTCACGGCCGGACGGATGCCGGCGTTGAACAGGTCGGTTTCCAGGAAGATCTGGCCGTCGGTGATCGAGATCACGTTGGTCGGCACGAACGCGGACACGTCACCGGCCTGAGTTTCGATGATCGGCAGCGCGGTCAGCGAACCGGTCTTGCCCTTCACTTCGCCGTTGGTGAACTTCTCGACGTACTCCTCGGAGACGCGAGCCGCGCGCTCGAGCAGGCGCGAGTGCAGGTAGAACACGTCGCCCGGGTAGGCTTCGCGGCCCGGCGGACGCTTCAGCAGCAGCGAGATCTGGCGGTAGGCCACGGCCTGCTTGGACAGGTCGTCATAGATGATCAGCGCGTCTTCGCCGCGGTCACGGAAGTATTCGCCCATGGCGCAGCCGGAGTACGGCGCGATGTACTGCAGGGCGGCCGACTCGGACGCCGAGGCCACGACCACGATGGTGTTGGCCAGCGCGCCGTTCTCTTCGAGCTTGCGCACGACGTTGGCGATCGACGACCGCTTCTGGCCGATCGCGACGTAGATGCACTTAATGCCGGAATCTTTCTGGTTGATGATCGCGTCGATGGCCAGCGCGGTCTTGCCGGTCTGGCGGTCGCCGATGATCAGCTCGCGCTGGCCACGGCCGATCGGGATCATCGAGTCGACGGACTTGTAACCCGTCTGCACCGGCTGGTCGACCGACTTACGCCAGATCACGCCCGGCGCGACCTTCTCGATCGGCGAGCTGGTCTTGGCGTTGATCGGGCCCTTGCCGTCGATCGGGTTACCCAGCGCGTCGACCACGCGGCCGAGCAGTTCCGGACCGGTCGGCACTTCGAGGATGCGGCCGGTGGTCTTGGCGGTGTCGCCTTCGCGCAGGTGCTGGTATTCGCCCAGCACCACGGCGCCGACCGAGTCACGCTCGAGGTTCAGCGTCAGCGCATAGGCATTGCCCGGCAGTTCGATCATTTCGCCCTGCATCACGTCGGCCAGGCCGTGGATGCGCACGATGCCGTCGGACACGCTGATGATCGTGCCTTCGTTGCGTGCTTCCGCGCCGAGCTTGAACTGCTCGATGCGGCTCTTGATCAGTTCGCTGATCTCAGACGGGTTCAAGGTGGAGCTGGACATGGGTCGATATCCTGAAATTTGAGTCTTTTTTGAAGAGTCCGGCCAGGGATGGCCGGTTTTTCTCTTCGCGAAATGGACTTCGCTTAAATCTTTGTGTCGTCCGGCCATGGATGGCCGGTTTTTGCTCTTTTGCGAAAAGGATTTCGCATGAAACTTGGATTGTCCGGCCAGGGATGGCCGGTTTTTCTCTTCGCGAAATGGACTTCGCTTAAATCTTTGTGTCGTCCGGCCACGGATGACCGGATTCTGCTCTTCGCGAAACGGACTTCGCGTGAAACTCAGTGCGTCAGCGCGCTGGTCAGGCGCGACAGGCGCCCGCGTGCGGAGCCGTCGATCACTTCGCTGCCCGTGTCGATCACCACGCCGCCAAGCAGCGAGGCATCGACGCTGGTCTCCAGCTCGATCTCGCGCTTGAAGCGACGCTTGAGCGACGCCTTCAGCTGCTCGGCCTGCGCGGCATCCAGCGCGAACGCGCTGGTCACCTTCACCAGCAGCTGCGACTCGGATTCGCGCTTGTACTCTTCGTACAGTGCGGCGATTTCCGGCAGCAGGGCCATGCGGCGGTGCTCGGCCAGCTCACCCAGGAAACGGGCAAACGGCGCATCGGCGGCCATGCCCTGCGGCAGGTGGATGGCCACCAGCTGCTCGGGCTGGACGCGCGGATCGTTGCCGAGATTGGCAACGCGCGCGTCCTTCGCCACTTCGGCGGCGAACGCCAGCGCCTGCGACCATGCGCCAAGCGAGCCGGCCCCATGGGCCAGCTCGAAGGCTGCACGTGCATACGGACGGGCGAGGGTGATTGCCTGGGCCATGGCTTAGATCTCGGCGACGAGCTGGTCGAGCATGGCCTTGTGGGCCGACGCGTCGACTTCGCGCTGCACGATCTTCTCCGCCCCCTGGACGGCCAGACGACCGACCCAGCCACGCAGTTCTTCGCGCGCACGCTGCTGCATGCTGACGATTTCTTCCGCGGCGTTGGCCTTCAGGCGGTTGGCCTCGGTGATGGCTTCGGCACGGGCCTTGTCCACGATCTGGTTGGCTTGGCTCTGGGCGCGCTCGATGATCTCGTTGGCCTGCTGACGGGCCAGCTTGATCTCGTTGGCGACCTTGGCATCGGCGTCCTTCAGCTCGGCGCGCGCCTTTTCGGCGGCAGCCAGACCGTCGGCAACCTTCTTCTGGCGCTCTTCAATCGCGTGATTGAGCTGCGGCCAGATGAACTTGGTGGTGAACCAGACCAGGATGGCGAAAGAGACCATCTGGCCCAGGAAAGTCAGATTGATATCCATGAGCTTTCCAATTAACTCCGGTAACGCGTTAAACCGCCGATCGCCGCAGCGCGGTCACGCTGCGGCGACACTTCTCGCCGATTAGCCGCCGACGGCGGTCTTGAGGGCGGCGATGAGCGGGTTCGAGAACGCGAACAGCAGCGCCACGGCCAGGCCGATGATGAACGCCGCGTCGATCAGGCCGGCGAGCAGGAACATGCGGCCCTGCAGCAGCGGGACCAGTTCCGGCTGGCGGGCAGCGGACTCGAGGAACTTGGAACCCATGATGGCGATACCCAAGCAAGCGCCCAGAGCGCCGAGGCCGATGATGACGCCGATGGCGATGGCGGTGAGGCCCTGGACGTGAGCGACGAGTTCGACGAGGTTCATGGAAATCTCCTGATGAATCTTTCTAAAGAGTGGTTAAAGCGAAGCGGATTTAAAGCGAAACCGGATGGAACAAGAACTCAGTGATGCTCACGCGCCGTGGCGATGTACACGATGGTCAGCATCATGAAGATGAAGGCCTGCAGCAGGATGATCAGGATATGGAAGATCGCCCATGCGGTGTTGAAGATCACACCCGGCAGGAAGCTGATCCAGCCCGCGAACAGGCCGGCGATCAGCATGAAGACCAGCTCGCCGCCGTACATGTTGCCGAACAGTCGCATGGCGAGCGACACCGGCTTGGACAGGTATTCCACGACGTTGAGCAGGAAATTGAACGGCACCAGGATGGCGACGACGACCGGGTTGTGCGCATGGAACGGCGCGGTCATCAGCTCCTTGCCGAAACCGAGCGCGCCCTTGGCCTTCATGCCGTGGCCCAGCACGATGAAGAACACGGCGAGCGCCAGGCCCACGGTGGTGTTGATGTCGGCGGTCGGCACCCAGCGGAAGAACGTGTGGTGCGCGGTTTCAGTGCCCGCGGCGGTCTTCACCGCCCAGCTCGGGGCGTCCAGCGGCAGCAGGTCCATCGCATTGAGGAAGGTCACCCACATGAAGATGGACAGCGCCAGCGGCGTGACCGTACGACGGTCGCCGTGGAAGGTGTCCTTCACCTGGGTGTCGACGAACTCGACGATGATCTCGACGAAGGCCTGGCCCTTGGAGGGCACGCCCGAAGTGGCCTTGCGGGCCTTGAGCCAGAACCACAGGCAGAACAGGGCGCCCAGCAGGAAGGCCACCAGGATCGAGTCCAGGTGGATCTTCATGAACGGGCTGTCACCCAGGCTCACCGTGTTGTGGTGCAGGTGATGCTGGATGTATTCAGTTAGTCCGCCCTGCGGCTCGCTTGCCATGTGTTAGCCCTTGAATCTGAACGCCAGCAAATTTATTGCGTAAGCAGCCACCAGCCCCGTGATGGCAGCTAGTGGCGGTAATTTCCATTGACCCAGGATCGCGATCAGCCCTCCGAAGATCACGATCCACTTCAGGACCATGCCTGACATCACGCGCCACATCGTCATGCCGCCACCACCCAACCCGGCGAAGGTACGCCACGCCAGAAGCGCGGTACCCAGCGCCACGACGGTGGCGCCGGCAGCGGCCGCCAATGCCTCGCGGCGCCCCTGCATCAGGAAGGTGAGACCCACGATCGCCGCCACGGCAAGCTGCAGCAAGATAATGCGCAGCGCCAGACGACGACCGGAAGCAAGACTATTGAGCACGTGACGCTCCCGCGCGGTTTCGCCCTAGGCGGCACCGAACCATCTGCGGGCCACGGTCCAATCTGAAAAAGTATATCAGCGGGGCATTTACAGCGACAAGCCGCGCTTGATGCGACAACTTGTCCAAGCGCTCACCCGTTCACGAATCCTTCGCGAGATCCTGCGAACCGGGCAAAGAAAAAGGGCCGGACAGTCGTCCGGCCCCGCGACGCAACTGGGGGGAAGAGGCGTTGCGCCGATAAAGCGGTATTACTTGGCGGCAGCCGCGGCCTTCTTGACCGGCGCGGCGACGGCGTCGTTGGCGGCCTGCTGCTGTTCCTGCGCCAGCGCGGTGAGCGACTCGGCGGTCTTCTGCGTCACGGCGATGATTTCCTGCGTGACGGCGACGGCGCGCTCGGCGTTCTCGCGGCTGGCGGCAGTGGCCTTTTCCCACAGGGCGCGCAGACCATCGATGTCACGGGTTTCGAGGGCATCGCTGATGAAGCTGGAAGCGGCTTCGGCCTGCTTTTCAAGCGCCTTGATCTGCAGCTCGGCGACCTTTTCCAGACCCTTGAGCGCCACCGACTGTGCCTTGAAGGCGCTGTCAGCCAGCTGCTTGGCGTAGGCAAAAACCTGGGTGTTGAGTTGCTGCGTCATGACTTGGTCCCTCGAAGGGAATGGGGGTAGTGGCAGAGAGCCTACCAAGTCATTTTGTGCGGTGCAATATATTTTTCCTGAACGAGCCGCCTTGTCACAAAAATTTCAATTGAAACTGTCAATTACGTCAGCATCAAGAAATTTTGCGATGCGTCAAAAACTGTCGCGGCTACAACTGGCGCCCGAGGTACAGGTCTCGTGCACGACCACCTTGTCCAAGCCCGGCAGGGCCGGCTCCAGATGGCGGAAGATCCAGCGCGAAAGCATTTCGCTGGTCGGATTCTCCAGGCCCTCGATGTCGTTGAGGTAGTGGTGGTCCAACTGGTCGAACAGCGGCGCGAAGGCGGCCTTCACGTCGGCGAAGTCCATCACCCAGCCCATCGCGGGATCGGGCTCGCCGGCCACGTGGATCTCGATCTTGAAGGAGTGCCCGTGCAGGCGCGCGCACTTGTGGCCGGGCGGCACGTTGGGGAGCCGGTGCGCGGCTTCGATATGGAAGACTTTGAAGATATGCATGGCGGCATTCTACCGCCTGCGCCGGACCGCGGTTCCGCCGCCGACGGGAGGACGCGCCCGTCGATGCGCAAGAACGGCGACGTCGACCTGATGCAGCCAGCCGCGAGGCGTGCATGCTGCGCCCGCTGAAACCCCCGCATGCGCCATTGTCAGGGCATGTACTGCCCGATGATCATGGCGTTGAGCTCGCGCCCTTTCCAGAACATGTGATGGATCCGGTGACTCAGTTTCTCCAGCGACTTTTCGCTGATGTCGCCAAAGGCGAGCATCACCGCGGGCCGTGAACCGTCACCGGGTACATGCTCGATGTCGTCCCATGCCGGGAAACCATACTTGGCCAGGAACGCGCCGAGCTCTTCGTCCGAGGTCCCGGGTGCGATGTTGCCCAGCAATAGACGCAACATGGTCGTTCCTCCTGCCAATGGCCAGCCTCGCCGCCGCTGGCGAAAGTCAGTACTTCTGCGGAATGAAGCGGAAGGGGTAGTCGGGTTCGCGGTAGTCGCCGCGCTTCTGGCGCTTGGGCAGCTCGATCCTGGGCCGATCCACTTCCTCGTAGGGAATGCGGCTGAGCAGGTCTGCGATGATGTTGAGGCGCGCGCGTCGCTTGTCGTTGGAATCCACCACGAGCCATGGCGCGAACTGCGTGTCGGTGGCCGTGAACATGTCGTCGCGGGCACGCGAGTAGTCGTACCAGCGGCTGTACGACTTCAGGTCCATCGGCGAGAGTTTCCAGATCTTGCGTCCGTCGTGGATGCGGCCCTTGAGCCGGCGCGTCTGCTCTTCCTCGCTGACCTCCAGCCAGTACTTCAGCAGGATGATCCCCGACTGCACGATGCCGCGCTCCACCAGCGGCGCGACGCGCAAGAAGCTCTCGACCTGCTCCTCGCTGCAGAAGCCCATCACCCGCTCGACGCCCGCGCGGTTGTACCAGCTGCGGTCGAAGATCACGATCTCGCCCGCAGCCGGCAGATGCGGCAGGTAGCGCTGGATATACATCTGGCTCTTCTCGCGCTCGGTGGGCGCCGGCAACGCGATGACGCGGAATACGCGCGGACTCACGCGCTCGGTGATCGCCTTGATGGTGCCGCCCTTGCCCGCGCCGTCGCGGCCTTCGAAGACGATGCAGATTTTCGTGCCACTCTTCTGCACCCACAGTTGCAGCTTGACCAGCTCGACATGGAGCTTGGCCAGCTCGTTGTCGTATGCCTTGCCCGTCAGCCTGGTGTCCTCGGCCGATGCGGCCGTTTCCGGCGCCTTCTTGCCCTTTGCCATGGCATTGCACCTCCCGCGGTGAGAGATCATCTGCAACGACTTCGGTAACACCCCATTGGACGACACGCACGACAGCGCCGCCGTTTGTGCGGCGGCGCCCCGCCGGCCCGCACGGTCGACATGCGGACCTCGATGCCTGCAAGCCTGACAGCTGGCCCATCAAGCCTTCGTCAAGCGATCGCGGCCGCACCTTGCCCGCCCGCGCGAGCTACAGCCATTCGAGGCGGAACCAGGCGCGGAGCATGGCGCCCGGCGCCAGCGTGGCGGCCATCCCGAGATTGAATGCATCGGGCGGCCCGGTCTGCGGCTCGACGCAGGTGGCGTGGCGGGTTTCGTCATAGACCACCCAATGCTCGCTGTCGGACGTCAGCCGCAGGCGTTGCCCACCGCGATGCAGGATCACCGGCCGGTCATTGAGGAAGCAGTCGTCCCAGGGCGGCGGCGGCGGATCGATCAGAGGGAGATGCGCGATGCCCTCCGCGTCGCGTGGATAGCAGCGGCTCGGCTCGAACTCCAGGTGATCGGGCTTGCGGAACCAGGGATGCCAGCCGATGACCGCCGGCATGGCCGCTGCGCCGGCCGTGAGCGACAGCTCCATGCGCAGCGCCCGCTCGCCGACCTCGATGCGCTGGCGCGCATGGCCGCCGAAAGGCCAGCGTTCGTCCATGGGGAGCTCGAGCGCCAGTTCGACGCCGCTGTCCGAATGCGCCTCGATCCGCCATGGCAGCGCGAAGCCCACGCCATGGATGGCGTGCCCGCCGAGGGTGGCGGGCAGCGTATGGGGCCGCCCCTGCCAGTCGAAGCGGCCGCCACGCACGCGACCGGCCCATGGCAGCATCGGGTAACTGCCCCAGGCGATCATCGCCTGCGTGTGTTCGTCGTGGCCCACCAGCCAGTCGAACCCGTCGTATCGGATCTGGGCTATGCGACCGCCCGCGGCTGGCGCCACCACCACTTCCAGCACCCCATGGGCGAGTCCTACCAGGGGACCCGGCGCCATCGGCGCCAGCGCGGCATCGCTGGTCGCCATGCCGGGCTCACTCGCCATAGGGATGCAGGCAGAGGATGTCGCCATGGGCGTCGTACGCCAGCTCCACCATCTTGATCGAGCGCAGATGCGTCACGCCGCCCGACAAGATGGCGTCGTGATAGAAGAGATACCAGCGATCGCCCACCGCGCAGATCGAATGATGCGTGGTCCAACCGACCACCGGGGTGAGGATCTTTCCGCGATAGGTGAACGGGCCGTACGGACTGTCGCTGGTCGCATAGCACAGGAAATGCGTATCGCCGGTCGAATACGACAGGTAGTACTTGCCGCGGTACGCATGCATCCACGGCCCTTCGAAATAGCGTCGGTCGTGATCGCCGGCGAGCAACGGCTGGCCGTGTTCATCCACGATGGTGATTTCGCGCGGCGCCTCCGCAAACGACTTCATGTCCTCCGAAAGCTTCGCGACGCGCGGCCCCAGGGCCCGCTCATGCGCCTGCGGTTCCTCGTGCCCGGGGGCGTAGACGTTGTCGCGGTACTTCTGCAGCTGTCCGCCCCAGATGCCGCCGAAGTACATATAGAAGGCGCCGTCGCGGTCTTCGAACACGGCCGGGTCGATGGAGTAGCTGCCCACGATGGCCTCGGGCTCGGGCGCGAACGGCCCCTCCGGGCGGTCGGACACGGCCACCCCGATCTGGAACCGGCCATTGCTGCGCTTGGCGGGAAAATAGAGGTAGTAGCGGCCGTCCTTGCGCGCCGCGTCCGGCGCCCACATCTGGCGCTCGGCCCAGGGCACGTCCTTCACGTGCAGCGCGACGCCGCAGTCGACGGCCTCGCTCTCGGGCGAATCCATGCGGAAGACGTGATAGTCCTCCATGCAGAAGTGGTCACCGTTGTCGTTGAACGGCACGCCGCCCTCGATGTCGTGCGACGGATAGATGTAGATCTTCCCGTCGAAGACGTGCGCGGAGGGATCGGCCGTGTAGATGTGCGTCACCAGCGGCGGCGAGATGGCGCGCGCCGCCAGCGCGGCGAGATCGGGGGATGGCGTGTCGTCCGACATGGTAGACCCTGGTGGCTGTCATCGATGTCCGCTCAGGCCGCGTGGCCGGCGGCAAGGCGGCGGGCGCCGAGCTCCTGCTCGATGCGCAGCTCCATCGACTTGTTGATGCGATAGCAGAACAGCAACCCTACCGCGAGCAGGAAAGGCAGCGAGCAGAACAGGCTGACGGTGAGCCGGATGCCGTTGACCACGCCCGGCGACTGCGAGGCCGCCTCGGCGACGTAGCCGTAGTGGGCGAGGATGCCGGCGACCATCGCGCCGCCGACGCTCAAGCCGACCTTCAGCCCGCACAGCATGGCCGAGAAGATGATGGCGGTGGCGCGACGCTGGTTCTTCCACTCCGAATAATCGGCCACGTCGGCGATCATCGCCCACAGCAACGGGATGGTGATGCCGTAGAAGAAGCCGTGCAGGATGTACGAACCCACCACCAGCCCGATCGAGGCCGGCGTGTACACGTAGAACGCCAGCAGGAACACCGTGGAGGCGAGCAAGGCGCCGCCGAACACGTCGCGCTTGCCGAACCGGTCGGCAAGGCGCTTGGAAAAACCGATGCCGACGATCATGAAGATGATCCCCAGCGCGTTGAACAGGCTGAAGGCCGAGGTGGGCGCGTCCTTCGGCCAGCGGAATTCGGTCAGCCCCACATGGGTGAGGCCACTGTTGAGCGCCACAATGAATCCGTTGAAGCCCACGCGATCGAGGAAGGCCGAGAGCTGCGCCTCGTCGAGGTAATACTTGAAGTAGTAGATGTACATGCCGCCCTTCAACGCGAGGTTGATGAACAGCAGCACCGTCACCGCCAGCATGATCTGCCAGGGGCGGTTGCGCAGCAGGTCGGCGAGATCGTCGCGCACGCTCGATGACTGCGTGTTCACCGGTACGATGCGTTCGCGGGTGGTGAAGAAGGTGATGAGGAAGAACACCGTGCCCACGATGGCGAAGATGGTCATCGTGTTGTGGAAGCCGCGCGCCTTGTCGCCATCGCCCAGGATCAACACCAGCGGCAGCAGCAGCACCTGGATGATGAACTGCGCCACCATCACCGCCACGAAGCGATAGGCCGACAGGCTGTTGCGCTCGGCCATGCTGCCGGTGAGCACGCCGCTCAGGGCCGAATAGGGCAGGTTGTTGGCGACATAGATGAAGACCAGCGCCGTGTACGTCGCCATCGCGTACACGACCTTGCCCTCCTCGCCCAGCGAAGGCGTGCTGAAGGCGAGCAGGGACAAGGCGCCGAACGGAATGGCCGTCCACAGCACCCAGGGACGGAACTTGCCCCAACGCGTGCGCGTGCGGTCGGCCACCAGGCCCATGACCGGCGTGAACACGAACGCGCCAAGCAGGCCGACGACGAAGATGAGGGTCGCCGCCGTGCCCGCGGGGATGCGGAACACGTCGGTGTAGAAGAACGCCAGGAAGGTCACCAGCGTCTGGAAGATCAGGTTCGCCGCGAGATCGCCAAGGCTGTAGCCGATTTTTTCGATGACCGGCAGGGTCTGCGAGGTGTTGTTCATGCGCGCCATTGGATACCGCTGCAGGCCGAGACCAACGTGACGAGCCGCCCGAAGGCCGGCCCGCCACACGTCGCGGCCCGGCCGGTGAGCGCCGGCCGGGCCGCGGATACTGCACACGCGAAACCGGTCAGAACGTTCCGCGCACGCCCAGCATGATCGTATAGCCCGGGGTGTAATAGGTATACGCCGCGTTGTCGTAGGTGAGCGTCTGCCGGAAGTTCTGCTTGGTCATGTTGATCACGTTCAAGGTGATCATCGGCTTCGACATGACGTCCACGAACTGGTAGCTGGCCGACAGGTCGAGCTGGCCACGCGCATCCGTCTTGATCTGCGCGAACGGCAGGCCGTTCTGGTTGGCGGTGGAGCTGATCTGCGCCGAGTTCCACGTATAGGACAGGCGGACCATCGTGTTGTAGCCCTCCCAGTAACCGGTCAGGTTATAGGTGTGGGGCGAGATGCCGATGGCCTGCGCCGCCACGCCGCTGCCCACGCTCTTCTGCGAGGTCACGGTGTAGTTGGCCTGCACGCCCAGGCCCTTCACGATGAAGTCCAGCGGCTGCACCCAGTTCGCCTCCGCGCCCTTGATGAGCAGCGTGCCGTCGGCATTCACCTGCTGCTGTACCTGCACCTGCGCCGCCGACGGGCCGCCGCGCAGGTCGATCGCCTGCTGCTGCGTCGCGGTGAGCGCACTGTAGGGAATACCCAGCTGCGAGAACGGGATCAGGTTGGTGCCGCTGACCGTGAAGCCCTTGATGCGCTTGCCGAACAGGTCCAGCGCAACATAGCCCTCGTGGCCGGTGTACCACTCGCCACCGAGGTCCAGGTTGGTGGAAAGGTACGGCGCCAGCTTCGGATTGCCCTGCGTGGCGGTTTCCGCCGAGGGGTCGCTGAAGTTGGTGTTGGGCACCATCGCGCTGGGGTCGGGACGCGTCAACGAACGCGACGCGGCCAGGCGCAACACGACGTCATCGGCGGCGTTGAATGCCAGGTTCAACGACGGCAGGTAGTAGTCGTAGGAGTTCTTCAGCGTGATGTATTCGAGCTGCGTGCCGATGGTCGACGGGCCCGCGATGGTCTGGTCGGTGGAGGCATGGCGCACGCCGCCGTTCACGCGCAGCTCGTGGCCGCCCAGGTCGAACTTGCCGTTGCCTTCCAGGTACCACGCCCAGGTCTTTTCCTCGATGTTGCCGGCATTGGCGCCGCTGGCCGCCGCGGTGGTCAGCGGCGCCGTGGCGTTGAGGTAGTCGTAGTTGGTGGCGGCCATCAGCGCGGCATAGTCCACCGCGATGAAACCGTCCGGACCGGGCTTCACGTACTGCGGCCAGCCATTGGCCGGCACGGTGGCCTGCACCACATTGGCCCAGGCGGAGCTGTTGTCGTAAGCCTTGATCTCGCGCGAGATGTCGTCGTACGCGACGCCGACGCGCAGGTTGTTGCTGTCGTCACCCCACTGGAAATCCTCGCGCGTGCCCTTGTTCTCGGTGGTGCGCGTTTCGTTCTGGATGTTGACCCGGTAGTAGCCCCAGCCCAGGTTGGGATCGTTGAGGTTCGCGCTGGGCGAGATGGTCGGGTAGTTGCCGCCGGTATTGGCGTAGTTGACCGTGATGTTCTGGCCCAGCGGCGACTGCACGTCGATCGACGGCGCGTACTGGCGATACCAGCTGCGCTGCACATAGCCCTGGAAGTCCAGCTTCATGTTCTGGTTGGAGCCGAACAGGAACTCGCCACCGGGGTTGATGTTGTAGAACTTGGTGTGCTGGTCGTACGGACGCGATTCGAGGAAGTACTGCGCGTTGGCAAAGTCGGCCTGGGTGACCACGTTGTTCTGGTCGACCTGCATGTTGGTCGGGATCATCTGACCACTGCGACCGATCAGGTTCATGTCCAGGCGATCGAAGTGGCGCTCTTTCTGCGAGAACAGCGTGTCGAGGTAGAAGTGCGCCGCGTCGCTCGGACGCCACTCCAGCGAGGCCATCGCCGACTGGTGGTCGTTGGTGCCGTCCACATAGGCATCGCGACCCAGGCGTGGGATCAGCGCGTTGGCGATCTGCGAGGTGGTCAACCCCGGGTTGTGCGCGAGCAGCCATGCGTTGTCGATGGTCTGCCCGGCGGCAAGGCCCAGGCCCGCGCCCGCGGGCACCGTCTTGGGGATGATCCAGCTGCCACCGGCCGGGCTGCAGCCGCCCGAGGCCGTGCCGCACTGCGCGGCGTTGAGCTGCGGCGTCGTCCAGCCGATGGTTTCGAAGCCGCGCACATCGTAGTCGTTGCGCGCACCAGTGATGCCAACCACCGCGCCGAAGGTGTTGGAGGCATTGGTCCAGCTGCCGATCAGCGAGCCGCGCGGCTTGATGTCGCTGCCGATCGAGTTGTACGAACCCTGCGCCGAATAGGTGAGATGCGTGCCCGGGTTGTCGAACGGACGCGTGGTGCGCATGTCCACCACGCCGGCGATGCCGCCTTCGGTCATGCCCGGCGTCGGTGTCTTGTTGACGGTGAGCTGCGTGAAGAACTCGGTCGGCAGCAGGTCGAGGTCGACTTCGCGATTCTGGTTCTGCGAATTCAAGCCGCCCGCGGAAGCCACGGCGAGCTGGTCGCCATTGAGCATGATCTTGGTGAAGTCGGTGCCGAGGCCGCGGATCTGGATGTTCACGCCCTCGCCGTCCACGTCGCGGGTCAGCTGCACGCCCGGCACGCGGGTGAGCGACTCGGCGATATTGGTATCGGGAAACTTGCCGATGTCTTCGGCGAACACCGAGTCGGTGACGTTGGTGGCGTCACGCTTGGCGTCGGTGGAGAACTGGATGCTGCTGCGGTAGCTGCCGCTGACGTTCACGGCGCCCAGCGTCTTGGCCGGGCCGGCCTGGCTGGCGTTGCCTTGCGTCTGGTCGCTGCTCTGCGCGTTGGACTGTGCCGGTGTTGCCGCGGGCTGTGCCTGGGCTTGCTCCTGTGCCTGTGCGGCCCCCACCGCGCCAAACAAGGCAAGACTCAGAGCGCTCGACAACAGCGTTTTTGCGAATTGGGTCTGCACCATACTCCCCTCTCGATTCTGGTCGCGTAATCCTCCCCGAGGCGCCATGGCGGGCACCTGCGGGTGATCGGCTTTTGCTTGAAACAGCTACGCGGTCTTGCGTCCTCCCCCGCGAATGCGCCGAAAAGGTAGCGCTAACAATTTGGTGGTGCACGCTGCAGGGCAGCAATCAACGCGTGCGCTGCGCGAGACACGATAAAAAAGCCTGTTTTAGGCGGTTTTCTTGCTGAACGGAGAGATGCTGCGGACGCTCGTGACTTTCGCGATTTGCCACGCCAATAATGGTAGCGCTATCACCGTGCGACCCATCCGCAGTCACGGTGACGAGGGGAGACATCACGATGCAAGGCAGTCCATGCAGCACCGGCTCCGAACACGCGCACGTGCCACCTGTCGGTGCAGTGTCCACGCACGGCGATGCGGTCGCGGCGCCGGTCAGCCGTTACCGCTGGCGCGTTTGCGCCATGCTGCTGGCGGCGACCACGATCAGCTACATCGATCGCCAGGTGCTGGGCGTGCTCGCACCGTTCCTGCAGGAAAAGATCGGCTGGAGCGAGCTCGAGTACAGCAGCATCATCACCGCGTTCCAGGCAGCCTATGCCTTGGGCCTGCTGTGCGCGGGCGCGGTGATCGATCGCTTCGGCACGCGCATCGGCTATGCGCTGGCGATCGGCATCTGGAGCCTGGCCGCCATGAGCCATGCGCTGGCCACCGGCGTGCTGAGTTTCGCGGCGGCGCGCTTCGCGCTGGGCTTGGGCGAATCGGGGAATTTTCCCGCGGCGATCAAGGCCGTGGCGGAATGGTTTCCCCAACGCGAGCGCGCCCTGGCTGCCGGCATTTTCAATTCGGGCTCGAACATCGGTGCGATCGTGGCGCCGATCATGGCGCCGCTGGTGGCGGCCCGCTGGGGCTGGCAGGCAGCCTTCCTGTGCACGGGCGCACTGAGCGCCACCTGGCTGGTGGCGTGGCTGCTCACCTATCGCACGCCCGACCAGCAGCCGGGGCTTTCAGCGGCAGAACGCGCCCACATCGGCGGTGAGCCGGGGGTTTCCGCCGCGCGCCTGTCGTGGTCCCAATTGTTGCGGCACCGGCAGGCATGGGTGGTGGCGGCCGCGAAGTTCATCACCGATCCCATCTGGTGGTTCTTCCTGTTCTGGCTGCCCAAGTTCCTGCACGCCCAGTACGGACTGAGCCTGCTGGAACTGGGGCCGCCCCTGATCACGGTGTTCCTGCTCGCCGACGTGGGCAGCATCGCGGGCGGCTGGCTGGCCGGGCGGCTGATCAGGCGTGGCTGGAGCATCAACCGTGCGCGCAAGGGCGCCATGCTGCTGTGCGCGTTGCTGGTGGTGCCGATCGTGTTCGCGGCGAAGGCGGACAATGTATGGCTTGCCGTCGCCCTGGTCGGCCTCGCCACGGCGGGGCACCAGGGCTGGTCGGCCAATGTCTACACGCTCGCCTCGGACCTGTTTCCTCGCCGCGCCGTGGCCTCGGTCGTCGGCATCGGCGGGTTTGCCGGTGCGGTGGGCGGCATGCTCATCTCCACCGTCATCGGACTGCTGCTGCAACTGACCGGCAGCTACGTGCCGGTATTCATGCTGGCCGGCGGCGCCTACCTGGTCGCGCTGGCCATCGTGCATGGTCTGGCCCCTACGCTTGAGCCGGTACATCTGGACGTCCAAACGAAACTTCAGGGGGAGTGACGCCGTGAAAGCAGGGCTTGCAGGATGGTTGACGTTGGCGCTGGCGGTGCTTGCATCGCGGGCGGAGGGCACGCCGCTGGCCGCGGGGCAGCAGAAATTCCTCGGCAGCGCCTACAGTGCGTTGCAAACCGAAGGCTTCGCCGGCTACTGGAACAAGGTGACGCCCGAGAACGCCGGCAAATGGGCCAGCGTGGAAGCCGTGCGCGGCACGATGAACTGGTCGGCGCTGGACGAAGCCTATCGCTTCGCCAAGGACCACGGCTTCCCGTTCCACCTGCACGTGCTGGTGTGGGGCCAGCAGCAGCCCGCATGGGTGCGCACGCTGCCGCCTGACGAGCAGCGCAGGGCGGTCGACCATTGGTTCGACGCGCTCGCCGAGCGTTACCCCGACGCCGATTTCGTCGAAGTGGTGAACGAGGCGCTGCACCATCCGCCCTCCGGCAGGCGCAAGGACAGCGGCAACTATGCCCGCGCGCTCGGCGGCAATGGCGGCACGGGATGGGACTGGATACTCACTGCCTTCCGGATGGCCCGCCAGCGCTTTCCCCATGCCAGGCTGCTGATCAACGACTACAGCATCACGCGCAGCGCGAAGAGCACCGGCCAGTATCTGGCGATCATCGCGCTGTTGCAGAAGGAACACCTGCTCGACGGCATCGGCCTGCAGGAGCATGCCTTCGAGACGACGCCGGACGTACCCATGACGATGCATCGCGCCAACCTCGACCGCCTGGCAGCCACCGGGCTGCCGATCTACATCACCGAGCTGGACATCGACGGGCGCAGCGATGCGCAGCAGCTCAAGGACTACCAGCGGGTGTTTCCGGTGTTCTGGGAACATCCCGACGTACGCGGCATCACGCTGTGGGGCTTTCGCCCCGGTCTCTGGCGCGACCGGCAGGGTGCCTATTTGATCGACAAGAACGGCGGCGAGCGTCCCGCGCTGACCTGGTTGCGCGAGTATGTGCACCGCTCGCCCGTCGTTCCCGCCCGCTGAACCGCGCCGTTTCCTTCACGCCATCGAAGCCCTGCCATGACCACCGGACCCCAACCACTGGCGCTGCACGAAGATCGCCTGTTCTCCTCCGATCCCTTGCAGCGCGCGATCGCGCGGCGCCTGTATGCGCAGGTGGCGACGCTGCCGATCGTCAGCCCGCACGGCCATACCGATCCCGCGTGGTTCGCGCTCAACGCGCCGTTCGCCAACGCGACGGAACTGCTGCTGGTGCCGGACCATTACGTGTTTCGCATGCTCTACAGCCAGGGCGTGCCGCTGGATGCGCTGGGCATTCCACGTGCCGACGGCTCGCGTGCCGAGGTTGACCCGCGCCAGGCGTGGCGCGTGTTCGCGGAACGCTTTCAGCTGTTCCGCGGCACGCCTTCGTCGATGTGGCTGAACCATGTGTTCCATGAGGTGTTCGGCCTCCGCGTGCGGCTGGATGCGGCATCGGCCGACCTGTACTTCGACCATATCAACGACGCGCTGCGCCAGCCCGGCTTCCTGCCGCGCGCCTTGTTCGAACGCTTCCGCATCGAGCTGATCGCCACCACCGAATCGCCGCTGGATCCGCTGGAGCACCATGCGGCCATCCGCGACAGCGGCTGGCGGGGCCGCGTGATCACGGCATATCGGCCCGACGCCGTGATCGACCCCGAGCACGAGCAGTTTCCCTCCGCCTTGCAGCAGTTCGGCGAACTCACCGGCGAAGACGTGTACGACTGGCGTGGCTACCTGCGTGCGCACCGCCAGCGCCGCGCATATTTCGCGGGCATGGGCGCCGCCTCCACCGACCATGGGCATCCCAGCGCGGCCACGGCCAACCTCCCGCCCGCCGAGGCCGCCCGCCTGTTCGATACGGTGGTGCGCGGCAAGGCATCCGCTGCGGAGGCCGAGCTGTTCCGCGCGCAGATGCTCACCGAGATGGCGGCGATGAGCGTGGAAGACGGCCTGGTGATGCAGCTGCATCCCGGCTGCTTCCGCAACCACAACCTCGGCCTGTTCGAGCGTTACGGGCGCGACAAGGGCGCGGATATCCCGCTGCGCACCGAGTACGTCCACGCGCTGAAGCCGCTGCTCGACCGCTTCGGCAACGAGCCGAACTTCCGGCTCATCCTGTTCACGCTGGACGAGAGCACCTACAGCCGCGAGCTGGCGCCGCTGGCCGGCCACTATCCGTCGCTGCTGCTCGGCCCGGCCTGGTGGTTTCACGATGCGCCGGAAGGCATGTGGCGCTTCCGCGAGCAGACCCTGGCCAGCGGTGGTTTCTACAACACCGTCGGCTTCAACGACGACACGCGCGCCTTCCTGTCGATTCCGGCGCGGCACGACGTGGCCCGCCGCATCGACTGCGCGATCCTCGCCAGGCTGGTGGCCGAGCACCGCATGGACGAAGACGAAGCGGTCGAGGTGGCCGTCGATCTCGCCTACCGCCTGCCCAAGAAGGCCTACAAGCTCGGCTGATCTGTACCTGCGCGGCGTCCCATCCAGGCCGGATGGGACACCCGGGCCTCAGCGCTCGATCGCGTGTACGCGCACGCGATACACGTGCGCATTGTGCGGATCCATCATCAGCTGGCGCCCCTGGTTGCTCTGGTCACCGTTCAACCGGCGCACCGTCTGCCACGTGTCGCCATGGCGGGACAGCTCTTCGATGCTGTCGATGCCCGCCATGCGTGCATCCATGTCGGGATCGCGGCGAAGGTTGACGGTAAGCCCGGTGCCGACGATGTAGAACTCGTCCGGCGACGATTGCAGCACCAGCATCGCGCCGTCCTGGGTCTCCAGCGTCCTCGCCGGCCAGGAGCGCGACAGCGTGCCCTCGAACAGATAACCACCCAGCGCTACCGTCTGCGTCGGTCGCGGACTGCCCGCATGCAGCACCAGGCCGCGCGTGCGACCGTCGGCCTGCGCCGTGGGCAGCATGTCGCCCAGGTCGCGCAATGCGCCGTAGACCTGCATCAGCAGCGGCGAAGACGCGGCGCCGTCGCCGGGCGCCGGCAGGCTGTCGACATCGAACGGGCTGAAGCCGAAGCCACGCGCTTCGCCGTACAGGTACAGCGCGTTGTACGGCCCCGCCTCCAGCCGCGCCTCGGGCACGAACACCGGATTGTCCAGCGCCTGGTAACGCTGCACCCAGTACGCAAACTCCGGCCAGTAGATATCCGGCGAATAGAAATCGATGTGGCCGGCAACGGCCTGGTAGACCTGCTGGAAACCGGGATGCGGGCCACCACTGGGATATTCGCCGGCGCGCTCCTGCGGCGCGGGCAATTGCGCGTTGAGATACATCGGCAAGGCGTACTGCTCTTTGCCCGCCGCCGCCACCGCGTCGATGCAGGTGGCATAGCGCCATGCCATGAAGATCTCGTCCGCGGCGTCACCGAAGACGTCTTTCCAGCTGCGTCCTTGTGGATTGAAGTGGGCGGCCAGCTCGGGCGTCATCGCATGGCGGCGGGCCTGCAGGGCCTGTACCAGGCTCGCGGGCACGTCGGCGTTGAATGCGCGGTTGGCCGGCTCCGAACGATCGCGACGCTCACCGAGCACGCCCACTTCGTTCTCCACCTGCACCATCAGCACGATCTGCTGCCTGTCCTTCGCGCGCAGGTGCGCCATCAATGTGGCGAACGCCTTGCTGTCCAGGCGCAGCGTCTCCTCGCCGAAGGTGGAGAGGATCTCCAGCGGCGCGCCGTCGATGCCGCGCACGCGGGGGAAACGCCGCGCGTCGGCTTTCACCCAGGCCGGCGCATAGTCGGAGAAGCTGTTCTTCCAGCTGCCGAACCACAGCAACACCAGGTGCAAGTGCTGCGCGCGCGCCGCGTCGATCCAATGGTCGAGCAGGCGGAAGTCGTAGCTGCCTTCGCGCGGCTCCAGCTGGTCCCACGCCACCGGCATCAGCACCGTGTTGACGTGCAGCGCGGCAAGACGCGGCAGTATGGCGTCGGCCTGCGCTTCGGTGCCCGCCGAGGAATTGCCCAGTTCACCGCCGAAGATCACATACGGCTTGCCGTCCACGATCAGCTGGCTGGCACCCTGGGCGCGGACCACCCGCGGCAGTTCGGCCGCCTGCGCCGCACCTGTCCATAGCGCCAGCACCCCGGCCAGGCCAAGCAGGCGATTCATCCGCTTCTTCATGCGCATCGCTCTCATCCGTTTGCCGAAGGCCCGCTAGACCGCCTTCAGCACGCGCGCCACCGTCGCCGGCCTGGCATCCCCCAGGGCGCCATAGGCGCGCAGCAACCATGCACGGAATCGCTCATCGCCCGAGAGCGGCGCGAATACCGCATCCAAGGCAAGGAAGGCCGGCACGTCGGTTTCAGGGTCACCGTTGCACGCCTGCCCCAGCGCCGACAGCGTGTCGTTCAGTGGATCGACCAGCGCCATGCCGCGATGGGCTTGCCGGCGCACGAAGTGCATCCACGCGGCCACCGGAATGCAGAGTGGCGCGATGGTCCGCTCCTGGGCGAGCGCTTCGCCAATCGTGCTGAGCAGGCGCACCGGCAACTTCTGCGATCCGTCCCATGCGATTTGGGAGAGCCGGTGGCGAATGGCCGGATTGCGGAAGCGCTCCAGGATCGCCTCGATGTAACTTCCCGCATCGAGGCCCTCGGGCAAGGCGATTACCGGCGCGATGTGCTCCCGCATCAGGCGCTCGACGAACGCGGCAAGCGCCGGTTCGGCCATCGCCTCGCCCACGCTGTCGATTTCCATCAGCGAGCCGAGGTAGGCCAACGACGAATGCGCGCCGTTCAGCAGTCGCAGCTTGGCGCGATCGTAGCCGGCGATGTCCCGGCTGAGGGTGACGCCGGCCAGTTCCAGCGGCGGGCGGTCGTTGCAGAAGCGGTGTTCGACCACCCATTGCGTATAGGTTTCGCGCTGGATGGGCCACGCGTCGGTCACGCCGAGTTCGTGCTGCACGCGTTCGCGCAGCGCATCGTCGGTGGCCGGCGTGATGCTGTCCACCATCGAGCACGGAAACGCAACGTGCGCTTCGATCCAGCGGGCCAGCGCGGCATCGAGGCGCTGCGCGTACTGCAGCGTCGCGCGGCGCAGGCGGTGGCCGTTGTCGGCGAGGTTGTCGCAGCTGAGCACGGTATAGGGCGTCGTGCCTTGCTCGCGGCGCAGGCGCAAGCCTTCCACCAGGTGGCCGACGGCGCTGCGCGGCGTGCGTGGCGAGGCCAGGTCGTGGACGATGTCCGGATGCTGCATGTCCAGGTCGGGGCCGGCCAGGCAGTAGCCTTTCTCAGTGATGGTCAGCGTCACCAGCTTCACCTGCGGATCGGCCAGCCGCGCAAGCACGGCGTCACCTTCGTCGCGCGCGCACAGCCATTCGCGCACCGAGCCGATCACGCGCAGGCGATTCTCCCGGCCCAGCAGCGACAAGGCGTAAAGGCCGTCCTGCGGGCGCAGCGCGTCGCGCGCCTCGCTGCTGTGCAGGGACACGCCGCAGATGGCCCAGCCAGGAAAGCGTGCCAGCAGATCATCGAGGTAGACCGCCTGGTGCGCGCGATGGAACGCCCCCGCGCCGATATGCACGATGCCGATGCGGACCTCGTCCAGCGCGTAGGCCGGCGTCGCCACCGATGCGGGAAGCGCGGCCAGCGTACGCAAGGAAAGCCGCTTGAGAGGCGAATCCACCACCATCAACGCTTCACCTCGAAACCGTCCTGCGCGAGATAGGCGCGGATATCCGCCTCGCGCGACAGGTTCACATCGCCGGGGATGGCATGCTTGAGGCAGGTGGCGGCCATGGCGAAGTCGAGCGCCGCCTCATCGTCCATGTCGCGCAGCAGGCCATGCAGGAAGCCCGCGGCAAACGCATCGCCGCCGCCGATGCGATCGACGATGCCGGTGAGCGCGTGCGGCGCGGTGCGCAACACGCGATCGCGCAGGGCCAACAGGCCGGACAGCTGGTGGTTGTCCACGGTGCTGTGCAGGCGGGCCGTCGCCACCAGGCGACGCAGGTTCGGCCATGCCCCGAACGCGGCCGCGGCCGCGGCGGCAAAGCGCTCGCCGGCGTCGGCCTGCGCGAAGGCCTTGCCGAGAACCAGCGCGACGTCACGGTCGTTGCCGAACACCAGCTCGGCGTGATCGATCACCTCTCGCAGCAACGCCGGCGCACGCGTCGCACGCGATCCCCACAGCTTGCCGCGGTAATTGCAGTCGAAGGAAACGCGTACGCCCCTGTCGCGCGCGGCGCGCACGGCGGCCAGCGCGGCCTCGGCGGTGGTCTCGTTGAGCGCGAGGTTGATGCCCGAAAGGTGCAGCCACTGCGCGCCTTCGAGCTGACGCGGCCAGTCATAGCTTTCCGCCCCGGCGTGCGAGAACACCGAGCCCGCGCGGTCGTACAGCACGTCGGTGGGCCGCTGCATCGCACCGGGCGTCAGGAAATAAAGGCCCATGCGGCCTTCCGCGTAATGCATGCGGGAGGTATCCACGCCGTGGCGACGCAGTTCGCCCGCGGCGGCGTGGCCAATGGCGTTGTCGGGCAGGGTGCTGACCATGGCGCTGTCGTGGCCGAGGATGGCGAGCGAGGACGCCACGTTCGCTTCGGCGCCGCCGAAGCGGGCGTCGAGGCGCGGCGACTGCAACAGCAGTTCCTGGCCGGGTGGCGACAGCCTGAGCAGCATTTCGCCGAAGCAGACGATGCGTGCGCGTTGGGATGAATGGCTCATGCGATGGTCCTCACGGCGTCACCGTGAATGCCTGGGTGGCCCGGATGTCGGCACTGGAGGCGCCGACCTGCACTTCGTAGCGGCCGGGCGTTACGGCTTCTGCACGCTGTTGTTCATCGTAGTGGCGCAGGTCCTTCGCCGCCGATACGGTGAAGCTGACCTCGCGCTCCTCGCCCGGCTGCAGCGTGACGCGCTGGAAGCCGCGCAGGTCCTTCAATGCCTGCGATCTCGTCGGCTGCAGCGGACGCAGATAGAGCTGCACCACTTCGTCACCGGCGCGATGACCGGTGTTCTTCACCTTCACCGTCACCTTCATGCTGCCGTCGCGCGCGATGCTGTCGCGGTCGAGCGCGAGGCCCGAGTAGCCGAACGTGGTGTAGGACAGGCCGTAGCCGAACGGATACAGCGGCGTGCCCGAGAAGTAGCGGTAGGTGCGGCCGCGCATGTCGTAATCGTCGAAGGCGGGCAGTTTCTCGCTGGCCTTGTAGAAGGTCACCGGCAGGCGGCCGGCGGGGTTCACCGCGCCGAACAGCACGTCGGCCACCGCGTTGCCGCCGCGCTGGCCGGGATACCAGGCCAACACGATACCGGGCACATGCTGCCTGGCCCAATCGATCGCCAGCGCGGACCCGGAGGTGAGTACCATCACCATCGGCTTGCCGGTGCGGCGCAGCGCTTCCAGCAGTGTTTCCTGCGTGGCGGGCAGGCGCAGGTCGGTGCGGTCACCTCCGGCGAAGCCCGGGTAGTTGACCTTCATCTCCTCGCCTTCGACGTCGCTGTTGAGGCCACCGACGTAGATCACCACGTCCGCGCGGCGCGCCGCATCCAACGCCTCTTCCAGCGGCGGCCTGGCGCCAGGCAGGCGCCAGGCAAGGCGCACGTCGTGGTTCTGGTTGTTGTTGGCGTACTCCAGGCGCAGGTCATAGGCCTTGCCGGCCTTGAGGTCCACGAAGACGCTGCTGGGACGCGCGGCGGCGGGATCGGCACGCCAGGCGTCGAGCACCAGGCGCCCATCCACGTACAGTCGATAGCCATCGCTGGCCGGCGCGCTCAACTCGTAGCGGCCGGACACCGGCGGCAGCAGCTGGCCGCTCCAGCGCACGCTGAACTCATGGATGGCCAACGCATGATCCGACGGCAGCTCGCCGCGCATGACCAGGTCGTCGGTGGGCGTGCCGTGGTCCCACTGGAACCCGATCGTCGGATCGACGCGCGTGAGCACGGGCGCCGAAGTGACGTCGTTGCCGCGGAAATACTCGGCCTTGAGCCCATGTTCCGTGGCATCCGCGGCAGGACGCAGGTAGCGCGCCTCGATCAGCGCCGACGTGCCCTGGCCATCGAAGCCCTGCACCAGCGAAGCGCCGTGGGCGTAGGTCACCTCCGCCTGCGGCAAGGCCTCGCGGATGCCCTGCAGGATGGTCACCGGGTTCGCCGGCGTGCCGTGGTAGTTGCCCAGCAGCGCGGTGACGTCGTCGGCCGTGGGGCCGATCACCGCCACATGCTTGAGCTCGCGCGACAACGGCAGGACGCCGTCGTTCTTCAGAAGCACGATCGATGCCTCCGCCGCGCGGCGCGCCAGCGCGTCATGCCCGGGCGACTGGTTGACCGCGTACGGAATCTGCGCCCAGCGCACGCGCTCGGGCGGATCGAACATCCCCAAGCGCATGCGCGCCAGCATCAGACGCTTGAGCGAGACATCGATGTCCGCTTCGCTGATCAGGCCCTGGTGCACCGCATTGACCAGCGCGGCGTAGGTGTGGCCGCAGTTGAGGTCGTCGCCGTGCTTCACCGCCAGCGAGGCCGCCTGCTCGGCGGTCGCCACCATCTTGTGCCGCGCGAAGATGTCGTCGACCGAATCGCAGTCGGACACGACGTAGCCCTTGAAGCCCCATTCCTTGCGCAGGATCTCGCCCAGCAGGCGCGGGCTGGCCGAGGCGGATTCGCCGTTCACGCGGTTGTAGGCGCCCATCACCGCGTCGACGTGGCCCTCCTGCACCAGCGCCTGGAACGCGGGCAGGTAGGTGTCGTGCAGGTCGCGCTCGCTGGGGTGCACGTCGAAGTGATGGCGCTCCGATTCCGGACCGCTGTGCACCGCGAAGTGTTTCGCCGTGGCGTCGAGCTTGCGATAGATCGGATCATCGCCCTGCAGGCCACGCACGAAGGCGACGCCCATGCGCGAGGTGAGGAAGGGATCCTCGCCGTAGGTTTCCTGCCCGCGGCCCCAGCGCGGATCGCGGAAGATGTTGATGTTGGGCGACCAGAAGGTGAGGCCCTCATAGCGGCCGTGCATGTCGTGGCGCAGGAATTCCTGGTGCTTGGCGCGCGCCTCGTCGCTGATGGTGGTGGCGACTTCACCCATCAGCGTGGTGTCGAACGTGGCGGAGAGACCGATCGCCTGCGGGAACACCGTGGCGCCGCCGGCGCGCGCCACGCCATGCAAGGCCTCGTTCCACCATTCGTAGGCCGGCACGCCCAGGCGCGGAATGGCCGGCGCGTCGTTCTGCATCTGCGCGACCTTCTCTTCCAGCGTCATGCGCGAGACGAGATCGGCCGCGCGATCCTCGAAGCTGCGGCTGAGGTCGCGGTATACCAGCGTCGCGGTGGCCGTCGGCTTCACGCCACCCGCATGCGGCGCACACGACGACGTGCCCAGCGCGAGCACCACCGCCCACGCCATGGTCCGCAGCGCGTTGCGCCTGGCTGCCGTCCCGTACGTCATCATCTTCATCCCGTCCCTCTTCAAGGTTTGTCCAGCAGGCGCGCGTACGGACCCAGCGTGGCGCCGACAAAGCCGCCGGCCACATCGGTGCTGAGCAAGCTGCCATCGGCGCCACGCAACAGCAGCTTCCACCCGGAGCCTTCGTTGTAGGCAAAGTCATAACGGCCGGCGTCTGCGCTGATTTTCAACTGCAGGTGCGCGGGCGCTTTATCGAGCGCGGCGGTGCCCATGAGCTCGCTGGCCGCACCGCGATGGAGGCGCACCGTCAGCAGATACTTTCCGGCCGCGCGATGCACGCCGAAGGCATACCAGTAGTGTTCGTTCTGGAACGCGGCGATGCCTGCTTCGACGCCGTCCTGCGCAGGCACGACCAGCTCGGTGCTGGCATCGAACGCCAGGTGCTGCTGTGCACGGGCCAGAAAGGATGGGTTGTGCAGCGTATCGAGATCCTGCGCCTGCGGCTCGATGGCCAGCTGGCCCGGATGCGAGCGCAGGTCCGCCCATGGCGTGGATGGCGTGCGGACAAACTGCCAGGACGCATCCAGCGCGGGCTTGTCGAACTCGTCGCGCCAGGTGAAGTTGCCGCTGTGCGGTGCCTGCGGCCCCGCCGCGAGGAATGATGGACCCTTCGCCACCTGCGGTATGGCCTTGCCCGCTGGAAGGATGGACGGCCAGCCGTCCTTCCACGTCACGGGCAGGAGAAAGGTCTCGCGCCCGGTGTTGTAGTGCACGCGGTCATAAGCCCGACTCGCGAGAAACACCGCCCACCAGCTGCCGTCCTGGGCCTCGACCAGGTCGGCATGGCCGGCGTTGACGATGGGATGGGCGCGGTCGGCGGGCAGATCGCGCTGGGTCAGGATGGGATTGCCCGCATAGGGCACGTACGGCCCCCATACCGCGCGGCTGCGCAGCACCACTTCCGAATGCTGCGGCCCGGTGCCGCCTTCGGCGCACATCAGGTAATACCAGCCGTCGCGCTTGTAGACGTGCGGTCCTTCGATCCAGATGGGCTTCTTCGCCGGATCGACGCCACCGTCGAGCAGTACGCGGCGCGGCCCCGTGAGCGCATGCCGCGCAATATCGAACTCCTGCATCCAGATCGCGCGATGGCCGTCATAGCGCGAGCCGCCTGCCGGCACGCCGTTGTTGACGATGTAGGCCTTGCCATTGTCGTCGAAGAACAGGGATGGGTCGATGCCGTCGGCCAGCTCCGGCAGCCACACCGGGTCGGACCACGGCCCGGCCGGGTTGTCGGCGGTTGCGATGAAATTGCCGCCACTGTCCACCGCCGTATTGATCACGAAGAACGTGCCGTCGTGGTGGGCTATGGCCGGCGCATACACGCCACGCGACATGCCCAGGCCATCGAGGCGAAGCTGGGATGGCCGGTCGATGACGTGGCCGATCGGCGCCCAATGCACCAGGTCGCGACTCTCATACACGGGAATGCCGGGAAAGTACGCGAAGCTGGAATTCACCAGGTAGTAGTGCTCGCCCACGCGCACGATGCTGGGGTCGGGGCTGAAGCCCGCCAGCACCGGGTTGGTGTAATGCCCCGGCGGCAATGGCTGGTCGAACGCGGCGTCATGCCCGCGGTATTCGAACCAGTCGAACAGCACCGGCTCCTGCGCATGCGCCGCCGTGCCAAGCACCAGGGTCAGGCCACACGCGACGCGACGAAGTAGGTGGCGCATCGTGCTCACCAGTCCCACATCGAGCCGTCTTCCAGCCGCGCGACCGGCAGCTGCTTGGGCGCGTAGGGGAAGCGTGCGGCGAGCTTCTCGTCGATGGTGACGCCATGACCCGCGCTCTCGCCGCAATGCAGGCGGCCGGCGCGGAACGCATAGTCGTGCGGAAACACCTCGTTCGTCTCGTCCGAATGGAACATGTATTCCTGGATGCCGAAATTCGGCACCCACGTGTCGAAGTGCAGCGCCGCGCCCATGCACACGGGCGAGAGGTCGGTGGCGCCATGGAAGCCGGTGCGCACCTGGTGTAACGCGGCGAAGTCGGCGAGGCGGCGCAGATGCGTGATGCCGCCGCCATGCACGATGGTGGTGCGGATGTAGTCGATCAGCTGGTTCTCGATCAGGTGCTTGCAGTCCCAGATCGAATTGAACACCTCGCCCACCGCCAGCGGGGTGACCGAGTGCTGGCGGATCAGCTCGAACGATTTCTGGTTTTCCGCCGGCGTGGCGTCCTCCAGCCAGAACAGGCGATAGGGCTCCAGGCTGCGCGCCAGGCGGGCGGCTTCGATCGGCGTGAGGCGGTGATGCACGTCGTGCAGCAGCTCCACCTCGTTGCCATGGTCAGCGCGCAGGCGCTCGAACAGCTTGGGCACCACCTCGAGGTAGCGCGGCGTGGACCACACGGTTTCCAGCGGCAATTCGCTTTCGGCCGGCTCGTAGGGCTTGCCGCCGACCGAGATGCCGTAGGCCTTCTTCACGCCCGGCACGCCGCACTGCGCGCGGATGGCGAGGAAGCCCATGTCCTTGAAACGTGCCACCTCTTCGCTGGCCTCGCTGATGTCGCGACCGTTGGCGTGGCCGTACACCAGTGCGCCTTCGCGCGAACGGCCACCGAGCAGTTGGTAGATCGGCAGGCCCGCCATCTTGCCGAGGATGTCCCACAGCGCGACGTCGACGGCGGCGATCGCGGTCATGGTGACCGGGCCCCGGCGCCAGTACGCGCCACGGTAGAAAAACTGCCAGATGTCCTCGACACGGCCGGCGTCGCGACCGATCAGGTTCGGCACCACGTGGTCCTGCAGGTACGCGGCCACCGCCAGTTCGCGGCCGTTGAGCGTGGCATCGCCCAGGCCGGTGACGCCCGAGCGCGTCACGATCTTCAGCGTGACGAAGTTGCGGCCCGGGCAGGTGACGATGACCTTGGCCTCGACGATCTCGCGATCGCGCGCGGAACCCTGGTGGTCGATGGGAGCGGTGCTCATGGATGTTTTTCCTGGTCAGCGGAAGACGTGGAGAGCGACAACTCGAAGGGTCCCGCCGGAAGGCCCGAGCCGTCGTAGAGGGTGCAGATGGGGCTGTCGGCCCAGCAGTAGCGCACGCGCGTGACCGATGCCGCGGGCATCGAGGCACGCAGCGCCACCTGGTTGCCGCGGATATCGGCGTCGGCGTAATGGCACGAGCCAGGCTGCGCGCCGCAGAGTTCGAAGCCGACCGGGTGATCCGCGCCGTACGCCACCATCGGCGCGGTGACATCGCGGAAGGTGAGCATCACCGCGTCGCCGTTGCGTTGCGCGCCCGCGGGCACCGGGCCCGAGGGCGGCAGCGATTCGCCATAGACGACATGGCGCGCGGCGCGGGCGAGGCGGCGTCCCAGCTCCTGCTTGTTGGCTGGGTGGATGTCCGTGCGCTCGCCGATATCCACCGCCACGGCAAGGCCCGAGCGGGCATCATCCGCCGCCGCAAGGCGCTGCGCCTCGCGTACTTCGGCCGAGCCGCTTTCCACCGGATGCACCGGCGCCGGGCCGTAGCCGGCGAGCTGCACGATCAGCATCGGCAGCTTTGCGCCGAACTGCGCGCGAAAATCCTCGCGCAGCGCCTCGAGCAGGCGGCGATAGTTGCCGGCATCGCCCGTATTGGATTCGCCCTGGTACCACAGCGCGCCACGCACGCCATAGGCGCCGAGCGGCGCGATCATGCCGTTGTGCAGCGTGGCGAGGCCCGCCGTGGGATGCCACGGCAGGCTCGGCGGCGAGCCGTACGACGGGGGCACCACCTGGTATTCCCAGTCGCCCAACGGCACCGACGAACCGTCACCCAGTCGCAGCGCGCGCTTGTCCGCCGGACCGTACAGGCCATCGTCACGATAGGTGCCGAGCACGTTGATGGCGATCAGGTTGTCGCCTTCGTGCAGCGTGCCGCGCGGCAGCCGATAGATACGCTCACCGCCGTAGCCGGTGCCGATCCAATGTCCGTTCACCCAGGTCTGGTCGGTCTCGTTGATCGCGCCCAGCGACAGCTCGTTCGCCTGCTCGGCCTGCGCCTTGCTCAGTTTCAGGATGGTGCGATACCACACGGTGCCGGTGAAATTCGCCAGCTCCGGCACGCCCCAGCGTTGCCAGGCGCCCTTGTCGAGCGGCGCCGGGTGCCAGCCCTGGTGCGTGACGCGCGCGGGATTCCACGGCTCGTTGCTCTCGCTGACGCCCGGCCGCGCATGCCACCACGCCTGCCACTGGCGACTCCACTGTTCGCCGCCCAGTGCCGGGTCTTGCTGGTGCATGGCGAGCAGGTCGAGCCCCTGGTCGAAACCGCCGACCTTGCGCAGCGCCCGCATGCTCATCCACGGCTCGATGCGCGAGCCGCCCCACGCGGAGACGATCAGGCCCATCGGCACGTCCTGCGTCTTCTGCAGCTCGCGCGCGAAGTAGTAGCAGGTGGCGGAGAACTCGGCGATGGTCTCGGGCGTGGTCTTCAGCCAGTGATCGGTGGCCGGGATCGCCTCGAGCGGCGCCACGCTGCTGACGTTGTCCACGGTAAGCATGCGGATGCGGTCGTTGCCGGCGTTCTGCACCTCCGAGCGCGCGTCGAGCGTGCGCTTGACCTGCAGCACCATGTTCGACTGGCCGGAACACAGCCACACGTCGCCCACCAACACATCGTCTATGCGCTGCGATGCGCCGCCGGACGTCTTCACTTGCAACGCGTACGGGCCACCGGCCTTCAGTGAAGGGAGCGTCGCCTGCCAGCGCCCCTGCGCGTCGGCGCGCGCATCGATGCGCTTGCCGGCGAACTCGATCGTCAGCCTCTCGCCGGCCTTGGCATGGCCCCACACGGGATTCGCATGCTCGCGCTGCAGCACCGCGTGATCCTGGAACAACGGGTTGAGCAGCGCGCCATCCGCTTGCGCGGCGAGGGCGGCCAGGGGAAACAGCGCGGCGAACGTCGCGATGAAGCGGCGTGTCGTGGAGACAGCAAGACTCATGGTCGATGGCCCGGCACGAAGGGGAACGAAAGCGACTCGTAGTACGACAGCGGGTGCGGCGGCGGTGCATAGCCGGCCGGGAGCGGCAGGCCGTTGAGGCTCTGGAAGTAGGCGATGCTCGCGTCGCGCCACCATTGCGCCTCCTTCTCCTGGATGCCGAGGAACACGGCCGCCTTGCGATAGCGCTCCGCATCGACCTGGCCGTCCAGCGCCTGCCAGGTCGTGCGCATCTGTTTCACGTCGTCCACGCCCCGGGTGTAGTGCATCACCAGCTCGTCCCACAGCGTGCGGCCCGAGCGCATGCGATGGTTCCACGGCACGTGGTGGAACCACAGCAGGTAGGCATCGGGAATCTTCTTGAGGTCGTTGAAGCCATCGGCGACGGATGGTGCGTACTGCGCCACCGCGTCGCTGCCGGTGCTGCTGCGGTCGAAGCCGATGCCGTCGTGGTCGGCACGGTGGTAGTACACCGGCGTCCAGTCGACGCGCGGGCCGCTGGCGTCCCACGGCGCCGGACCGTAGTGATGGCCCTTGCCCATCAGGTGATGCAGGCCCAGCGGCGTCATGTAATCCACCACCGCTTCGCGCGACAGCATCATCATGTCGACCACGCGCTTCACGACCGCGTCGTCGTTGCCGAAGGTGGCGCGCACCCATTCCTCGGCGATGGCGCGCGAGGACAGCTGCGGATTCCACGCGAGGCGGCCGTAGGCATACCAGTTGGCCTGGTTGAAGTCCGAGCCGGTCCAGTCGCGATCGGTGCCGATATTGGCCACGCCGGCGATGCCCGTGAGCTGGTGCCCGTCGAGTTCGCCATCGATCACCTTCGCCACCGTCGAGCCCTTGCCCTTGGCATAGGTATCGGCGCGCAGCACCTCCTCGAACAGCGGACCGAGGTACACCAGGTGCGTGGCGAAGCCCAGGTATTCCTTGGTGACCTGAAACTCCATCATCAGCGGCGTTTTCGGCATCGCGCCGAACAAGGGCGTGAACGGCTCGCGCGGCTGGAAATCGATCGGGCCGTTCTTCACCTGCAGCAGCACGTTCGCACGGAACTTGCCGTCCAGCGGCTTGAATTCGGTATACGCCTGCTTGGCGCGATCGTCCGTGTTGTGCTGCGAATACACGAAAGCACGCCACATCACCACGCCACCGTGCGGGGCCAGCGCATCGGCCAGCGTGTTGGCGCCGTCGGCATGCGAGCGGCCGTAATCCTGCGGGCCCGGCTGGCCTTCCGAATTCGCCTTGACCAGGAAACCGCCGAAGTCGGGTATCAGCGAATAGATCTCGTCCGCCTTCGCGCGCCACCAGCGTTGCACGGCGGGATCGAGCGGGTCGGCGGTCTTCAGGCCGCCGATCTCGATCGGCGCGCTGAACTTCACGCTGAGGTAGACGCGGATGCCGTAGGGCCGGAACACCCCGGCCAGCGCCTTCACCTTGTCGAGATACAGCGGCGTGAGGATCGCGGCATTCGCGTTGACGTTGTTGAGCACGGTGCCATTGATGCCGATCGAGGCATTGGCGCGCGCGTAGTCGGTGTAACGCGGATCGAGCCAGTCGGGCAGTTTCTGCCAGTCCCAGATCGAATGGCCGGCGTAGCCACGCTCGACGTGCCCATCGAGGTCGTCCCAATGGTCGAGCACGCGCAAAGACATGCGCGTGGTCTCGCGCACATCGAGGCGATCGACGGGCTGCGCCGTCTGCAGCAGGCGCAGGAAATGGAAGGCGCCGTACAGCGCAGCCACGTCGTCCTGGGCCGCGATCGCGATGACGGGATGGCCATCCAGTACGGCATTGCGGATCAGGTAGCCGTCGGGCCCCAGGGCATGCGTATCCAGCTTGAGCCGCGCGATCGCCGGCGACGAGGTCGGCGTGCCCACCACGATGGCGCCGTCGCGGTCCACCTTCGGCCCCGTGGATGGTGCCTCGCCGAGCAACCCGGCGAGGCCACGCAGCAATTCATCGCGCGTCACCTGCTGGGTCGGCGTGGCCACGGGCAGCACGAGTTGCGCGGCGCGGCCGCGATAGACGGCCGCCTGGGCCGCGGGCAACGGGCGGTAGCGCAGCCACAGGTCGTAGCCGTCCTCCGCATGCGCCAAGCCCGTCGCGAGCAACGCCAGCACGAGCAGGAGAAGCGCACGATACGCTGCCGTCAGCCGGCATTCCGCAGGCTTTGCGGACCGCAATGGTAGAAAAAGCCTCACGGCAGTTATCGCTAACATATGAGAGAATGCACTCCAGATCCGACCGACATCAGGACTGACAGCGGCGGCCGCGGGCGATGCGGCACCCGCCTTGTGGCGTCAGCTCCGCGCGAGGGAATACGGCATTGAAGAAGACAGGCAGGAAGTCGGTTCGCCGCAAGGGAGCCGCCGTCACCATCGACGACGTGGCCGCGCTGGCCAAAGTCTCCGCCATGACGGTGTCGCGTGTCGTCAACGGCCACAGCAAGGTGCGCGATGCCACGCGCGAGCGCGTGATGGCGGCGGTGCGCGAGCTGGGCTATATCCCCAACCTCGCGGCCAGTTCGCTGGCGGCCGCGCAGGACGCGCGCATCGCGCTCATCTACACCAACCCCAGTGCCGGCTACCTGCGCGAACTGCTGCTCGGCGCGCTGCGCGGTTCCGCCCGCACGGCGGCCCAGCTGGTCATCGACGACTGGGACGAACTCGACGCCGGTGGCGAGCGCAAGGCGGCGCGCGCGCTGGCCAAGAGCGTGGCCGGCGTGATCCTGCCGCCGCCGCTGTGCGAATCGAAGGTGGTGATCGAGGAACTGGTCAGCGCCGGCGTGCCGGTGGTGGCGATCGCCTCGGGCCGCTTCAACCACGACATCTCCAGCGTGCGCATCGACGACTACCTGGCCAGCAAGGAAGTCACCGAGCATTTGATCCGCATGGGCCATGCACGCATCGCCTTCATCAAGGGTCATCCCAACCAGACGGCCAGCGCGCGCCGCTTCGAGGGCTACCAGGCGGCGCTGAAGGACGCCGGCATCGCGTACGACGCGAGCCTGGTGCAGCAGGGCTACTTCACCTATCGCTCCGGCCTGGAGGCGGTGGAACACCTGCTGTCGCTGCGCAAGCCGCCCACCGCCATCTTCGCCAGCAACGACGACATGGCGGCCGCCGCGATTTCCGTGGCGCACCGGCGCGGGCTGGACGTGCCGCGCGACCTGTCCATCGTCGGCTTCGACGACACCTCGGCCGCCACCACCGTGTGGCCGGAACTCTCCACCGTGCGCCAGCCGATCGCCAGCATGGCCGATTCGGCGATCGACATCCTGCAGCGCGCGATCCGCCGCAAGGACACCGAAACCAAGGTGGTGGTCGATCATGTGGTCGCCCATCAGTTGATCAAGCGCGATTCGGTGGCGCCGCCCGTCGGCGCCGGCACCAGGCCCAAGGGCTGATCGCCGGCAAGCGGGAAGGCGGGCGCCACGCATCGCATTAGCCTTCCATCTGTTCCAGTTCCTTGCCGCGCGTTTCCCTCACGCAGCGCAGCACGAACACCACCGAGATCGCCGCGGCCACGGCGTAGATGCCGTACGCGCCGGCAAGGCCGATGCTCGCCAGCAGGATAGGAAAGCTCACCGTGATGGCGAAATTGGACGTCCATTGCGCGGCGCCCGCCACGGCCAGCCCCGAGCCGCGGATCTGGTTGGGGAACATCTCGCCCAGCATCACCCACATCACCGGGCCCCAGGACATGTTGAAGAACGCCACGTAGACGTTGGCCGCGACCAGCGCGAGCGTTCCCATGGCCGGCGACAGCGCGAGCTTGCCGCTGGCATCGAGGCCGGCGTGCGCGAAGGCGAAGGTGACCAGCGCCAGGGTGACCGTCATGCCCACCGACCCGATCCACAGCAGCGGCTTGCGGCCCACGCGGTCGATCAGCAGCACGGCGATGAGGCACGCACCGATGCTGAGCGCGCCGGAGAACACGTTGATCAACAGCGCGTCGTTCTCGGAAAAACCCACCGCCTGCCACAGCACCGCGCCGTAGTAGAACACCACGTTGATGCCCACCAGCTGCTGGAACGTGGCCAGGCCAATGCCCACCCACACGATGGGGCGCACGCGACCGCTCGCCTTGTCCAGCAGATCCGACAGTTTCGGACGGTGACGGTCCTGCGCCAGCGACGCGCCGATCTCGGAGAACTTGCTGGCCGCCTCCCGCTCGCCATAAAGGCGCGCGAGCACGGCCCTGGCTTCGCTGTCGCGCTTGCGCACGACGAGGAAGCGCGGGCTTTCGGGAATGAACAGCAACGAGACCAGGAACAGCGACGAAGGCAACGCCTGCATCCAGAACATCCAGCGCCATGCGTCCTGGCCGAGCCACAGCACGCCGGTGGATGCGCCGGCCGCCTTGGCCAGCAGGAAGTTGCTGAGGAACGCGCTGAACAGGCCACTGATGATGGCGATCTGCTGCACCGTGGCGAGGCGTCCGCGATAACGGGCCGGCGCCACTTCCGCGATATAGGCCGGCGCAATGACGCTGGCCGCGCCCACGGCGAAGCCGCCCATGATGCGCGCGAATACGAAGAAGCTCGCGCTGTGCGCCGCGCCCGCGCCCAGCGCGGAGAGCAGGAACAGCACGGAGGAAATGATCAATACCGAACGTCGCCCCCAGATGTCGGCAACGCGGCCGGCGAAGAATGCGCCGAGCGCGCAGCCCAGCAGCATCGAGGCCACTTCGAAGCCGATCTGCGCCGAGGTGGACTGGAAGGCCTGCTTGAGGCCATCCACCGTGCCATTGATCACGCCGCTGTCGAAGCCGAACAGAAAGCCGCCCAGTGTGGCGACGCAGCTGATCTGGACGATGAGTCGGGTGTTTTCCGCGTGCTTCGCGGCTACCGCGCCATCAAGCGTTACGCTGTTCATGCAGTCGGTGTCTCATGGTCGTGTTTCCGGCTCCCCAAGGTCGGCAAGGCACATCCCCGTGCGACTTGCCGACCACTCAGATCAGACGCTGGCGAAGCGTGCTTCGCCCATCAACGCAGCAGGTACTGGTTCAGCAGGTTCTCGTAACGCTCCTGCTTGCCGCTGCGCTTGGCGGGCTCGCCACTCTTCGCGGCGAGGTCGCGCAGCTGCGCCAGGTCGAACTTGCCGAGCGCGAAGTCGCGACCCGGACCGTTGTCGAAGCTGCTGTAGCGCTCGGCGCGCCACTGCTCCAGCGGGGACTGCGTGATCAGGGCGTGCGCCACTTCCAGGCCGCGCGCGAACGCGTCCATGCCGCCGATGTGGGCGATGAACAAGTCGTCCGCATCGGTGGACTCGCGGCGCACCTTGGCGTCGAAGTTGAGGCCGCCCGGGGCCAGGCCGCCCTGGCGCAGCACCACCAGCATCGCGCCCACGGTGTCGTACAGGTCGCTCGGGAACTGGTCGGTATCCCAGCCGTTCTGCGCGTTGCCGCGGTTGGCGTCGATGCTGCCGAGCAGGCCGTGGTCGGACGCCACCTGCAGGTCATGCTCGAAGGTGTGGCCCGACAGCGTGGCGTGGTTGGCTTCGATGTTGAGCTTGAAGTCCTTGTCCAGGCCGTGCTGCTGCAGGAAGCCGGCAACGGTGGCCGAATCGAAGTCGTACTGGTGCTTCATCGGCTCCATCGGCTTGGGTTCGATCAGGAAGTTGCCCTTGAAGCCGATGCTGCGGCCGTAGTCGCGCGCCATGGTGAGGAAGCGCGCGAAGTGGTCCAGTTCGCGCTTCATGTCGGTGTTGAGCAGCGAGGCGTAGCCTTCGCGGCCACCCCAGAACACGTAGTTCTCGCCGCCGAGTTCCACCGTCGCATCCAGCGCGGCCTTGATCTGCGCGGCGGCACGCGCCACCACGGCGAAATCCGGGTTGGTCGCCGCGCCGTTCATGTAGCGCGGATGGCTGAACAGGTTCGCCGTGCCCCACAGCAGCTTGATGCCGGTGGACTTCTGGCGCTCCTTGGCGAGAGCGACCATGTGCTTGAGGTTCTTTTCGTACTCGCCCACGTCGTCGGCGTCGGGCGACATGTCGATGTCGTGGAAGCAGTAGTACGGCACGCCGAGCTTGGTGAAGAACTCGAACGCGGCGTCCAGCTTCGCCTCGGCGCGCGCCAGCGGCGCGCCATCGGCATCCCACGGGTAGTTGCGCGTGCCCGGGCCGAACGGATCATGGCCGGCATTGCAGAAGCTGTGCCAGTAGCACACGGCAAAACGCAGGTGCTCGGCCATGGTCTTGTCGCCGATCTTCTTGTTCGCGTCGTAGTGCTTGAACGCCAGCGGGTTGTCCGAACCGAGCCCCTCGAACGGGATGCGGCCGATGCCGGGGAAGAATTCGCGCTTGCCGATGAAAGGGGTGCTCATGATCTTGTGGTCCTGGTCGAGGAGTGATGAGGCAACAGGCTCGGGAGTCAGGCGGTACCCGCCGGGTGACTCGCGTAGAAGGTCTTGACGCCATCGAGGTGGCGCAGGAACTGGCGATACGAGGCCTGGTAGGCAGGCACGTTCTTGCCATCCGGGCGAACAGAGAGCCCGGGGGCGATCAGCACGTGTTCGCGCGCCATCGCCGCGAGATCCGCGTCGCGTCCGCTGGCGCGCTCGTGCGCCCACAGCGCCTGCAGCGCGGCGCCGAACGCGGCGCCTTCGGCCTGCAGCGGCACGTCCACCGGCAGCTCGAACACGTCGGCGATCATCTGTCGCCACGCGGCGCTGTGGCTGCCGCCGCCAGTGAGGCGGATCGCGTCGAAGCGCAGGCCCGCACCGAGCAGCGCGTCGTAACCGTTGCGCAGCGCGTAGGTGGCGCCCTCCATCGCGGCGCGATAGATGTTGCCGCGCGTGACGTTGGCGAGATCCATGCCTTGCAGGCTGCCGCGCGCATGCGGCAGGTCGGGCGTGCGCTCGCCATTCAAGAACGGCAGCATCACCAGGCCACCCGCGCCCGGCGACGTGCCCACCATCACGGCATCGCCGTCGCGCGTGCTGAAGCCGAAGGCCTTGGCCACGCTTTCGGTGGCGATCGTGCAGTTCATGGTGCAGATCAGCGGCAGCCAGCCACCGGTGGAGGAGCAGAACGCGGCCCAGCCCGCCGCATCGTCCACGACCGGATGATCGGCGTACGCGAACAGCGTGCCCGAGGTGCCCAGGCTCATGCTCAGCACGCCCGGCTCCACATTGCCGGTGCCGATGGCCGCCATCATGTTGTCGCCACCGCCGGCCGATACCAGCACCGAGCGCGGCAGGCCGAGCTCGTCAGCGATGGCGGGCGCGATGGGGAAGCTCGCATCGGCCTCGACCAGGGGCGGCAGGCCATCGATGAGCTTGCGCTCCGCATCGGTGGCGGCCAGCATCTCCGGCGACCATTGGCGCGTGCGCACATCCAGCCAGCCCGTGCCGGACGCATCGCCGTATTCCATCCAGCACTCGCCGGTGAGCCAGAAGTTCACGTAGTCGTGCGGCAGCAGGATGGTCGCCAGCCGCGCGTAGACCTCGGGACGGTGCTTGCGCGTCCACGGCAATTTGGACGCCGTATAGCCGGCCAGGATCGGGTTGCCCGCCAGTTCGACGCAGTGCGTCGCGCCGTCGGCCGCCTCCATGATCTCGTCGCATTCGAGTTGCGTGCTGGTATCGCACCACAGCTTGGCCGGCGCCAGCACCTTGCCTGCGGCATCCAGCGGCACGAACCCGTGCTGCTGGCCGGACACGCCGATCGCCACCACCTGCGAACGCGAGGCGGCATCCAGCTTCGCGAAGCACGCGCGGATCGCATCGATCCACCACTCGGCCTTCTGCTCGCGGCTGCCATCGTCGCCGGCGATCAGCTCCAGCGGATGGCCATGCGTGGCGAGCACGCGCCGGGCCGCGAAATCATAGGCAACCAGCTTGACGCTCTGGGTGCCGACATCCAGACCCACCACAAGGCTCATGCGTCTCCCGTCACTGCGCATGTTAGCGCTACCATCATTCAGCCCAAGAAAACCCCCGGGCGGGGGTGGTGGCTGCCGACTCTACTAGCGAGCCGGCAAAAAGCCATGTCGCAGTGCAAAAATCAAACGAAGCCGTCAGGGGCCATGCCGGACGATCAGGTGCGCCGACCAACGCGGGCGTTTGCGGCATGTCTTCAACGGGGCCGGCCTCGCCCCGTCACGCCATGACGCTGTCAGGCCGGCGCGCGGCCCGCCGTCGAGCTGTCAGCGGCCCCACGCTCACTTCGCCACCGTGGGCATGCGCCTCACTGGTAGGAGAACGTAATGGACGCCGCCGCTTCGAAATAACCGCCCTTCACGCCCTTGATGCCGGTGGCGCCCACCACGTGCTCGGGCAGGACAACGTACTTGGCGTTGAAGGGGATCGTGTAGGCGTTGGCGCTCGCGGTGGCACTGCCGGCGACGAACCACTGGTTGGTGTTGCCGGCGGCGGAGGAATCCGGTCCGAAGCCGACGGGCACGCTCTCGAATTTCTTGTACAGCTGGATGCCCACGCCCTGGGCCTGCGAGTGGGCGTTGGGGCGGAGGATGGTGCTGGTGTTGCCGGGGTTGCTCATGTCGGTGAGGGTGGCGTACAGCGCCACGCCCGCGTCGCACGTCACGCCAACTTCGAAATACGCCTCGGCCTGGGTCAGGTCGGTGGTGCCGATGGCCACCGCCGGCATGTTGATCACCTGGTCCCTGGGCGCATAGATGGTGCAACCCAGCGCTTTGACGGTGATGGTGGTTGCGTTCAATGTCACATAGGTAGGGGCAGGCACGGTCGCATTTGCGTTGTTGTTCTTGACCCAGAGCCTGGCGACATTGATCGATGGAATGGTGTAGGTACCGCTTTTCAATCGTCCGGTGGCCACAAACATTAGCCGGACCTGGTAGCCGATGGTGTTGGCGGTATTCAGCGATCCCGGAAAAGGAAAGGTCTGGTTGGTTCCGACATTGAGTGGAATCTCGTTCGCGAGGTTGGTCGCGTTGAAGTCGCGGATGCCAACGACATAACCGATGCCGTCGACGCCGGTCTGGTAGACGTCGAAGAACTTGTGGGTGGTCGGCTCTTCATATTTCATGTTCGCCGATGCGCCTACGGAGTCGGCATAGCCAAAGTCCGCCCCGTGGTCGTTGTTGGTGCACCCGTTGCCGATGCCCCCGAACCAATCCATCTGAAAGACGTTTCGCTCGGACACGGTGCCGCCCCAACTGCCAATCTGCTTGCCGACCGGGTTCTGGTCGGCCGGGCCTGTCAACGTAGGCATGCTGGCGGCGGAGATGTGGAGGGGGGTGGAGCTGCAGTTGGCATGCGCCAGCGCCGGCCACAGCAGCAGCGCGATCAAGCCGGGCAGCCAGCGACGCGGCGTCCGCCACGCTTGGCGGGAGATGGTCTGGGTGTTCATCGGCATTGCGCCTCCGTTGTGCTGAAGCTGCTGTAGCGATCGTTCGATGCGCGAGCCGGCAGCTGATAGCTCAACCGGCACTGCTGGCTGCCGTCTTCGCCCCAGCGCACGGTCAGCGTGCCGCCCTCTTCGCCGCCGCGGGCGAACACATGGCCGCCCTGGCCCACGGCGCCGATCTCCAGGCCCTGCGCGTCGAGCACCTGCGCACCGAATGGCAACGCCTCGCCGTTGGCCAGCCGCGCCTGGATCAGCACGGCGCGGCCGGTCACGGTTTCGAATTTCAGGGGCACCACCGCACCCGCGCGCGGCGCCACCTGCAGGCGCGAGGATTGGAGTTCGACATCCATCGAGGTTCCCTTGGGGTCCAGCGACACGCTGTTCATGCGGTAGGGCATGAGGTCGGAAACCACCGCATAGCCGCGGCCATCCACCCGCCCCTGGGAGCCGTTGGCCAGCAGCGCGCCGCTGGCGCCCTTGGCTTCCAGCACGCCGATGGTTTCGCTCATGCGCTGCGCGAAGGTGATGCCGCCCGCATGCACAACGATGCCGCCAGAAGCATTCACCGTCGCCTGCCGCTGCTGGCTGGACCAGGTGTAGGAGCCGCCCAGCACGGCATAGGGCGTCAGCCAGTTGATGCTGCCGTCGACGCTGCCGGAGCCATGCTGGCTGTCGCTGGCATTGAGGTTGTAGTTGACCTGGTTGCGCTCGCCGGCCATGCCGCTGAGGCCGGCGCGCAGCGAGGTGCCCTGCGCGCCGCCATCCGCGGCGGTGGCGCTGAACATCGGCGGACGGCTGCCGCCCACGAAACCCAGCGGCATGCTGAAGCTGAGGAAGTACTGCACGTCCGTCCTGCCGTAGCCGTTGTAGGTGCGGCTCGCGGTGAGGCTGTAATTGACGCTGCGGAAACGGTTGTTGTAGCCGAGCTGGTAGGTGGTCACCTTGGGCTGGCCGTTCCAGTAGCTGTAGTACGAGCCGCTGGCATACAGCGCACCGCCGGCCTGCCCCAGGCGCTGGTTGAGGGTGAGCTGGAAGCGGTCGCGCGCGCGATAGCCGGGCGGCGCCGTGCCGGTGGCGACATCGTTCTCGCGGACATGCAGCGACGCGGCGTCCGCCAGGTCCAGGTAGTCGCGGCTGGAATACCGATACGCCGCCAGCGCGAAGTTCGTGTCGGTGGACGGGATGGTCTTGCTGTAGGTGGCGCGCACGCTGTAACCGCTGAACCGGTCGTTCTGGAAACGCGGCTTGGCCCACGAGCCGGTCACGTCCAGCGAGAAGGCGCCGACCGGAGTGTTGACCGCCGCGCCGAGCAACGCGCTGCGATAGAGATCGCTATTGGTCGCCTGCGCGCCGGCATAGCCGGTCAGCCAGTTGTTCAGGCCGCGCTGGTAGGTGGCCTCGGCAAACGTCGGCAGGCTGCCGCCGAACGAGGCGGTGTTGCGCACCTGGCCGGCCGTCACCGCATAGCGCGACATGCCCGGCCGCAACAGGCGCGGCACCGCGGCATAGGGCACGCTGAAGCTGCGCACGCGCCCGTCAGCCTCGATCACGTTCACCTGCAGGTCGCCGCCATAGCCGGTGGCGTAGAGGTCGTTGATCTCGAAGGCGCCCGGCGCCACCGTCGTTTCGTAGATCAGGTAATCGTTCTGGCGGATCTCGACGCGGGCGCGGGTTTCGGCGACACCGCGCACGGTAGGCGCGTAGCCGGTCATCGAGTCCGGCAGCATGCGATCGTCGGTGGACAGGCTCGCGCCGCGGAAACCCGTCGACGCAAACAGCTCACCGCTGGTGAAACTGTCGCCCAGGGTCAGCTGTGAGCGCAGCCGCTGCACGTCGTGCTGGGCGTAGGTGCCGATGTGTTGCCAATGGTTGTCGCCATGGCTGGACCAGGTGGCCGTGGTCTGGTCGCGCAGGCGCCAGCCGCCAAGGTTCAGGCCGGTGTTGAGGCCAAGGAAGGCGCCACGCTCGCTGGCGCCGTGCGCGGGATCCGACTGGTAGGCGCTCAGGCTGTAGCCCAGCGTGGCGGCGGTGGCGCCGCGATCCCACAATGCCGGGCTGACATAGCCGCGCGCCTGCCGGTTGAGGCTTGCCTGCGGAATGGAAACATCCAATCGCTGCGCGCCGGCGTCGAATTGGACCTGCGCACCCGGCACCACCTCGGCCACATCGATGCACTCGCCGCCAGCGGACGCGTGCGGGTCGATCCTGTCCATGGCGATGCCCATCTTTTCCAGCTGCGCGCGGCTGAAGCAGGCGGTGGCGGTACGGCGCGAGGCCACGTCGCGGAAGCTCACGTCGTCGCGCGACAGGCGGATGTCGTTGACGAAAAGATCGACGCGATAGGTGCCGGGCAATACCGTGTTGGCGCGCTCGAAACGCGAGATGTCCACCTTGGCCTGGCCAAGACCGCCAAAGCTGGTGTTGAAATCGACCGCATCGGCATCGGCACTCGACGTCGCGGTGGAGGCGTCCGGGCCTGTGCTGGCAAAGGCCCATTCCGGCAACGGGCTGAGCGCGACGAGGATCAGCCCGACGATGCGCTTGCGGCGCATGCCGTGGGGCTCATGACAACGAATGCCTGGCTTGTGCGTGGACATCGTGATCCTCGTGGTGCGGCCGCGATCGAAAGTGCGGCAGCGGGTTCCGGGTGCGGGGCCCAGGCAGGCTCTGCCTGGCTGGCAGCCTCGAAGCCACCAGGTCGTGGTTGGAATGAAGCGTTGGGAACGGCAGTGATCCGGCAGGTGGCGTCAGCCCGGATCCTTCGGTTCCGCCTTGGGCGGTATCGGATCAACGGGCATAGCTCGCCTCGCGCTCGTCGACGCCGCCGTAGTCGTTGATGACATCGAGCACGAGCCGATTCCCTCCGGCTGGCTCACCTTCCACCGGCAAGAGCTGCGTTCCCCTGGCCGGGCACATGCCGCCGCCGGCCACGGATGTGCGCGCAACATCGGAAGCCTTGAAGCGCAACGAACCGAAGGAAACATTGAAGGCCGATGGATTGGTGCACTCCAGCGCGTAGGCACTGCCCTGCCGCACCAGCCGCCAGCTGAGCTTTTCGTAGGCATCGGCGGCGTTGCCTTCCAGTCCCTTGGGCCGGTAGAACAACTTGATGCGCGTGCGTATGGCGAACTGCATGAAATTCTGGCTCTCGCCCTCCTGCGCCTTCGGCCGCGGCGGTATTTCCAGCACGTTGAGCCAGTACACCGACTCGCGATCCTGCGGCAGGTCCTTGCCGGTATAGATCACGCGCAAGGACTGTCCCTTGCCCGGATCGATGCGCGACATCGGCGGCGTCACCGTGAACGGCGCCTTGGCCGTGTCGGCGGTGGCCGTGCTGTCGCCGTCGTCGACCCAGGCCTGCAACAGCCGTGGCGACTCGTTGTTGTTCAAGAGGCTTACCGTGACCTCGCGCTGCCCGGCGGGATAGATCACGCGGGTACCGACGATCTGGATGGCGGCCTGTGCCGCGCCCGCCCATCCGCAGAGCGCCAGGGCAAGCACGCAGGCTGTTCGGGCAAAGGTGTTCATGAGGTCTGTCTCGCCATGCAACGGAGAGGGAGCGAGGCCGGTGCGGTTGGCCTCGCCCTTCCCGGGTCAGTTGTAGGTCACCGAATACTCGACGTTCGTATCCACGAGGCCTTCCGTGGCGGCCGTGCCGACGGCGATGTATTGCGCGATGAAGTTCAGCGTGGCCGTGTTGCCCGCGATGGTCGCCTGCGGCGAGTTGGCGCTGGTGTACAGGTTGACCGGCTGGCTGGTGGCGGCATTGACCAGCGCCACTTCCACGTTCTGCGCGTAGCCGGTACCCGTTGTGTTCTTCAGGTTGCCGGTCGTGGCGTTGACCAGCGGGCTGGATGCGGGCTCGAAGTTGAGCGACGCGATCTTGCCGTTGGTGCAACCGGTGGCGCCGGTGCCGCCGATGGTCAGCGAGAACGGCGTTGCGCCGGCGGTCTGGTTGGCGGCGGCGAGCGTGCTCACGCCTACCGTCGGCAAGGTGATGATGATGTCGCCCGTGCCACCGCCGGTGCCGGCGCCGCCGGTGACGTCGCAGGTGACCGTGGTGATGTTGCCCTTGAAGGTCAGGGTGCCGTCGGCCGCCGAGGCCGCCTGGGGAGCCCACGCGACCACCGCGCATACGGCAGCCAGAGCCATGGAGAGGAGAGTCTTGTTCATGGAGAGTGTCCTAGAGGGTGAATCTGCGGAGTTGAAGCTTGCTGTCACGTGGATGCCCCGGACCGCTGACTGAGAACCGTGGAAGGGGCATGGCCGCCGAGTCGAATAGCTCGTCAGGCGGCAAACATATTTTTCACGCCGACTCCGCTTTTGCCTGTAGGACTAGGCCTAAAAATCGGTGTGTGATGCGATGGAACCGTCGTCGTTCACCATCGGTTTGGCCGTCCATTTGCCGATACGCCGCGGCACATGGCCGCACGTTTTGACAAGCGCCGGAGCCATCACCCGCATCCGAGGGCTTTCGTATCGAGCCTTCCCGCGATGGCACACGACGTGCCTCGGTTTTTTAGGCCCAGTCCTACGCTTGTACCGCGATCGGCTCTCTAGCATGGGTGGCCATTACCCAGCAGCCGCGCAGGCGTCGTCATTCGTGACGGGTGGGCCTGGGCCCACAAAGTACCTCCGCGATCCGCTGATGCCCCGGCAGGCCAAGTCTTTCCGCTTGTCGGACTCGCGTGCCATCCGTTGCCCCAGACCCGGTTTTCTCCTTGCCCATGATGCGTCGACTTCACCAATGGCTTGCCGCCGGCGCGGGACGCAAGGGTTCTCCGCGCGGTTCGGACAACATTGCGTCGTTGCGCCGCCGGCAACTTCGCATGACTTACGGCGGCGGCATCGCGCTGACCGTCGTCGCTTCGCTGGCATTCGTGATGGTGATGGTGCTGGCCATCGCCGACTATCACGCGGCCCAGGTGAACACGCTTCGCGATGCGACGCGCGTGATCGACTCGTTGTTCGTCCAGCGTGACGCGTTGTACGCGCAAAGCGTGGACCGGGCCGAGCACGCCTGGCGAAAAGCGCTCCCCCTGCCCGGCGATGACGACATGCTGGCAAGGCGGTTCGTCGAGGACGGACGGCGTGCGGTGATTCGGGCCGACGCCGAGGCGTCTCCCTGGCTCGTCACCGATGAGGGCGCCTTGTCGCGGCAACCCGCGCGGCTCGAACGGTACCTGCGGTTTATCGAGAAGCTGTCGGTGGATACCGGCCATTCGCCGGCCTGGCAGGCGGGCACGACGACGTATTTTCGCGACGCCGGCCAGTCGTTCGTGGCGTTTTCCGGCGCCGGTCTCGACGAAGCGTCGTTGCGGCGCGCGGCCGCGCACTTCACCCTCGCCGCGTTTCAGGCCGCCGTGCCTGGCGCGCCGGCCGAGGCGCCCGGTACCGCCGTGGCGCCGCCGACCCAGCCCTCGTACAAGCGGTCCAACCCGTCACCGATACGCACGACGTTCGGACCCGATCCAGTGAGCGGCCATCTCGCCATCATCAGCGCCTACGAGGCATACGACCGGGGTGTCCCGTTCGGGACGTTCGCCGTGTTCGATCCCATCGATCGCTTTACCGCGCCGTTGCGCGAGCTCGGCGACATCGCCCTGACGGTGGCCACGCCTTCGGGCGAGGTCGTGCTCAGCACGGAAAAGGCCATGGGCGCCGTCGTGCCCGTGCCGGCCTTCCGGCCCGGACGCCATGGCGATGACGTCGCGCACCGATGGCACGGGGGGCGCATGTACCTGGCCCGCCCCGTGCGCGGCACGGACTGGATAGCCATGTCGACGTATGGCGCCATGGACGTATGGACGTCCATTCGGGACGTGGCGTACGCGGCCACCCTGCTCACGGTACTCATGGTGTGGGGCGCATGGATGCTCCTACTGCGCCTGGATCGCCGGCTGTTCGCGCCGGCGTTCGCCCAGGCATCGAAGGTCTACCAGAGCGAGCAGCTCAACCGCGCCATCGTCAGCGGGTCGCCCAGCGGCATTTGCGTCATCGATGCCACCGATGGCAGGCCCCTCATGCACAACGACGTGATCGAGGGGTATGCGGCCAGCGCGGCCGAGGGCCCCGCATCGTTTTACCGGCAGCTGCTGCAGGGACATGCGGACAGCCGGCGCATGGCGCCGGAACGTCCCGACGTGAGGGAGTTCGAGCTGCTCGTTGCCGGCGAAGGGGAGCATCCGGTGCGGCACCTGCTGGCGGCGACGGCCTCGATGGACTACGACGGCCATCCCGTGCTGCTTTGCATCCTGCGCGATCTCACCGCGCGCGTCGAATCGGAACAGGCGCTGGAACAGGCTCGCCAGGCGGCCGAGTCGGCAAACCGCGCGAAGACGTCTTTCGTCGCCACCATGAGCCATGAGATACGCACCCCGCTCAACGGCATCCTTGGCCACCTGGAACTGCTCGCCAAGACGCCATTGCGCGCGGACCAGCAACAACGGCTGGAACGGATCCGGCACTCGGCGGACGCGCTCCAGGTCGTCATCAACGATGTGCTCGATTTTTCCAAGATCGAAGCCGGCCAGCTGAGCATCGACGATCGATCGTTCCGCACCTACGACCTGCTGGAACAGGTGACGCTGCTCTATGCGCCCGCCGCCCAGGCCAAGGGCATCGAGTTGCGCTATGTCATCGCGGCGGACGTGGCCACGTTCTATCAGGGCGCCCTGACCCAGATCGAACAAGTGCTGCGCAATCTCCTGAACAACGCCATCAAGTTCACCGCGACGGGACGGGTGCTGATCCGCGTTTCGCGCAGGCTGCTGGACGACGATCGCCACTGGGTGCGTTTCGAGGTGATCGACTCGGGCATCGGCATGACACCGGCCCAGCAGCGGACGGTGTTCGAACCGTTCGCGCAAGCCGACGCCAGCATCGGCCGGCGATTCGGGGGAACGGGCCTGGGACTGGCGCTGTGCCGGCAGTTGAGTGCGTTGCTGGGTGGCTCGATGTCGGTCAGGAGCACCGAAGGCGTGGGCAGCGCATTCGCTTTCGACGTGCCGTTGCGGTTGTCCAAGGACGAAAGCGCCGCCCTGGCGCATCCGTTGCAGGACGAGCGGATCGCCCTGCTTTCGCCGGCGGCCGAATGGCGTGAAGGGATGGAACGCCGCTTTGCGATGTGGGGAGCCGAGACGATGGTGGCCGCGCATCCCCAGCAGCTCGACCCGGCGTGGGTGGCCTCCGCCGATGCACTGGTGGTCTTTGGCGACGCACGCGGAAGCTGGAGCGAAAGCGAAGAGACCAGGCTGGGGGCGCGCCGCCTGATCCGCGCACGGCCCGACGGGCCACTGTTCCCCGAACGCCGCAACGGCACGTTCTATGTCAGCTGCTATTCGACGGATGCGCTGCTGCGGGCACTGCGTTGGAGCGAAGGCCGCGCATGGAGCGACGACTCGGCCGATCCGGTTCCGGGAGGCGGCTGACCCGTGCCGGGCGCGGGTCTGCTGTTGAAACGCCATGAGGGAGCGAGCGAGACTTCGGTGGACGTCTACGAAGGCGCGTATCGCCTGCGGTCACCAACCGGCAAAAGGTGGGTCACGTCGATGAGCGGTCAAAACGTGGTGGTCGAACCCAAGGCGCTACCCGCGCTGCACCGCAATCAGCGGCGATTCCTGTACCTCGGCGGGGCCGTGGTGACCTTGCTGATGGTGGCGACGATATTCGCCATCGCCTTGTCCAGCATCCGCGACTATCACCGCCAGCAGCGCGAGATCTTCCAGGAAGCCGGCACCGACATCGACGCACTGCTGGCACGCCTGAAGCTGCAGCACCGCAATGCGATGCGCGTCTTCAGCAGCCTGTGGCTGACCCAGCAGCCGTGGCTGCAGTCGGTCGGCGCGCCCCTGCAGAAGCAGTTTGCCGCGCAGGATGGCCAGTTGCTGATCCAGGTGGATCCGCCGAACCAGCCCTGGCTGATCCTGGGCGTGGACACCACCGGCCTGCCCGATGCGACCCAGGCTGCGATCCTCGGCCTGGCCAGGGAGGCGTCGACGCTGGCACCGGCGGCGCGCGGCGGAAAACCCGGGACGCGCGCCTACGTCTACGATCCGCTCGGGCGAATGTTCGGGATCGAGGGCGTCGATACGGAAGCGCAGCTGCTCGGCGCGCTGCACGTGCAGACGCGAAAGCAGGCGCTGGAACGGCTGATGCTGGCCGACGACCGCTGGCAGCGCGAAGCCGTCCATGCCATGGGCGCCCCGGCCGTGGACAACCGGGTCGCGCCCCTCTTCCTCGGCCACGATCCGCTGACGGGGGAGCCCGCGATCGTGGAGGGGCTGCGGCTGCCCTTCGCACCGGATTCCGGTTCGCGCGCCATCGTGTTCGAGTCCCTCGGCCAACTGGTGGAGAGCCTGTCGCCGCCCGCTTCGGTCCGGCTGGTATCCGCAACGGACGAAACCATCCTGGGCGAAAACCAGGCGCCCGACGTGCACAAGGCCGACCCGGCCCTGCTGCAGGAACTGCATGACCACCTGCCCAGGCACCATGGCCCGGTCCTGTTCAGCAAGGGCGGCATGTACAAGGTCGCCGGCACGCTCCGCAACGCCGACTGGACACTGGTGCGGCTCTACAGCCGGCAGCAGATGCTGGTGGACATAGGCCATCGCCTGCTCCCGTTCTTGCTGGTCACGGCGCTGATCCTCGCCATCCTGTGGACGCTGCTGCTCTACACCGACCGGCGGGTTTTCGCGCCGGCCCTGGCGGGCGTCGAGCGTGTCTACGAGAGCGAAGCGCTCAGCCGCATCATCATCGAAGCCTCACCGGTGGGCCTGTGCCTGCTCGACCCGGAAAACCATCAGCCGATCATGGAGAACGACGTGATGCGCGGGTTCGCGGCGGACAGCGCCGAACCGCCGTCGAGCCTCTACGCCCGGCTCGCCGCGGGGGCCCCGGCGAAGCCGGCAGGTCCGATCGCCGGCATCCGGCCGGGCAACTGGAATTCCAGCTGGACGTAGAGCGCAGGGACGGCGAAAACCGCAACCTGCTGGTGGCGACCGTACCCTACGTGTACCGCGAACGGCGCGCCTTGCTTTGCGTGGTGCGCGACGGCACGGCCCAGACCGAAGCGGAGGAATACCTGCGCCAGACACGCCACGAGGCGGAGCAGGCGAGGCTTTCGGCGGAGGCGGCCAACCGCGCCAAGTCGTCCTTCGTGTCGATGATGAGCCATGAAATCCGCACCCCGCTCAACGGCGTGCTCGGTCATCTCGAACTGCTCTCGCATTCCACGCTCGACACGGCGCAGCGGGAACACCTCGGGCGCATTCGCCAGTCGGCCGAACTGCTGCTGACCATCGTGAGCGACGTGCTCGATTTCTCGAAGATCGAAGCGGGCCAGCTGGCGATCGACCCGGTGCCGTTCGCGCTGCGCCCGCTGATCGAGCAGACGGCGTTGCTCTACGCGCCCCTGGCGCTGCGCAAGGGACTGCGCCTGTATTTCGGCATCGACCCCGCGCTGGAACCCAGCTACGTCGCCGATGCGAACCGGATCAGGCAGATCCTCAACAACCTTGTGAGCAACGCGGTGAAGTTCACCGAGTCGGGCCGGATTCTCCTGCGCGCGTCGCGGCTCGCCGGCGGGGAAGGCGAACCGGACATGCTGCGCTTCGAGGTGATCGATTCGGGCATCGGCATGTCCGACGAGGAAGTGTCCCGGCTTTTCGAACCCTTTACCCAGATCGACGCCAGCATCTCGCGCCGCTTCGGCGGCACCGGCCTGGGCCTGGCGCTTTGCCATCAACTCGGCAAGTTGCTGGGCGGACGCATCAGCGTGCAGAGCACGCCTGCCGTGGGCAGCATTTTCGCCCTGGACATTCCGGCGGTGCGAAGCACCGAAGCGCAACCGGACACCCGGCATCTGCTGCGGGGTTACCGGATCGCGCTGTTGTCCGGCATGGCGAAATGGCGCCAGGAAGTGAGCGCATTGCTGGGCGGCTGGGGGGCCGACGTGCTGACCGTGGGCCTTCCCTCGGAACTGGACAAGCACTGGGTGCGCGACGCGCACGCGCTGGTGATTTTCGGGGAGCAGCAATCCTGGAGCGACGAGGACGAATACGCCTTGCTTGCGTGCGCGCGACGCGTGATTCGTGCCTACATGGACGGGCCCCTGCTTCCGCACCGCGTCGATGGCGCCTGGCTCATCTCCTGTTATTCGAGCGAGGCCTTGCGCGCGGCCATCGTGCGCGAGGATGCCGACGAGCCGATGGCAGGCGACGCGCCGTCGCTTCCAGCGGCGGCGGCGCCGGCCACCGGCGATGAGTCAGCGCCTTCGCCCGTTGCCGACGATGGCCAGCCTGCCAGGGGACGAGTGCTGCTGGTGGACGACAATCCGGTGAATCGCGAGCTGATCCAGCAGCAGCTGGAAGCCCTGGGCTACGCCACCGCGACCGCCGAAGACGGCGAAGCCGCCTTGGAGCTGTGGACCAACGGCGACTTCGACATCGTGCTGACCGACATCAGCATGCCGCGCATGAACGGCTACCAGCTGGCGCGCGCCTTGCGCGACCGGGGTGTCACGCTGCCGATCCTTGCCGTCACGGCGGCGGCGCTCACCAGCGAGCGGTCGCGCTGCAGGGAGGCCGGCATCACCGACCTGTTGCTCAAGCCCATCTCGCTCGGCCAGCTCGAGGCGGCCATGAACCGCCACGTGCCCCGGCAGCCCGAGCCTGCCGCGGACGCCACCTCGCCGCCGCAGGCATGGCCGGTGTCGCCAAAGGTGCGGGAGATCTTCGTCCGTTCGGGAACGCACGATCTGGAGACCATCCTCGACGCCGTGAACCGGGACGACGAGACGATGCTCATGGACCGGTTGCACTCGTTGAAGGGCGCGCTGCTCGTGCTGGGCGAAGTATCCCTGGCCGAGGCATGCGCGACCCTCCAGGCGGAAGTGGACGATGCGGGCCTGCATGCCACCCGCGACGCCGTCGCGGTGCTCGAGCAGCGGCTGCGCGACACGATCGCCCGCTATGCGAGCGAGCCTTGAGCGTCGATGCGTCCTTGGACGCGGGCTCAAGCGAATTAGGACAGGTCCGACACACGTGCGCATCGTCTCGCGCTAGCGTGCCGTGCATACGGCAATGGGGGGATTTCAGCATGCGCCAGGGAACAAGCACCGGACATGAAACGTCCCCGCACCATGAAAGACGCACGGCTCAGCCCGGTGCAAACCCGGCGCCTGTTGCTCGATTTCAGCAAGCTGGACCTGGGCGCCCAATCGTCATTCATCAGCGAGTTGAACCGCTACATCCTGTTGTCGGAATCGCAGCGCCGCAAGCTACAGAACGAGTGGAAGCGAACGGTGTCGGATGCCCTCGGATGACGGCGCCCTTCACGGTATCGAGGCCATCCGCCGTACTTCCGCGGCATGCTTGAACAGATCGGCGTCGGAGGCGATGCCGAGCTTCTCCATGGCGCGGCTTTTTTGCGTGCTTATGGTCTGCTTCCTTTTCTGCAAGCGCTCGGCGATCTCGTTGATCGACACGCCGGCCATGTACAGCGCCAGCACCTCGGCCTCGCCTCGCGACAGCTTCGGCCTGGCCCTGGAAAAAGGAGCAACGAGGTTCGCGATGCTGGGCGATACATAGCGGCGGCGGACATGCGCGGCCTGCACGGCCGGTCCTATATGGGCGATGCCGTCGACCTTGCTCAGGATATTGACGATCCCGCTCGTGATAAGGGCTTGTATCAGGAAAGGGTCGTCGACGGCGGTCAACACCACGATGCCCATGGCGGGAAAGCGGGCACGGAGGGCGCACAGCAGGTCCAGGCCGTCGCCATGGCTACCGCCCGGCATGGCGTAATCCGTCACCAGCACGTCGCACGGGCGATGCTCCAGAAGCTCCATCAATTCGGACGAGTTGCCGACCGAACCGATGCGGGACACCATCGGGATATCGTCCAGCGCGGCTTCCACGCTCAAGCGGACCACCGGGTGGTCATCCGCAATCGCGACGCGAATGGGTGCATGGGTCATGATGGGCAGCCCGTCACGGCGAGCAGCCCGCCGCTGTCTTTGGTCAAGGGGCCGCCTCAAGGGCGCAAGGCATGGCCCGGGGAGTCATCACTATAATGTCCGCCATGGTGACCCGGGTAGTTATCGCAGATGACCATCCCACCGTGCTTGCGGGCATGGCGCAGCTGGTGTCGGGATTCCAGAACGTCATCCTGGCGGGGCAGGCAACCAACTCCACGTCGCTGATAGAACTTCTCACCAAGCAGGCCTGCGACGTCGCCATGATCGATTTTTCGATGCCGCACGGCCAATTCGGTGACGGCATCACCTTGCTGCGATTCCTGCAGCGCCGCTTTCCGGATGTCCGTCTCGCCGTGCTGACCGGCATCGAAAGCGGCAAGGTCGTGCGTAGCATCCTGGACACGGGCGTCGACGTCGTCGTCAGCAAGTCCGACCATTACAGCCTGTTTGAAACGGCGATCCGGAAAGCCTTGCGCGGCGAACCCTTCCTTTCGCCCCGGATGCGCGACATCCTGGCGGACTCCCCGCCCACGCCGGCGCAGCAAGGCGGCGGCATGCACGTGACCCGGCGGGAGCTGGAAGTGCTGCGCCTGCTGGCCGAGGGCCTGAGCGTCAAGGAGGTCGGTGAATATGTCCACCGCAGCCCGAAGACCATCAGTGCCCAGAAGGTGTCCATGATGAAGAAGCTGGGATTGGCCTCCGATGGCGACATCTTCAGTTACGCCGTCACGCACGGGTTGGTTCAATCCTCGCAGGCCTCGTTGAACCTGCATGCCTCGGCCCATGAAACCGACGACGAGGCCTGATCCCGAAGCGATGGACGTATCGGACGTATAGACGTCCGTAATGGCCGGAAATAAGCGGCTGCCGAATGATGCAGCGCAGCGTGTCGCTGCCAGTTCAAGACGCTACCTTGCCAGCTCATTGCCCATCGCCAAGGGTTGACGGATGTTGCCGCATCGCGTCGCACTGCTTTTCAACGCCAACAAGGTCTACGACCGGCAGGTCATCGCGGGCATCGGGGAGTACCTCACCTTCACGCGGGTGAAGTGGGATCTCTTCATGGAAGAGGATTTCCGCTGCCGAACCCTGGGCATCCGCCAGTGGCGGGGCGACGGCATTATTGCCGACTTCGACGACCCGGTGGTGGCCGAAGCCGTGTCGGCGCTGCCCATTCCGGTGGTGGCCGTCGGCGGCTCGTATGCCGACGACTCGCAGTACCCCGGCGGCATTCCCTATGTGGCGACCGACAACCGCAAGCTCGTGCAGGCCGCCTATGGCCATCTGATCGAGCATGGACTGGAGCGCTTCGCCTTCTTCGGCAAGCCGCCCGAGCCCGACAACCGCTGGGCGCATGAGCGCGAGATGTGGTTCCGCCATTTGACCGCCGCGGACGGGCTGGAAGGCATCGTCTATCACGGCGCATGCACCAGCGCGGGTGGCTGGGGACGCGCGCAGCACGAAGTGGCCGAATGGATCCGCAGCCTGCCCAAGCCCATCGGCATCATCGCCGCCACCGATGCACGCGCACGGCAGCTGCTGCAGGCCTGCATCGTGGGCGATGTGCCGGTGCCGGAACAGGTCGCCATCGTGGGTATCGACAACGACCCCATCGTGCAGGTGCTGAGCTGCATCCGCCTGACCTCCGTGATGCAGGGCGCCGAGGAAATGGGCCGCACCGCCGCGCAGCTGCTGCACCAGATGCTGCATGGAGGCGACTGCTCCGGCTCGCGCGTGCTCGTGCCGCCCGCCGGCATCAACGTGCAGGCCAGCAGCCAGTACCAGTGCATCCGCAGCCCGCACGTGATGCGGGCAAGGCACTACATCCGCCAGTACGCCTGCATGGGCATCAAGGCCGAGCAGGTGGCCGGTTACGTCAACGTATCGCGCACGCTGCTGGAAGAGCACTTCAAGCGCGAGCTGAAGAAGTCCGTGCACCAGGTGATCCTGGAGCACAAGCTGGAGCGCGCGCGGCAGCTGCTGACCGACCCGTCCATGTCACTCACGGACGTAGCCGTGCGCAGCGGCTTCACCTCGTTGCAGTACATGTACGTGGTGTTCCGCCGCGAATTCGACTGCACGCCCAAGCAATACCAGGAACAGCTGAAGGCCTAGGGATGCCCTGGCCAGGGCATCCCTGGCGATCAAGCCGCAGCGTTCGTTGCCGGCATGCACGGGGAGGAACCGCACGCCGGCAACGAACGCGGACTTGCCTTCAGGGCGACGGGAACCCCTCAGAACGTGGCACGGAACACCAGCTCGTAACGCCTGTCGTTCTCGAAGATCGCTCGGGTGTACAGATGCGGATCCACCGTACCGTTGACGTAGCTGGCCGGCCCCATCAGCACGCGCGTGGTCGAGTTGGTGAGGTTGTTCATCTGCAGGCCCACCTGCATGTTCTTGTTGATGTGGTAGAACACCGAGGCGTCGAGCTGGCCGAACGCATCGTTCCACATCGGCAGGTAGGTATCGCCCGAATCTTCCGTGGTGATCAGGTAGCGGCTGCGCCACGACCAGGCCAGGCGCGCCGACCAGTTGGCGTATTCGTACATGCCGATCAGGTTGTAGCTGTTCTGCGACAGGCCGGCCATCGGCAGCGGCGGATTGGTCACGATGTAATCCGCGCCGCACGAGCCGTTGGCATGGTCCGGATCGCACGACGTGGTGCCGGCGATCTTGCTGCTGCGCAGGAAGGTGTAGTTCGCCTGCACGCCCAGGCCTTTCCACGCGCCCGGCAGGAAGTCGAAAAACTGCGAATAGCCCGCCTCGATGCCCTTCACGTTGCCGTCGCCGGCGTTCTGCGGGCCGGTGACCGCGAATTCCTGGCCGCTGATGTTTTCCGTGGTGACTTCGTTGGTGATGTAGTTCTTGATCTTCTTGTAGAACACCGTGGTGTACAGCATGCCGGTGGGCGAGAAATACCACTCCAGCGCGGTGTCGAACTGGTTGGCCTCCAGCGGCTTCAGGTTCGGGTTGCCGCCGGTGCTCGCGGTCCAGCCGGTGATGGTCGGCTGCTGGCCGGCCGGGCCGCCCCACGAGGCGCCGAGCTTCATGTACGAATTGAGCTGGTTGATGTCAGGACGCGTCATCGCCTTCGACGCGGCCAGGCGCAGCTGCAACTCGTCGGTCAGCTTGAAACGCAGGTTCAGGCTGGGAAGGAAATTGTGGTAACTGCCCTTGCCGGAGATCGGCACGTAGGCGCCACTGAACAAGGCCAGTTGCTCCGGCGTCAGGTTGGCGGTGCTGCCGCTGATGTTGCTGGCCGACGGGTATTGGATCGCGCCGTTGGCGCTCACGTCCGTCTTCACGTAACGCAGGCCGATGTTGCCGTCGAAGGGAATGCCCAGCGCGTCCTCGTTGCCGAAATACAGCGAGCCGTAGATGGCCTGCGTGTCCTCATTCTGGTGATTGTTCTCACCCGGCAGGCCCGGCACCTGCGCCTGCCAGCCACCCGCGGCCTCGATCGCATACAGCGCCTGGATCGCCTTCGTATAGTTGCTCACCAGCGCATTGCTGGGGAACCACAGCGTGGTCGGCAGTTTCGCGCCGCGATAGAAATGCGACATCGAGTACTGCTCGGACATCCAGGACGGGATCTGGGTGAACCAGTCCAGGCCCGTCGAGGTATAATTGGAGGCGCTCCAGATCTGGCTGATCGCACCCCAGTTGTAGTTGCCGTTGGTGTTGTTGCTGGACGCATCGCGATTGGTGGCGCGCACGCCGACGCGGGCGAACTGCAGCCAGCTGCTGTCCTGGAAGTTGTATTCCAGGTCCAGGCGGCCGGTGCGCTGCACGGCGTAGTCGTATTCCAGGTGGTCCATCGCTGCGCCGAGGTAATAGTTGGCCGGGTTGGCGAGGTAACTGGGGTCTGACAGCGTCAGGCTCGGCGTGCCGACCACGCTCACGTTCGCCGGCGGCATGTAGAACTGGCCGAACACCGAGAAGTCGTTCATGTCGCTGGTCGACTTCACGAACTGGAAGTCGCCACTCAGCAGGACGTGGTCGTTGATGTTGTACTTGAAACCGTTGGACCAGTCCGTGGTGCGCGTGTGCTGGTGCTGGATGCGGTTGTCGGTGTAGTAGTTCACGTAACCATCGGGGATGCCCATCGACGCATCGCCACGCCATGCGTTGGAGGCCATGGTGCCGCTCTGGAAGATGCCGTGGCTGTCGTAGTTGAACTGGGTGCCCGGCGCGGGCAGCACGTTGTTGTACGCGCTCTCGTTCGTCTGCACGTTGTGCTGGTTCCACTCCAGGTTGTAGTCGGAGCGGAAGAACTGCGAGTAGAACTCGAAATCGTTGGTGGGACGCCATTGGATGGCGCCGTACAGGCCGATGCGCCGGCGCTGCATCTGCATCTCCAGCCAGTTGATGTCGCCCGGCACGTACACCGTGCTGGTCGGCGAACCGGCCGCGATGTTCGGCGCGTAGTACGACGAGTCGGTCGCATCGGGGCGCATGACGTACGGGTTGGTCTGGATGCCGTCGTTGCGCGATGCGAGCTCCGAATAGGACACGTCGAACAGCGCGCCGAACTCGCCCAGGCTGTCGCTCTTCCAGCGGTTGCTGTAGAGGAACGAGGCGGACGGCTTGCTCTTCTTCGCCATGTCGCCTTCGTTGATGCCGGTGGAGAAGCTGATCACCTGGCCCGGGTTGTCGAACGGCATGCGCGTGCGCAGGTTCACCGTGCCGGCGATGCCGCCTTCGATGAGTTCCGCCGACGGGTTCTTGTACACGTCCACGCCGGACATCAGTTCGGCCGGCACGTCCTCGAAGCCCAGCGAACGGCCGTTGTTGGCAGAGAAGCTGTCGCGCCCGTTGAGCTGGCTGGCCACGTAGGGCAGGCCGCGGATCAGCACGCCGCTGCCTTCGGAAGAGGGATGGTCGGGGTCGTTGTCGGCCAGGAAGTGGTCGACTGTCACGCCGCTGATGCGCTGCAGGGTTTCGGTCACGCTGCGATCGGGCAAGGCCGTCATGTCCGTCGCGGTGATGGAGTCCACGATCTGGCTGGCGTTCTGCTTCAGCGACTGCGCGGACTCGAGGCTGGCGCGGATGCCGGTGACCGTCACGCCATCGAGGTTCTGGACGTCCTTCTTGCCGTCGTCCTTCTTTCCGTCCTTCTTCTTGTTGGCCGCGTCGGCCTTGCCGGCCTCCGACGGCGCCGAGGTCGTGGCGGCCGTCGCCTGGGTGCCGTCCTGCGCCAGGGCCATCGTCGGCGCGTGCATCAGCGCCAGGCCCAGGGCGACGCTCGCCGCCAATCGGTGGCGGGACAGCGAAGCGGTGAATAGCGGGTACGCCCTGCGCTGCAAATCGATCGTTTGCATCTTGCCGTTCATTCGAACTCACTCCCCCGAGCTGTGATGTCCCCGGCGGCTCACGCCGCCCGGTTCCGTTGTTGTGTCGCTACGCTGGAAGCCGTGCCTCGCAGTTCGCGAGGCGGCGCGATCCCCATCGCGCGGTCTTCGGCGTCGGCGTAGTGAATAGGACGGAGTGCGGACAAACAATTGTCAAAAAGCGGGGCGCTCTTGATGATTCTTCGTTTGCTGTCGCCGCATTTGCTGCGAACGACGCGCTTCTGGCGGCATCAATCCACACGAAGCATTGGTGAAAACACGTGGTGCGCCGCACCACATTCGTGAGCCGGGGAAGGCATGCGCTGTTCGACACTGACCGGCCCGGTCGTCAGGCGGACAACAAACGCGTGGTCCCACCCGCGTCATCGGGGACGCTTCGTTGCACTTGCCGCATGACGGCGATGGAGCGATCGCGGATGGCCACGCGACGGCATGCCGCCACGGATCATCGGCCGCGAGACTCACTGCCGCCAAAAACAACAAAGCCCCGCATGCCTGCAGGGCTTTCGTGTACGCGCAATGGTGGCTATGGCCCGACCAAGGGGCGAACGATGGGAGCGCAATTTCTGACACAGATTTGCAGCCAGCTCGTTCGTGCGGCCGTACCTGCAGTGTCCCAGCAGGATGCCGACGCGATGGCATCAGCCGCCGTTGTTCGAGGCGACTCGATGACTGTCGGCACAGTGATCATTGAGCCATATCCTGGCCTGATGACTGGTCACGGCTGCCAGATACGTCTTTCTGGTCTCTAAGAATGTCCACTCTGGGTCGAGAGCGGACCTTAGCACTGAACTTGCCGACAGCCCCCTACGAATGCTCAACGGCATTCCATCGCTTTGATGCAACGACGCACGTGGACACACTTTATTCCCTCTCCAAGACAGACTAGACCCGCATCCTCAATTCGTTCCGATGGCGTCTCGACCGAAGCCTTTCCCCATGTCGTTACATGGGACTAACACCAATACGCGCAAAGTGGCCTAGCTAGCACGGATTTCCCCTGCTGGCCCAGCCGTCATCCGGCAGACCCGCCTCGTAACATCTCCGCCTCAACGGCAGGAGCAAAGCCATGTCTAGCTCACGTCAGGATCTACGCGCTTTATTGAGCCGCTTGGATGCATCGGTTTCGATACTGCATACCAAGCACCCGCAGGACAAGGATTTCTTTGCATCTACCGACGGCATTTTTTCTGATGTCATCGCGCAATCGAGCCGTGAGGACGAGGACTGGGTGTGCGAGATGGTCGATTGGATTTGCACTCGTCACCGCATGCCATATCCGGCGGCATAGGTACCTCGAGTGACCGAGTCTTCAAGCGAAAGCAATTGACGTGACTAGGCTGGCGGCTTGGAGTCGCCCGCAGCTCTCGAAGTTTCGCATCTTCTCATTGCGGCACAGGCTCGACCGACGATGTCGAAAGTCGAGCGGCGTGTTTGTCCATGGCCGAGTACAGTCGTCCCCACCACCAAAGGCGGTCTCGCTGCCCGACGGACCGGGTCGACACGTTGACCAAGTGCTCAAGCACCAGTTGAACTGCCTCCTCAGGCGCGCCAATGACCTCGAGCCTCAGTAGCTCTGCGTCCAGAGCGATGAACTCTTCAGCAAGCTGTGTTCTCGTGAGGGCCATGCGCGCTACCGCCGTACAGCTTCCACAAGATGGCGAACAAGCCCGTGGGCGAAACGGCTTACCCGCGACGACCAGGCCTCATGCATTCTCTGCCGCATCACATACAACTCCTCGATCGATGGCGCATGCTGGTAAGCGCCTCTCCGGAATGGGCGGAAGAAATACCTGAATCTTGCGATGCCACCGAGGATCATCGACCGCCACCCCGCCTGTGGACTCGTGCAGCTTCCATCGCGGTAGCAAGCCGCTTCCTTCGGGATATCACGGGCGACGGTTGCACGTATGGTTCACTGAACATGCGATCGAGCAGATCACCGATGTATCCGGTGAACCTGGCTAGCCGAGATGAGAAGGATGGAGCGCGAGAATGACCAGCCATGAGTATCACCTTAGATTATGACGCCGCCCTCATCGGGACGGCGGCCCGCGGGCCCAAAGGCCCAGGCGGCCAGCAACAGTCGCTGCTGATCCGCCTGTGAATGTGTTCGAGACCGCCACCGCTTTCGGTCTGGGCAATAATGCGGAGATGCTCCCGCACGCGTCCCGGCAGGTTCTGTGGCGGGGACTGGCCCCACCACAAACCCTTGCTGGTTACTGCTTGGTTGGCACATTCACCATGTCGATCGCATGGATGACACCGTTACTTGACGTGATATCCGGCTTCGTGATGGTGGCCTCGTCGATGCGAAGCTTGTCGCCTTCCTTGGTGATCGTCGCCGTCTGGCCTTGCATCATCTTCGGTGTAGTGAGCTTTTCGACATCGACGACCGACGCGCGACCCGGCAGAACGTGGTACTTCAAGACAGAAATTAGTTCGGCCTTGTTCTCCGGCTTGAGCCAGTTAGTTAGCGTGTCCTTGGGCAGCTTTTCGAAGGCCTCATCCGTCGGTGCAAAGACTGTGTATGGGCCGGGACCCTTCAGCACGCTGGTGAGGTTTGCCGCTTCAAGAGCTTTGCCAAGGGTATGGAAGCTACCATCGGCTGCCGCTGTATCGACGAGGTTCTTGCCGCTAACGCGAGAAACGTTGGAATCGTTATTAGACATGGGTAATTGCCTTCATGGGAGATCCGCGAGACGGATCCAGAGCGGACGAATCCGCAACTCCGATGCAGATCGGAGAAATACTCAGATGGCGTTAGGAAGAGGACCGCGTGGCTGAGACGCCTGCCAAGGAGGAGACTTTCTATCCTGGCGCCCAGAGAGCATGCGCTTGTAGTTGTTACGTGGTGGTGACGCGGCGGCGGACCGCAAGCACCGAGAGACATACCCATGCCTGCAGCCATTTGCGACGTCGCCTGCTTGCTGTCGTGCGGGTTCGCAGCGGATCGGAGGCGGTGATTAACCTTGGCCCGCGGCCGCAGCGCACACGAAGGCGCTCGACAAACTCACGCTGCGATACCAAGGCAGGAGTACTGTCAGCCGGACTAACCCCGTGAGGGTGGGATCATGACCGACGTCGTAGGCTTGACCAGTGATGGCTACATCTACACCGCTGAGTACTCTAGTGCCGTGCGGGACAGCATACGGTGGTCGGCCTGCTTTCGCCGTCATGGGAAGGCTCGGGGCCTGCGCCATGGAAAGCTCTTCGGCATCTCTCAGCTGTCAGATGTAGACCTGCGAAGTGCCGTCAAGGACGACATTGAGGACACCTGGATTGGGGGATATTGACTCGCCAGCTAACGGCTTCACTTGCACCTGAGGCTGCTTTTCGCTCCGCCCTCAAGACGGAGGACGTCCGCATTGGGTCGATAGCGGACCTCGCAGACGGTCCAATCATATAGTCTCGTCGGCTTGTTGAAGGGCCCTATAAATTGTCGCGGGTCCAACATTGAATCGCTCGGCTAACTGGGCGACCGAGAACTTTTCTTCATGCCGAAGGGTACGGATGCGGATGCATTGCTCCTCGGTCAAAGCACGCTTCCGCCCAAATGCCACTCCCTTCTGCTTGGCCTTAGTAATTCCATCGGCCTGACGCTCGGCACGGATGTCATTCTCGAACTGCGCGAAGGCCCCTAGCAGGCTGAACATCAGTCGTCCTTCTGATGTACTGGTGTCGCGAGCCAGCCTTGATCATCGAGTCTGCTCCACGCCTTTCGCAAATGCTCTGGCTTCATCAGGGCACGCTTGCGCTCGCTCCAACTGTGAACCATCGATATTGCTTCGTCAGCACTCTTTGCCGACTGCTGCGTGGCAACCCAGTGCACGGAGCTCAGAAGCTCCAAGCCAAACGAGTCTTCGAAGCCATCGATGAGTGCAGCGACCCGCGCCATTCTCTCGTGTAATGGGGCATCCTTCTCCACAACAGCTCTGGCTTGATCGGCGGCATCGCCTAAGGTACAAAAAAACCCGCTGTGATGCGGGTTCTGAGCCTTCCTAAAGACCTTGGCGGTCGTTAAGCAACTTGAATTTGGTGGCTATGGGTGGACTCGAACCACCGACCCCAGCATTATGAGTGCTGTGCTCTAACCGGCTGAGCTACATAGCCTTGGGTGCGTCCCAGCCTAGGGGCGTTGACGTGGCGTCAATCAGGCGGGGCGCGGCAGTTTAGTCGGAGAGGCCCTCCGGTTCAAGTGTTCGGCTTGCCGCGTCTTCGTACCCTGTGATTGAATCGACCCCGGGCGGCCTTATCTGGAAATACGCGTTTCCTTCGTGCGGCCAGCCCAGGAGGCAACATGATCGACGTCGATGGCTATCGTCCGAATGTGGGCATCGTTCTGCTGAACGCGGACGGCCGACTGTTCTGGGCGCGCCGCGTCAATCGTGATGGCTGGCAGTTCCCCCAGGGCGGCATGCGCAGCGACGAGACGCCGCTGGAAGCCATGTACCGCGAGCTGGAAGAGGAAACCGGCCTGGCCCCGCACCATGTCGAGGTCATCGGCGCCACCCGCGGCTGGCTGCGCTATCGCCTGCCCAGCCGTTACGTACGCCATCACCAGCGCCCGACCTGCATCGGCCAGAAACAGGTCTGGTTCCTGTTGCGCCTGGTGGGCAACGAGCAGGACCTGCGCCTGGATGCCTGCGAGAAGCCCGAGTTCGACCATTGGCGCTGGGTGGATTTCTGGTACCCGGCCGCCCACGTGGTCAATTTCAAGCGCCAGGTCTACGAGCGCGCGCTGCGCCATTTCGCACCGCTGGTGGAATCCCTGCTCAGCCTGGAGCTGGGCCAGCTGCCTCAGCCGGATGGACAGCATCCGGGCCACTCGCCCCGGAAAGGCCGCGCCGCCGCCTGAACGGCCGGCCGATGCCCGGCAGCGGGCAATAATATTAGTTGACAATCATTCGCATTTGCGTTCCCATATGCAGCCATGTATATCTGCATGTGCAACGCCGTCACCGACGGCGACATCCGACGGGCCGCCGCCGAGGGCGTCCATCACTTCGCCGACCTGCAGGCGCGCACCGGTTGTTCCGACTGCTGCGGCTGCTGCGAGCAGGAAGCGCGCGCCACGCTGGACAAGGCCGTGCAGCAGGTACTGCTGACGATGCCGGTGGCCGTCGTCGCCTGAGTCGGACGCAGACCGCACGCACGCCGGAAACGCGCAGCCTCGGCTGCGCGTTTTTGTTTGGGCGGTCCGAAGTCATTCTCGTTCCGTCATCCGCGTCAAGGGCGACGTATAGTCGCGTGCTGTAGACGCAAGGAGACTTCTCATGAAGGGCGACGCCAAGGTCATCGAGTTCCTCAACAAGGTGCTCTACAACGAGCTGACCGCGATCAACCAGTACTGGCTGCATTACCGCATGTACAAGGACTGGGGCTACGGCGAACTGGCGGAGCACGAGCAGAAGGAATCCATCGAGGAGATGAAGCACGCCGATCACCTGATCGAGCGCATCCTGTTCCTCGATGGCCTGCCGAACCTGCAGCACCTAGGCAAGCTGCGCATCGGCGAGAATCCCGTCGAATGCCTGCAGGGCGACCTCGACCTGGAAATGGCCGCGGTGCGTGACCTGCGCGAAGCCATCGCCTACAGCGAAGGCATCGCCGACTACGTCAGCCGCGACCTGTTCAAGTCCATCCTCCATGACGAGGAAGAGCACATCGACTGGCTGGAAACCCAGTTCAGCCTGATCAAGGACATCAGCGCCGAGCGCTACCTGCAGTCCAAGATCGACAGCTGATCGGCGGGGGCCGCCAGGCCACGCTCAAAGCTGCGGCATCGTTCCTTGACGCTTTCGTCACGGCGCGGCTATACCTTGGTTTTTCCCGGGGAGGCCGCGCATGGCTTCACGCCCACCACCGCGTTTCGTCGTCCGGCCGCATGACGCGGCCGGCTGGCGGCGCCGAGCCTGGTGGCTGGGCGGCGCGTGGCTGCTCAGCCTGCTGCTGACGGGCCTCATCGTAGGGGCCGCGGTACGCCACGCCACGCCGGCCGCCGTCGAGGAACGCCAGCTCAAGGCGCTGGGCAAACAGAACGACGACCTGCTGCAACAGGTAGCCAACCTGCAGCGCGCCGACCAGGTGGCGGACATCGCCAACCAGTCGCTGCGCAAGACACTCGCCGAACGCGAGGAGGAACTCAGCGGCCTGCGCGCGGACCTGGGCTTCTATTCACGCCTCACTGGCGGCGATGCACAGCGCGAGGGGCTCAAGGTGCAGGAGGTGCGCCTGCAGCCCGTCAGCAGCTCGCACGCCTGGAACCTCACCCTGAGCCTGACCCAGAACGCCAAGCGCGGCGAAGACGTGAGCGGCAACGCCACCGTCGCCGTGGAAGGCCTGCGCGGCGACAAGGTGGTGCGGCTTGCCTGGGACGCGCTGGGCGACACCTCGCAGGCCAGCGGCATGGCGTTCCGCTTCAAATATTTTCAACAGTTGCACGCGACCATCGTGCTGCCCGCCGATTTCCGGCCGACCCGCCTGGTGATCACCGCCCAGCCGGCCGGCGATGACGCGGTCAGCCGCGCCGTGACATGGAGCGACGCCCTGTCCGGCCACCTCACACCGACCCAAGGGGAACAAGATGCTCAACCGTAAGCGCCCGGAGCGCACGCCTGCTGCCCATTCCTCCGATACCAGCCTGATCGCGCGCGGCACGGCCATTTGCGGTGACGTGCGTTTCAGCGGCACCTTGCACCTGGACGGGCAGATCGAAGGCTCGGTGCTGGCCGAAGAGGATGGCGCCGTCTTCACGCTGAGCGAGAATGGTCTCGTGAAAGGTGAGATCCGTGTGCCGCACGCCATCATCAACGGCCGCGTGCAGGGGAACATCCATGCCGGCGAGCGCCTTGAGCTGGCGCCCGAGGCGCGCATCACGGGCGACGTGCACTACCGCACGCTGGAGATGGCCGCCGGTGCCCAGGTCAACGGCCGCATGAGCCACCACGCCACCGAGCTGCCGCGTGAACTGCCGGCCCCGCTGCTGGCCGATGCGGAGCCCGTGCCGGCCTGAACGCGGTATCCTTGCGTGTGAGCCGCCTCACCCCCACCTGAGCATCATGGATACCGTCGTCCCCCTTCCCATCGTTCCCGACTATCGCAGCGCCGGCGCGCCGCTGGTCTTCACTGAAGCCGCCGCCCGCAAGGTGCATGAGCTGATCGTCGAGGAAGGCAATACGGAACTGAAACTGCGCGTGTACATCACGGGCGGCGGCTGCTCCGGCTTCCAGTATGGCTTCACGTTCGACGAGACCCAGGCGGAAGACGACTTCGCGATCGACCGCGAAGGCGTCACCCTGCTGGTCGACCCGTTGTCGCTGCAGTACCTCACCGGCGCCGAAATCGATTATTCGGAAAGCCTGAGCGGCTCGCAGTTCGTCATCCGCAACCCCAACGCCAAGACCACCTGCGGCTGCGGCTCCTCCTTCTCCACCTGAGCGCCGACGAGGCATGGACCGCACTACGACGCCGCGCCTCAACACCTTCGCGGGCCTGAGCCTCATCCTCGACCGGGTCGCCGAGAAGCGTGACGAATCGTTGTGGGTGAACGAGCACGCCGCGTCCGAACATGCCCGCTACCTGGTGCTCGATGCGCTGGGCCAGACCTACCTGCTGCCCGGCAGCGACGCGCTGCGCTGGCTGGACAGCGGCGAGCGCGAGCGCCTGCTGGGCGAGCTGAAGGCCACCTTCCTCGGCTTTGCCGGCGAACGGCCGCATTTCCTGCTTGCCGTCGACAACAGCGAGCAGGCCAGTGGGCTTGAAACGACGCTCGGCGCGCGGCGTGCCGGCCTGCGCGACGTGGGCCTGCTGCTTGCCGCCGACGAAGCGGGCCTGTTCGCCTATGCCAAGGGGCTTGCCCACTGGCAGCGCGAAACCCGCTACTGCGCCTACTGTGGTTCGCCACTGATCCTGGTCGCTTCCGGCCATCGCGCGCAGTGCACCAACGACCAGTGCGGCCGCATGCATTTTCCGCGCACGGACGCCGCCGTCATCGTCATCGTGGAACACGAAGGCGCCTGCCTGCTCGGCCGCCAGGCCGGCTGGCCGAAGGGCCGCTATTCCACCCTGGCCGGTTTCGTGGAACCCGGCGAGGCGCTGGAAGACGCGGTGCGCCGCGAAGTCGCCGAGGAATCGGGCGTCATCGTCGGCGAGGTGCACTACCACTCCTCCCAACCCTGGCCCCTGCCGCAATCGCTGATGGTGGGCTTCACCGCCAAGGCCGTTTCGCGCGAGATCCGCCTGCGCGACCGCGAACTGGAAGAAGCCCGCTGGTTCACCCCGCAGGACATCGCGAACGGTCTCGCCGACGGCAGCTTCCTGCCTTCGCTGCCGCTGTCGGTGTCCTACCGGCTGCTGGAGCACTGGCTGAAGCAACGCGCGGGGCTGGACCTGGATGCGCTGGTGGCGCAGTACCGGCGCTGAGCGCGTATCCGCCCCTGTAGGAGCGCACCCAGTGCGCGATCGCGGAATGGGCTTGCCTGCGAAAACCGGTCATCGAGTTGAGTCCCCATTCCGCGGTCGCGCACTGGGTGCGCTCCTACAAGGGGGCAGGCGCGGTCGCGCTGGCTGCTGGCCGTCATACCCATGACCTACAATGCGGCCAACGACCGGAGACCGTTTCATGGCTGTCAGCCTGCTCACCGCCCTCATCGCACTCGGACTGGTGCATATCGCGCCGCAGCTGGCGCACTGGCGCGGTGACGGTGGCTTCCGCCGCTGGGTAGCGCAGCTGGGCGACACCAGCGGCCCGGCCCGCGCGACGGTGACGCTCGGCGTGCCGGTGGTGCTGTGCCTGCTGGTGGTGTGGCTGATCAGCCTGATGCCCGCCAGCGAATTGCTGCGCCTGATCTTCTCGTTGGTCGTGCTGCTGTATTGCTTTGGCCCGCATGCGTTCGAAGCGGACCTGGAAGCCATTATCAAGGCGCCCGACCAGCCCTCCCGCGAGGCCGCCGCGCAAGCGCTCTCCGACGATGGCGAGGCGGTGGCTTGGAACGCCGTCGCGCTCGGCGAAGCCACGGCCTATGCCGCGTTGCGTCGCCGCTTCGGCGTGCTGCTGTGGTTCTTCGTGCTGGGGCCGGCAGGCGCGTTGCTGTACCGCCTCGCCCAGACCTTGGGGCGCGATCCCAGCCTGCGGGTGGATGCGGCCGCGCAGCGTGCCGCGCGTACGTTCGCCAACATCGCCGACTGGCTGCCGGCGCAGCTGATGGTGTTCACCCTGGCGCTGGTCGGCCACTGGGATGCGGTGATCGGCGCCTGGAAGCATTGGCACCAGCAGCAGGTGCCGAGCAGCTGGTACGTCGAAGGCCCGGGCTTCCTCGGCGCCGCCGCGCGTGCCGACGTGCAGGTCGACATCGAAGCGGGCGACGGCTACGCCGAAGAACGCACCGACACCGTCGGCGAACTGATCCGCCTCCGCGGGGCGCTGCTGCGCGCCTTGCTCGCCTGGCTGAGCGTGGTGGCGCTGATCGTGTTGGCGGGCTGGATGGCCTGACGATGCATCGACGCTGTGGGAGCGCACCCTGTGCGCGACCGCGAAGCAGCGTCGTTACCGCTCCGTAGGCTTGTCGCGCACAGGGTGCGCTCCCACAAACAGACAGGAAACGCTCAGGCGAAATCCCCGCGCAGTTCGCGCACACGCGCCTCCAGCGTCGCCATGCGCGCATCCGGCGGTGCGATCGGCGCGCCGGCCACCAGCTCCACCCTCGCGCGGAAACGTCGCGGCAATCGCGCGCGGTGCAGCATCGAATCGCGACGACTCCACACGCTGCCCCACAAGCCGCGCAGCGCCAGCGGCACGACCGGCACCGGCCTGCGTTCGAGAATGCGCGCGACACCCGGGCGGAATGGTGCGATATCGCCATCGCGCGTCAGGCCGCCCTCGGGAAAGATGCACACCAGCTCGCCATCGGCGAGCGCGGCATCCACCTCGTCGTACGCTCGCTGCAACACCACGGGATCTTCCTTCTGGCCGGCGATAGGAATCGCCTTGGCGGTGTGGAACACGAAGTTCAGCACCGGGATGTTGAAGATCTTGTAGTACATGACGAAACGGGCGGGACGCCGCAGGTTGGCCATCAGCACCAGTGGATCCATGAAGCTGACGTGGTTGCACACCAGCAACGCCGGGCCTTCTTCGGGAATCTGCTCCAACCCGTCCACGCGCACGCGATACAGCGTGCTCACCAGCACCCAGGTGATGAAGCGCATGAGGAATTCGGGCACCAGCGTGAAGATGTAGACCGCGACGGCCACGTTGAGCACGGCCGCCGCGAGGAAGATCTGCACGGCGGTGAGGCCAAGCGCTCCAAGCGCCAGCCCGAACCCGGCGGCAAGGCAGATCAGCAGCGCGTTCAGGATGTTGTTGCCCGCGATCACGCGCGACAGTCGCTCGCGCGGCGTGCGTGCCTGCACATATGCGAACAGCGGCACCACGTAGAAGCCGCTGAACACGCCGATCAGCGTGAGATCCAGCACCACGCGCCAACTGCCGGCGCTGCGCAGGAAACCCAGCCAATCCAGGCCGTGCACGCTCGACAGATGCGGATGCGCGAAATACAGGTCCACGCCGAATGCCGTGAGGCCGAAGGCGCCCAGCGGCACCAGGCCCACTTCGACGCGACGTCCCGACATGCGCTCGCACAGCAGGGCGCCCACGCCGGTGCCCAGCGAGAACAAGGTCAGCACCAGGGTGTTCACCGAACCGTCGCCGCCCAGGTTCATGCGCGTGTAGTTCGGCAGCTGCGCGACCAGCACGGTGCCGAAGAACCAGAACCACGAAATGCCGAGCACCGCGTTGAACACCTTGCGGTCTTCGCGCGTGATGCCCAGCACGCGCGCCGTCTCGGTAAGCGGATTCCAGTTGAACACCAGGTCCGGCGCCGTGGCAGGCGCGGGCGGAATGCGGCGGCTGGCGAGATAGCCCAGCACGGCGACACCTATCGTGACGGAAGACGCCGCCACCGGCCCGTAGCCCGCGATGAGCATCAGCGAGTTGCCGGCGATCATGCCGATCAGCATCGAGAGCTGCGTGCCCATCTCCACCAGGCCGTTGCCGCCCACCAGCTCCTCGGGTTTCAGCGCCTGCGGCAGGATCGCGTACTTGATCGGACCGAAGGTGGTGGAATGCAGGCCCATCAAGAACAGCACGGCCAGCAGCAGCGTCGTGTGGTGCGTGTAGAAGCCGATCGCCGCGATCAGCATCGCGGCGATCTCGAACAGCTTCACATAGCGGATGATGCGCGACTTCTCGTACTTCTCCGCCAGCTGGCCGGCGGTGGCCGAGAACAGGAAGTAGGGCAGGATGAACAGGGCGGGCGCCAGATTGGTGTAGAGCGATACCGTGTGGTCGTCCAGCCCCATCTGGAACGCCACCAGCATGACCATCGCGTTGCGGAAAGCGTTGTCGTTGAACGCACCCAGCGCCTGCGTCCAGAAGAACGGGGCGAAACGGCGGCTTCCCAGCAGTTGGAACTGGCTCATGCGATTCCCTGGCGTGACGGCGCCGCAAGCCTAGCGCGAAACCAAGGCGCGCATCATCACGGATGCGGCATCCCGGTGATTGGCAAACACGGCAGTTTTCAATCGCGCCATCAGCCCGTTCAATCCACCGCACCCCGGGCGATGCGTGGGCCTCGCCAAGGGCTCGGCGAGGCCCATGCCGGGCCACGCTGGATACGTGCGTTGCGTTACCCCCATCCCAAGGAGAAACGACATGGCAAACCCCGCGAAGAACACGGTATGTCTCTGGTTCAATGGCGACGCCGAGGACGCGGCGCGCTTTTACGCCAAGACCTTTCCCGACTCATCCGTTGACGCGGTGCACCGCGCGCCGGGCGACTATCCTTCAGGACACCAGGGCGACGTGCTCACCGTCGAATTCACCGTGATGGGCATTCCCTGCATCGGGCTCAACGGCGGACCCATGTTCAAGCACAGCGAAGCCTTCTCGTTCCAGGTGGCCACGCAGGACCAGGCCGAAACGGATCGCTACTGGAACGCCATCGTCGGCAACGGCGGCCAGGAGAGCGATTGCGGCTGGTGCAAGGACAAGTGGGGCTTGTCGTGGCAGATCACGCCGGTCGCCCTGATCAAGGCGTTCACCGATCCTGATCGCGAGGCCGCCAAGCGCGCCTTCGATGCCATGATGACGATGAAGAAGATCGACATCGCCACCATCGAGGCGGCGCATCGCGGCTGACGACGCGTCGTCATCGACACGGGATTCCGGCGGCATGGCATCGACGAATGGACGCCAGCATGAACGGTCGTTCTGGCGTGGCGTGCTGTTCGCCACGCTGGCTTCGCCGTTGGCCCTGATCGTGCTCGTGCTCGTGCTCGTGCTGATGATGGCGCCACGCATCGCCTCACTAGGCCATCTGCTTGGAGGCATGGCCGTCATCGCCGTGGTGACCCTGACGGCAAGCCGGTTGGCATCTGCCGGGCAGACCTTGCTGATAGCCTGCACCGGCCTGGTCGCCGGCATCGCCTTTTGCGCCGGGGCCAAGGTGGTGCATCGCGTGCCTGTCCGACGCTCGCCGAACGAGACGGGCCGTGGCGGGAATCCGGCTTCGTAAGAGGCGGCCCATGCTTTCACGAACGGCATCCTGCGCCTGCGGCCAGCTGCGCATCGAGGTCAACGGCGAGCCGCGCGGCATTGGCCTCTGCCATTGCCTGGCCTGCCAGCAACGCACCGGCAGCGTGTTTGCGGCGCTGGCGAGTTTCGCGGCGCCGTTCCGCATCACGGGCATGGCCACCGACTATGTACGCACGGGTGACCAGGGCGCGCGATTCCGGTTTCGGTTCTGCCCGATATGCGCAACCACGGTGTTCCATACCGAGGAAGGCGAAGAAGGGCGCGTGAGCGTCGCCGTGGGAGCATTCGCGGATCCGGCATTTCCCGCGCCCACGGTTTCCGTCTACGACTGCAGGCGTCATCCATGGGTGACGCTGCCGCCCGGCATCGCGGCATTCGACAAGGATCCTCCCTAGGCCATGGCCGCGAGCGCCGCGGTCATGACATGCGCTTGCGCGGGGCCTGCACCCGTCATGATCACGCACGCATCAGGCGGCGGACACGTGGCCATGACCGGCCGCGCGCTAGTGATGAAGGGTCTTTCCTCGAGCCGTACACCCATGGCAAAACGTACTCGCCACCCGCGCTCCCCGCGCGGCAAGCGCCGCTGGTCCAAGCACGTCATGGAGACCAGCGACGCGCTCGACCTGAAATCGGGCATGTTCACCAAGCACGACCCCACCGACATCGCCAAGTCGCTCAAGGCCTCGGCCGAGCACAGCCGGCGCAGAAAGTCGTCGCCGTTCCGCTCGGCCATGTCGATGCTCAACTTCTACATCAACCGCGGCGGCCGCCAGTTGCCTGCGCAGCAGAAGAAGCATCTTGAAGACGCCAAGGATGAGCTGCGCGTGCTGTTCGGCCGTCCCCGGCGGCGCGCCACGCGTCGTCGCAAGAAGCGCGCGTGAGGCCTATCCTGTCGAAATCGGGCCTGCCGATTCGTCGCAGGAATGAGTCCACCACGATAGCGAGCAGGCCATGTCGAAACTCCGCGTCCAGAGCTTTGCCCTTTCCCTCGACGGCTACGGCGCCGGCCCCCGCCAGGACCTGGAAAACCCGTTGGGCGTCGGCGGCCCGGAACTCATGGAATGGTTCTTCCCCACGCGGCTGTGGCAGTCGATGTATGGCGAAGGCGGCGGCGAAACCGGTGTCGACAACACCCTGGCCGAAGCGGGTTTCAAGAACGTCGGCGCATGGATACTCGGACGCAACATGTTCGGCCCGGTGCGCGGCCCCTGGCCGGATGAGAGCTGGCGCGGCTGGTGGGGTGAAGAACCGCCGTACCACGTGCCGGTGTTCGTGCTCACGCACCACCCACGGCCACCGCTGCCGATGGCGGGCGGCACGACGTTCCATTTCGTCACCGGCGGCATTCATGCCGCGCTGGCACAGGCCAAAGCCGCCGCAGGCGGTCTCGATGTGCGCCTCGGCGGTGGCGTGGCCACGGTGCGCCAATACCTGCAGGAGCGACTGATCGACGAGCTGCACCTGGCCGTTCGTCCGGTGCTGCTGGGCTCGGGCGAGAACCTCTTCCAGGACCTCGACCTGCGTGCGCTCGGTTACGAATGCCATCACCACATGCAGGGTGAGCGGGCGCTGCATGCGTTCCTGCGCAAGCGGTCCTGAAGCGCGTGTGTTCCACATCCGTGTCGATTCGCGGCCCGACCGTTCGTCGTTGACATGCCAGCACAGCAAACGCTGCTGGTTATCGAAACCCTCTGGAGAAAAGCATCATGGCCGGCAACACCGTCAAGCTTCACCGCGTACTGCGTACCACGCCCGAAAAGATCTATCGCGCCTTCACGGACGTCGATGCCATGGCGCGGTGGCTGCCGCCGAACGGCTTCACGGGCAAGGTGCACCAGATGGACGCCAAGGTCGGCGGCGGCTACCGCATGTCGTTCACCAACTTCAGCACCGGACACAGCCACGCGTTTGGCGGCACGTACCATGAGCTCGTGCCGGGCGAGCGCATCCGTTATTCGGCGAGCTTCGACGATCCAAACCTGCCGGGCGAGATGCAGACCACCATCACGCTGCGCAAGGTGTCCTGCGGCACCGAATTGACCGTCGTGCAGGAGGGCATTCCGGAGGTGATTCCGGTCGATGGCTGCTACCTCGGCTGGCAGGAATCGCTGCTGCACCTGGCCGCGCTGGTCGAACCGGAGATCCCGGGCTGAGCGATGCCTGGCCGTATGCCATCATGCCCCTCCACCCGCACAAGGACTTGTCATGTGGACGCATGAAGAAAGCATCGAGATCCGCGCCACGCCGGCGCGCGTCTGGGAACTGTTCGCCGACGTGGCGGGCTGGAAGGCCTGGAACGCCGGCATCGATCGCATCGAGTTGCACGGCGCCTTTGCCACCGGCTCGACCTTCACCATGCAGCCACCCGGCGCGGACGCCTTCGTCAGCACGCTCGTCGATGTCCGCGCGCGCGAAGGCTTCACCGATGAGACGGTGATCGACGGCACCCGCGTGATCGTCGAGCACCGCATCCACCCGATGGCGTCGGGCGACGTGCGCGTCACCTACAGCACCCGCATCACCGGTCCGTCGGCCGAGGCGTTCGGCCCGATGGTGACGGGCGATTTCGGTGAAGTGCTGCGCGCGCTGAAGGTGGTGGCGAAGCGGCGCTGAAGAGATCAATGCACTCATGCGGTGTCGCGACGACACGGCCTCTTTGCAGCACTCCGAGCGCTTCCATAAAAAAAGCCCCGGCATGGCGGCCGGGGCTTTTTTCCTGAAGGGTGGCGTCGCGCGTCAGCCGCGATGCAGCGCACGATGGGCGATATCGCGCCGGCAGAACGCACCTTCGTAATGGATCTTGCCGACCGCCGCGTAGGCATGTTCGCGTGCCGCGGCGATGTCCTTGCCGAGTGCACAGACGGTCAGCACGCGGCCGCCCGCCGTCACGACCTTGCCGTTGGCATCGAGCTGCGTGCCCGCGTGGAACACTTTCACGTCCGCACCGAAATCGCCGTCCAGCCCGGTGATGACGTCGCCGTTGCGCACCTTGCCAGGGTAGCCGCCCGCCGCCATCACCACGCCGAGCGACGGACGCGAATCCCATTGCGCATGGGTGTGGTGCAGTTCGCCGTCGAGCGCGGCTTCGATCAGGTCGACCAGGTCGGACTTCAGGCGCAGCATGATCGGCTGCGTTTCCGGATCGCCGAAGCGCACGTTGAATTCGATCACCTTCGGCGTGCCGCTCTTGTCGATCATCAGGCCCGCGTAGAGGAAGCCGATGAAGGGGGCGCCTTCCATCGCCATGCCGTGCAGCGTCGGCTCGATCACTTCCTTGAGGATGCGCTTCTCCACCTCGGGCGTCACCACCGGCGCGGGGGAGTAGGCACCCATGCCGCCCGTGTTCGGACCGAGGTCGCCTTCGTCACGGCGCTTGTGGTCCTGGCTGCTCGCCATGGGCAGCGCATGCTGGCCATCGCTCATCACGATGTAGCTGGCTTCCTCGCCGTCGAGGAATTCCTCGATCACCACGCGCGCGGACGCATCGCCGAACTGGTGCGCGCCGAGCATGTCGCGCAATGCCTGCTCCGCGTCGGCCAGGGTAAGCGCAACCACCACGCCCTTGCCCGCTGCCAGGCCATCCGCCTTGATGACGATCGGCGCGCCGTGCTGGCGCACATAGGCCAGCGCCGGATTGAGCTCGGTGAACACCGCGTAGCGCGCGGTGGGAATGTTGTGGCGTAGCAGGAAATCCTTGGCGAACGCCTTGGAACCCTCCAGCTGCGCGGCGACCGCACGCGGACCGAAGCAGCGCAGGCCCGCCGCACGGAACCTGTCGACCAGGCCCGCCACCAGCGGCACCTCGGGACCGACCACGGTCAGCGCGATCTTCTCGGCCTTCGCCAGCTTGAGCAGGCCATCGATGTCGGTAACCGCCACATTCGCGTTGCGCAGCCCCTTCTCGCGCGCCGTACCGGCATTGCCCGGCGCAACGATCACCTCGCTCACCCGCGGCGACTGCTTGAGCTTCCACGCCAGCGCATGCTCGCGCCCGCCGCTGCCGATAACCAGGACTTTCATGGGGACTCCAACTGCGAAAGAAGGCGCCATGGCCGGCGCAGCCCGTCATTGTAGTGGCTGGGGTGGCTTTGCGCAGCGCAGCAAGGGGGAGGGGGAGGGAGTCAGGTGGGGGTTGGTGAGCGCGAGCGCGGATCGCGCACTGGGTGCGCTCCTACAGAGGTAGGCAGGAATTTCGCGAGCCCCGCCCCTCACCCCAGCCCTCTCCTCGCTCCTCAAAGCCGCGGCCATCCATGGCCGCTCCCCGCGTGCCCCGGAGGGGAGAGGGAGAAAGGGGGCGGCAGCCCATAGGCTTCATCACGGCTCAGCGAAGTGGCTTTAAGTCCTCTTCGCGTCGGCGCGTGGCGGTGTAGCCGCGCCGTTCGAGCTAGTAACGAGCGCATCACGGCTGGCCTCGGTCGTCCGACGCTCCTATCCCCCATATCGCTGTGAGCCTTGGCTCTCAAGGCCATTTTCTTGGGTTACTTTTCTTTTGGGCAAGCAAAAGAAAAGTGACTCGGCGGCCGGCAGGACGTCGAAACGCCCGCTGCGTAAGCGGCAACCTCGCGGTAGCGGGGCTACCGAAGGCGATAACCCAATCTCAAAAAACAACCATGCAGCCCGCCGCGAAAGGATGTCGCGCACAGGGTGCGCTCCTACAAAGGGGGCGTGGTCAGTACAAGGGGGCGTGGTCAGTGCAAGGGGTGTTGGTCAGCCAGGAGGGAAGCTACAGCAGCGCCAACAGCGCTGCCCTGGGCAACTTCCCCGTCTCATTCCGCGGCAACCCATCCACCAACTTCAACGGCCGCGGCAGAAACACCGGGTCGATCGCCTGGCGCAGGCCATCGAGGATGGACTGCTCGTGCATGCCCGGCGCCACCGCCAGCGCCGCGATGCGCTGCACGCCCAGCGCGTCGCCGCCGTCGAGCTGGAACACCACGCCATCCTTCACGCCAGGGACAGCCAGCAGGCGGCGCGTGAGGTCGCCGAGGGAGGCGCGCTTGCCGGCGATCTCCAGCAGGTCGGAATGACGGCCGCACAGGCGGAAGCGCTGACCGCCGTCATGCAGGGTGACGATGTCGGCCAGGGTCATCGGCTCATCCAGCTGCGGCGCGCGCACCTGGGTGCCATCGGGCTGCGGGTGCAGGTGCACGCCCTCGAACAAGGTCCACGGCTCGTCGGCCGCGGCACGACGGCTGGCGAACACGCAGGTTTCCGTGGAGCCGAACACTTCCAGCAGCGGCGCGCCGTAGCGCTGCTCGGCCGCCTGGGCCAGCTCCACGGGCATCGGCGCCGTGGCCGATACCATGGCGGCGATCGGCGGCAAGGCCACGCCGGATTCGATCAGCGCACGCAGATGCACCGGCGTGGTCACCAGCACGCGCGGCGCGGGAACCTCGGCAAGGGCGGCTGCGACATCGGCCGGAAAGAGCGGGCGTCCCGCATGCACGCTGAGATCGCCCAGCAGCGGCAGCACCACCGACATCTCCATGCCGTACATGTGCTGCGGCGGCACCGTGGCCACCACGTGGAAGCCCTTGCCCACGGCGGCATGCAGCATGCGCAGGTTGCCGGCGTTGCTGGCGTGGAAGCTGCCCCAGGTCTTGGCATTGCCCTTGGGCACGCCGGTGGAACCGGAGGTGTAGCCGATCGCCACCACCTGGTCGGCCGGCAGCGCGAGCCAGGCGCAGTCGTCGTCCGTTTCGGGCGTGACCGACAGCGCCGGAAGATGGCGGTAGTGCGGCGGGGGATGGTCCAGCGCCAACTCCCCCACGGCGTAGCAGCCCGGATGTGCCGCCATCACTTCGGCCACCGCCTGCGGCGCGCGGGAGGAGGGCAGCAGGTTGGCCTGGCCGCGCAGCGCGATGGCGCAGAAGGCGACCAGGAAGGCGTAGCGGTCTTCGCACAGGTTCACCGCCGTGGCGGCCGGCGGGAGCTGGGCCGCGATGGCCTGCACGTGGGCCATGAATCGCGCGGCGCTGACCGCTGCGCCCTGGCGCCAGGCCACGGTGCGGTCCGGGTGGCCGGCGACCAGCAAGGGCAGGCCATTGGCCGCCTGGTCCCGCTGGAAGCTTTCGAAAACGATGGCCAAGCTCATCTCCCAAACACTGCCATGACACCGGCAAGCCGGCTCGCGCAGGCCGCCGTGCGAACGGTGAACACCAAGGAGCCCACGAGGTCCCCATCCTCAGGGCAACCACTGAATCCGCCTTTACCGGCGCTTCGTGGCGTGCGGAGCTTGTTCATGATTCGCAAGATCTGGCGAACCGAACAATCTCTATCAGGACCGGATGATAGCGCCTGAAATGGCGTCGCGGATGACCGTAGGCTTTTGCTGATCGCCCAGCGGGGCATCGAGCAGACCATCGAGCCGGTCGCCGAAATAGGCCTCGAGCACGGCCGGACTGCGGGCCGGCGGCTCGCCATGGGGGTTGGCGCTGGTGGATACCAGCGCCCCGCCGAACGCACGGCAAAGCGCGGCAGCGGGGGCATGGGCGGTCACGCGCAGGGCGATGCCGGCATGCGCGCCGGCGACCCAGTCGGGCACGGCGGCCGAACGCGGGAAGATCCAGGTATAGGGGCCGGGCCAGCTGGCGCGGACCTGGGCCAGCACGGCCGCCGGCACGGCCGCCAGATCGATATAGCGCTCGACCTGGGCGAAATCCGCCGCGATCAGCAGCACGCCCTGGGTGGCGGGACGCTGCTTGAGCGCGAAGATGCGCTCGAACGCGGCACGGTCATGCGGGTCGCAACCCAGGCCGAACACGGCCTCGGTGGGATAGCCGATCACGCCGCCGCGGCGCAGCAGCGCGGCGGCGGCATCAAGCTCGGCGAGGGTGAAACGGACCGCCACTCAGGCGGTCGTCTTCTTGCTGGCGGCTTTCTTGGCGGTGGCCTTCTTCGCCGGAGCCTTCTTGGCGACGGTCTTCTTGGCAGCCGCCTTTTTCGCCGCCTGTGCCTTCTTGGTCGCGGTCTTCTTGGCGGTGGCCGTCTTGGCTGCGGCCTTCTTCGCCGCCGGCTTCTTCTCGGCCGTCGCCTTCTTGGCCGCCGCCTTCTTGAACGCGCCGCGTCCCTTCTTGACCGGCGCCGCCGCCAGCAGCTCGATGCACTGGGCCTCGGTCAGGTCCTTCGGCTCCTGGTCCTTGGGGATGCGCGCGTTCTTCTCGCCATCGGTGATGTACGGGCCGAAGCGGCCATTGAGCACCTGCACGCCGTTGCCGAAGTCCTTGATGATGCGGTTGGCGATCATCTCCAGCTTTTCCTGCACGATCTGCAGGGCACGCGGCAGCTCGATGGTGTACGGGTCGTCCTCGGCCTTGAGCGAGGCATAGGTGCTGCCCTGCTTCACGAACGGACCGAAGCGGCCCACGCCCACGCTCACCTCGTCACCGTTCTCGGCGTGGCCGAGTTTGCGCGGCAGCTTGAACAGCTCCAGCGCCTCCTCCAGCGTGATGGTGTGCATGCTCTGGCCGGGGCGCAGCGAGGCGAACTGCAGCTTCTCGTCCGTATCCTTGTCGCCGATCTGCGCGTACGGCCCGTAGCGGCCCAGGCGCACCGAGACCGGCTTGCCGCTCTTGGGGTCGGTGCCCAGCTCGCGCGCGCCGGTGGCTTCACTGCGATCGACCGTCTCGGTCTTTTCTTCCACCTGCTGCTTGAACGGCTGCCAGAAGCGCTCCATCAGCGGCACCCACGCTTCTTCGCCCCGGCTCACCGCGTCGAGCTCGTCCTCGAGCTTGGCGGTGAAGTCGTAGTCGACGTAGCGCGTGAAGTGCGAGGTGAGGAACTTGCTCACCGCGCGGCCCACGTCGGTGGGCTTGAAGCGCCGGCTGTCGAGGAACACGTACTCGCGGTTGAGCAGCACCTGGATGATGCTGGCGTAGGTGGACGGGCGGCCGATGCCGTATTCCTCCAGCGCCTTCACCAGGCTCGCTTCGGAATAGCGCGGCGGCGGCTCGGTGAAGTGCTGGTCGGCCACGATGTCGTGCAACGCGACCTGCTCGCCGACCTCCAGCTTCGGCAGGCGGCGGCCTTCGTCGTCGTCCTCCGCGCTCTTCTGGTCGCGACCTTCCTCGTACACGGCGAGGAAGCCCGGATCGACCACGGTGGTGCCGGTCGAACGGAACGCGGCGTCGCCGCCGGCGACGTGCTTGAGGTCGAAATCCACCGACACGGTGTTGAGCGTGGCGTGGATCATCTGGCAGGCGACGGTGCGCTTCCAGATCAGCTCGTACAGCTTGCGCTGCTCGTCGTTGAGGAACGAGGCCACTTCGCGCGGCGTGCGCATGGCCGAGGTCGGGCGGATCGCCTCGTGCGCTTCCTGCGCGTTCTTGGACTTGGCCTTGTAGGCCTGCGGATGATCCGGCAGCGCCTTGCGGCCGAAGTCGCGCGCGATCAGCTCGCGCAGCTCGCCCAGGGCGTCCTCGGACAGCGCCACCGAATCGGTACGCATGTAGGTGATCAGGCCGACGTTGCCCTCGGTGCCCAGCGACACGCCTTCGTACAGGCCCTGCGCCACTTTCATGGTGCGGCTGGTGGAGAAGCCCAGCTTGCGCGCGGCTTCCTGCTGCAAGGTGGAGGTGGTGAACGGCGGCGCCGGGCGGCGCTTGCGTTCCTTGCTGCCTACTTCGCTGACGGTGAGGCGGCCGTGCGCGGCCTCCTTCAGCGCCGCGCGCGCGGCCATCGCATCGGCCTCGTTGGTGAGGTCGAACTGCTCGAACTTCTTGCCGTGCAGCTTGGTGAGGCGCGCGCTGAAGTCGCCTTCCGGATGGCGCAGCGCGGCCTCGACGGTCCAGTACTCGCGCGCCTTGAACGCTTCGATCTCTTCCTCGCGCTCCACGATCATGCGCAGCGCGGGCGATTGCACGCGGCCGGCGGAAAGCCCGCGCTGCACCTTGCGCCACAGCACCGGCGACAGGTTGAAGCCCACCAGGTAGTCCAGCGCGCGACGCGCCTGCTGCGCATCGACCATGTCCAGCGAGAGCTGGCGCGGCGCCGCGACGGCGGCCTTGATCGCCTTGGGCGTGATCTCGGAAAACACCACGCGATGGAGCTGCTTGCCCTTGGTCAGGCCGCGCTCCTTCAGGATTTCGCTGATGTGCCAGGAGATCGCTTCACCCTCGCGATCCAAGTCGGTCGCGAGGTAGATGTCGTCGGCCACCTTGGCCGCCTTGGCGATGGCGTCGACGTGCTTTTCGTTGCGGTCGATCACCTCGTAGGCCATGGCGAAGCCGTGGTCGGGGTCTACCGCCCCTTCCTTCGGCTTCAGGTCACGCACGTGACCATAGGAGGCCAGGACCTGGAAGTCCTTGCCGAGGTATTTGTTGATCGTCTTGGCCTTGGCCGGCGACTCGACGATAAGCAGGTTTTTTGCCATGAAACTCGGTATCCGCCATCAATGGCCAGGCCCGTCCGGGCTGGCTTCCTATATTTAGTTAAAGGCATGCCGACTCAAGCTCGTCAAGCTCGGCCATGTGAAAACGAGTGGCGGTACGGGTTTGGCTAGCCCGGCAGCCGCTGGTAGCGATTGCCGGGCAAGGCTTCAACCCTGCCGTCCAGTTCCAGCAACAACAGCGCGGTCGTCAGGCCGGCGACAGGCTGGGCCACGCAATCGGCCAGCTCATCGAGCGCCATGGGGCCATGCCCGAGCGCATCCAGCACGATCTGGCCGACCGCATCCGTCGGTGCGGCCGGCGCGGGATCGCCGGGCTCGTCGAGCCGGCTGGCCAGTTCCCGGCCCAGCGCCACCGCGGCCGGCGCCAGCGCCTCCACGATTTCGCCCGCCGTCTCAACCAGCCGTGCGCCATCGCGGATCAACTGGTGGCAACCGCGCGCGAGCGGATTATGAATGGAACCGGGGAGGGCGAATACCTCCCGCCCCTGCTCGGCCGCCAACCGGGCCGTGATCAGCGAGCCGGAGGGGAGGCCGGCCTCCACCACCAGCGTACCCAGCGCCAGCCCCGCCAGGAGGCGATTGCGACGCGGGAAGTGGTCGGCGCGGGCGGCCGTACCCGGCGGGAACTCGCTGACCAGCACGCCCTCGTCCGCGATGCGGCGCGCCAGCGCGTGATGCTTGCGCGGATAGACACGATCCGGGCCCGTGCCGATCACCGCCACCGTGGGTACCCCGGCGTCCAGCGCCGCCGCGTGGGCCGCGCCGTCGATGCCATCGGCCATGCCGCTGGTGATGGTGAATCCCGCCCGCCCCAGGGCCTGGGCGAAGGCCCGGGCGTTGGTGCGGCCACTCAGGCTCGCGGCGCGGGCGCCGACGATGGCGACCTGCGGATGCAGCAGCAGCTCGGCGTTGCCGGACACGAACAGGGCGGCAGGCGGCTGCGCGATGGTGTCCAGCAGCGGCGGGAAATCCTCGTCGGTGCAGCACATCAGGCGGTGGCCGGGTTTGGCCAGCCAGGCGAGATCGGCGGCGAGGCGCGCTTCGTTCGGGCGCCGGAGCCAGTCGCGGGCGTCATCGGGCAGCGAGGCGGCCTGCTCTCGCAAGGCCCGCAGCACCGCGTGGATGTCACCCGACTGGGCTCTCAGTCGTTCGCGCAGCCCAGCCGGGCCGAGGGCGGGCGTGCGCAGCAGGATCAGCCACGCGCGGAAAAGGTCGTTATCGATCATGGCCGCCAAGCCTAGGGGCGGCCCAAAAAGAAACGGCGCGGTGATCACCGCGCCGTTCTGTCGTCCCTTGCCGCGACGGCTTATTCGGGCAGTTCGAGCTTGTCGTGCCGATGCACGGGGCGCAGGCCATCCATGATCAGGCCGTAGCTCACGCGATCGAAGGTGCGGAACACCATCACGTGGCCCACGAACTCCTGCGGCAGCGTCACGCTCTTGCCGGTGCCGCGGTCCCAGCTGTTGCTGGCCACGTCGTCGGCGATGGTTTCGCCCGGCTGGTAGATCGAATAGGTCTGGCCGTTTTCCACGCCATCCTGCGAGCCGATGTTCAACGCCACCACCTGGCGCGGACCCACGGCGTCGTGGGCGTCGGTGAAGGCGATGACGCGTGCGTTGCCCGGCAGCGACTTCGGCGCATGCGGGTAGTAATACGGGTCGTAGGGCTTCTCGTCGATCGGCAGGATGCGGTCGCCCTTGCGGATCTCGAGCGTGGAGTCGAGCAGCAGCAGGGTGGTCGGATCGCCGGTACGCAGCACTTCGGCGGTGCCGATCACGCTGACTTCGGTGCCGATGTCCTCGCCCTTGCCGTAATGGCCGTCGTTGCGCGTGTCCTCGTACCACGGCGTGCGCACGGTGGACACGTCGCTGTCGAGCGGATGCGCCAGCAGGTCGCCGCCGTTGTCGCGGCCCTTGCCGCCGTCGTAATTGCGGAAGGTCTGGGTGGGGCGCACGATGGCAACGCGCTGGCCCGGTTCGGCCTGCAGGTTGCGCACGTAGACATTGCGGCCCACGGTGCCGCGCAGGTCGGCTTCTTCAAAGCCCACCACGTACGGCAGCGACTTCACCTGGTTGCTGTCGAGCACGCGCATTTCCTTCAGGAACATGCGCAGGTCGGAAAGGGGAATCGCCGGAATCGGCTCGCCTTCGGTGCGTACACGCGGCTGCAAGCCCACGCGCGGACCGTTGATGAAGGAGAGGTTGAGCACATCGCCCGGATAGATCAGGTGCGGGTTCTGCACCTGCGGGTTCGCCTGCCAGATCTCGGGCCACAGCCACGGCTTGGACAGGAAGCGTGCAGAGATCGCCCAGAGCGTGTCGCCCTTGCGCACCGTATAGGTATCGGGGTGATCGGCGCGCAGTTGCGCACCCGCAGCATAAACAGCCACCGTGACCAGCATGCCGGCCAGCAGCCCAATGGACTTTCTGATCATAAACGGGAATCCCCCATCCCCCGACGCTCGGGCGAGTTTAACCGAACCTCTTGTCCACGCAACCGTGTCCAGTTGGCAAAACGGCATGCCTTCCGGGCAGTTGGCGGCGTACAATAAAGCGCTTGCTCAGCATCTGCACGTGACCCGCGCCGAGACTGTTTGCCCGCATGACAAGGAAGAACGAGGGCGTGTATGTCGATACACAACCGAGTGATGACGCGGTCAGGCGGGCAAACAGTCCGGCCCGAAGGGTTGTGCTGGTAGGGCCGCTACGGGACACCGCGCGGCTCGACCTGACCACCAGTCAGGCGCTTCGCCACGCACTGCCCCGTAGCGGCCCTACCAGCACAACGCGGGTGACGTGCAGATGCTGAGCAAACGCTGTCATTCTAGATCGCGCCCGGGCTTGGTTTTCACCAATTCGCCCGCAGTTTGAGCGCTTGAGGTTAAAGCCATGTCCGTCCTGACCATCATCGAATTTCCCGATCCCCGCCTGCGCACCAAGGCCGAGCCCGTGCGCGTTTTCGACGCGGACCTCAAGCAGTTCGTGGCCGACATGTTCGAGACCATGTACGACGCCAACGGCGTGGGACTGGCCGCCACCCAGGTCAATGTGCACCAGCAGGTGCTGGTTGCCGACATGAGCGAGGAGCGCAACGAGCCGCTCGCGCTCATCAATGCGCAGATCGTCGAGAAGGACGGCGCGCAGGTCTACCAGGAAGGCTGCCTGTCGTTTCCCGGCATCTATGCCGACGTGACGCGGGCGCTCAAGGTCAAGGTCAAGGCGCAGGACGTGGACGGCAACACCATCGAACGCGAGTTCGAAGGCCCGCTGGCCGTGTGCATCCAGCACGAGATGGACCACCTCGCCGGCAAGGTGTTCGTGGATTACCTCTCGCCGCTCAAGCGCTCCATGCTGCTCAAGCGCCTGGAAAAGCAGCGCAAGCAGGCGGCCAGCGCTTGAAGGCGACGCTGACCAAGTATCGCCATCGTCATGATGCCTGGAAGGCCCGCGGGCTGCGCCGAGTGTCGCCGGGAAGACTGGCCGTCTTGCCAAGCCGCGCGGCGCAGCCCGCGGGCCTTCCAGGCATCACCCCATCATTTGAAATTCAATCAGCTGGGGCCCGTTCTGTCTGTCCGCAGGCCTTCGGCCCGCCGTCTAGACAGACGGCCAGTCTGCCTTCGCCGTCGTTCCTGTGGCCTGCAAACAGACAGAACGGGTGACGATGGTGATACTTGGTCAGCGTCGCCTTAAGCTCCGCGTCGTTTTCGCGGGCACTCCCGACTTTTCCGTACCCTGCCTCCAGGCCTGCCGCGCCAGCGGCGCCGAGGTGGTGGCCGTGTATACCCAGCCCGACCGCCCCGCGGGACGCGGCCGCAAGCTGACGCCGAGCCCGGTGAAGCAGGCCGCCGAGGCGGCTGGTATCCCGGTCGAGCAGCCCCAATCGCTGAAGTCCGCCGACGCGCAGGCCACGCTTGCCGCCTACGCGCCGGACCTCATGGTCGTGGTGGCCTATGGCTTGATCCTGCCGCGCAAGGTGCTGGCGATTCCGCGCCTGGGCTGCTGGAACGTTCACGCCAGCCTGCTGCCGCGCTGGCGTGGGGCGGCGCCGATCCAGCGCGCGATCCTCGCGGGCGATGCCGAGAGCGGCGTCGACCTGATGCAGATGGAGGCCGGCCTCGACACCGGTCCGGTACTGCTGGAACGCCGCACGCCGATCACCCGTGAGGACACCGGCGGCTCGCTGCACGACCGCCTCGCGGCGCTCGGCGCGGACGTGCTCGCCGAAGGCCTCGCCCGGGTGATCGCCGGCGAGACGCTGGCATCGCGCGCGCAGCCCGACGAGGGCGTCACGTATGCCCACAAGCTGGACAAGGCCGAGGCGCGACTGGACTTCGCGCGGCCGGCGATTGAACTGGAACGCCAGGTGCGCGCGTTCGATCCGTGGCCGGTGGCCGAAGGCGAGGTCGCGGGTGAAATGCTACGCATCTGGGCCGCGCGAGCCGTCCACGGGCAGCCCGGCGCCGCGCCCGGCAGCGTGCTGAGCGTGACTCGCGACGGCATCGACATCGCCTGCGGCGAAGGCGCACTGCGCGTGACGGCGCTGCAGCGCGCCGGCGGCAAGCGCATCACGGCGGCCGACTACCTCAACGCCACCAAGACCCGCGGCACCTGAACACCGTCGCTCCGGCGCGGGCCGGAGCCCAGTGGCGGCAACGCCGGCTTGTCGCGAAAGAACGGCCCACGGGCTCTCGCGACAGCCCGACGATACGTCCGCCGGCATGCCGGACCTGAGGGTTATGGCCTTGACTCCCGCTTCTCACACCTCTCCGCTACTTTCTGCCCATGACCGATACCCGCGCCCTCGCCGCCCAAGCTCTCGCCGACGTCGCCCTGCGTGGCGCCTCGCTGCGGGACGCGATGGAGCGCTATGCGCCCAAGCTGCCCGACGCGCGTGACCGCGCCCTGCTGATGGCGCTGCTGAGCGACGGTGCGCGCTGGTGGCTGCGCTTCGATGCGGCGCTCGACCGCCTGCTGGACAAGCCGCTGCGCCAGAAGGAACCCACCATCCATGCGCTGCTCGTGCTGGGGCTGGTGCAGCTGGAGATCCTGCAGCTGCCCGACTATGCCGCCGTGGCGGCGACGGTGCAGGCCGCCAAGGCGTTGCAGCGGCCCCGCTTCGCCGGACTGGTCAATGCGGTGCTGCGGCGCTGGCAGCGCGAACGCGCCGAACTGCTGGCGGCGCTCGACGCCAAGCCGCAGACGCGCCACGCGCACCCGGCCTGGCTCGCCAGGGCGATCGGGCGCGACTGGCCCGCGCAGGCCGATGCCGTAATGGCCTCGGACAACCTCGAGCCACCGCTGATGCTGCGCGTGAACCGCCGGCGCACCGATCGCGAGTCGTTGATCGAGCGCCTGCGTTTGGACGGCTATACCGCGGATGCGCATCCCTGGCTGGCGGACGGCATCGTGCTTCCGCACAGCACGGACATCACCCGCATGCCGGGCTTCGCCGCCGGCGAGTTCGCCGTGCAGGACGGCGCCGCGCAAATTGCCGGCGACCTGGCGGATCTCAAGCGTGGGCAACGCGTGCTCGACGCCTGTGCCGCACCGGGTGGCAAGGCCTGCCACCTGCTGGAGCGCGAGGACATCGCGCTGACCGCGCTGGAGTTCGAACCCAAACGCGCGCAGCGCATCACGCAGAATCTCGATCGCCTTGGGCTCAAGGCCGACATCGTCATCGGCGATGCCGGCGATCCGCCCGCCTGGTGGGATGGCCAGGCCTTCGACCGCATCCTCATCGATGCTCCCTGCTCGGCCACCGGCGTCATGCGCCGCCGGCCCGACGTGCGCCTGCACCGCCGCGACAGCGATATCGCGCCCCTGGTCGCGCAGCAGCGGCGCATCCTGGAGGCGCTGTGGCCGTTGCTCGCCCCGGGCGGCAAGCTCCTCTACATCACGTGTTCGCTGCTGCGCGAGGAGAACGAGGCCGTGGTGAACGACTGGCTGGAACGGCACCAGGATGCCCGTGCCGCGGGCTTCTCGTTGCCCGCGGGACAGCCGGCGGCGGTGGGCTGGCAGGTACTGCCCGGCGATGGCGACCTCGACGGCATGTACTATGCGGTGCTCGAGAAGTCCTGAGGCCGCCGCTTCGCGCGCCGCGCGCATGGCAGCCATGCCACCGCGGCCCGGTGCGCCCTGAGCGGCGACCCGTGACGCTTTAGAACTGCTTGTGACGCGGCCATGCCGCCTCCGGAATCCACGCATGCTCGCCACCTCCCAAGCCACCCCCCAGGAACGCCGCCAGTTCTGGCTGCTGTTGTTGATCGCCCTGGTCGTGATCGGCGCCGGCATGGGCCTGCGCGATCCCTGGCCTTCCGACGAGCCGCGCTTTGCGCTGGCCGCCAAGCAGATGGTGGAGAGCGGCGACTGGCTGTTTCCGCATCGCGGCAGCGAGCTGTACTCGGACAAACCGCCGATGCTGTTCTGGCTGGAGGCCGCCAGCTACACCGTGATCGGCAGCTGGCGCCTGGCGTTCCTGCTGCCGTCGCTGCTGGCCGCGCTGGGCTGCCTGTTGTGCGTGTACGACCTCGGGCGGCGCCTGTGGAATCGCCAGGTGGGCCTGTATGCCGCGTCGGCCCTGCTGATCACGTTCCAGTTCGTCTACCAGACCAAGCGCGCGCAGATCGATCCGCTGGTGATGTTCTACATCACCGCGGCGAACTGGGGCCTGCTGCTGCACCTCCTCAAGGGTCCGAACTGGCGGGCGTTCTGGTTCGGCTGTTTCTGCGCGGGACTCGGCGTGATCACCAAGGGCGTGGGCGTGCTCGCGCTGTTGATGCTAGTGCCTTACCTCGTCGCCAGCTTCGGCCAATGGAACGGCGTGGCGCGCATGGGTGCGGGCGCGTGGTGGCGCTGGGCGCTTGGGCTCGTCGCCCTGCTGGCGGCCATGGCGTTGTGGCTGGTGCCGATGCTGCTGGGCGCGAAAGCGCACGCGAACGATCCGGCCTACGCCGCCTACGTCAACGACATCCTGTTCCACCAGACGGCGGGACGCTACGGCAAGTCGTGGGACCACCATCACCCGGTGCTGTACTACCTGCCGATCGTGCTGTTCACCTGGCTGCCGCTGTCGCTGACCTACCCGGGCACGCTGCCGCGCTGGTGGCGCGCATTGAAGGAAAAGGATGCCCGCATCCTGCTGCCGCTGGGCTGGATCGTGCTGCTGCTGGTGTTCTTCTCCATCCCCAAGGGCAAGCGCGACGTCTACATCATGCCGGCGCTGCCGATGCTGGCGCTGGTCAGCGCGCCGTACCTGGGCGAGCTGCTGCAGAAGCGCTGGCTGCGCATCGCGGGGCTGGTCTTCATCGGCGTGATGGGCGCGGCGATGCTCGGCCTAGGCATCGCGGGGCTGGCCGTGCATCCGAAGTTCACCACCGATTTCGCGATCGCCCGCGGCTTCGAGGACGGCGGCCGCGCCTTGTGGTGGATGGGCACCACGCTCGGCGCCATCCTGTTGCTGCTGGTCGCCACGCTGCGCGTGCGCCGGGCCGTGGCCGCGGTGGCTGGCGGCATGGCGGCGATGTGGCTGGTGCTGGGCCTCTGGGCCTATCCGATCCTCAATGATTCCAGCTCCGCCACGGGCGTGATGCAGGAAGTGCGCGATCGCCTGCCGGCCGGCGACCAGCTCGGCATGGTGGCGTGGAAGGAACAGAACCTGCTGATGCTCAACCACCCGGCCGTCGATTTCGGCTTCACCCAGCCGTGGCACGACCAATACGCCGCCGGCGTGAAGTGGCAGGCGCAGGATCCGGCGCATCGCTGGCTGTTCGTGCTCGACCCGGTGATGGGCCAGTGCGTGGACCGCAGCAAGGCGATCAGCCTGGGCCATGCGAACCGCCGCGAATGGTGGATGTTCAAGGCCGATGCCGTGGTGCCGGGCTGCCTGCCTGACGAGAGCATCGATCGCCTGCCGGCCGCCGCCGTCGACGAGTGATCGTCCGCCGGCGGTCGCGCACGGGCGACCGCCCTGGCTATCCCGCCAGCAGCGCGCGGTAGACCGCTTCGGTGCGCTGGATGAACAGGGGAAGCCCGAAGTCGCGCTCCGCATGCGCGCGGGCAGCGGCGCCCATGGCGGGCAAAGACGAGCGCTGCTCCAGGATGGACGTGACGGCGGCGGCGATGGACGCCCTGTCGCGCGCCGGAACCAGCCAGCCATCCTGGCCCGCCGCCAGGTTCTCCGGCAGGCCGGCGTAGTTGCTGAGCAGCACCGGCTTGCCCATCGCCATCATCTCGCGGCAGGCGAACGAGATGGTCTCGACGTCGTAAGACAGTACGAAGCCCGCATCGAGCGCCGCCACCATGGGGCGTGGATCGGCGAGCACGCCGGGAAACACCACGGCGTCCTGCAGCCCCAGCGCCGCCACGCGCTCGCGCTCGGCCGCCTTGGGCGGCACGCCGGCGATCAGGATACGCAGGCGCCGGCGCAGCTCGGGCGCAAGCGTGGCCACGGCTTCCAGCAGATCCAGCCAGCCTTTGTAGGCCGCCGTGCCCGCGTTGCTGCCAAGCAGGAGCAGGTCGTCATCCCTACGCCAACGGGCGGATTCCGCCGCGGCGTCGCCCGCCGGCCAGGGCGACCAGTGGTCGATATCGATGCCGTTGTGCACGGTGGACAGGCGGCATCGCCGATAGGCCGTCGCGGCCAGTTCGCGCCGCGTGTAGTCGCACACGGCGATCACCTGGTCGGTGCGGCGCGCACGCAGCCAATGGCCGATGCCGCGCACCGGCTTGGAGTTGTGCTTGGTCCAGACCAGGGCGGGCCGCTTCGGGGGCATCGCCGAAAGCACCAGCCGGTGATCGGCCGAACCGTTCACGTGGACGATGTCGAAGGCTTGCGTGCGCAGGTAGTGCGCAAGCTGCGCCCGGGCGCGCCGTCGGGCGCGCCACCGGCCCAGGCCGTTGGGAAAGGGCTGGTCGAGCACGAATACGCCGGGCAGGGTTCGCGCCTCGCGATTGAGCCGGCTGCCGGGCGGGGCGGCGACGTGAATCTCGTGGTGCGATGCCAGGGCCGCGGCGAGCGTGCGGATGTAGGTGGTGTGACCTCCACCATCACCCGAGTGGAAGTTGGTGAACAAAAGCTTCACGCCCAAGCCTCAAGGAAGGACAACGAATCCGCCGCAGGAATCTGCCGGGATATGAACCCTATCTCTCTTGTACTAGGGGAGGAGTCGGGTTTTCCTCATAGAATGTCATAGATTGTATAGGCGGTTTCCTGTTCCCTTCGGCACGAGCGGAGCAGCGGCACGCCGGGATGTATGGCGTCGGGCTGGCTTCGCCGGCTGGCATTGATCGAGGATCGAATGAGAGTAGTTCCACCTGCCACCGCGGCCGAACGTCGTATCGCCCCGCTGGTATCCACGTTGTTGCTGGCCCTGCTTCCCCTCTCATTCGCAACGCCTGGCCGGGCCAAGGTGGCCCTGGTCGGCGTGCTGTTCTTCTATGGGCTGTATCTGCTGATCGCCAACCGGCAGGCCCGCGCCATCTACCGCGGCGCGCGTCCGGTGACCTGGCTGTGCTGGGCCTTGGTGCTGTTTGCGGCGGCGAACATCCTGGGCCACGGCCTGCGCTGGAACGAATTCGACCTGCCTTCGCACATCCTGCTGTTCCTGGGCATTACCGCGGTCTTTACCCAGCCGCTGCGGCTGGCGTGGTTCTGGCGCGGGCTCAGCATGGCGGCGGCCGTGCTCGGCCTGGTCTGCATCTACCAGCATTATTTCCAGGGCGCCGAGCGCGCCTCGGGCATCGATGGCGGCGATTGGGGCGTGATCGAGCTGGCCATGTTCATGCTGGTGTTGTCGCTGAGCGGCGTGGTCCAGCTGCTGCGGCCGCAGCTCGCGATGCCCGAGCGCGTCTTCCATGCCGGATGCGCCGCGCTCGGCATGTTCGGCGCGCTGCTGACGCAGAGCCGCGGCCCGCTGCTGGCCTGCGCCCCCGTATTCGCGCTGGTGATCGGCTGCTCGATCTACCGCACGCGGCAGTGGCGGGCGCCGCTGGTCGTGCTGGCGGGCGCGGTGCTGGTGGCCTCGGGCGCGGTGCTGCTGATGCGTGGCGAGATCGTGGCCCGCTTCGATGCCATCGGGCACGAAGTACGCACCTACAGCAGCAACGATACGCAGGGCGCCGTGCGCGAACGCCTGGAAATGTGGCGGGTCGCCACGCGCGCCTTCGCCGAGCATCCCGTGGCCGGCGTGGGCATCGACCAGTTCGGCAAGTACACGCAGTCGCAGATGAAGCTCGGCCTGGCCAGCGACTCCATCGCCAAGTACGAGCACCCGCACAGCGAATACCTGGAGGCCGCGGTGGCCGGCGGCGTGCCCGGACTGATCCTGTTGCTGCTGCTGTTCGGCATGCCGCTGGTGCTGTTCGCGCGGCGCGTGTTCGATCCTGATGACGCCGTGGCCGTCTCGGCCATGGTCGGCCTGCTGACGGTGGCGATGTATGCGCTGTGCGGGCTGACGGACAACGTGCTGTATCGCTCCATGCCGCATTCGCTGTTCTTCTTCCTGGTGCTGGGCATGACGGTGCAGATCAGCCGCCTGCGCGCAACCGGAGCCTGACCGCGCCATCATGGCGGCGGCCCCACTTCCCTCTTTCAGCGCGACTCCATGGCCCGCATCAACCTCATCGCGTGGGACAACAACCGTGGCCTGAGCCATGACATCCGGCTGCTGCGCGAGGCGTTGCGCGAGCTGGGCCACGAAGTGAGCTTCACGCCGGCGAGCGCACCGCGGAAACGTCGCTGGTGGCAAAAGCTTGCCCTGCGCTGGAACGCCAGCCGCAAGGCGCCGCTGTACGACCTCAACATCACGCTGGAACACGCCAGCCCCGAGCACCTGCCGCTGGCGCGGCTCAATGCGTTCATTCCCAATCCCGAGTGGTTTTCCCAGCGCGACCGCAAGCAACTGGCGCGATACGACGCCGTGCTCACCAAGACGCGCGAAGCCACCGGGATCTTCCAGCAACTAGGCATGCGCACGTTGCCCATCGGCTTCCAGAGCACGGACTGCCTGCGGCGCGAGCGCGAGCGCGAGCCCACCTTCCTGCACCTGGCCGGCGCCAGCCGGATGAAGGGCACCGAGCGCCTGCTGGCGACATGGCGGCGGCATCCCGAGTGGCCCATGCTGCACGTGCTGCAGGCACCGGGCGTCGGGCCGGATACCGACCTGTCGGCGCCCAACATCGTGCATCGCCGCGAGTACGTGGCCGACATCGCCGACATCCGCACGCTGCAGAACAGCCACGTGTTCCACCTGTGCCTGTCCGAGACGGAAGGCTGGGGCCACTACATCGTCGAGGCCCTGAGCTGCGGCGCCGTGGTGCTGACCTGCGACGCGCCACCCATGAACGAACTGGTGACGGCCACGCGCGGCATGCCGGTCGCGGCGACGCCGGACGGCCCGCTCAACCTCGCCACCCGCTACCTGTTCGACGAAGCCGCGCTGGAGGCCGCGGTCGAGCGCTGCAGCCGCATGGAACGGGCCGAATGGGAACAGCTGGGGGCCGCTGCCCGCGCGTGGTACGTGGACAACCAGAAAGGTTTCGATGCACGGCTGGGCGCGGCGCTGCGGCAGCTGCTCTGACCCGGCGACCACCGCGCAGGGAGCACCCGGGCACGGATTCGTGGCCTTGGCCTTCCCGCCGCCTCTAGAATCTCCTCATGCCTACCTTTCCCCTCACCCTCGTGGTCATCACCTACAACGAGGCGAACAGCATCGCCCGTTGCCTCGACAGCGTGCCGTTCGCGGCCGAGAAGCTGGTGATCGACAGCGGCAGCACCGACGACACCATCGCCATCGCGCAGGCCCATGGCGCGCGCGTGGTGCAGCAGGACTGGCTGGGGTTCGGCGCGCAGCGCAACTTCGCCACCACCCAGTGCAGCCATGACTGGATCCTGGCGCTGGACGCCGACGAATACCTCTCGCCCGAACTGGCCGCCGAGCTGGAGCGACGCCTGCCCGAGCTGATGGCCAGCGACAACAGCGCCGTGATCCTGCGCCGCGCCACCATCTACATGGGCGCGCCGATGCGCTGGTACCTGCCGTCGATGGGCGAGAAGATGGCGCGCCTGTTCCACCGCGACCGCGCGCGCTGGAAGGACGTGCGCGTGCATGAATCGCTGGTGTTCGACGGCCCGTCGGTCACGCTGCATGCGCGCTTCAACCACGAGAACAATCCCAGCCTGCCGCAGAAGCAGATCAAGGTGCTGCGCTACGCGGAGCTGAAATGCCGCGACTGGCTGGAGAAGAACAAGCCGGTGCGCATGTGGCAGACGCCGTTCGTGTACCTGCTGGCCTTCATCAAGGATTACATCTTCCGCCTCGCCTTCCTCGACGGCTGGCGAGGATTCGTGATCGCCCAGACAGCCGCCTCGTACGCGGCCTACAAGCGCATGCGGTACTACGAGATGCGCCGAAACCCCGCCTCGGTCGAGAGTGCGGCAGATGCACTGACCCGCCACGGTATCGATCGATGAGCAAGCAGTCCGATCCCAAGCAGCATTACCTCCTCTACGGCTCCGAGCGCTACGCGCTGGCCATCCTGCGCCCGGTGCAGGAGGCGATCCGCGCGCGCGGCGACGAGGCCGCGTGGTTCTTCGACGGCCCCGGCGCGGAAGACCTGGTCGAAGGCGAGCGCCTGCTCACCGTGCAGGAAGTGCGTGCGTGGAAGCCGCGCGCGGTGATCACCTCCAGCAACGCGGTGCCGCACTTCTTCCCGGGCGTGAAGGTGGAAACCTTCCACGGCTTCGATGCGGGCAAGCCGCGGCATATCTACGTGCGCGGCTTCTTCGACCTGTACTGCACGACCGGGCCGCGCGATACGGCGAAGTTCAAGGAGATCGCCGACCGCGTGGGCCACTTTTCGGTGGTGGAAACGGGCTTTCCCAAGCTCGACCCTTTCATGAAGCAGATCACCGGCCCGATCCCGCCCGTGCGCCAGCCGCCCGTGATCCTCTACCACTCCACCTTCTCGCCCTCGTGGAGCGCGGCCGAAACCCTGTACGAGGAAGTGAAGCGCCTCTCCCGCGATGGCCGCTGGCGCTGGATCGTCACCTTCCATCCGAAGATGAACCCGGAGACGACCGCCAAGTACAAGGCGCTGCAGAACGAGTACCTGACCTTCGCCGAGAACGACAACATCCTCGAGCTGTTCCCGCAGGTCGACATGATGTGCTCGGACACCTCGTCCGCGCTCAACGAGTTCCTGCTCACCGGCAAGCCGGTGGTGACCTTCAAGAACCGCCGCCCGGGCCCGCAGCTGATCGACATTGACGACGCGGCCCAGTTCGAGCCGGCGATCGAGCGGGCACTGTCCCGGCCGCCCGAGCTGATGCAGGCCATCCGTGAGTACGGTGATGCCATCCATCCGTACCGCGACGGTCATTCCAGCGAGCGCATCCTCAAGGCCATCGACGGCTTCATCGCCGCCGGGGCCCGCAACCGCCGCCGAAAGCCGTGGAATTTCTGGCGAAAGCTGAAGATCCGCCGCCGCATCGGCTACTGGGGGCCGGTCTAAGGCGTCGGGGCGGCGCGGGCGCGGGCCCGCACCCTCACCCCACCCCCTCTCCCGACGGGAGAGGGGCCAGCGCTCGAACCCCTGCTCCCGCCGGCGGCCGGAGGACGGATGAGGCACCGGCGAAGCGGGGCTTGGCCGCATGGCCCTCCCTGAATTCCCGTTCGAACCGGTCTCCACGGCTCGGGATAGAATCGTCTCAATCCCATCAAGAAGACTGCCCGTGGCATCCAGCAGCTACAGCCGCTCCGAACACCTGCGCTCCCTCTGGCCGTGGCTGCCGCTGTGGGGCCTGGCCGCCTTGCTGGCGATCTTCTCGCACGGTCCGATGCCGCTGTACTCCACCCGCACGCTCGCCGTGGCGTGGGAAATGTGGAACCACCACCACTGGCTGGTGCCGTACATCAATGGCCAGCCGTACAGCGAGAAGGTGCCGCTGCTGTTCTGGCTGATCCACGCCGGCTGGGCGGTGTTCGGCGTCAACGACATCTGGCCGCGCGTGCTGGAAGTGATCTTCGGCGGCACGCAGCTGGTGCTGGTATCGGTGCTGGCGAACCGGCTGTTCCCGAATCGCCCGTGGGTGGCCAAGGGCGCGCCATGGATGCTGCTGGCGCTGGGCTACGCGTTCCTGTTCGGCCTGCAGATCATGTACGAGGTGCTGCTGGCCGTGTGCGTGCTGGCCTCGCTGCTGTGCCTGACGCCCAAGCCGCAGCGCGCGGAACCGCGCTGGCTGCTGTTCGGCCTGTGCATCGGCGCCGGCCTGCTGACCAAGGGCCCGGTGATGCTGCTGCACGTCGCCTTCCCGTGGTTGCTGGGCCCGCTGTGGAACGACTGGGCGCGCGACAACCGCGCGCGCTGGTACGGGCGCGGCGCGCTCGCCGTGCTGCTGGGCGGCGCCATGCTGCTGGCGTGGGCGCTGCCCGCCGGTTTTGCCGGCGGCGAGGCCTATCGCCAGCGCCTGTTCTTCACGCAGACCGCCGGCCGCGTGGTGGATGCGTTTGACCACGCCCGCCCGTTCTGGTGGTACCTGCCGATGATTCCGGCGCTGCTGTTTCCCTTCAGCGGCTGGCCGCGCGCCTGGGCGGCGCTGGTCACGCTGCGCCGTCCGCTCGACAGCGGCATCCGCTTCGCGCTGTGCTGGCTGCTGCCGGTGATGGTGTGTTTCTCCTTCATCAGCGGCAAGCAGCTCTATTACCCGCTGCCGGAGTTCGCCGGTGGCGCGCTGCTGATCGCCGGCGCGGTCGCCGTGCTGCGTGACCAGCGTCCGCAGCTCGCCAACAGCGCATGGCTGGGCACGTGGCCGCTGGGCGTGGGCGGCATCCTGTTCGGTGTGTTCCTGTTCGTGCTGCCGGTGCTGGTCGCGCACAACCACCTGCACGGCGAATGGTTCGACAGTACCCAGCGCTACAGCCGCTTCTTCAGCATCGTGTTCGTGCTGCTCGGTTTGCTGCTGCTGGTGCGCGGCCGCGGCGAGGTGCGTCGCCTCGCCTTCGCCGGCCTGGCCGGCACGCTGGCGCTCAATGCGCTGTTCACCCTGACCATGTGGCAGAACTTCGACCTGCGTCCGTCCGCGCACCTGCTGGGCGCCGCCGACGGCGAGGGCCGGGCGATCGGCTACCTGGGCAACTACGAGGGGCAGTTCCATTTCGAAGGACGCATCACGCGGCCGATCGAGCGGCTGAGCGAAGGCGACGCCCTGCAGAAATTCGCGCAGGAGCACCCGGACGGCCTGATCGTGGCCCGGCCCGAAAAGCTGGAGCCGACCGACCTGCGCTACCCGCTGCTGGTGCAACCGTTCCGCTCCTCGTGGGTGGTGATCTGGCCGGCCAGGTCGCTGGCGGACCTGCGCGCCGGTCGCGTGCCCGCCGAGCCGCCGCATCCGACGCGCATCTACCAGGTCGACGAGTGGCGCTTCCGCGCCCTGCAGTAAGGGCATGAACGACGCGCTGATCGCCAACCTGCGCGCGCAATGCGGTGGTCCGCGCGACGGCGCGTTGCTGCGCTTCTCGCTGGGCAACGCCCTGCTTGCCGCTGGCGACGCGGCCAGTGCGGCTGCCGAGTTGAAGCAGGCGGTGGTGTTCGACCCCGCTTACTCGGCGGCCTGGAAGCTGCTTGGCAAGGCCTGCCTCGCGCTGGAGGACAAACCCGGCGCCGCCGAGGCCTGGCGGCAAGGCATCGCCGTGGCGCAGGCGCGTGGCGACAAGCAGGCCGAGAAAGAGATGACGGTGTTCCTGAGGCGCCTGGGCTGACGCCACGGCGCCTGGGCGCCGCCCTAGATCACTTCCGGGTGATCGTAGGGACTGGTGCGGTCATCCGCCGAATAGCGCTTGTAGTGCCACTGGTACTGCGCGAAGGCGAGCTCCACGCAATGCTCCACGCCCTGGTTCAAGGCCCGGCACGCCACGGCGAGATCGGCATCGGCCACGCCCTCGGGCGCGGGCAGCAGGTGGATGCGATAGCCCGCGCCCTCCGGCAGACGTTCGGCGAACGCGAACAGCACGGTGGCCCCGGTGCGCGCCGCCAGTCGCGGCAACAGCACCATGGTAAGCGCGTCGCGGCCGAAGAACGGCGCGAACTCGCCTTCCCCCGCGCGCGGCTTCTGGTCGGGCAGGATGCCGACGGTGCCGCCCGCGGCCAGGCGCTTGTACAGCGTGCGCACGCCGGCGCCTTCCGCGCGCACCTGCTCCGGCGCCAGCGCACCGCGTACCTTGCGCAGCAGGCCTTCCACCGCGGCGATGCGCGGTGGTCGATAGAGGATCGCCATCGGCGTCTTGCGGCACAGCCAGTAATTGAGCAGCTCCCAGCAGCCCAGGTGCGGCGCGGCGATGATCACGCCCTTGCCCGCGGCCAGGGCCGCGTCGAACAACGCCTCGCCGCGCACCTCGCGCACCAGGTCGAGCGCACGCTCGGCATCGCGACCCCAGATGCCGGCGATCTCGACGGCCGACTTGCCGCTTTCCTCCATCACCTTGCGCAGCAACGCCGCATGGGCGGCCTCGTCGAGGCCGCGGCGGACGATGCGCAGGTTGACCGAGGTGTTGTGCGCGGTGCGGCTATCGCGCCACAGCGAGAACCGGCCAATGGCGGCGCCCAGGCCGTGCAGCGTGCGCAGGGGCAGCTTTCCGAACAGGCGCAGGACGAGATAAAGGAGGGTGATGTCGAATCGCATGAGCGCCGCAGTGTAACCGGCCCGCGTGCCGGTTCACGGGTCGCGGCGCGGTCGTGTTGCCATGCCTGCGCCCGAGGCTATCGCCGCTGCTGGCCAGGCCCTAAGCTTCCGGCCACTTCAGCCCTTATGCCTTCCATGATCGCCCTGATTCAGCGCGTCCTGTCCGCCCGCGTGGATGTCGACAACGAAACCGTGGGAGCCATCGGCCCCGGGCTGCTGGCCCTGGTGGCCGTGCAGCCCGGAGACGACGAGGCGCGCACGAAACGCATGCTGGAACGCCTACTGGGCTATCGGGTTTTCGCCGATGGGCAGGGGCGCATGAACCGTTCGCTGGCCGACACCGGCGGCGAGCTGCTGCTGGTCAGCCAGTTCACCCTAGCCGCCGACACCCGCTCGGGCATGCGCCCGAGCTTCACCCGTGCGGCAACGCCCGAGGAAGGCCGGCGCTGGTTCGATCGACTGGTGGAACTGGCACGCGCCGCGCACCCCAGGGTGGAAATCGGACGCTTCGGCGCCCATATGAAGGTGCATCTGGTCAACGATGGTCCGGTCACTTTCTGGCTGGAGACGCCATGACCACCGGCCGGTACGGCACGCCTCCTCCTTTGTCGAGAAAATCCCCGGAAGATGCCTATTTGGCGCGATTTTTGCGTGTCGGTCGTTCCGTTTATTTCACTTGAAAACTGGTCAAAAAAGCATCACATGGGTATACTGATCGGTTCCTGCATACGCGGCGGTAGGTATGAATAACAAAGCTCCTGAGCAACAGTCTGAAATCAAGGCGCTCATCTCCAAGGGTCTGGAGCAGGGCTACCTGACTTACGCCGAGATCAACGACCACCTGCCCGACGACATCGTCGATCCGGAGCAGATCGAAGACATCATGGCGGTGCTCAAGGGCGTCGGCATCGAAGTACACGACGCCGCGCCGGATGCCGACCCGCTGTCGGACAACGCCCCGGGCGCGTCCACCGACGATGAAGCCGCCGCCGAAGAAGCCGTGGCCCTGCTGTCGGCCGTCGACTCCGAAGTGGGCCGCACCACCGACCCGGTGCGCATGTACATGCGCGAGATGGGCACGGTCGAGCTGCTGACCCGCGAGGGCGAAATCGCCATCGCCAAGCGCATCGAGGAAGGCCTGGGCCAGGTGCAGACCGCGCTCGCCACCTTCCCGCTGACCATCGAGCTGCTGCTCGAGGAATACGACCAGCACCTGGACGGCAAGCGCCGCCTGAGCGAGATCCTGGCCGGCTTCGCCGACCTGGAAGAAGCCGCCGACGCTGCACAGGCCGCCCTGGCCGACGCCGAGGTGGACGATTCCGACGCCGAAGTCGAGGAAGAAGACGACGACGCCTCCGGCGAAGACGAAGACACCGGCCCGACCGGTCCGGACCCGGAAGAGGTCAAGCGCCGCATGGAGCTGCTGCGCGACTTCTACGGCAAGTTCCAGAAGGCGGCCGCCAAGGCCACCGACATCAACGACAAGAAGGTCACCAAGCTGCGCGACCAGATGGCCGAGGAGTTCCTCAAGCTCAAGCTGCCGTCCGCGCTGATCGACGGTTTCGTGCGCAAGCTGCGCGAAGTGGTCAACGACATCCGTCACCACGAGCGCGTGCTGATGGACATCTTCGTCAAGCACGTGAAGATGCCCAAGGCCGAGTTCCTCAAGGCGTTCCCCAGCAACGAGGGCAACCTCGAGTGGGCGAACGAGCTGGGCCGCAAGCGCCAGAAGTGGTCGCCGAACATCAAGCCGCACAAGGAAGCGATCGACGCCGAGCAGGAAAAGCTCGCCGCGATCGAGCGCAAGCTGTTCCTGCCGCTCACCGACATCAAGGAAATCAACCGCACGATGTCGATCGGCGAGGCCAAGGCCCGTCGCGCCAAGAAGGAAATGGTGGAGGCGAACCTGCGCCTGGTGATCTCGATCGCCAAGAAGTACACCAACCGCGGCCTGCAGTTCCTCGACCTCATCCAGGAAGGCAACATCGGCCTGATGAAGGCCGTGGACAAGTTCGAGTACCGCCGCGGCTACAAGTTCTCCACCTACGCCACGTGGTGGATCCGCCAGGCCATCACCCGCTCGATCGCCGACCAGGCGCGCACCATCCGCATCCCGGTGCACATGATCGAGACGATCAACAAGCTCAACCGCATTTCCCGCCAGATGCTGCAGCAGTTCGGCCGCGAGCCGACGCCGGAGGAGCTGGCCAAGGAAATGGACATGCCCGAGGACAAGATCCGCAAGGTGCTGAAGATCGCGAAGGAACCGATCTCGATGGAAACCCCGATCGGCGACGACGAGGATTCCCATCTTGGCGACTTCATCGAGGACACCAACGCGTCCTCGCCGATCGAGTCGGCCACCGAGACGGGCCTGATGGAAACGGTGCGCGACGTGCTCGCCGGCCTCACCCCGAGGGAAGCGAAGGTGCTGCGCATGCGCTTCGGCATCGACATGAATACCGACCACACGCTGGAAGAGGTCGGCAAGCAGTTCGACGTCACGCGCGAGCGCATCCGCCAGATCGAAGCCAAGGCGCTGCGCAAGCTGCGCCACCCGAGCCGCTCGGAACAGCTGCGTTCGTTCCTCGACATCGACTGAGCACTACGCTGGTGCAAGTTGCAGGAAGCCCCGCGAAAGCGGGGCTTTTTGTTTGGGGGCGGCGCTGTAGGAGCGCACCCAGTGCGCGATAGGCCTGCGGGACGACAGTGCGGCGTTCGGGACGTGGCGACCTGACGGTTCGCGGTCGCGCACTGGGTGCGCTCCTACAAAGGGCGATCCCGCATCACCCCATGTCGTAGAAAAACTGCTCCGAGTCGATCTTGTCGTCCTTGACGTGATAGACGCAGATCTCGGTCATGGTGTTGCGCCCGTATTCCTTCATGGTCACATCGAGCGTCATCGAGATGCTGAACCAGTTGCCAGCAACCAACGGGTCGCTCACTTCGATGCCGTGGATCTGCTGCACGCCCGCCTGGAAACGCTTGCCTTTCTCCAGGATCGCATCGAGGCCCTTCACGTTGCCCAACGGGCCATTCGCCGCCGACTCGGGTTCGATGCTGACGGCGTCCTTGGCATACAACTCGTGCTGCGCTTCCTCGAACTGGCCATGGCGACACATGGCGACCAGGCGCTTGGCGACGGCTTCGGTACTCATGGCGACGACTCCGGCAAAGGGGTCTGGTGAGCCTAGCGCCGCGCCTGGAATCCGGGCGTGAAGGCGCGGCGGCGGATGGCCGCCGCGCCGGTGAGGTCAGTGCTTGCCGACGTTGTCGGTTTCGCCGATGAACCGCGCCACGTTGTCGTGCAGCTGCTTCAGCGAGTCTTCGTGCGCGTAGACCATGTGGCCCGACGGATACCAGGCGTACGAGATGTTTTTCTGCAGGTTGACCGGAATCGGCATGTGGTGCATTTCGTAGTCGGCCGCGAAGTAGGGCGTGGCGAGATCGTAGTAGCCGCCATGCAGCGACACGCGCAGGTTCGGGTTGGTCTTCATCGCCGTGGCGAGATCACCCATCACGTTGGTGGACTGCTGCAACGCCTCGGTCGCGCCCGGCGCCTTGTGCGAGAACTCCCAGTGGTCGATGTCCGCGAACAGGCGGTAGCTCTGGCCGTCGCCGAACTTCAGGTCGCGGCGCACGTAGTCGTTGAATGCCGCCACATAGGCCGAGCTGATCGAGGAGGACTGCGGATCGTACTCGGACGCCTTGCTCAGCGGATCGAGCGACGGACCCGAGAAACGGGTGTCCAGGCGGCCCGTGGTGATGTCGCCGTCGGCCTGCAGCTCATGCTCGAACATGCCGCCGTCGACGCGCAGGTTGGCCTTCATCAGGTAGGCCACCGGCAGGCCGGTGTACTGGTGCAACCGCTGCGCCACGGCCTGCTTGCGTGCGTCGTCGAGCCGCGAGCCGGCCATCAAGGCGGAGGCGTAGTCGGTCAGCGCGAACTGCTCCACTTCGCGCAGGAAAGGCTCCAGCGCCGCCGGCTGCTGCGGCAGCTTGTGGTGGTAGTAGGCCGTGGCCGCGTAGGTCGGCAGGCCGACGACATACGGCAGGTCCACGCCCGGATTGTTGGCCGCGCCGTCGATGCTGGTATCGAAGGCGAGGATCTGCGAGAGCAGGATCACGCCGTTGAGGTCGACGCTGTCCTCGTTCTCCAGGATGTTCGCCACCACCGCCGAGCGGGTAGTGCCGTAGCTTTCGCCGAACAGGTACTTGGGAGAATTCCAGCGGTTGTACTTGGAGAGGAACTGGGTGATGAACTGCGCGAACGCATGACCGTCGCCGTCCACCCCGTAGACCTGCTTCTTGCGATCTTTCATCTGCTCATCGCGCTTGCCCTTGTCCTGCTCATCGGCGATCAGGCGGCTGAAGCCCGCGCCGGGCGCGTCGATGAAGACGAGATCGGAGGCGTCGAGCAAGCTGTAGTCGTTGTTGACCAGGCCATAGGGCGCGGCAGGCGTATGCGAGTCGTCGCTGGTCACCACGCGCTTGGGGCCGAACGCACCCATGTGCAGCCACACCGTGGCCGAACCCGGGCCGCCGTTGTAGATGAAGGTAATGGGACGCTTGCCCGGTTCCACGCCCTTCTTGAAGTAGGCCGCGTAGAACATGCTGACCTGCGGCTCGTTCTCCTTGTCGCCGCTGCCATGCAGCACCAGCGTCCCGGCCACCGCCTTGTAGTCGATGCTCTTGCCCTCGACCTTCACCGTGCCCGAGGTTTCCGACGACTGCGGTTTGAGCAGCGCGGCGTCGGGCTTGTCGTCGGGCTTCTGATCCTTGTCGTGCTTGTCGGCCGCGTAGGCACCGGTGCCGAGGGTCAGTGCCGCCAGGGCGATGGCGAGAGGGAGCTTGCGCATGGAGGGTGGAACCTTTGGAGGGCGCGGGGCGCGAGACCGCCAGATTAGGGAGCGCGGGGGAGGGTTTTCATACGCCAGAAGTCATTGGCGGGGTGCCCGGGGCGCGCCTTTCCGCCATTTCTGCCGTGTGTAGGAGCGCACCTTGTGCGCGATGGCCTTTCGCGGTGGGCGGCATGGTTGTGGCTCTCGTGAGAGAGGGGTGTTGCTTTCGGTTGCCATGCTGTCGCCAGGGCGCCGCTTACGACCGTAGGAAGTCCCCGTGGGACGCAGCGGGCGTTTCGACGTCCTGCCGGCCTTTGTAGGAGCGCACCCTGTGCGCGACAGCCTTTCGCGGTGGTCTGCACGTTTATTGCTCTTATGAGAGCGGGCCATTGCCTTCGGTAGCCCCGCTACCGCCAGGGTGCCGCTTACGCAGCGGGCGTTTCGACGTCCTGCCGGCGACGCGAAGCTAGTCCCGTGGGACCGCCGAGTCACTTTTCTTTTGCTGGCCCAAAAGAAAAGTAACCCAAAGAAAATGGCCTTCAGAGCCAAGGCTCATGGCGATATGCAGGATAGGAGCGTCGGCCGACCGAGGTTAGCCGTGGCGTGCTCGTTACTACCTCGAACGGAGCCGCCACACCGCAACGCGCCGATGCGAAGAGGACTTAAAGCCACTTCGCTGAGCCGCGATGGACTTTATGGGCGCCTCATTCTTTCCCGCTCTCCCCTCCGGGGCACGCAGGGAGCGGCCATGGATGGCCGCGGCTTTGAGGAGCGAGGAGAGGGCTGGGGTGAGGGGTGGGTGCTCGCCAAAACCTCTCCTATCTCTGTAGGAGCGCACCCAGTGCGCGACCGCAACGTGGCGATGCTCCTTTACCTTCCAGTCGCGACGATCGCGAATCGAGGCAACCACGTCAGTCCGCGGTCGCGCACAGGGTGCGCTCCCACAACGAACCGAAGTCTTCAGCTCCTCGATGCGATGTGCCGCCCAGCGGCACGAGCCTTCACCCCTCCCCTGTGGGGCGGTGAGGGGTGGACGAGCAGGCCCCGCAGGGGTGCCCGACAGGACGTCGGGCACTTTTCGTCCGGGCAGGAGCCCGGTCGAAAAGCCCGGCCGCCCCTCACGCACTGGCTGGGCAACGCCCAGACAGCGCCACGCGGGGTGCCGTTCTCTTTGGTTACTTTCTCTTGGGCAAGCAAGAGAAAGTGACCCGGGCCGCGGCAGCGACTCGGAAGCCCGCCGCAGGCGAGCCAGGTCGCAGAAACCCGGCAACGACAGCACCAGAAATCTCCATGCATCGACACGATGAACATGCAGACCGGCGCGAAAGGCGGTCGCGCACTGGGTGCGCTCCTACACACGAGGAGCATCGCACATCAGGGGTGACGGGGGTTGGCCGGTGCCCGTGCGAGAACAGAATGCCCAACGCTCACCCCCACGCGATCAACCCGATCGCCCCCAGCGCCAACCCCAACCCCAACACATTGACCCCACTCAACCGCTCGCGGAACGCCACCGTGCCGACCACGGCGCCCAGGACGACCACGCCTAAATTCATGCTCGCGAACACCAGCGACGGATGATCGGGCAAGGCCTGGTGGCCGCGCACGTAGAACACGATGTTGCCGAAGTTGGCGAGGCCGAGCAGCAGGCCGGCGATGGCGTCACGCAGGGTGAAGAAGGTGCGGTCATGCCAGCGTCGCCACAGCAGCAGGGCAAGGGAAACCACGAAGGCCAGCGCGAACATGGCCTGCAACGACGCGGCGAATGGCGTGCCGGCACGCGCCACGTGCTTGAACAGGATGTCGATGAGGCCGAAGCCGATGAACACCACCAGGGGCCATAGCCAGCCGCGCGCCTCGTCCGGTCCGCGCGCATCGACCTTCCACACCATGCACAGCAGCGCGAGCAGGCCAAGCGCGATGCCGGCGCCCTTGGCGAGGTTCAAGGTTTCGCCGAACAGCAGGAACGCGGCGAGCAGGGAGATCAGCAGCGACAGGCGTTGCGCGGCATCCGTGCGCACGATGCCCGCACTGCGCACGGAGGACGCCAGCGCGAGGAAGATCAGCGGCAACAGCAGGCCCAGGCCCACGAAGCCCATCCATGGCGCCTGCGCGCCGCGCAGCACGTCGAGCGTTGGATGGAATACCGTCCAGGTGAGCACGCTGGTCGCGACGTAGTTCCATGCGATGGCCTGGCCCACGTCCACTTCCAGCCGTCGCGCGAGCTTCAGCAGCACCGATACCAGCACGCTGCAGGCAACGCTCATCAACACGTAAATCATGGGTGTCCTTGTCGGGCGGTGGCCGGGCGAGCCCCGCCTATACACCGGATCGCCTTGCGGGCGTCACCCGGCCGGATAAGCAACGATCAGGGGAGCAGGCTGCCGTGTGCGAACCGCTCGCGGTAGCGTGCCGGGCTCAGCTTCACATGATGGCGGAAATGGTGGCGCAAGGTATCGGCGCTGCCGAAGCCGCACACATCCGCCACGCGCTCGACGGGGAGATCGCTGCCCTCCAGCAGCTCGCGCGCGCGATGGAGGCGCTCGCGCGTCAGCCATTGCTTGGGCGAGCAGCCGGTGGCTTCCTCGAAACGGCGCAGCAAGGTGCGCTCGCTCATGCGCGCGCGTTCGGCAAGTTCGGGCAGCGGCAACGGCTGGTCGAGATGGCGGCGCATCCAATCCAGCAGCTTGCCCAGCGTCGCGCCCTGTTCGGGCAATGGCGCCTGGATGAACTGCGCCTGCCCGCCATCACGATGCGCCGGCACCACGGCGCGGCGTGCCACCGAGTTGGCGACTTCCGGTCCGTAGTCGCGGCGGATCAGGTGCAGCGACAGGTCCAGCGCGGCGGCGGAACCCGCGGAAGTCAGCAGGTCGCCTTCGTCGACGTAGAGCACATCGGGCTCGATGTGGATGCGCGGAAACCGCGCCGACAGCGCGTCGACGTAACGCCAATGCGTCGTGGCGCGGCGATCGTCGAGCAGGCCCGTGGCGGCCAGGACGAAAACGCCGGAACAGAACGACACCAGGCGCGCGCCCATGGCATGCGCCTTGCGCAGGGCATCGAGCAAGGCGCGGGGCGGCTCGGCATCCACGCCGCGCCAGCCAGGCACGATCACCGTGCCTGCGCCGGCCAGCGCTTCCAGCCCCGCGTCGGCCAGCACGCGCATGCCGCCCGCGGCTCGCATCGGGCCCTTGTCGACCGCGCACAGGCCGAAGCGATACCAATCCTTCAGTTCGGGGCGCGACAGGCCGAACATTTCCACGGCGATGCCGAACTCGAACGTGCACAGGCCGTCGTACACCAGCACCGCCACGTCGCGGTTGGCCGGCACGGATGGACGTCTGGAACGCTTTGGCGGATTTTTCATGGTGAATGGCATTCTTGCCAATGTCGGGCGCGGGCGCCAGTGCCGATACTGGCACCGTCCTTTCACACGGAGCCCGTCATGAGCAGTGTCGTCCTGCGTTTTCCCGCCGCCGCCAGCACCGACGCATTGGCGCATTTCCAGGCACGGCTCGGTTTCGAAGCCGACTGCGCCGACGTCTACTACGCGACGAACCACGAAACGAAGGACTTCGTGCTGCTGGACGTCCGCACCCCCACGCTCTACGCGGCCGGCCACGTGCCCGGCGCCATCAACATGCCCACCCGCACCATCAGCGAGCAGCGCCTGGCCGAGTATCCGGCGGACACCTTGTTCGTCGTGTACTGCGCGGGCCCCCACTGCAACGGCGCCAACAAGGCCGCGGTAAAGCTCGCGCAGTACGGTCGGCCGGTGAAGGAGATGATCGGCGGACTGACCGGCTGGATCGACGAAGGCTTCGGACTGGAGCGCTGAATGCCCGGCGCCATCGCGATACGGCGTGCCGGCGGAGCCGACCTCAACGCCCTGCTGCAGCTCGGTGCCGAACATGCCGCGTTCGAGCAGCTGCGCCATCAGGCGGCCCAGCGCCCCGCGGCACTCGCGAGCGCGCTGGAGCACGAACCGCCGCGACTGCACGCCTGGCTCGCCGAGAGCGATGGCGGCGCAGTGGGCTACGCAAGCGCCACGCGGGATTTTTCCACGCTCGATGCCGCGTTCTACCTGCACACGGACTGCCTGTACGTGCGGGAAGGCTGGCGGGGACAAGGCATCGGGCGCCGCCTGTGGGACGCTGTCCGCGATTTTGCGCGAGCCAGCCAGTGCCTCGCCATCCAATGGCAGACACCGTGGTGGAACGTGGACGCCGCGCGCTTCTACCGGCGGCTGGGCGCAACCGAGCACGCCAAGCTGCGCTACTGCCTGTCGCTCGCCGATACCTGACGCGCTACGATCGCCCTTCCCCCGGCGGCAGGAGGTTTCATGCTGGAGCTTCGTCCCACCTGCGAGCACTGCAACAAGCGGCTGCCGCCGCATTCGACCGAGGCGATGATCTGCTCGTTCGAATGCACGTTCTGCCGCGATTGCGTGAGGTTGCTGCAAAACGTCTGCCCGAATTGCGGCGGCGGCTTCACACCGCGGCCCATCCGGCCTTTGCACGACTGGAAGAACGGCAACGCATTGCCGCGGCATCCCGCGACAACGCGCATCACGCACCAGCCGGTGGATCTCCAGGCGCACGCCGCCTTCGCGGCCTTGGCAGGCGAGCTCTCCCCCGAGCAACGCTGACTGCAGGCCAGGCGCAACGACAAAGCGTTGACGCGGGCATCCTAAAGATGGCGTGGCGGGCCCGCCGCCACAGCTGCCGACCATGGTCATGCATCAGCCATCCCAGCGACATCGCGAGCGATGGATCCTGCTCGCCAAGGGAGCCGCGGTATTCCTGGCGATCTTCGTCACCGCCGGCGGCTCCATGCTGCTGGCGCGGCACACCGGCACCGTCATGTCGATCTGGATTCCGAACGGCATCCTGGTGGCCGTACTGCTGTACGCGCCCGAACGCCGATGGCTGGCCTATCTGTTGATCTACATCGCAGCCTTCATGCTCGCGCATGACGTGGCATCCGGAGGCCTGCTGGGCTCGCATCCGTGGATGGCCATCGCGCTGGCGCTGATCAACTGCGTGGAAATCCTCATCGTGGCCACGGCGATACACCATGGCTTTCCCCAGATCGCCGAAGACACGCGCTTCCTGCGCCTGGGCCGCATCGCGTTCGCGTCCACGCTGGTGGCGTCGGCGGTTTCCGCGCTGATGGCGGCCCTCATCCTGCGGGTGGTCATCGGCGCGCCGTACTGGAACACGGCGGACTGGTGGTTTCGTTCCCGCGTGCTCGGCATGGTGATCGTGGGCACACTGAGCCTGGTGACGCTGATCCAGCAGCGCCGCATGTTCGGCCACCCCGGCAGCCGCCTGCGCATGCTGCGCGATGTCGCGTTGCACGCCGCCATCACCATCGCGGTCTTCGCGCAGTCACGCTATCCGTTGTTGTTCATCGTGTTCGCACCGCTGCTCTACCTGGTGTTCCACTACCGGTTTCCCGGCCTGGTGATCGGCATCGCCATCGTGGCGGCCGTGACCACGGTGGCGACGGCGCTGGGCCGCGGACCGTTCGACCTCATCCTTGCCGCCACCTCGGGCGAACGTGCACTGCTGGCGCAGGTCTATCTTGGCGTGCTGTGCGTGGTTGCCGTGCCGGTGGCGCTCGCCCTGGCCGATCGGCGACGCCTCGAGCGGCAGGTCGGCGAAAGCGAAAGCCGTTACCGGCTGCTCGCCGACTACGCGAGCGACCTCATCATGCGCATCTCGCGCGATGGAACGCGAAGGTACGTATCCCCGTCGGTCAAGGAGCTGCTCGGCTGGGACGTCGACGAGTTCATGGACAGCGGCGTCGAGCTGATCCATCCCGACGATCGCGCACCCGTCGCCGCCGCGGTCGCCCGGCTGTGGGAAACCGGCAAGCCTTCGCTCACGGAATACCGCGTGCGCCGTCGCTCCGGGGACTACCTGTGGCTGGAGGCGCTCGCGCGCGTGGCGCCTAGCCCCGACCGACCCGGCGACATGGAGCTGGTCTACACCGGCCGCGACATCACCGAGGCGAAGGAAGCCCAGCAGGCGCTCGCGGAGAGCGAACAGCGGCTGCGCACGATTACCGACAACGTACCGGCGGTCATTGCCCATATCGATGCCGAACAGCGCTATACGTTCGTCAATGGCTATGTGAGCACCATGGTGGGCATCGAGCCCTCGGCGATGCTCGGCCGGACCGTCGAGGACGTGCGCGGCCCGGAGGTCTATGCCGTGCTCAGGCCGCATATCGAACTGGCGCTGACGGGTGCCGCCACCACCTTCGAGTACGAGGCGCGCTACGGGAACCGGCATGACTACTACCAGGCCACCTACCTGCCGGCGCGCAGCGCCAACGGCGACCCGAACGGCATCATTGCGCTCACCACCGAGATCACGCGGATCAAGCAGGCGGAGCGGCAGCTCGCCTTCCTCGCGCACCACGACACGCTGACCGGCATCGCCAATCGCCTCTCGTTCAACGAAGGCATCGACAGCGCGATACGGCATGCATCGCTCATCGATGCGCCGCTGATGCTGATGATGATCGACGTGGACCACTTCAAGCAGATCAACGACACCAACGGCCACGCCGCGGGCGATGCCGTGCTGCATGAGGTGGCGCACCGGCTGCAGGCGGCCATACGCGCATCCGACCTGCTGGCGCGGCTGGGCGGCGACGAGTTCGTGATACTGTGCGAGGACATCACCACGCGCGATGCCGCCGAAGCACTCGCCCGCAAGGTCACCGCCACCATGACGCGCCCGGTGGTCTTCGAGGATCGGCGCCTGCAGGTCACGCTCAGTGTCGGCGTGGCGCTGTGCCGGGGCGTCGACAACGCCGATGCCCTGATGCACACCGCCGACCAGGCACTTTATCGCGCCAAGGAACGCGGTCGCGCCCGCTACGACCTCACCTCCGACACGCCTTGATCACCGGCACCATCCGCCGATCCCGCCGCCTGCCTGCAGGTGGAAATGCGTCTGGTGCGCGGCGTTGTAGTCGGGGCCGAGCACGATGCCGAAGTATCGGCAGCCCTGGTCTTCCAGCCGGTGCAGGAATACCCCGGGCTGCCCACGGCTCCAGTCGCTGCGGATCCGTATCTGTTGACCGTTGGCGAGCTGGAACGCGGTGACATCGATCGCGTCGGCGGTCGCGTGCGCACTCAACGCCGCATCCCGTTCACCGTAGACATGGCGGCAGGCATAGCTGCCGACATGATCGATCTTGCGCACGGGCTGGTCGAACGAGGTGTGCGCCAGCGGCTGCACGACATGGCGATCGAGCAGCACCAGCGACGCGGCAAGCGGGCAGCTCACGGTCGTGGCATGCGTCAGCTGCGCGAATCCGGTACCACTCAACTGCACCGCATCGTGCCAGCCGCAACCATCGTTCCCAACGTGATCGGGAAGTGGAACGAAGCGTGCGCCTGCCTGCGCCAACGCAGCACGGCAGCGCGGCGGATCCTCGCCCAGACGGTGCAGCTTGTAGCCCAAGAACAGGTCGGGCACGGCGCGCAGATCCAGCGGCGCCCAGGGATTGTAGCGATCGGGCGGACGCCAGCCGCTGGTCCACAGGCCCAGGCATACGGCCGCGACGAGCAACAACAGGAGCAGCGTGACGCGCATGCATCGACGCTAGCCACCGTGCCGTCATCGCGCGGTATGCGCCGCGTCGCGGGTTACGGTTGCGCCCGCTTCTTCGGCAACTCGTTCGCCCGCGGCGTCGGCGCCGGCTCCCAGCCGAACACGCTGCGCCCTCCGTAGCGGTGGGAAAGGCGGCGCTCCTCGGCGATCAGTTCGGGAACGGACGGCCCGCCCGCATCGCGTTCCAGCCGGCGCGACTGCTCATCCAGGCGACGCAAGGCGGCCATGCGTTCGTCGTTGCCCAGCCTGGACTGCGTGATCGCCGTTTTCAGCACGCCAATGGTGTGGTCATACACGCGCGTGGGTACGGGAAACGGATGGCGATCCTTGCCGCCGTGCGCCATCGAGAAACGCGCGGGATCATTGAAGCGGCACGGCGCGCCATGCAGCACCTCGGCGACCATCGCCAGGGCGCGTACCGTGCGCGCGCCGACGCCAGGTACCTGCAGCAGCTCGGTGAAATCCTTCGGCCCGTTTTCCGCGGCGGCGGCGAGGTTGCCGCGCAGGCGACGGGTGACCACGTCGCTGGCGCGCACGTCATGATGGTCAGGCAGCATCAGGTGCGGCAGCAGTCCGAGCTGCAGCGGCGCTTCGGCATGGCCACGATCGCCTTCGAGCAGGCGCCACTCGCGAAGGATGCGATCGGGCCCGAGCGTGTGCAGCAATGCCAGCTGGGCATCGCGCGAGTCGCTCGCGCGACGGTCGGCGAGATTGATGATGCGGCCCTGGCCGGGGCCATCCACGGCCGCATGCGGATCGTCGAGAAAACCCTGCAGCCCCTCCGACAGCCAGTGGTAACGCCGTGCCTGGCGCCGCTCGCCATTCATGCCCTGCTGGATCACCACCCAGCGGCCGTCATTGCTGACCACGAAACCATGCAGGTAGAGATCGAAACCGTCCTGCACCGCGGCGCTGTCCACCTTCGCCACCAGCCGGCTCGCCTGCGCCAGGGCGGCGCCATCGAAACCCACGCGCTCGCCGATGCCCACCAGTTCCGCCGGCGTCGCGCGCGAATGCCTGCCGCGGCCACCGCACACATGGATGCCCAACTCGCCGGACATCGGCGCCAGGCCACGCTTGAGCGCGCCGATCACGCTGGTGGTGATGCCGGACGAGTGCCAGTCCATGCCCATCACGGAGCCGAAGCACTGGAACCAGAACGGATGCGACAGGCGGCGCAGCAGTTCGTCGCGACCGTACTCGCGCACGATCGCCTCGGCCATCAGTGCGCCCAGCGTCGTCATGCGATCGGCCAGCCAGCGCGGCACGCGACCGCCATGCAGCGGCAGGTCGGCGCTTCCGGATCGTCGGCTCATGCGTTGGGGCTCCACGAAAGACAGTCGCGCATTATCGCAAGGCCGCGTCTCGTACCCTGCGAAATCAGGCGGCGCCCGGGTGCCCGGCATCACGCATGCCGAGGCGCTTGCTCGGCGAGCCTATCCGATGCACACGGAGCTGATGTCGGTGATCACGGGTCCGGGCGCATGGCTGCACCAGCCGCGAGCTGCAGCTGGCCATAGCCGTGTTTGCGCTGGCGTTCCAGGCCGTCTACTTCGCGGGCGAATACTTCACCCTGGGTACCGGCCGAGCGCCCTTACTCGCGTTCTGCCAACGCTCGATTCACCCGCAGCGCCACCAGCGTGCACAGCACGCCCGACAACAGGTACGCGCTGACGGCAACCAGGCCGAAGCGCATCGACAAACCCAGTGCGACCAGCGGCGCGAATGCCGCGCCGATCAACCACGCGAAGTCGGTGGTGAAGGCAGCGCCGGTATAGCGCAGGCGCATCTCGAAGTTGGAGGTCACGCTGCCTGCTGCTTGGCCATAAGACAGGCCCAGCCCGCCGAAGCCCAGGATGATGAAGGCGTCCTGCCCCCACTTGCCGCCGCCCAGCAACCACGGCGTGATCAGCGCGAATATCGCGATCAGCGCGGCCATCGTGCCCAACGTGGTGCGGCGACCCACGCGATCGGCGAGCAGGCCGGAGATGATCATGCCGAGGATGCACGCGAACGCGCCGATGATCTCGGCCACCAGCACCGAGTTGACCGGTTGCATCGAGCCCAGGACGATCCACGACAGCGGAAAGATCGTCACCAGGTGGAACAAGGCGTAGCTCGCCAGCGCAGCGAACGCGCCGATGAAGATGTTGTAGCCCTGCGTGCGCAGGATGGTCAGGCTGCCGACGGGTTCCAGCTCCCGCTCCTCCATCGCGACCGTGTATTCCTCCGTCACCACCAGGCGCAGGCGTGCGAACAAGGCGACCACGTTGATGGCGAACGCGACGAAGAAGGGATAGCGCCAGCCCCAGTCGATGAAGTCTTCATCGGAGAGGCTTTCGTGCAGGAACAGGAACAACGCACCGGCCACCAGGAAACCGATCGGCGCGGACAGCTGCCCGAGCATGGCGTACCAGCCGCGCTTGTCGGGCGGCGCGTTCAAGGCGAGCAACGAGGGCAGGCCGTCCCACGAGCCGCCCAGTGCGATGCCCTGGAGGATGCGAAACAGCACCAGCAACCCGATCGCCCAGTCGCCGACCTGCCGGTAGCTCGGCAGGAACGCCATGCCCGCGGTGGCGCTGCCCAGCAGGAACAGCGCGATGGTGAGCTTGGTGCCGCGGCTCCAGCGCCGCTGGAAGTCCATGAAGAGCGCCGTGCCGAACGGTCGCGCGATGAAGGCCAGTGAAAAGACCGTGAAGGCGTACAGCATGCCGTGCAGCGTGTCGACGAAGGGAAACAACACCTGCGGGAACACCAGTGCGCAAGAAATACCGAACACGAAGAAGTCGAAGTGTTCGGACGTGCGGCCGATGATCACCCCGACGGCGATCTCGCCCGGAGCCACCCTTGCATGCGCATGCAGGCGCCCGATCTGCTCCGCCGAGTGCTCCGTTGCGCCGCCGTGTTCGGGGTAGGTGCTTGACATAGTCGTTACTCGGAAAGGGGGAGGATGTGAGGGCAAACTGCATGGCGCCGCCACGCCCTGGCCGCTGCAGGAGAGCTTCGATGCGCTCCTGCGCGGTGTTGATCGGCGGACCGTTCAACGACACCCATAACATCGGTTGCGCCGGTGACGTCTATGAAGGCTATGCGCGGATTGCTGCTGTTCATCGTCGCCCTGCCGCTGGCGGGTTGCCAGTCGGTGTTGATGTCGCCGTCGGGCGACCTGGCCAGGCAACAGCGGGACCTCATCATCACCTCAACCGTGCTGATGCTGCTCATCATCGTTCCCGTGATCGTGCTGACACTGGCGTTCGCCTGGCATTTCCGCGCGTCCAACAAGAAAGCCACCTACGACCCCGACTGGGACCACTCGACCATCCTTGAACTGCTGATCTGGTCGGCGCCGCTCCTGATCATCATCGCGCTCGGTGCGATCACCTGGGTCAGCACGCACAAGCTCGATCCGTATCGGCCGCTCGACCAGCTCGCACCGGGCCGGCCCATACCTGCCGATGCGCGACCGCTGACCGTGTACGTGGTGGCGCTCGACTGGAAATGGCTGTTCATATACCCCGAACAGGGCATTGCCACCGTGAACGAGCTGGCCGCGCCGGTGGACCGGCCGATCAACTTCAAGATTACGGCGTCGACGGTGATGAACTCGTTCTTCATCCCGGCGCTCGCCGGACAGATCTACGCCATGCCCGGCATGGAGACCACGCTGCAGGCGGTGATCAACCACCCGGGCGAGTTCGAGGGCTTCTCCGCCAACTACAGCGGCCTGGGTTTCTCCGGCATGCACTTCGCCTTCCACGGCATGAGCGAAGGCGGTTTCACGCAATGGGTGGAACGCGCCAAGCGCGGCGGCGGCGACCTGAGTCGTGAGGCGTACGTGAAGCTCGCCCAGCCCAGCCGCTATGAGCCCGTGCACACCTATGCCACGGTGGCGCCCGGGCTTTACCAGACCATCCTCACGCAATGCGTGGACCCCGGCAGCCGTTCGTGCATGAGCAACACGCATCCGGCGGGCGACGCGCATGCCGGCGACATGGACGGCATGTCGATGTCCTCCCGTACCGACTGATCCCGCGGTGATGCCATGCCCGACCTGACCAAACTGCTGTTCGGCCGCCTCACGCTCGAATCGTTGCCATTCCACGAGCCGATCCTGGTCGGCACGTTCGCCGTGGTGGCGCTGGGCGGCATCGCGTTGCTCGGCGTGATCACCTACTACCGGCTTTGGGGCTACCTGTGGCGCGAGTGGTTCACCAGCATCGACCACAAGAAGATCGGGATCATGTACATGATCCTCGGCTTCGTGATGCTGCTGCGTGGCTTCTCCGACGCCATCATGATGCGCGCGCAGCAGGCCATCGCCTTCGGCGACAACATGGGTTACCTGCCGCCGGAGCACTACGACCAGATCTTCACCGCGCACGGCGTGATCATGATCTTCTTCGTCGCCATGCCGATGGTGACGGGCCTGATGAACTTCGTGATGCCGCTGCAGATCGGCGCCCGCGACGTGGCCTTCCCCTTCCTGAACAACTTCAGCTTCTGGATGACGGTGGCCGGCGCCCTGCTGGTGATGGCCTCGCTGTTCATCGGCGAGTTCGCCCGCACCGGCTGGCTGGCTTATCCGCCGCTGTCGGACATCGTGTCGAGCCCAGACGCCGGCGTCGATTACTACATATGGGCGCTGCAGATCGCGGGCGTGGGCACCTTGCTGTCAGGCATCAACCTGCTGGTGACCATCGTGAAGATGCGCGCGCCCGGCATGACGATCATGAAGATGCCCGTGTTCACCTGGACGGCGCTGTGCACCAACGTGCTGATCGTGGCGGCGTTCCCGGTGCTTACGGCGGTACTCGCCATGCTGGCGCTGGACCGCTACGTCGGCACCAATTTCTTCACCACGGCATCGGGCGGCAACGCCATGATGTACATAAACTTCATCTGGATCTGGGGCCACCCCGAGGTCTATATCCTGGTGCTGCCCGCCTTCGGCATCTATTCCGAAGTGACCGCCACCTTCTGCCGCAAGCCGCTGTTCGGGTACGCCTCGATGGTCTACGCCACGGTGGTGATCACCGTGCTGTCGTACCTGGTGTGGCTGCACCACTTCTTCACGATGGGGTCGGGCGCGAGCGTCAACTCGTTCTTCGGCATCACCACGATGATCATCTCGATCCCCACCGGGGCGAAGATCTTCAACTGGCTGTTCACCATGTACCGCGGCCGCGTGGAGTTCGAGATACCGATGATGTGGACGGTGGCCTTCATGGTCACCTTCGTCATCGGTGGCATGACTGGCGTGCTGCTGGCGGTGCCGCCCGCGGACTTCTCGCTGCACAACAGCCTGTTCCTGGTGGCGCACTTCCACAACGTGATCATCGGCGGCGTGCTGTTCGGCCTGTTCGCCGGCATCAACTACTGGTTTCCCAAGGCGTTCGGCTTCCGGCTCGACCGCTTCTGGGGCAAGTGCTCCTTCTGGCTGTGGGTGATCGGCTTCTACTTCGCCTTCATGCCGCTTTACGTCATGGGCCTGATGGGCGTGACGCGCCGCCTCAACCATTTCGACGATCCATCGCTGCGCATCTGGACGCTGCTGGCCGCGTTCGGCGCCTTCCTCATCCTGCTCGGCATCGCCTGCACCATCATGCAGTTTTACGTGAGCTTCCGCCGCCGCGTGGAGCTTCGTGATGTCACCGGCGATCCCTGGCACGGGCGCACGCTGGAATGGTCGACCTCGTCGCCGCCACCGCCGTACAACTTCGCGTTCACGCCGCGCATCCACGACCACGATGCCTGGTGGATGATGAAGAAATACAGGTACGAGCGGCCGCTCGACGGCTTCCTTCCGATCCACATGCCGCACAACACCGGCACCGGGTTCGTCCTCGGCGCGCTGAGCTTCGTGTTCGGCTTCGCGATGATCTGGTACATGTGGCTGTTGGCGGCGCTGTCGTTCCTGGCGATCCTGGTGGTCGGGATCACGCACACGTTCAATTACGAGCGCGAGTACTACCTGTCGGCCGATGAGGTGCGACGCGTCGAACAATCCCGCACGGAGCTACTGGCCAGCCATGTCTGACATGTCCTCCACGATGACGCCGGACGGCGGGCCGGGCGAGAAGCTGCTGTTCCACGAGGCGCGCGACGTCCACACGGCCAACGGCACCCTGCTCGGTTTCTGGGTGTACCTGATGAGCGACTGCCTCATCTTCGCCTGCCTGTTCGCCGCCTATGGCGTTCTGGGCCGCGAGTACGCCGGCGGGCCGACGGGCGCCGAAGTGCTTGAGCTTCCCACGGTGGCGCTCAACACGACGCTACTGCTGCTTTCCTCCATCACCTACGGCTTTGCGGTGCTCGAGATGCAGCGCGACCGCAAGAACCCGATGCTGGCGTGGCTGGTGGTCACCGGCCTGCTGGGCGCGGGTTTCCTCACGGTGGAGCTTCGCGAGTTTGCGCACCTCATCGCCGAAGGCAACGGCCCGCAGCGCAGCGCCTTCCTCACCTCGTTCTTCAGCCTGGTGGGCACGCATGGCCTGCATGTCACCTGCGGCATCCTCTGGCTGATCGTATTGATGGTACAGGTGATGAGGAAGGGCCTGATCCATGCCAACAAGCGCAGGCTGCTGTGCCTGTCGATGTTCTGGCACTTCCTCGACGTGGTGTGGGTGGGCGTCTTCAGCTTCGTCTATCTGATGGGGGTGCTGCCATGAGCGCGCACGATGAATTGCAGCACGCCCACGACGACCATGATCATGACGACCTGGGCATCCACGCCACCTTCAAGGGCTACATGACCGGCTTCGTGCTGGCGGTGATCCTCACCATCATCCCGTTCTGGCTGGTAATGGGCCATGTGATCAAGGATTCGAGCACCGCGGCGGTGATCATCCTTGGCCTGGCGGCCGTGCAGATCGTGGTGCACATGATCTACTTCCTGCACATGAACTCGAAATCCGAGGGCGGCTGGAACATGCTGGCCCTGGTGTTCACCATCGTGCTCGTGGTGATCACGCTGAGCGGCTCGATCTGGATCATGTATCACCTCAACCACAACATGATGCCGCTGATGGATACGTCGAACCTGCCGTAGACTATCGCGCGTTTCCACCGCCACCCCCCATCGATGACTGACGATTCGATCCGCCGGCCGCGCGGCCCCGTCGCCCTCGGCCTGTTCGCCCTGCTGGGGCTGGTGCTGTTCGCCGGTTTCGTGGCGCTCGGCACGTGGCAGGTGAAGCGGCTCGCCTGGAAGCGCGACCTGATCGCACGCGTGGACGCGCGCGTGCATGCGGCGCCCGTTGCGGTGCCCTCGCCGGACCGATGGCCGGCCATCACGGCGGAATCGGCGGAGTACCGGCATGTGTCCTTGCACGGCCGTTTTCTGCACGATCGCCAGACCCTGGTGTGGACGGCGACCGATTTCGGCAGCGGCTACTGGGTGATGACGCCGCTGCAGCAGGACGACGGCTCGATCGTGCTGGTGAACCGCGGTTTCGCGCCGGCCGACTGGTGTGGCGCCAGGCGCGCCTGCCCATTTGTCCCCGATGGGGAGACGACGCTCACCGGGCTGCTTCGCATGAGCGAGCCGTCGGGGCTGCTGCGTGGCAACGATCCCGCGCGCAACAGCTGGTACGCGCGCGACGTGGCCGGCATCGCCAAGGCTCGTGGCCTGGATCGCGCCGCGCCGTTCTTCGTCGACGAGGATGCTGCGCCCGGAACACTCGACCAGGGTAAGCCTTCATGGCCGCAGGGCGGGCTGACGGTGATCGCGTTTCCGAACAATCATCTCAGTTACCTGATCACCTGGTATGCGCTGGCGCTGCTGGTGCTGGGTGCGGCGATCTACGTGGGCCGCGACGAATACCGCCTGCGCAAAGCCCCGCCCCCCCTGTAGGAGCGCACCCTGTGCGCGACAGCCTTTCACGGTGGGCTGCACGTTTGTTGCTCTTGTGAAAGCGGGCTATTGCCTCCGGTAGCCCCGCTTCCGCGAGCATGCCGCCTACGCAGCGGGCGTTTCGACGTCCTGCCGGCCGCCGAGTCACTTTTCTTTTGCTGGCCCAAAAGAAAAGTAACCCAAAGAAAATGGCCTTCAGAGCCAGGGCTCATAGCGATATGTGGGATAGAAGCGTCGGATGACTGAGGCCAGCTGGGATGCGCTCGTTACTATCTCGAACGACGCGGCTACACCGCCACGCGCCGACGCGAAGAGGACTTAAAGCAACCTCGCTGAGCCGTGATGAACCCTATGAGGCGCCGCATCCGTTCTCCCTCTCCCCTCCGGGGCACGCGGGGAGCGGCCATGGATGGCCGCGGCTTTGAGGAGCGAGGAGAGGGCTGGGGTGAGGGGTGGGTGCTCGCCAAAACCTCTCCTATCTCTGTAGGAGCGCACCCAGTGCGCGACCGCCGCGTCGCAACGCACCTTGCCCTTGCGTCGTCGCGACCACCGCAGATCGAGGCAACCCTGTCAGTCCGCGGTCGCGCACTGGGTGCGCTCCTACAAAAGAAAAAGAACGCGATGCGCGTTACATGTGCAGGAACGACTTGCCCTGCTTCAGCACGGTATCGCACACCTTGGTGGTGAGCTGGGATTTCAGGTCGCTCGAGCCACCGCCGAGGCTGTTGAGGTCCATGTGCTGGCCGTTGCTGCCCTGCAGGATGCCCTTGGCGCCGCTGAGATAGCCGGGGTCGCTGGTTGCGCCCGCGCTGCCGGTGGCTTCCGTGCTCGACTTGGACTTCTTCTGTCCGGTGAGCTGGCCCAGCATGTCGCTGGTGCTAGACCCTTGCTCGGAGTTGCCCGCGGCTGACTGAGAACCACCGCCGAGCTTGCCCATCAACTGCTGCTGGATGCCCGACGCGCCGGAGTCGCCGCCGAGGTAGTTGTTCTTCACGCAGTACTGCAGCAGGCCGGCCACGTTGCCCATGCTGCCCGAGGTCATGGAGCCACCGCCGGGAATCATGCTGCCCAGTTTGCCAAGGTCCTGCGCGCCGCCCGCGCTGCAGGCAAGGCTCAAGGCGATGGCCACGCAGCCCGTGGTCATGCCGCCGATGCGCTTGTTCATGTGCGTCTCCCTCCGTCAGGTGCGGGCATTCAACACCCTGCGTCGTTACGTTCGCGTCAGCGGCGAACTGCTCCACGGGAGCTTCACGACGACGCCACGATAGTGGCCTGGACGCGAGCCGTCGCGGGCAACCAGCCGCCACGCCAGTCGAGTCATTGACAGCGCACCGCACGTTGCCGGGTCAACGGAGTCGCAGCCATGGTATCGATGAAGAAACGTGAGCGCGCATGGACCGCCGTCTTGCTGTTCGCCGTGGTGGCGCTGACAGGCTTCGGCAGCGTCGCCTCCGAACGCATCCGTTTCGACAAGGGCGTGAACTCCACCACCTTCACCGCGGCGCTGGGCGAAGGGCACGACTACGTGCTGGGCGGGAAGGCCGGGCAGAGCCTGACGGTGGCGCTGCAGGGCCCCAGCGGGGTGTACTTCAACGTGTTGCCACCGAGCGGCCAGGATGCCCTGGTCAACACCTCGATCACCGGCGACGCCCGCTGGACGGGCGCTCTGAAACAGGACGGCGACTACACCGTGCGCGTCTACCCGATGCGGTCGGCGGCACGCCAGGGCAAGAGCCCCGCCTTCACGATCACCCTCGCCGTGCGTTGACCTTCAAGCAGGAGCGCACCCAGTGCGCGACCGCAGCAATGCGAGGGGTCATTGCGGGGATCGCGATCGCGCACTGGGTGCGCTCCTGCCGCGGTTACTTCGCGCGCAGCGCCGCGGCCTCGCGCGCGAGCTGCTCGATGCCGGCCCAGTCGCCGTTGCGCAGCTTGTCGGCCGGCGTCAGCCATGAACCGCCGACGCAGATGACATTGGGCAACGACAGGAAGTCCGGCGCCGTCGCCAGCGAGATGCCACCCGTGGGGCAGAACTTCATCTGCGGCAGGGGGCTGGCCCAGGCGCCCACCAGCTTGGCGCCGCCGGCCGGCACCGCCGGGAAAAACTTCACATGGCGATAGCCGCGCTCTAGCAGCGTCATTACCTCGCTCGCGGTGGCGGTGCCGGGCAGCAACGGCAGCTCGCTGTCGTCGGCCGCATCGAGCAGGCCTGGCGACACGCCCGGCGACACGGCAAAACGCGCGCCCGCCTTGTGTGCGGCACGCAGGTCCTTGGCGCTGAGCACGGTGCCCACGCCGACCACGGCGCCTTCCACTTCCTCGGCGACGGCCTTGATGGCGTCGAGCGCGGCGGGCGTGCGCAACGTGATCTCGATGGCGGGCGTGCCACCGGCGACCAGCGCGCGCGCCATCGGCACCGCGTCACGCGCGTTTTCGATGATCACCACCGGCACCACCGGCGCCAGGCGCAAGGTGGCTTCAACCTGCTGCTGTTTCTGTTCAATGCTCATGGCGTTCCGTGAATGCGTTCAAAGAGGAGGGCAATGCGTCAGAACACGCCCGCGCCAAGGTCGGCGGTCGTGGCGTTGCGACGGAACATGCCGAACAGCTCGCGTCCCAGCCCGAACTGATGGGCCGACAGATCCGCGGTCGCCGGCACGCGCGCCTCGAATTCCGCCGCGTCGACCAACACGTCCAGGCGTCCGTTCACCGCATCCAGGCGCACGATGTCGCCGTCGCGGATGCGCGCGATGGCGCCGTTGTCCTGCGCTTCGGGCGTCACGTGGATCGCCGCCGGCACGCGTCCGGAAGCGCCGGACATGCGGCCGTCGGTGAGCAGCGCGATGCGGTGGCCGCGGTCCTGCAGCACCGACAGCGTCGGCGTCAGCTTGTGCAGCTCCGGCATGCCGATCGCCTGCGGGCCCTGGAAGCGCACCACGGCGATGAAGTCGCGGTTGAGTTCGCCGCGCTCGAACGCCTTGCGCACGTCGTCCTGGTCGTGGAACACGATGGCCGGTGCCTCGATCACCTGGCGGTCCTCGGGCACCGAGGACACCTTGATCACCGCGCGGCCCAGGTTGCCGCTCAGCATGCGCAGGCCACCGTCCGCGCGGAACGGCTCGGCCACGCCGCGCAATACGCCGCGGTTGCCGCTTTCCCTGGAAACCGGCTTCCACACCAGGGCGCCGGCGTCGTCGATATGGGGCACCTGCGTATAGCCGTCCATACCGGTGCCGAACACGGTGCGCACGTCGGCGTGCAGCAGGCCTTGGCTCAGCAGCTGGTCGATCAGGAAGGCCATGCCGCCGGCCTCGTGGAACTGGTTCACGTCGGCGTAGCCGTTCGGATACACGCGCGCCAGCAGCGGGATCACCGACGACAGCGCGTCGAAGTCGTCCCAGCGCAGCTCGATGCCGGCCGCACGCGCGATGGCGACCAGATGCAGCAGGTGGTTGGTGGAGCCACCGGTGGCATGCAGGCCGATCACGCCGTTGACGATGGCGCGCTCGTCGACGATGTGGCCCAGCGGCAGATGCGAGGAACCCGGCGCGCTCAGCTCGGCCACGCGCAGCACGGCCTCGCGCGTCAGCGCGTCGCGCAGCGGCGTGTCCGGCGCCACGAAGCTCGCACCCGGCAGGTGCAGGCCCATGATCTCCATCAGCATCTGGTTGGAGTTGGCGGTGCCGTAGAACGTGCAGGTGCCCGGTGCGTGGTAGGACGCGGCCTCGGCTTCCAGCAGCTCGGCCTTGGTGGCCTTGCCCTCGGCATAGGCCTGGCGCACCTTCGACTTCTGCTCGTTGCTAATGCCGCTGGGCATCGGGCCGCTGGGCACGAAAATGCCGGGCAGATGGCCGAAGCTCAGCGCGCCGATCAGCAGGCCCGGCACGATCTTGTCGCAGATGCCGAGGTAAAGCGCGCCGTCGAACATGTCGTGCGAGAGCGAGATCGCCGTGGCCATGGCGATGAGGTCGCGCGAGAACAGCGACATCTCCATGCCGGCGCGACCCTGCGTGATGCCATCGCACATCGCCGGAACGCCGCCGGCCATCTGCGCGGTAATGCCGATGTCGCGCGCGACGTTGCGGATCAGCTCCGGATAGCGCTCGTACGGCTGATGCGCCGAGAGCATGTCGTTGTACGCGTTGATGATGGCGAGGTTCGGCGCATGGCCTTCGCGCAGGCGCTCCTTGTCGGTGGCGCCGCATGCGGCGAAGCCGTGGGCGAGGTTGCCGCAGGAAAGGCGCTCGCGGTGCACGCTGCCGCCCTGCGCGCCATCGATGCGGCGCAGGTAGTCGGCACGCGATTCGCGGCTGCGCTCGCGCAGTCGCTCGGTGACTTCGGCAAGAACGGGGTGAAGCACAGTCATGTTGCAACTCCGGGAAAATCGGCTGGCGCGCCGCGTGGCACGCCTTCCATCAGGGTGGCGCCGCGTCTTACGGGCACCAGTACACGGCCACCGGTACGTGTGCCTGCGTCAGCACCGAGCGCACCGGGAAATGGGCGGCTTCGCCCAGGCCCAGCCGCGCATCCGCCAGCAGCTGGCGCTTGGCGTCGCCTTCGATATGCAGGTACAGCGCGCGCGTCTGCAGCAGCGCCGACAGCGTGAACGTGACGCGCGGCTCGCCGGCGCCCGGCGCGCGCATCGGCAGCACGCGCACCTCGCTGTGGGCGTCGAGCGCTTCGGGCAGGCGATCGCCGCCGGGGAAGAACGATGCCGTGTGGCCGTCGTTGCCCATGCCCAGCACCACCGCATCGAACGGCAGCTGCAGCGACGCCACGCGTGCGCGCAGGGCGACGAGTCCGGCTTCGGGCGTGGGCGCATCGGCGTACAGCGGCACGAACTGCGCGGCCGACGCCGCGTGCTGCAGCAACAGGGCCTTCACCATCGCGGCGTTGGAGCGCTCGCTGGTTTCGGGCACCCAGCGCTCGTCCACCAGGGTGACCTGCACCTTGGCCCAATCCACCGCCTGCCGCGACAGGCGCTCGAACAGATGCTTCGGCGTGCTGCCGCCCGAGACGGCGAGCAGGGCGTGGCCGCGTTCGGCGATGCCTTCGCGCAGGCGGTCCGCGATGCGCTCGGCCAGGGCGTCGGCCAGGGCGTGACAGTCGGTGAAACTATGGGTCGTGACGTTCAAGATCGGCGGCATGGTTGGGCAAATCGGGCTGCGCGGACGGCACACGCGTGGCGGGAACACGAGTCTAGGCCTGGGGCCGCCATGCACAGGTGAAACGCCGGTGCATGGCGATCGACGGTGTTGGACACCGGCTTATTCACTGTCCTCGTTCCAGGTACGTCCGTCGCGCTCGATCAGCGCCACGGCAGCGCTCGGGCCCCAGGTGCCCGAGGTGTACGGTCGCGGCGACTCGCCGCTGTCCGCCCACGCGGCAAGGATGGGATCGGCCCAATGCCACGCCGCCTCCACTTCGTCGCGGCGCATGAACAAGGTCGGGTTGCCGCGCACCACGTCGAGGATGAGGCGCTCGTACGCATCGGGCTGCTGCACGCCGAAGGCTTCGGCGAAGCTCATGTCCAGCGACACGTGGCGCAGCCGCAGGCCACCCGGGCCGGGATGCTTGATGGTCACCCACAGCTTGATGTTCTCGTCCGGCTGCAGGCGCAGCACCAGGCGGTTCTGCGCGAGCACGCCCGCCGACGGATCGAAGATCGAATGCGGCACCGGCTTGAACACCACCACGATCTCGGACACGCGCTCGGGCAGTCGCTTGCCGGTGCGCAGGTAGAACGGCACGCCGGCCCAGCGCCAGTTGGCGATTTCCGCCTTCACCGCCACGAAGGTTTCGGTGTTCGACTTGTGGTCCTTCAGCTCGTCGAGATAGCCGGGCACGCTCTGGCCTTCGGCCGCGCCCGCGCGGTACTGGCCGCGCACGGTGAGCTGGCCGGCGTTGCTTTCGTCGATGTGCTTGAGCGAGCGCAGCACCTTGAGCTTCTCGTCGCGCACCGCGTCGGGCGACAGCGAGGAGGGCGGCTCCATCGCCACCATGCACAGCAGCTGCAGGATGTGGTTCTGCACCATGTCGCGCAGCGCGCCGGCATGGTCGTAGTAACCCGCGCGCTGGCCCACGCCCAGCGTTTCGGCCACGGTGATCTGCACGTGGTCGATGTGCTCGGCGTTCCACAGCGGCTCGAACAGGATGTTGCCGAAGCGCAGCGCCAGCAGGTTCTGCACCGTTTCCTTGCCGAGGTAATGGTCGATGCGATAGGTCTGCGATTCGTCGAACACGCGACCGACCGCATCGTTGATCTGGTTGGCGCTGCTGAGGTCGCGGCCGATGGGCTTTTCCAGCACCACGCGCGCCTTGCCCTTGTTGAGGCCGTGATGGCCAAGGCGGTTGCAGATGTCCACGAACAGCTCGGGCGAGGTGGACAGGTAGAACACGCGCACATGGTCGGGCTGGCCGCCGATCATCGCGGCGAAATCGTCCCAGCCCTCGTCCTTGCGCGCATCCAGCGAGCGGTAGTTCACCAGCTTCAGGAAGGCGTCGATCTTGCTCTTGTCGCCGCCGTTTTCCTGCAGCGCCTTGCGCGTGCTGGCACGGTAGCCCTCGTCGTCGAGCCCCTCGCGGGCGATGCCGATGATGCGGCTGGTCTCGGGAACCTGCCCGTCCGCATAGCGGTGGTACAGCGCGGGCAGCAGCTTGCGTACGGCGAGGTCGCCGGTTCCGCCGAAGATCACCAGGTCGAAGGGTTCGACCGGCAGGGGAGAAGCAGTCACTTCAGTCACCTCGAGCGATGCGGGGAGCGACACGTGGCATGCATACCACGTGCAATGCCTGACGATCGTACCAGTGAAATACCAGACAACACCAGTTCCCCGGCGCGCCTTTGTCAGCCTGCCTTGAGCACGGATCCAACGCCTGAATTGGTACCACCGGAAAGCCGCGTCGCAGCGCCTGATTGCGCGATTGGTATTCTCATTGGTATCGTGCAGGCATGGAAACCGCCCTCGTCAACGAATATCGCCGCCTCAGCCGTGATCCGGCCGTGAACCAGCCGCTGGCCTACCTGCGCCTGCGCCGGGCCATCCGCAACGTGGTGGAGCACCGCGACATCGAGCCGGGACAGGCCCTGCCGAGCGAGCGCGATCTCTCGCGCCTGCTGCAGCTTTCGCGCGTCACCGTGCGCAAGGCCATCGCCGGCCTTGTCGAAGAGGGCCTGCTGAACCAGCGCCATGGCGCCGGCACCTTCGTGGCCGAACGCATCATCAAGCCGATGTCGCGCCTCACCAGCTTCACCGAAGACCTGCGCGCCCGCGGCCTGAACCCGCGTTCGGAATTCTTCGAGCGCAGCATCGGCGAGGTGACGCCCGAGGAATCGATGGCGCTCAACCTCTCGCCCGGCGTGCTGGTCGCGCGCCTGCACCGCGTCCGCTATGCCAAGGAAGAACCGTTGGCGATCGAGCGCAGCGTGGTGCCCGCCAGCGTGCTGCCCGACCCGATGATCGTGCACGACTCGCTGTACCAGGTGCTGGAAACCCTTGGCGCGCGCCCTCGCCGCGCCTTGCAGCGCCTGCGCGCGGTCTCGCTCGGCGCCCAGCAGGCGCGCCTGTTGCACGTGCCGGCGGGCAGCGCGGGCCTCAACATCGAGCGCCGCAGCTTCCTCGACGACGGCCGCGTGGTGGAGTTCACCACCTCGTGGTATCGCGGCGACATCTACGATTTCGTGGCCGAGCTGCAGACGGACTGAAGCCCCGCGGCGCTAGAACGCCAGCGCCATCGACTGGCCCACGCCCGTGGCCTGCCAGCGCGTGGTGAGCGCGAGGATGCGTTCCCGCACGGCCTGCACGTCCGCTACGTCCACGGCCAGCGGCTCGCACTGCCTGGCCTGGCAGGTGACGCGGTAGAGATCCAGCATGTCCGCCGGCGCGCTGCTCCAGCCGGCCCATCCGTCGGCCTGGAACACCTCGACCAGGCGCTCCACGCCATCGCTTTCGGCTTGCGCGTCCATGCGGAAATCCGGCGTCTCGCCCGTCGCCACGCGCGTGACGAAGCCGCGCCTGTGCAGCACGCTCTCCACGGCGTAATGCACCATGTCATGCGGGATGATGCCCTGCTTGGGGCAGTCGATCTGCCGGTTCGGCGCGCCCTCGCGGACGACCTCCATGCGGTCGTGCTTGCCGGCGCCTTTGGTGAAGATGAGCTGCATGGGCCACCTGTCGCGGGGCGATTCGTCGCCGTGCTGAACGATATCCCGGCAACGCCGTGTCCGCCGCAGGGCGTCTTCGCTCCATAACCGTGTAAAATATGGAGTTTTTGACGTCCGTAGTATGGCGCAGGACTCTCCACGAACAAGCATCCGCGGCTCGACGTTCATTCGCCTGCTGGCTCGCCTGACGGACGCTGGCGTTTCCCCGTCCCGGGCATCGCTCTCGGACCGGTTGAGCCAATGGCTCGACTGGACGCATGCGATCGCGCTGTCCACGGCGATGGATCGCCGGGCACCCGGGCAAGCCTTCGATGCGCCCGCCTTCGGCCAGGCCGAAGCGGAAGAGTGCGCGCGCGTGCGCGCCTCGCTCGCGGAGGTGATCAAGGGCACCGGGGAAAGTACCGACGGCGACGCGGAATACACGGCTTTCCGCCAGCGCTATCTCGCCATGCAACGCCGCATGCAAACCGCCACGGGCAACCTGCGCGGCCGCCTGCGCGACCTGCTGGCCCAGAAGACGCCCGAGATGGCCCGCCTCGCCGAGGTGGACGCGGTCATGGAGCGCGCGCTCAGCCCGCGCGAACACACGCTGCTGGCCGCCGTGCCCCATCTGCTCGGCGAGCATTTCGAACGGCTGCGCAACAGCGCGCAGCACACACCGGCCGATGCGCCGTCCGTGGGGAACACCTCCGCCGGCGCATGGCTCGATACTTTCCGCAGGGACATGCAGAGCGTGTTGCTCGCCGAACTGGATGTTCGTTTTCAACCGGTCGAGGGGCTGCTCGCGGCTCTTCGCACCCGCTAACTGGTTAGTCATGCTCAGAAACCTCCTCCATCTCGGTGTGTTCCTCGTCGGCCTTGCCGCCGCCTGCTGGATCGGCATCGGCTACATCGGCTCCAACCCGCTGGGCGCGGCCGTCGCGATGCTGATCGCCGCGTGCTATCTCGCCGGCGCCTTCGAACTGCATCGGTACCGGCAGGCCACGGCTTCGCTGCAGCGTGCCGTCGCGGATCTGTCCGCGGCGCCGCCGAGCCTGGGCGAATGGCTGGAACGCCTGCATCCCGGCGTGCGCAACAACGCTCGCCTGCGCATCGAAGGCGAGCGCGTGGCGATGCCGACGCCGGCGTTGACGCCGTACCTGGTCGGCATGCTGGTGTTGCTCGGCATGCTGGGCACGCTGCTGGGCATGATGGCGACGCTGCGCGGCACCGGCCTGGCACTGGAAAGCGCCACCGACCTGGAAGCCATGCGCAGTTCGCTGGCCGCACCGGTAAAGGGCCTCGGCTTTGCATTCGGCACCTCCATCGCCGGTGTCGCCAGCTCGGCGATGCTGGGCCTGCTTTCCGCGCTGAGCCGCCGCGAGCGCCTGCACGCCACGCAGCAGCTCGACTCGAAGGCCGCCACCACGCTGCGCGTCTACTCCAAGACGTACCAGCGCGAGGAAGCGTTCAAGCTGCTGCAGCAGCAGACGGCCCAGATGCCGGCGCTGGTCGAGCAGCTGCAGGCGATGATGACCGCCATCGAACGGCAGAATCTCACCGCGCACGAACGCCAGACGACCAGTCACGAGGCGTTCCATGCGCGCACCGAAGCCGTCTACACGCGCCTTGCCTCGTCCGTCGAAGCGTCGCTGAAGGAAAGCATCGCCGGCAGCGCCAGCGCCGCGAGTGCCGCGTTGCAACCGGTGGTCGAGGCGACCATGGCCGGGCTGACGCGCGAGACGGGCGCGCTGCACCACCACATCACCCAGGCCGTGCAGCGCCAGCTCGACGGCGTGTCGGCCCAGCTGGACAAGACCACCACCACCGTGGCGGGCCTGTGGCAGGGCGCGCTCGCGGAACACCGCGAAACGAACGGCAAGCTCGCCGGCCGGCTGGGCCAGACGCTGGAGCAGTTCAGCGCAACCTTCGAACAGCGCGCCGGCGATCTGCTGCAAGGCACGTCGACGCAGCTGGAAGCCGCGACGAACCGCGCCGCCCAGGCATGGAGCGATGCGCTGTCGCGCCAGGACACGCTCAACGCGCAGCTCGCCGAGCGCAGCCAGCAGATGCTGGCCGCATCCGCGGCCACCTTCGAGGAACATGCAAGCTCGCTGGTGCGCGTGGTGCAAGGTTCCCACGCCGAGCTGCAGTCCGCGCTGGAAGCACGCGACCAGCAGCGCCTGGCCACCTGGACCGATACGCTCGGCGCGATGACCGACGCGCTCGGCAAGCACTGGGAGCAGGCGGGCGAGCAGGTGGCGCAACGCCAGCAGGGCATCTGCGACACGCTCGCGCAAACCGCGCGCGACGTCACCGCCCAGGCCCAGTCGCACGCCAGGGAAACCATCGCGGAGATCTCGCGCCTGGTGCAGACCGCCTCCGAGGCGCCCAAGGCGGCCGCCGAGGTCATCGCCGAGCTGCGCCAGAAGCTCTCCGACAGCATGGTGCGCGACACCGCGATGCTGGACGAACGCGCGCGCCTGCTCGGCACGCTGGAAACGCTGCTCGACGCCGTCAACCACGCCTCGACCGAGCAGCGGCAAGCCGTGGATGCGCTGGTCGGCAGCTCGGCCGCCTTGCTCGAACGCGTCGGCACGCGCTTCACCGATCATGTCGAAGCCGAAACCGGCAAGCTCGAAACGGTGTCCGCGCAGGTCACCGGCAGCGCCATCGAAGTGGCGAGCCTGGGCGAAGCCTTCGGCGCCGCCGTGCAGCTGTTCGGCCAGTCGAACGAGATGCTGATGGAACGGTTGCAGGGCATCGAAGCCGCACTGGACAAGTCGCTCGCGCGCAGTGACGAGCAGCTGGCGTACTACGTGGCGCAGGCGAAGGAAGTCATCGACCTCAGCATGCTGTCGCAAAAGCAGATCATCGAGGAAGTGCAGTTGCTCGCCGGGCAGCGCACCGCCGGAGCCGACGCGGCATGAACGAGGACATCGAGCTCGAAGGCGAATCCTCCGCGCCCATCTGGGCCGCCTTCGGCGACCTGATGTCGGTGCTGCTGGGCGCATTCGTGCTGATCCTCGTCGGCGTGATCGGCGTGCAGCTGCAGCTTTCGCACCGGCTCGACGAAGAGGTGAAGCAGCGCCAGGCCGAAGCGCAGCGACGCATGACCCTGGAGCAGGCACTCGCCGCGCCGCTGGCCGCCGGCCGCGTCACGCTCGTCAACGGCCGCATCGGCATCCGTGGCAACGTGCTGTTCGCGCTCAACTCCGACCAGCTGCAGCCGGAGGGCCGCGAGCTGCTGAAGAGCCTCGCCGGTCCGCTTACCAACTACCTGAAGTCCCGCGACGAGATCCTGATGGTGAGCGGCTTCACCGACGACCGCCAGGTGCGCGACGGCAACCGCCAGTTCACCGACAACTGGGAACTCTCGGCCGAACGCGCGCTCACCGTCACGCGCGCCTTGATCGCCGAAGGCGTGCCGGCGACCTCGCTGTTTGCCGCCGCGTTCGGCGCGGAGCAACCGGTGAGCTCGAACGCGAACGAAGAAGGGCGCGCGAAGAACCGCCGCGTGGAAATCGCGCCGATCCCCAAGCCGTCCAACACCACCGTCGCCGCCCATGACTGAGGCGGTGACGCGCGCGCGGACCTTGCTCGACACCTGGCGCGCACAACGCGCCGACCGCGTCGACGCCGTGCGCTTTCACTTCATCGAGGCGCTGGAACGGCGCACCCGCGAGCAGACCGGCGCCGTACGCCAGGTGCTCGACGAGAAGCTCTCGTCGTTGCTCGATGCGTACGCGCGCGACGTGGCAAAGGCGGCGCCTGTCGATACGTCAACGGCCGAATCGTCCGCTCGCGGGCCGCTCGGCGCGCTGGTCGATGAGCTCAGCCGGCGCGTGGCGGCCCGTGACAACCGCGTGCCGCCGGGTGTCGACGCGGACGAGGCCGTTTCGCTGCCGCCGCTGGAGGCGCTCGACGAGTTCCAGCAGATCTGGTCGCAGGTGCGCACGCAGAGCCAGGTGCGCCAGTCGATGGAGCAGGCGCCAACCCATGCCGGACCGCTCAATTCCAGCGCGCTCGTGCATCGCTCGATCGCGCTCATGCGCGACCTCTCGCCCGGCTACCTGCAGCAGTTCCTCGCCTATATCGACGATCTGGCGTGGCTGGAACAGCTGGGTGCCGCCAGCGCGCCAACCCTCAAGGAAACGCCTGCGCCGGCGGCGAAGAAGCGCAGCCGCCGCAAAGCCAGGGAATCCTGATCGCCGTGGCAGCGCAGCGGTGGCACGAAGCGCGCACCGATGCCCATCCGGACGTCCTTTCGACAGCACGGCCTGCGGACGCGCGAACGGTGCGGCGCCGCTTCAATGCCTTTGGATCACCGCGAGCCAGGCGGCGAGGCAGGCGAGTTTCTGCTCTTTGCGCCAAGGCTTTCCCACCGCCGTGCCAAGGCGCTTGAGCCGCAGCTCGATGTCGACGGTCGGCTGCCCGAGCACTTGGACGGCAAGCCCGGGCAGCGATTTTTCGTCCAGCTCCACCTTGTCGATACCGCATCGCGCGGACGCGGCACGAAGCGCATCGCGCACCGCCAGTGCTTCGGCCACGGGCACGTGCTCGGCCCAGGCCAGGCTGTAATCGAGCAGGTCGGTGATCCAGCCGGCACGGTTCACCAGCAGCGCGACCACGGCGGGCCTGCATGCGGCCGCGCCAAGCTGGTCGACGATGGCCCGCAACGCCTCGGCGGCCTGTTGCTCCTGCCGTCGGCGTCCCTCGGCAACGATGGCCGTCATCTCGCCGGTCGCGCGGCCCGTCGGGCTTCGCGCCATGTCCGCGGCGAGCCGATAGGGCTCCAGGGCGAGCCGGTCGCCTGCCGTACCGGTTTCAAGCATCGTGGAGAGGACGACGCGCGGCTCGCCGTGCTCGACGCAGACACCGACCGCCACGGCGCCGCCCTTGCGCGCCCGCAGGCCGATGGCGGCCAGGGTGGATGGATGGCGTTCGGGCTGCGGCATCGACATCTCCTGAAGATCCCCCGGGGCTCGCCGTGTCGGCGAGCCCCGGGGGAAACGGACGTCCAAACCAATGGCAAACCATCGCCCAGGCGCGGCGCCCGCCCGGCGCCAGGGCCCATCAATCGCGATGGGTCAACGCGTAATCGATCGCCGCACGCACCGCCGCCACCTGCGCGTCATTGCACTGCTGAGGCGTGGCGCGCGGACTGTCGGGATAGACCTCGGTGGTCGTCGCGTAGCGCGCATGGGTGATGCCGGCGCACAGGCTCCACTGCTTCACCGGAAACTTGATCACGCCTGGCAGCAGCAGCGGCGACCCGATGATCTCGCCGCGAGCGTCGGCGTCGGCGATGTGGGTGACCTTGGCCACGGCCTCGACCACGGCCTGCTGGAACGCCGGCTGCGGTTGATCGGCATCGTCCACCAGGTAGAAGCCGTCGGGCACTTCACCGGGCTCGAACGGCTTGCCGTCGCGCGCGGCCAGCGCGGGCCGGTATTCCGATTCGTCCGAGTCGGTGGTTTCGTGCAGGTCGATGTGCATCAGCACGACGTCGCGCAACGGCTCCAGCAGATCCACCAGCGCGGCCGACTCGCCCGCCGGGCTGTCCTTGCGGAAATTGCGGTTGGGATCGAGCGCGTCGGGGTTCCAGCGATGGATGCGCTCGTACGCCCACGGGCTGACGCAGGGCACCACCATCAGGTTCGCACGGCCCGCATATTCGCCCGCGTGCTGCTGCAGGAACTGCAGCGCGCCATGCACGCCGCTGGTTTCGTAGCCATGCACGCCACCCGTCACCAGCACCACCGGCAGATCGTCCCGCCACGAGCGGCTGCGAACGACGACCAAGGGGTAATGCTCCGCGCCGTAGGTCAACGCACCGTACTCGGCCACGTCGAAGTCGCCGCGCAGGCGCTCGACGGCGCTCAACACATCCTGCGCGTAGCTGCGCTGCTTGACCTGTTTGGCCAGCCAGGTGGCGCGTTCCTGCGCGCCCCAAGGCTGTCCCGGCGTGCCGATCGGATAGAAAGCTTCGTGGCCCATGGCGGAATCGTCGTGTGGGAAAGCGGGCATTTTACCATTCGCGCCCGATCGCCATGGCGCAGGTGGCCGCTGACGCCCACAACGCGGCCGAAGGCGGCTGGGGCGCCAGGTTCGACCCAAACGGACGGCCAAACGGCCAAGCCGCATGGCGGCCTCCCCAGCGCCCGGGAGAGTTGCCATACTGGCGCCCGGGGATACCAGGGCAGCCGGCCATTGAAGCAAGGCCGGCTTGGGACATCGGGGGAAGACATGAATCTTTGGGCCGTGATGGCCGTTGGGGAGGGTTTTGCCCACCTCGACGGAACCGCAAGTTTCGAACTGTACGGCGTGGTCTCGGCGGCCGATGCGAACGCCGCCCTGGACAAGGCGGTCGACCTCGCCGTGCAGCGCTGGCCCGAGATCGCACAGGGTCGCGAGGGCAACGGCGCCGTGATCAACGCCGAAGAGGTCAGCGAAGTCACCCTGACGCCGGGCATGGAAGTCGACGTCGTCGACGTCTCCTGGATGTAGGCGCGTCGACGCACCTGCTTCATCAGGTCGACGACGTCATATCGCGGCCGTGCTCGCACGTCCACTGCACGTCTTTCCATTCACTCGCCGGAGAAGACCATGAAGCGCCACGCGACCTGTGCATTCCTGGCGGCTTGCCTGTTGGCGGGCCTGGTCCTGTGTCCTCCCTCCGCTACCGCGGAAACCATGAAGGACACCGATGCCACCAGCCTCCCGCAGACGCCGCAGGGCGAGCGTCGCGCCTCCATGGAAACGATGCAGATTCCCAGCCATGGCGCGCTGATGAACGCCCTGGTCTACGTGGCGGCAGGCGCCGGCCCGCACCCGACGGTCGTCCTGCTGCATGGCTTTCCCGGCAACGAGCGCAACCTGGACCTCGCGCAGGACATCCGCCGCGCGGGCTGGAACGTCCTTTACTTCAACTACCGCGGATCATGGGGAACGCCGGGCGACTTCTCCTTCTCGCACGGCGTCGAGGACGTCGCCTCGGCCCTGGCCTATCTGCGGCAACCCGAGAACGCCAGGCGGCTCCGCATCGATACCACGCGCATCGTCCTGATCGGGCACAGCATGGGCGGCTTCATGGCCGTGCAGGCCGGCGCGGCCGACCCCGCGGTCAAGGCCATCGGCATGATCTCGGCCGCCGACATGGCCGGCAGGTTTCAGGAGCTGCTCGGCAAGGGCACCCGCCAGGCCGCCATCCAGGGCACCAGCACGGGGCTGGCCGACGAAGGCATGGCGCCGCTCAGCGGCTGCACGCCCGACGGCCTGGCACAGGAACTGGCCGGGCATGCACGCGATTGGCGTTTTCTATCCAAGGTCGCCGCGCTCAAGGACCGCCCCGCCCTGGTCATCACCTCGGACGATGGCCTCACGCCGTGGAACGATGCTTTCAGCACCGGCCTTCGCAAGGCAGGTGATCATCAGGTGACCACCCTGCACCTCGCCACCGACCATGCGTATTCCGACAAGCGCACTGAACTGTCGCACGCCGTGCTCGCGTGGCTGGCACCCTTGGCGAAATAGCACGCTATCGCCTGCGTCCCTCGGCGTTCATGGGGAGGCCCAGTACGCGCGCCCCATCCACGCGCCGGCCTGGCTGGGGTTCCAGGTGAAGGTGGCCACGCTTTCCGGCGGCATGGTGTATTCGAAGCGGCTCTGGCTCTCCGCGACCGACACGTGGCGAGCCTCCTTGTTGCTGTTCACCATCACCAGCACGATCGATCCATCGGAAACATTCTGGAAGGCCACGTTGTCCAGATGCTCCTTCTCGGTCGCGGTCGATTCCACCCGCACCGCGCCGGGCAGCACGAACTTGCTGAAGTGCGCCAACGCGTAGTACTCGTCGTTGCGGCTCACTTCGCCGGTCTTCGAGTCGATCAGGATCACGCCCTTGCAGAGCGTACAGCCGCCGAAATGCGGACCGTGGTTTTCGTCCAGCGCCAAGTTCCAGTAGATGACGCCGCGCGCCCACTGGCGAATGCCCGTGACCAGCAGGTTCCGCGAAAACCAGATCAGCTCGCCCTTGGCGGCCGATGCCCAATCGCCGCCCGAACATTCGGTGATGTAGGTGTCCTTGTCGGGATACGCGCGATGCACCCGGCCCTGCGCGTACTGGCTGCCTTCATAGCAATGCCAGGCCACGCCATCGATGTATTTGGCGGCATCCGGGTCGGACAGCACGCTCAACGGCTGCTCGGGCTGGCTCCAGTTGTGGTCCCATTCCAGGATGCGGGTCTTCTGCTTGCGCCGCGCCAGCTTCGGGCCAAGGTATTGCCCGATCACGCGCGCGCGCGTCGACGCCGACATTTCCATGCCCGGATAGGTGATCGGGACAAAGCTGGGCTCGTTCTGCATCGTCAATGCGTAGATCGGGATGCCGTAGTTGCGGTAGGCATCGAGATACTTGACCAGGTAGCTCGCGTAGGTGTCTTCGTACTGCTCCAGCAACTCGCCGCCAATGACGTTCTGGCTGGTCTTCATCCATGCCGGCGCCGTCCACGACGACGCGACGATGAGCAGCGAGGGGTTGATGGAGAGCGCCTCGCGCACCGTGGGTATCACGTTGCGCAGATTGGGCGTGACGTTGAAATGCGCCAGGTCCGGGTCGTCCTGCCCGAAGGGCACGTCATCGAGCGTGTATGGCTTCAACGAGAAATCCGACGCGCCGATGGTCAGGCGCATCATGGTCAGGTTGAGGTTGGGCGGCGGCCCGTAGATCTCGTGCAGCAGCGCGCTGCGCTGCAAACCACCCAGCTTGTTCTGCAGCAGCCAGGCCGATGAATCCGTCATCGCGGCGCCGAAACCGGTCATGGTCTGGAACTTCTTGTCGACATCGATCACCACGTCGACGGGCGACGAGCCGCGCGCCGCCATCTCGATCTCCGGCTGCCGCTCGAGCCTCAACCGGCGATCCTGCGTGCTGAGCCAGAGATCGACGGTCGGCGCGATGGGGCGTGCCACCGGAACGATCTTGGGCGCGATCTTGGGAAACTCGAAATGCGGTGCGCCAAGCACCAGCAGGGTGAGCAGCGTGATCAAAGCGATGAAGACGGGAGCGCCCCGATTCGATTCCACCTTCTGCTCATCCATGGCGCTTGTAATACCCGTCGTTCATGCTGCAACCCACTTGGATGACGAAGCTCCCAGTGCTTCCGCGTTGGACATGGGCCGCCTCGTATGGCCGAAACGGCAGCGTATGGTGCCGGACGCCGAACACGTCCAGTCCGCTTAAAGCGGACGTTAGCACCGAACCCCGGCGGAAAGTGCCCCGCCCTCGATAAACCTATCGGCAACGTGACCGGCTTCCTGAGCGCAGTCGAACGCCCTCGAACGCCCCAGCCCCCGACCCACCTCTTCAACGCCGTTCCCCGACCACCATCCTGTAGGAGCGCACCCTGTGCGCGACCGCAGAGCCCCGCCAGCACCACTCCGTAGGCTTTTCGCGCACTGGGTGCGCTCCTACAGGAACGGAGGGCTTACCAAGGCGAACCACCCGCGAAGACCAACCGCATGACGATCGCACCTCAACGGCGCAGCCATACCAACACCGTTGTAGGAGCGCACCCTGTGCGCGACCGCAGAGCCCCGCCAACACCACTCCGTAGGCTTTTCGCGCACTGGGTGCGCTCCTACAGGAACGGAGGGCTTACCAAGGCGAACCACCCGCGAAGACCAACCGCATGGCGATCGCACCTCAACGGCGCAGCCCACCCACACACCATTGTAGGAGCGCACCCAGTGCGCGACCGCAGGGCCCCGCCAACACC